>JAKZES010000013.1 GCA_022548915.1 Verrucomicrobiaceae bacterium E54
ACGGGCCTGGAAGGCCCGGCCACGTCCGCTTGCTCACCCCTTTCAACGGCACCCACCGACCTCCCGACTCACAGCGTCAGGGCAGCGGCGGCGGCCCGGCAGATTCCCCGTCGCTCTTGCGGATCGGATACTTCGGCTGCCAGGTCGGGTGGTCCTCGCGCAACCAGCCATCGAGCCTGCCTGCCAATGACTTCACCATCTCGGGTTCCGTGGCCCCGAGATCCTTCGCCTCCCCCGGATCGTCGGTCAGGCAGAACAGCGACCACGCATCCGTCTCATAGTCATAGCAGGCCTTGAAACGTTTGCCGCCGATCTCATCGACCACCCAGGCGCCCGGCTGGGCACGGCGGTCGAGGTAGCCGGGAAACAGGAAGAACACCGGACCGCGGTCGGCATCCGTGCCCGGCTCGAGCATCTCCTTGGCGAAAGACTCCCCATCCAGCGGATGATCGGCAACCGGCGGCGTCCACCCGCCCCCGGCGAGTTCGAGCAAGGTCGGGTAGTAGTCGACCGCGTGCACCATGCGGTCGCTGGTCCTGCCGGCGGGCAGCCTGCCCTTCCAATACGCGATCAGCGGCACCCGCGTTCCGCCTTCGGTGAACATGCCCTTCACGCCCTTCAGCGGGGCGTTGCTGGCGTGCGTGCCCCCGTTGTCGGAGGTGAAAAGAACGACGGTGTTACCGGCGATCGAGTCGGCGGGATCCCCGTCGCCATCCGGATCCTCGAGCAGGTCGAGCAGTCGGCCGACGTTCTCGTCGACGCCGGCGATGAAGCCGAGATACTCGGCCTGGCGGTTGTCGGACGCCCGCTTCGCCGCCGCCTCGCGCAGGTCGGGCCGCGCCCGCACGGGTCCGTGCACGGCATAGGTGTGGAACTGCAGGTAGAAGGGCTTGCCGCCGGCGGCGAGGGTGCCGACGGTTTCCCCGAGGGCATCGCCAAGGGCGTCGCTGATGTGTTTGGGGGTGCCGGCCAAGGACTCCGGCAGCCCGCGCTTCTTCAGGTAGGCCGCGTCATACGGCGCCGCCCAGCGGTCGAAGTGGCCGAGCCCGACGCCCTTGAAGCCCCATCCGTCCTTCTGCTTCGTGGCGAAACAGGTCGGCTGGTGACCCTGCTGATGACCACCGAGATTGATGTCGAAGCCCTGCTTCTGCGGCAACGTCTCCGGGCCGGAGTGACCGCCGACGTGATACTTCCCGATGTGAGCCGTGGTGTAGCCGTTCTTCTTGAGCGCCTCGGCGAGGGTCACCGCCTCCGCGGCGACGTCCTCGGTCTGCTCCGCGCCGAGAAACTTCGCATCCTGCTTGGAGATGCCGCCGCGACCATAGCGGTTGAGGCTGCCGACCACATAGACGTCGTTGTGGATGCGCGCCGGATACTGGCCGGTGAGCATCGCGGCGCGGGTCGGCGCGCAGTTCGGCTGGGCGTAGGCGTGGGTGAAACTCACTCCGCCCGCCGCCAGCTTCTCGAGGCTGGGGGTCTGATAGACCGCCGGCGCCGTCCCCAGCGTCGGCTGTTCGGCGCTGATGTGGTTCCAGCCGAGGTCATCGACCATGAAGACGATGACATTGGGCCTGCCGTCCGAAGCCGTGGCGAAGGAGGGCTTGTCCGCCGAAGCCGTGGCGAAGGAGGAAGGTTCCGCAGCGACGGCTAGGCCGATCGCAGCGAAACTCGTGGGAAGCAGACGGGAGAGCATCTTTCCATTAAGGACTCCCGGCCGCCGATATTTCAATCAAGCCGCCTTGGGCCTCTTCAGCGGCAGCACGATCAGTCCGGCGATCACGCAAAGAACGCCGCAGATCGTGAAGGCGAGCGGGAAGTTGCCCAGGTCGCCGAGCTTGCCGGCCAGCACGGGGCCGATCAGGCCGCCGATCGCATAGGCAAGGAACACCCAGCCGTAGTTCTGCCCGATGTGCTTTGCCCCGAAGGTCTCCGCCGTGATGGTCGGGAACAAGGCGAAGATGCCCCCGTAGTTGAAACCGATCAGCGCCGCTCCGATGAACAGCAGGAAGGGCGTTCCGGCCATGAACTGGAAGCAGTAGACGATCAGCCCCTGCAGGATGGACATCAGGATGATCGAGCGCTTGCAGCCGAGCTTGTCGCCGATCATCCCCCAGATGATGCGGCCGAGGCCGTTGGCCAGCGCGTAGTACACCGCCGCCGCCGTGCCTGCCAGGGCGAGGGCCTTCTCGAGGTCATACCCGGACTCGACCAACGCCTCCTTCGGAAACTGCTTCATGATCCCGATGCTCATCAGGCCCGCCGCCGCACCGAAGGCAAAGGACAGCAGGATGGTGAAGTACTGCGGAGTTCGTAGCATCGCGCCGCTTTCCAGCCCGGGGCCGTCGTCGACCGGTGCCGCCTTGGCCTTTGTCGCAACCGGCGGCGCCCAGCCCTCGGGCGGATAGAACATCCACAGGCTTCCGATGCCGATCACCAGGATGAAGGTGATGCCGTAGGCGATGAAGGTTCCTCCGATACCGATGGTGTCCAGCAGGTGCCCCCACTCGCCGGCAAGCTTGATCCACAGCATCGCGCCGAAGCCGAAGCCGGCCACCGCGAGGCCGGAGATGAGCCCCTTGCGGTGGGGATACCAGCGGACCCCGACGGCGATCGGCACGACATAGGAGAGACCGATGCCGGCACCGCCCATGATGCCGATGAAGATGAACAGGAGCGGGTAGCTCGTGCCTCCGAACAGTCCCGCCAGAATGTAGCCGAGCCCGAGCAGGGCCCCGCCCGCCATGCAGACGTTGCGCGGGCCGAACTTCGGCAGCAACCGACCGGCCAGCACCATCACGATGGCAAAGGTGACCAGGCCCGCCGAGAACACGTTCTGGGTCTGGCTGACCGTCCATCCCACATCCTGAAGCGTCGGGGTAAAGGTCGACCAGGCGTAGATCGCGCCGAGGCAGTACTGGATCGCGATGGCCGCGATGACGATGTCGATGCGGGCGGCGGTGGGTGTTTCTTCGGTAGGCATGGCTTTACACCCCCGTTGGCCCCAGGGGGCGCCGCGTTCATGCCGCCTGACCCGGTTCGTTAGAAGCCACGCAAAATCCGTGCGCAGGGAATCAGAAACCCGGCGGACTTCCGATCGGACAATCACGTTCCGTTTGCCGGAAAGCCACTAATCCCTACGTTTTCCCCCCTCGCGCAGGGTGGCGATGTCATCGGGATGGATGGCCCCATCCGGCAGCGGCCCGGTGTTCAGCAGCAGTTTGCAGTTCATCGAGCGGGCCTTCTTCAGCATGCCCATGACCTGATCCGGCGTCTTGTGCCGAGCCTCGTCGGCCTTCATGTAGCCCCGGCCCTGCGGCTGTTGGGTGTCGCAGATCTCGTTGTGCTTGTCCTTGTTGGCGGCCCATGCCCGGGCGACGAGGTCGGTGATGAAGTCGGTGTCGAATTTCTCCGGATCGAAGCGCCCGGTGAGCTTCTCGTAGTCTTTCACCGGGATCTTCTCACGGAACATCACCCACTCGTGGCGCCCGAGGATGGAGTAGAGCCCGTGGTGCATGAAGAGCCCGAACTCCGCCTGCCCGAACCAGGCCAATGCGGCGTCGATGGGCCTGCGATGCAAGGCGGTGGCAAAGTGGGCGAGATGGGGTGGCACCTCCGCGCGACCGTTCCCAGCAAACAGGGGACCGGCAAGGGCGGTCGATGCCGCCGCCGTGGTCGTGGTGAGAAACTGGCGTCGTTGCATGGCGGCGATACGGCTGTCTTCCACCACCTCCTGTTAATCGACCGCCTCCTCCGACATCCACCCACCTCACGCCACCTCATCCCCCATCGTCAGGCGGAAGAGGGCGTCGGCGAGGGCTCGCTTGAAGTCCTTGTTGTTGGCGTAGAGCTTGTAGAGCTGGGTGTGGTCCTTCATCAGGCCGAGCATGGCCGTCTTGAGGGCGTCGTCGTGGGCGATGCGGATGGTCTGCTCGTTCTGCTTGCTGGACTTGGCGTTCTGGAAGCTCTCGTTGCCCCGGATCTTCTGCTGCAGCTCGTTCATGGTCTTCCGCAGGCGGTCCTCGTCCTCCCAGGCGATGTTGCCGAACTGGTCGTTGAAGCTCCTGATGATGTTCGAGAGCAGGTCGAAATCGGGCTCCTGCCTCCCGCCGCCACCGCCGACAGGGACCGGCTCCAGCGTCTCATCGCCTTCGAGGATGATGTCGTTGGTGGCCTGCTTCTCGACCCGGTAGGAATCCATGTCGATTGCCTCCATGATGCCGGCGGCAAGGTCGGGATCCTCTGGTGAAGGGAGTTTGTGGACCAGGAAGCGGAGGAAGGTCGCCAGCTTCTCCCATTCCAGGTTCTTGAAGGGCAGGATGCCGCCGAGGAAATTGTAGGTCCGCACGAAGGCCTTGGCGTTGCCCTTGAACTTGATCTGTCCGTCTTCGTCGAGCTCCTCCTTGTAGCAGGCGGCACAGGCGTCGAGGATCACATCGAGGTCGTAGCGGGACGCGTCCTGGAGAAACTTCGAGACGAAGGTGTCCACCTCTTCCTGTCCGTAGACTTGGGCGGCATCGAGTTCGGCCTTGAGGTCGTGGAGCTTGTTGGGGTCGGTCTCTTCGCTGAGGATCGTCGTCTTGTAGTAGGGCTCGAAGGACTTGCGGATTGGTTCGGCGTCGTTGTGGAAGTCGAGAACGAAGGTGTCGCGTTTCACACCCGGGATGGTGCGATTGAGCCGTGACAGTGTCTGAACCGCCTGCACGCCGGCCAGCTCCTTGTCCACATACATGGTGTGGAGCAGCGGCTGGTCGAAGCCGGTCTGGAACTTCTCGGCGACGATCAGGAAGCGGTATTCTTCCTTCTCAAACTCGTCGGGGATCTTGGCCCCGGCGAAGCCGTTCATGCTGTCCTCGGTGTATTTCTCGTCCTGGTATTTCTTCTCTCCAGTAAAGGCGACCAGGGCCTTGTAGGGGCTCCGTCGTTCGGCGAGGTAGGCGACGATGGCGAGCTTGTATTGGATCGCCCGCTCGATCCCGGAAGTCACGACCATCGCCTTGGCCTTGCCGTTGATCTTCCGCTTGGCGATCACCTCGTCGTGGAAGTGGTCGACCATGATCTCGGCCTTCATGCGGATGGCGTGCTCGTGGCTTTCCACGAACTTCTTCAGCTTCTTTCGGGCCTTGCGGGCATCAACCTCGGGGTCGTCCTCGACCTTCTTGAGCAGCTTGTAGTAGCTCGACCAGGTCGTGTAGTTCTGCAGCACGTCGAGGATGAAGCCCTCGTCGATGGCCTGCCGCATGGTGTAGGGGTGGAAGGGACCGAAGGTCCCGTCCGGCTGCTTCACGCCGAAGAGCTCGAGGGTCTTGTTCTTGGGCGTGGCGGTGAAGGCGAAGTAGCTGGCGTTATCGAGAAACTTGCGGCTTTCGATGATCTTGTTCAGTCGGTCTTCGTCGGTCTCGTAGAACTCTTCGTCGTCGTCCCGGAGGGTCTCGTTGAGCTTGGCGGCGGTCTGCCCGCCCTGGCTGGAGTGGGCCTCGTCGATGATGATCGCGAAGTTGTTGCCGGGCAGTGAGCGGATGTCATCGCAAACGAAGGGGAACTTCTGGATCGTGGTGATGATGATCTTCTTCCCGTTCTGGAGGGCCAACTTGAGCTGCTTGGAGCCCTGGGTGATGGCTTCCACGACGCCGGCGACGCGGGCGAACTGGGCGATGTTGTCGCGGAGCTGCTTGTCGAGGACCCGGCGGTCGGTGACGACGATGATGGAGTCGAAGACCGGATCGGTGGCTACCTGGCCGCGTAGCTCGGTGAGCTGGTGGGCGAGCCAGGTGATCGAGTTCGACTTTCCGGAGCCGGCGGAGTGCTGGACGAGGTAGCGTTTCCCCGGGCCGTTGGTCGCGGCATCGGAAAGGAGCTTGGTCACCACGTCGAGCTGGTGGTAGCGGGGGAAGATCTGCTTCCGCTTCTTCCGCTTCGTCTTGGGGTCCTCCTCGGTGATGATCTGGGCGAACTTCTCGATGATGCGGCCGAAGACCTCCTTGGTGAGAATCTCCTTCCACAGGTAGTCGGTCTTGAGTCCGTCGGGATTCGGCGGGTTGCCGGCTCCGTCCTTCCAGCCCTTGTTGAAGGGGAGGAAGACCGACCGCTCGTCGGCGAGGGCGGTGCAGAAAGCCACCGTCTGGTCATCAACGGCGAAATGCACCAGGCAGACCCCGAACTTGAAGAGCGGCTCGGTGGTCGGGCGGTCCCGTTGATACTGGCGGATCGCGTCCTTGGTGGACTGCTTGGTGAGCGAGTTCTTCAGCTCGAAGGTGGCGATCGGGAGTCCGTTGAGGAAGACCACCATGTCGAGCGAGCGGGCCTGCTCGTCCTGGGAGTAGCGGAGCTGACGGGTGACCACCCACCGGTTGGCGGCGTGATTCTTCCCGGCCTGCTCGTTGTGGGCACTGGGGGTCGGGTAGTAGAGGCGGATCTTGGCCACGGCCTGATGCCCGAAGCCGCTGCGAAGCACGTCCACCACACCCCGCTTCCGGATCTCGGCAGAAAGGCGGGACAGGAACTTGGTGCGTGATGCTTCCTCCTGCCCGATCCCGAGCTTCTTCACGATCTCGGGCTGGGTGGCCTCGAGAAATCCCATCAAGTGCGGCACGTCGAGGCACAGCGTGCGGTCGTAGTCGGCCGGGTCGCCCTTCGCGTAGCCGTTGGCGTCGAGCAGGTGAGACTCGATCAGGGCTTCGAGGGAGGCTTCGTTGAGGGAGGAGGGCATGGGGCCGAGAATCGGATTAGTCAGTCGCCAGCACGAACCGGGCACGCTCAGCCCGGAGCATCGAATACAGGTTCGTCCACTCGACGTCCATGGCTTGGCACACGTTCGGGATCTTCACCTTGCGGCTATTCTCCGGGACCGGAACTTCGTGGGTGACGACCTTGTGATCGTGGGCTTTTGCACAGGCAATCAAGAGCGGATCCGCCTTTGCGAAGAAGTTGGCCCGGTGTTCCTCCTTGTAGTCCTGGGCCATCACCCAAGCCGTAACCTCCCTCATCGCTACGGCGGTCGCGGCATCGGGTGCGAGAAACATCCCGGAGGCGTCCCTTACCGCCCACTCCGAAAGTTCATCCGTTTGACGACGCAGTTCGGTCGACACCGCCTCGATACTCAGGACGGAACCTTCTCCGATCTTGAGCACCAACCAGTCCCAAAAACCGGGGCACACCTCAAAAGAGTAGTGAGCGTTCTTGGCTTCGATCAGCGTGTTGGAATCGAGAAGGTACGCCATCACACCGAGAACTTGAGTTCGCTGGCAAACTTCCGAAACGTCTCTACCTTGCTGAAGCCCAACAGAGAAAGAGCGTCACGAATCAACGTTCGCCCCTCGAGCGTGCTGGCCACAAGAGCCCGGGAAAACCGGGGACCTATTCGGCCCGGCTGGTTCCTGTAAAAGTCGCCACCGGAAGCCCTCGGAGAATCGGCATGCTGATCGAGCCGCTCCTCATACCAAGCCTTGAACTGGTTGCGATTGATCTGCCCGATGTCGTGGAGACGGCGGATAATCACAAGGTCGCTGACCCGATACCGTCTGCGGAGCCTTTCGACGAGTTGACCGGGCTCGGACTCGTCTTGCTGAACCAGTTCCCGGAGCTCTTGGATCGGGACCAAATACTCGGCAGCAACCGCGTTGCAGTACGCCTCCACACGCTGATCGCGGGGGCTGTACGTGTTCTCCAAGTTGAAAATGGCGGACTGCCCCACCCACAGATGTACGACTTCGTGGATCAAGGTGAAGATCTGGGCGGCCTTGAAGTCCGCAGCATTCACAAAGATCAGCGGAGCGTATTCATCGACCAAGGCAAACCCGCGGAACTCCTCGGGGTCCAGTTTTCGCCGTGTCGCATTTCCGACAATACCGGCCCGCACGACCAGAATCCCGATGGCCTCGATCGCAGCACAAAGGTCGTTCAAGACGCCCTCGAGCGTTCGCTCGGTGCTTTCGGACGGGTGAAAACCGAGTTCGCGGCGAATCGCGGTGGCAACCCTCTCAGGGGACTGGCCGACATCCACGCTGTTAACAAAACCCAGCGGCTCCTCTTCCTCGGCGACAAGATAATCCCGGAACCAGTCCTGTCGCCTCAAGCTCTGATGGAGGACGTCAATCAAGTCGGGGCTCGGCCGTCCGACTGCTCTGCCACGGTGGGTCCGGAAGTCCGGAATCGGCAGCCGTTCTTCCGGCGGAGACTCCAGGAACAAATACCCGAAAGGCGTTCGGGTCGCCGCGGCGACCTTCTCGGCCTGCTTCCAGGTCAGCTCACCTTCCTCCTCCCAGCCAGCGACCTTCTCGACGCTCGTGCCAACCTTCTTCGCCAAGTCCTCGCGGCTGAGCTGGCCGCGGTCGCGGGCCCAGGCGAGCACTTCAGGTTGGAGAGTGATCTTCATTGGCGTCGAGGCAGATTATCGCAGGGGCTCTAGGATGTCGAACCGGACGGCATCTGGGTCAGGTCGCCGGCCTCGATCCAGCTCAGGAGCGTCTGGATCGGGTGCTGATTGACGGAGTAACGGGGCTGGGACATTGGGATCTTGATATGAGAAATGGCGAGCTTATGCTCACGACAAATCTGAATGCTGGCCTGAATGCTGGCTTGACCGGGTAGTAGGATTCCACCGGGGGCCGCAAGGCCCCCTTCATGCCTTCGCGGGGGAAAGTAGTTGGGCTATCAAATCCAGCACTTCCCGAATCTCCCCGTTGAAGTGCTCTCCCGAGCATTCGTCGATAAGAAGATGGAGTTCCCCTTTGCGGAGCAGCATCCGGGTGCCGCTCTTCGCGGCGAGGCGGCGGAAAAACTCTTCGGCGAAATCGCTCAGTTTGACGCCCGATGTCTGGGCCCGCCAGATCAGGCTCTTCTGGTTCGGTTCCGCTTCGAGGTAGGCGGAGAGATCCTCCTCGGCTCCGCCAAAGACCCGCTCCAGCAGCAGCTCCCGCTGAATCTCGTCGATCACCGGCCGGAAGCCCTCGAACAGTTCCTGATCGTCGAGGTGCCGCATCGCGTAGGCTGACAGCAATTCGGGGGTCACGAAGTAGTTCTCCGGCTCGTATCGCTTCCAGACGTGCTCGCGGAAGCCGCCTTCCTCGCCTTCGGTCGATCCGCGACGGGCGTCGCCATCCCTCAGCGCGAGGCCCCGCAGGTTCGGGACCATGTCGCGGAGCGCAAAGAAGTGCTTCCGGGCCGAAATCCCGTAGCCGCCTTCCACCCGTTCCAACTCCTGTTCGACCTCACGTTCAGCTTGCGGATAGTTGTCCTGGAGGTAGTAGGTGTTCAGCCGACTGCCTTGTTCCAGAACCTCTGCAACCGGATGATCGAGCTTGCGGGCGAAGCCCCGGAGCATGTCGATATCCGTGCTCCCTTCGACGTAGAGCACCGTCCCTGTCTGGCGAGCCCTGACGTAATGCTCGGCCCCGAAGTGCTTCAAGGAATTCCGGATCATCTCCGAGCCGCCGACCTGATCGGTCTGGCCGTCCAGAATCAGCGTCAGGTTGGTATCGATCGCCTCATTGAGCACCACCTCGGAATGGGTGACCATGACCACCTGCGACTCGTTTCGGTGCGCCACATCGCGTAGCAGCACATAGACTTGCCGCTGCCGAAGGATCTCCAGATGAGCATCCGGTTCATCAATCAGCAGGATGCTGCGCTTGTGGGAAAACAAGTAGGAGAGAATAAGCAGCATCTGCTGGAAGCCACGGCCTGCCATGCTGATATCCAGCGCCTCCTTGACCTCGGGCTGGCGGTAGAAAAGCTCGACCACGCCGCGCACTTCATCCTCCACCGGATTCATCAGCTCGGCCCCGAAAAGCCGCTTCATCAGGCCCGTGATCCTCCTCCAGTCGTCGGGAGTGTCGCGGGCGACGATCAAGCACAGGTTCCGCAGCACCTGGGCGGTCTGGCCCTGGCCGAGCAGGACGTTGATCCGCCCGGGCTTGATCACCGGTTCCTCGGTCTCGATGCCGGACATGGAATAGAGGAGCTCGACGTTCAGCCGAGCCGAATACTGGATCAGGTCGAGATCTTCGGAACAATCCTCGCCCGGCTCGCAGTAGGCGAGCTCGTCCGACTGAGACTTGAACTTCATGGTCACCGGCCGGACCTTCCCTTTGTACTCCACGCCGACGGTGATCGACATGATGATCGGCTGATTGCCCGTGCGGACGCGGGCGTCCTTCCAGAAGAACCGCGTCCGCGTGACCGGCACCGAGACGATGCTGAGCCGGTTCAGGGCGGTGGCGACCCGCTCGCTGGCCTTCGAGTCGCGGCGGCCGGAGTACCAGGTCTTGATCCCGAAGGACCAGAGGGCCAGTGCCTGGATCGCACTGGTCTTGCCGCAGTTGTTCGGGCCGATGAGCACCGCCGGGTGCTCCAGCTCGATGCGCTGGCGTTCCCCGAAACGCTTGAAGTTCTCGATCTCAAGGTAGTGGAGCAGGCGCATGGCGGCAGTCTGGTTCAGGTCGGGCGGTCCGTCACGTCGATCTTCCCCGTCACCGCCTCGGCGATGAGGGCGGTGCGGTATTCCTGCATCCGCTTGATCTGACGGCGGGCTCGGGTGATGGTGGTGTCGATTTTCTCCACCTCCTCATTGCATTCCCCAACGATCATCAATTGCAGCTTCTTCGGTGGCATCGGGATCTTCAGGTGCTTCAGGTCGTGGCAGGTAAGGGCCCCCTTGGTGCTCCCTGAATCATCGCTCATTGCCCTGAGTTGGGCATACAAACCACGAAGTGCGAGGTGGAGATACCTCGGCACGAGTCGTGGATTGGTGATTGTGATGAAGGCGAGATGCTGATTAATCGTTGCCTCGAAGTCGAGAAGGGCTGCTGTGCCACGGGTCTTACCTTGTCCGGTGATCGCAACAAGCACACTATGCCGGGGCACGATCGGAAGATGGCATTCTCGTAAGGCTGTCGGCGTTACAAATTGGTCAGACTCAGTAATCGTTCCTTGATTGACTGATGCACTGTTAAGCCACGGGTAGGCTCCCTCCGTCCAATAGCTCGGCTGTGACCTTGCAGGGGTCGACCCATTGCCGACTCTGGCGAGGTGACCTATTCTCCATGCTTCCCACCCCACCGGAATCTCTGGCAGCCAGGGGATGCCGGAGGGTTGGAGTTTGGGGTTGGGGTCGAGGCCGCGGGTGACGGCCCGGTGGATGAGGGCCCGCTTGCGTTCTTCCAAGAGAGCAATCTCCCGCTCCTTCACCCGCAGGTAGCGGTCGATCGCTTCGAGCTTCCCATCCAAATACGCCACGATGGCGTCTTGTTCGGGGCGAGGTGGCACGGGTAGCGGAATCCGGAGAAATTCCTCCGGATACAACCGTAGTCGGGATTGTCGGATGCCGGTTGAGCGACGCATGTATTCCGCGGCATATTCAGGTGTTCGGAGAAGGAGGTCCAGGAATCGTGGGTTGTAGGTCTGCGGATCGTGGAGGCGGTAGACACCATAGGAGGGACTGACTATTCCATGGTAGTTGGAGACGCCGAGGGCTGACATCCACGCCCACATCGTGTTGATCACCAAATCCCCCGGCCAGCAGAGCTTTGAACCCTCATACGACTCGGCTTCAAACATGGTGATATTCTTCTCCGACCGCGGTGTGACGCCAGTTACGTGAGAGACGGAAAGCAGCTCTTCTTCACCAGTAGCCGATCGAACGTCGATCTCGCGAAGGAGAAACTTCGCTCGCTTCGTTGGCCATCCATTCTGTGTAGTTGCCGCCATCTTACGCCAGCACCTCCTCAAGCAGTTGTTCGGCCTCGGCTTCGAGGGCCCGGAGGTCCTCGGCAATCTCCTCCAGCGGGCGGAGCGGCTGGTATTCGTAGAAGTGGCGGGTGAAGGGGATCTCGTAGCCGATCTGGGTCTTCTCGCCATCGATCCAGGCGTCCCCGACGTGGGGCTTCACCTCCCGCTGGAAGTAAGCCTCGATGCCGCCGGGCTCGGTGAGTGGCACCTGCTCCGTGTCCCGCAGCTCGGAGTCGGACTCATACTGGAGGAAGCCGCCCTTGTCCTTGTAGGTGCCATAGAGGGCCTCGCGTTCGAGGCTTTCCTCGGTGTGATACTTGGCGAGGCGCTTCTTGATGACCGGAGCGGCATCCGGGTTGCGGAAGGTGACGGCGGCGAGGAGGGCCTTCTTCTCGACGGTGGCGAGCTTCCGGTCGAGGTCCTTGAGGGCGGCCTTCAGGTCCTTCTCGAAGGCGGCGAAGTCATCCCACTGCCGGTCGGCCCCGAGGAACTCCTGCAGCTCCTGGGCGAGGGCGTGGAGGTCGGCATCGGCCTGCCAGGTCTTGGGGTCGAGGAACTGCTTGCGGGCCTTGGTCTTGAGCTTGGGCTCGTGGGCGTCGGCCATCTTCTCGAGGCGGGGCTTCAGCTCCTTGAACCGGGCGGGGTCGAGGAGGGCGTTGCCGTGCTTGTCCCAGGCCCGCCGGCGGAGGTCGTCGGGGCCGGTGCGGAAGCGCAGTGGATCGATGGCCTCGTCGCTGAAGCGGACGGAGAGCCGGAGTGGGCGTTCCACGACGATCTTCCAGTAGCCGAAGTCGGCGTTGTCGAAGATCTTCGACTTCACCGGGTTCTCCTCAGTGGCTTCCCGCTCCTCGAAGGCCATGAAGGCGTCCATGACCTGCTCGAGGTGCTCGTCCCGCAGCTCGCAGTTCTTCTTGCCGAGATTTTTGCGGAGCTTGGAGAAGGCCGCGGTGGCGTCGATGAGCTGGACCTTGCCCCGGCGGTGGGCCGGCTTGCGGTTCGAGACGACCCAGAGGTAGGTGGCGATGCCGGTGTTGTAGAAGAGGTTGAGCGGGAGGGCGACGATGGCCTCAAGGTAGTCGCTTTCGATCAGGTGGCGGCGGAAGTTCGACTCGCCCTGGCCGGCGTCGCCGGTGAAGAGGGCGGAGCCGTTGTGGACCGAGACAATGCGGGAGCCGAGCGGCGTGTCGTGCTTCATCTTGTCCACCATGGTGGCCAGGAACATGAGCTGGCCGTCGGAGGAGCGGGTGGTGAAGTTGAGATCGTCGCCGTCCTCGGTGGTGACGCGGAAGCGTGGGTCGACCATGTCGTCCTTCGAGCCGCCGCAGAGCTTGTCGAGGTCGTTCTTCCAGGACTTTCCGTAGGGCGGATTGGAAAGCATGAAGTCGAAGCGGGTCCGCGGGAAGCGGTCGGCACTGAGGGTGGAGCCGTAGCCGATGTTGTCGGTGGGGCGGCTCTTGATGAGCATGTCCGACTGGCAGATGGCGTAGGTCTCGGGGTTGATCTCCTGGCCGTAGAGGTGGATCTGGACCTTCTTCTGCTGCTCGTCGGCGAGGTGGAGCAGCCATTCCTCGCTCTCGGTGAGCATGCCGCCGGTGCCGCAGGCAGGGTCGTAGACGAGGTAGGGGGCCGACTCGATCTGGTCGGCAATGGGGCGGAAGATCAGCCGCGACATGAGGCGGATGATTTCCCGCGGGGTGAAGTGCTCGCCGGCCTCCTCGTTGTTCTCCTCGTTGAACTTGCGGATCAGCTCCTCGAAGACGTAGCCCATGCCGAGATTGCTGAGACCCGGCAGCTCGGTGCCGTCGGGCCGGGTGAAGGGCTCCGGGGAGAGGTTGATGTCCCGGGAGAGGAATTTCTCGACCAGGATGTAGAGGACGTCGGCTTCCTCGAGTGTGTCAAGCTGGTTGTAGAGTTTGAACTTGGAGATGATCTCCTGGACGTTCTTCGAGAAGCCGTTGAGGTAGGCCTCGAAGTCGTCGCGGAGGTTGGTGGGCGACTTGAGCAGGCCGCGGAGGGTGAACTTGGAGGTGTTGTAGAAGGGGTAGCCGGAGGCGTCCTGCAGCGGGGCGTCCTGCTCCTCGATGCCCTCCTTGTCACAGAAGGCCTTCATTTCGAGGACGGCGTCCTTGGTGGGCTCCAGGAGGGCGTCAAGCCGCCGGAGGACGGTCATGGGGAGGATGACGTCACGGTATTTGCCGCGGGCGTAGACGTCGCGGAGGACGTCGTCGGCGATGCCCCAGATGAAGGAGACGATCTGGTTGTGGGTGGAGTGGTCCATGGTGGGAGAATCGGGCCAGGAAAGGCGGCGAGCCGACCTTTCCCGGAGGCTGGGTCAGGTCTAACGGTGTGGCCGTCCGGGGACAAGGCTGGATGGCGGGGTGGGACAAAGGCGGGGCGGACCTCACTCCCCCGCCGCGCGGCGTGCAAGCCGGGCACGCTCGTCGAAGGCCGATGCCGTTCCAGCCTGCCCCATCGCCCGCGCGGCGTCGGCCAACCCCTCGAGGTCGTCCGCCACCTTGCCCGGCCGCGCGAGGTCGCGGTCGATCGCCAGGGCGCTTTCGAAAGCCGCTTGCGCCGCGACGGCATCGCCGGTGGCCAATGCCGCCCGGCCGCCCAGCCGGTGGGAATCCGCTGTCTCGGCGCGTTCGCCGGCGCGGCGGTTGATGCCCGCCGCCCGCCGGGCCACGGACAAGGCCCCGGCGGCATCGCCTTCCTCGAGACGGAGGCGTGCCTCCAGGTTGTCGAAGCGCCCCCGCATGCCGCGTGGCGGGCCGAGCGCGCGACCACGCTCCAACTCACGCCACGCGCTGCCACGACGTCCGGCATCCAGTTCGAGATAGGCCCGCATCCATGCCGCCTCGGCCCTCAACTCGTTGAGTTCCCCATCGATCTCTCCGGGGGAAAGTGTCGCCACGTAGCGGTCGACCGCATCGAGACAGTCCGACGCGTCGGACCTCGCCCCGGAGGCATTGCGGACGACGGCGATGTTGACCAGGGAGCGCACGATCCCGACCGGATCGTCGATCGAACGGTAGCGCGAGAGGGCCTCGCCATACGCCAGGGTCGCTTCCTCGATCCGGCCTTCGGCGAAGGCATCGTGGCCGTCGTCGGCCCGCTCGCGCGCCTCGCGCACCACCGGCGGAACGGCATTTCCCGGACCTGCGCAACCGGCAGCCAGCAGCACCAGCATCATCGTCATCCAGCGCTCAATCATCGCTCGAGGTCCTCAGGGTTTTGCCATCGTCCTTCGACACGCCGCCCCGGATCGGCCACATGTCGCGCACCGCACTCATCACATCGTCCGCCTTGTCGACCGTCCGCGAGCTCTTGCGGACCATCTCGGGCACTTCGGGACCGGCCACGTCGACCGCCTCGCGAAGACCCCCGACCACGCCGTCGGCCTCATCGATCAGCCCGCCGGCCTTGGCCAGGGTTTCATCCAGCCGGCCCGAGGCCGAGTCGAGCTTGGTCAGAATGGAGTCGAGGTGCTCGCTCATCGCCCGCGTGGCATCCTCGAACTGGTCGATGCCCTTCATCATGTCGTTGTCGGGTGCCCGCAGTTCCGCCACCAGCGATTCGATCTCCGCCAGGGCCGCGCTGAGCCGGGCGAAGCCCTGCTGAAGGTCGCCGTCCTCGCGACGCAGGTCCACGACCAACGCATGCGACTCGTCGATGACGCGATCCACCCGGTCCACCGTCAGCGGCAGCTTCTCCGCCACGCCTCCGAGTCCCACCAGGATCGGCTCGAACTCCTCCTTCAATTCCTCGACCATCGCCCCGATCGTCGGCTCGGCCTCGATCTGGATCTCCGCGCCTTCCGCTGCGGGCGGAGCTCCGGCACTGCCGGCCGTCAGCTCGATGAAACGGTCGCCAATCAGGTTCTCCCCGCGAACCTCTGCCCGCGAGTCGGTTTTCACGTAGTGAACGTACTCGTCGAAAACCTTCACACTCACGGTCACCTCGCCCGGACCGACCAGCTCGATCCCGTCCACCTTGCCGATCCGGAATCCACTCAGCCGCACGGCCATTCCCGTCTGCAAGCCCTCGCTGGTCTCCGCGGTCATCCGGTAGTGCTTCGCCCCGCGGAACCACTCCTGCCTCCAGATTCCGAAGCCGACCGCTCCTAACAGAACGAGCAGGATGACGCCGAGAAAGAATCCGGAGCGCAGTTCGACAAGGTGGAACCTCGGATCGGTGTTTTTCAGGAAGCGAGCCATGATTTCTCCTCCAGTTGGATGCAGTTGACGGGCGACCACGCCCTGAGTCCGAATGAATTCTCCACCGGACGCGTTGAATGCCTGAGGACGAGCATCGCGCTGCCCTCGTGCTGGCGGCCGAGCCAGTCGACCAGGGCCGCCACCCGGCGCGTCCGACCCTCGTCGAGGCGGTCGAAGATCCGGTCGCAGACCAGCAACCGGAATCCCGCGAGGTGGCAGCGAACCAGCGCGCAAACGATCCGCTCGAGGGCACTCAGCCGGTCCGGCACCTGGGGCATCAGGCCCACGGTCCGCTGCTCTTCGATGCCTGCTTGGGCGAATGCCTCGATGATGCGTTTCTCCACCTCCGCAGTGGACTCCGGCACCGGACCGAGCCGGGCCCGGCGGGGCAGCAGCAGGTTCTCCCAAACCCTCAGGTTGGCGATCAGCCCCCCTTCCGCCGAGGCGTAGCCCAATGCCTCGAGTCGTCCCAACAAGACCCTTTCCCTGCAACGCACGAGACTCCCGCCCGCCAGCAGCACGTCGTCTTCAGCAAGCCCCTCCAGCCCGGAAATCCGCTCCAGCAGTTCATCCAGGACCGGATTGGATCCCGACGAGAGGATCGCGGCGGCCCCGGCTTCGATCCCGAAGTCCAGTGCAACGGAGGACTCTCCTTCCGCAAGTTTCACCTCAAGGACCGGCTGATTCATGAAAGCAGGATGTGGATGATGGCGAAGACGAGATCGACGCCGAGGATCAGGATGAAGCCCCTCAGGACCGAAAGCTCCGCCGCCTGCGGAATCCAGGTCGGCTCCGGCGGGACGAAGCACCCGGTGGCACACGCCACCCCGGCGATCGACAGGCCCAGCATGGTCGTCTTCATCAGGGACAGGACCACGTCGAGGAGCCGGATCCCGGTGAAAAGCTCCATGTAGAAGGGTGTGAGCTCGACCTTCACGAAAACGGAAGCCACCAGCGGGCCCACGACCGCCGCCACGAACTGGAACACCACCGTCAGCGCCGGGACGGCGAGCGCACAGCCGATCACGCGGGGCATGAGCAGATACTCGCCGGGGCTGATGCCGAGCAGGTAGAGCGTGCGCAACTCGCCCCGGACCTTCATCCCGGAAATCTCGGCCGCCATCGCCGACCCACTGCGCCCAAGTACGATAAACGCCGTAAGAAGCGGGGCGAACTCGCGCAGGACCACGACCCGGAGCATCTTCACGTTCAGGTCCACCCCGCTGCCCAGCAGCAGGCGCATCTGGGTCATCAGCGCGATTCCGACGACCAGTCCCGCCACCGCCACCGGCAGCAGGGCCTGGATTCCGGTGAACAGGACCTGCTTGTGGAACACCAGCCGCACCGCCGGCCGGCGGAGCGCGGAGACATGAGTGCCGGCGTGGCCGATCACCTCAATCAGCTGCGCCGCAAACGTGCCCACCGACCGAACCACCTGCGTTCCGGTAAGCGAACTCGAACTCATTGCATGGATCAGCCTGCCACCCGGAAACCCCGAAAACGAGCCGCACCTTGCCGGACGCGGGGATATGCCCCGATTTTCGCAGGATGCGCGGCGCGATCCACCTTCGACGCGGGCCAGCGGTCCCGGCATCACCCCATGACCGATCTGGAGATCGAGAGAGTGGCCACTACGCGGCCGATCACATCACCGACCGTCCACCCCGCGCCGTCCCACGAACGTGCGATGGCGTTGCTTGCTCCTTGACGTGATCGGCAATCTCGCGGACATGGTATCTACAATGCAATGCCATTGGAGCATCCCCCCGCAGCGGGCAAGCGCCCTTGCCCGAACGCGCCCCGCTCGTCCGGCCAGGGGCTTTGCGCTGGTGATCACCATTTCCCTGATGGTGCTGCTGGCCCTGCTCGCCGTCGGACTGCTCAGCCTCTCGACCATCAGCCTGCGGAGCAGCAATCAAAGCATGGCCATGGCCGAGGCCCGGGCCAATGCCCGGCTGGCCCTGAGTGTCGCACTTGGAGAACTCCAAAAGGAGATGGGGCCGGACATGCGGATCAGCGCCGAGTCGGCCATCTTCGACGCCGATGAAACGTCGGCCCGCATCGAGGGAATCGCGCAGTCCCGCTGGCTCGCCAGCTACGACTCCTGGGGTTCCTGGCTCAATGCCTCCTACGAGCGCCCCGACGGTGGTGGCAGCCTGCAAATTGCCGACACCTACACTCCACGCCGCGAGGCGATGTTCCGTCGCTGGCTGCTGTCACTGCCGCCGGATGCGGAGATCAATCCCGACGCCCCGGACTCGCTCAGCGGATGGAACGAGGAAAACTCCGTGGTCCTCGTCGGCGAGGGCAGCCTGGGAGACAGCGCCGAAACCCAACCGGATCAGGTGACCCGGGCCGCTCTTGTCGAGGTCGACGGAGCCGGACGATACGCGTGGTGGATCGGGCCCGAAAACCACCGGGCCAAGATCGATCTCGCAAGCCGGCCGAGGGACCTCGCGGCGGACCAATGGGAAACCGCCCACGGCAGCACCAACGAAGTCGGCGTCGGCGCCCTCACCGGCTTCCGCTCCCTCGATGACGACGGGAAAGTCTCCGCCAAACTGATTTCCCATCTCACGCTCGGAAACACGGAGGTCGATCCGGCATTGGTGGCGCGCCACTTCTTCGACCTGACCGCGACCAGCAAGGCCCCGCTGGTGAGTGTCCGGACCGGTCACCTGAAGAAGGATCTCAGCCTGCTGCTGGAAAAAGAGAGTCGCGATCTTCCCGACCGCTACCGCTACGACAATGGCGACAATCAGGAGCCCTCGATCCGCCCGATGAGCCCGGACCTTCTCGCCAAGGGCCCGAAGATCACGGAACGGCACTTCGCCTCGTGGACCAACCTTCGCCACTACTACCGGATGTATCGGAACTCCAGCGATGCCAACACCGGAAGCATCGGCTCCTCGGGGGCCCTCCGGTGGGACGGGGCGGAACCCTGGACCGAGGCACAGGTGCCGCTTCTCTACCGCGACCGGTCCAACCGCAACCAATGGTGGGGCGACAATTCCTACCACCGGGTGCCGGTCCTGGCGAAGCTGACCTTCATCTACAGCCTCATGACCGAGATCGCCGGTGGCAGCGGCTCGGGCTCCGATCCCTACCGCTACCGGCTGTTCCTCGTCTACACGCCGGTCTTCACCTACTGGAATCCCTACAACGTGGAGCTGCGCATTCCCGACAACACGATGGGATCCCTCAGCTCGACCTATCAGGTGCTGCCGATGGGCAAGCAGTTCTTCCTGCGCGACACCCCCCAGCAGGAACCCGACGGCCTCTTCACCAGCAACGCCCACTCCTTCCTCCGCTCGGGCGGCGGCGGTGAGATCGTCTTCCGGCCGGGCGAGATCCGGCTGTTCTCCCACCCGTCGATCAGCCAGCAGGGCAACCAGTTCGCCCCCGAAAGCCTCATTCCCGGCTTCGATCCCGCTGCCTACGGCGGCGACCTGATGCGCATCGGCCGGAACAGCGGATACACCGAGGACGAGAGACCCGGCATCCGGATCCAGTTCCACCACTCCATCTGGGGCGGCAACGTGAGCTACGGAAACACGCCCGGATCGCTGTGCCACACGCCCTTCTGGCTGGCGGACTCGGATCGCGACCGCGCCTTCAACTGGAACATCCCGGTGATGTATCAGAACGACTGGTTCGACCTGAGCCAGACCTACACGCAGATGACCCCGCCGGGTGATGCCCACATCGCGCGCTGGGTCTTCACCGACAGGGACCCCGTGCCGGTCGCGTACGCGCAATTGGTGCTCAAGGGTCTTTCCGAGTTCGACTACGAAAGCATCAACTGGGCCCGCGACTGGCGGTGCCGCAACTGGATCCAGGCACCCCCGTTCTACTTCGGCAACGGCATGTATATCTCCGAGAACAACACGATCGCCCACACCCAGCGGCTCGACAATCCCTACGTGATGAATTTCGGACCGATGTCGAATGCCGAACTGCCGAAGGTGGTGGCCCACATCGGGGAACGTGCCTTCCTCGGATCGGGCTCCAATCCCTTCGAGCAGGTCACCGCCGTGCCCGCCCTCGAATTGCCCACCGCGCCCGTCGGCAGCCTCGCCGGCTTCGCCGGCATGCGGATCAATCCCGGCTACGCCGACCCCCTGAAAATGAATCCCGACTACTCGGTCGAGAGCCGGGGCGGCAGCAACACGGGAGATGCTTCCTACTACTATGCCGTCAACAAGACCCTCGCCTACCAGAGCGGCGTGACCGGTCCGGGTATCGGCAACTCCTTCATCCACCCGATGCTTCCGCGGGAGGACGTTTACAAGTTCTTCAACAACTCGGTCAGCGCCGACCCCGCCAACCGGGGAGCTCCGCTCGACAACATCAGCTTCAACGACACCAAGGCCTACTGCGACTACTGGGACCACGTCCTGCTGCTCAACGACGCGCTGTGGGACGACTACTTCCTCTCCTCGCTCGCCGACCAGACCCGGCCGGGTGCCTCGTCGGCCGACAGCCTCGACCAGAACCTGGATCGCCTGGTCGACGGGGAATCGCTGGTGGGCGGACGCTACATCCATTACCCCGCCGGGGAGACTCCGGAAGAGGTGAAAGCCCGGTTGAAGGACGAGGACGGATACCTCAAGGCCGCGGCGCACCTGATGGTTGACGGCATGTTCAACGTCAACAGCACCTCGGTGGACGCGTGGCATGCCCTCTTTGCCGGGATCCGCGAACGCCAACTCGTCTATCGCGATCAGAATGGGCGGCTCCGGCCCGTCGAGGTTCCTTCGGGAAAACGGATCGCCGTTTCGCGCTTCAACACGCCCACGACCGACCAGGAGATGACGGATCCGGCGACGGGCGTGAACCGCGACGATGGAACCAGGGCCTGGTCGGGCGTGCGCTTCCTCGATGACGACCAGCTCCGGACACTCGCCGAGAAGTGTGTCGAGCAGGTCAAGCGTCGCGGTCCTTTCCTGAACTTTTCGGAGTTCATCAACCGGCGGCTTTCCAACGATGAACTCGGCCTGATGGGTGCCCTCCAAAGCGCGATCGACTACGACGACGACAGTCCGGATCCCGACTCGATCAATTACCCCTTCAAGGCCGGCGGGGACTTCATGATGAGCGCCCGCGACCTGGGCCGTCACGGCTTCTCCACTCCGGAGGCGGTGGAAGGCTCGCGCTTCGCGGGAATCCCCGGCTACGTCATCCAGTCCGACATCCTCAAGCCCATTGCCAACCACCTTTCCGTGAGGGACGACACCTTCCGGATCCGCACCTACGGCGAGGCCCTCGACGGCAACGGCAACGTGGTCGCCCGCGCCTGGTGCGAGGCCATCGTCCAGCGGGTTCCGGAGTATCAGGATCCCGTGAATCCACCGGAAGAACCGGCCAGGACGATCGACGACAACGGCCGCTTCGTGGAGAACACCAACCTGGCCGCCACCAACCGCCGCTTCGGACGTCGGTTCGTCATCGAGAGCTTCCGCTGGCTCCATCCGGATGAGGTCTGATCCTGGCGATCTAGCCATTTGACCTTCCGGCCCCGGATCCCTATATCGTGGGTCCATGCACGCTATTTCCCGTTCCCTCGGGCTGCTCCACGCCGGACTTTTCGTCGCCACCTCCTCCCTCGCCGCCGCCGGGGATACTCCGACCGACCCGCCAAGAACCGACCTGCTCAACTGGGCCGAGGGTGCCTTCGTCGTTCGCACGCCCGAGCCACCCCGCTCGGAAGCCCATGTGATCGCGCTCGACGGCGATCCCGCGACCCGCCCGATCGGCGTCCCCCGTCATGCGCCGCTGCCCCATCAGTTCATCGTCGAGCTTCCCGCGACGACCACCTTCGACACCTTCGAGGTGCCGGTCCTCGGCGAGTTCGGCCCGGCCAAGGGCAAGCACGTGAAGACCGTCGAGATCGAGGGGTCGAGCGAAAGCGCCGAGGCTGGATTCGCCCCCCTGGCAAAGCTCATCATCGAGATTGAAAAAGAGGAACCCCAGACCTTTCCCGTTTCGGAACCCCGCCCGGTCCGGTGGCTCAGGGTCCGCTTCGTCGATCGCTACACGCCCCAGGCCAATGATGCCGACTCCGTCCTTTTCTCCGAACTGCGCGGCTACGGAACCCAGGAGGCGCGGACCGTTGAGGAAAACGCCTTCACCGGCGTGTGGAACCTCCGCCGCGGCCACGACGTGTCGCAAAACCTCATCGAGTTGCGGCAGAAGGGCGACCAGATCGAAGGCTGCCAGGTCGTCGGCGGACAGGACGGGACGATCCGGGGCACCGTGGTCGATGGCGTGGCGCGCCTGGTCACCACGACCACCCAGGGCGCACGCAAGGTCAGCACGCCATCGATCGCGCTGATCACCATCGAAGGAGAGATTCACGGCGTCCAGTCCCTCCACGCCGGCCTCCGTCCTTTCTCGGGCGTGCCCTCCGAGGACAGCATCACCACCCCCTGTTCCAAAACGCCGGAACCGATGAACCCCGTGACCGAGGCGCTCGAAGCCGGACTGCCCGCCATCCTCTACGGCATCCGCTTCGACGTGGACTCCGACGTCCTCCGCCCCGACGCCACTCCGGCTCTCGAGCAGATCCTCGAGGCGCTGGAAACGACCCCCTATCTGGCCATCGTGATCGAGGGCCACACCGACTCGGATGGCGGAGACGATCACAATCTCGACCTGTCCCAGCGGCGGGCTCAAGCGGTGGTGAACTGGCTCACGGAAAAAGGAATCGCCGGCGAGCGGCTGACCCCGAAGGGCAAGGGCGAGGCCGAACCCATCGCCTCGAATGACTCCGCGACCGGAAAGGCGATGAACCGCCGCGTCGAGGTCGAGAAGCACTCCGGGTGATCCAGGGTGCGCCCACTCCGGAAACCCGGCGAAAGGATGCCCGGGCAGCCGCGTTTGAATGACGATGCCGCGCTTCACCCGGCAGTCTCCCGTCATGAAACACCATCCGAGCCGACGAGTCGGCGCGATCACCCTGCTGGCCGGTCTCTCCATCGCCGCCGCCGAGTCCGGCGGTTCCTCACTCAGTGATGCCCTGAAGGGTGTGCTCGCGCAGTGCCCCGAGGACTACCCGGAGGAAGTCGTCGCCGTGCTGGAGAATGACAAGCTCTCCACGGTCGAGACCGAACAGCTCCTCGGCATGCTGGAGAGCTGGAATCCATCGGTCCGCCTCAACGCCGCCGGCGAACTCGGCAAGCGGGGCGATGACATCGAGGAAGTGCTCCGAAAAGGCACCCGGTCGGAGAACTGGATGGTCCGCGCCGGCGTCACCGCCGCCCTGGTCGCCGTGCTCAAGGACCGGCTTGATCGCTGGCAGGAATTCGCGCCCGGCGTCACCAATGCAAGGGAAGCCCAGGAGAAAATCCGGACGGATGCCGATCTCGACGAGACCTTCGTGCGACTCGCCAGAGATCCACGCCTCGAGGTCCGCGTGGAGGCCCTCAAGGGCATCTCCCTGCTCGGACCACGGTCGGCCGACATGATGCTCGCGGTTTTCGAGCTCAGCCGGGATGACGACCCCTTCCTGTCTCAGGATGCGGTCGTCACTCTGGACAAGCAGTTCGGCCCGATGGCCCTCGAGCAGGAGGGCGTGGTCGCCGCGCTCAAGGAAGCCATGAAGGCTCCCCTTCCGCGCGCCCGCGGCCATGCCGTGAATTTGATCACCAGGATGGACGAGGAGACCCAGCGCCAGTTCATCCCCGAGCTGCTCGCCCACCTCGACTGGCAGCCGAACCGCGACACGATGTTCGGTGCGGGCGGTCAGGCCGAGTCCATCCAGATTCTCACCAAACTCGGCGTCAAGGAACTGGTGCCGCGACTCCCCGCCCTGATGGCCAAGACCATGCGCGGTCCCGGGCTCTTCGACCCGTGCCTCGACTCCGCCAGAACCTTCGGAGCCGACGCCAGGGTGATCCTGCCGGAGCTGCGTAAAATGATGGAGGAAACCAAGCCCACCGAGCAGGAGCTCAAGGGCCGCAACGGTCCCGATCTTCAGCGGAAATACGACAAGCTCAGCGAGACCGTGGCCGCCATCGAGAAATCCTGATCGAAACGCTTTTCCCCAGCACGGACATGAACCGCTTTCCCCAATTCCTCCTGACGAGCACCGCCGCACTCATGGCGTTTGCCTCCGCCGAAGTGCCATCGTTGAAAAACGTTCCGAAGTATCAGACGCCGGTTCCCATTCCGGAATCTCGAATCTGGCACATCACCTACAACCTTGGACCAACCGGTGCGCGGGGTTGGCTCTACGGCCCCGACGGCCACTCACGGGACAGCCGCGAGATTCTCATCAAGAGCATCGAGCCGGGTTCCCCGGCCGACGGCGTCCTCGAGCTCCACGACCTCATCATCGGTGCCGCCGTCCCACCGGAAACGCCATCGACCGAGTGGCGATCCGCACCGGCGGTGAAGCCTTTCGACTCGGATGCCCGCATGTCCCTGGCCCGCGCCGTGACCTGGGCGGAAAGCGACCAGGGAAAGGGCCAGTTGCGCCTGCTCCGCCTCCGCAATGGCGAGCAGAAGCAAGTCGTGGTGCCGATCCAGGTGATGGGCAGCTACAGCGCGACCGCGCCCTTTGATTGCCCCAAGAGTTCGAAAATCGTCGAGCAGGCGGGTCGGTTCCTCGCCGACAGCATGCCGGCCGACGGCTACTCCAGTGGCATCGGTCGCCCACTCAATGCAATGTTTCTGCTCGCGACCGAGAACGCCGACTATCTCGACCACGTCCGCCGCAGCGCCTGCCGGATGAGCATCAACCACACCATCTCCGATGCCGGCCACGAAACCTGGCGCTGGGGCAACACCAACCTGTTCCTCTGCGAGTACTACCTCGCCACCGGCGATGCGCGCGTGCTGCCCTCGATCCAGGAATACTGCACCCGCCTCGCGGAAGGTCAGTGCAACCCCGGCACCTGGGGCCACCGGGTCGTTCCCGACTTCATCCCGCCCGGCTATGGCTCGCTGAACTCGACCGGACTCGTCTGCTTCCTTTCGATGATCCTTGGCGAAAGCTGCGGCGTGAAGGTCGACCACCAGGCTCTTGCCAACAGCATCCGCTTCTACGGCTCCTATGCCGGCCGTGGCGGCATCCCCTACGGCGACCACCCGCCGACCTACGATGCTTCCAGTAACGGCAAGAACGGCATGGCAGCCGTCGCCTTCCACATGCTCGACGCCGATCCCGCCGCGCAGTGGTTCGCGCGGATGGCCGGCAGTTCGAACCTGCTCGCCTTCGAGGGCGGACACACCGGCAACTTCTTCAACCAGACCTGGACGCCGCTCGGCGCCAGCCTGGCGGGGCGCGACAACTACGCCGCCTTCTGGGCACGCTTCAACAGCTACCGCGACCTCTGCCGTCGTCCCGACGGTTCCTTCATCGCCCAGCCCTTTCCGCAGAAGCGGGAAGGCGATCTCGGCACCGGCAACTACGTCTCGAAAGGTCCGATCTGGAACACCGGAGGCTTCGCCCTCAGCTATCTCGCCGACACCCGCCGGCTCGCCGTCCTCGGCCGCACCGACAGTGTCTTCTCGGCCTACGCGCCGGATGCACTTCGGCCCGCGCTGGATCTCTACGAGGCGAAGAAGTTCGACGCGGCCGCAAGTGCCGCCGCCGAGCTGGCCTCGTCATCCGACGCCCGCGTCAGGAGGCTCGCGCAACAACTCAAGGGCATCTCCGAACGCAACCAGTCGAGCATCGCCTCCACCTTGGCCGACATGGCCCGGTCGCTCGAAACCGGCGACCTCTACAAGATCAAGGTCCAGCTTCAGGCCATCGAGTCGGTCGTCGATGCCGACGACCCCCGCCTCGCGAAGTTCCGCCGCGCCGTCGATGACCCCGCCAACGCCGTGGCGCTGGAGGAAGGCCAGCGCTTCCATGCCTCGAACAAGCAGATCAGTTACACCGGCCCGAAAGGTTTCCAGTGGGTCACCGCTCCGGGCTCGCTGAGCGACCGGCGGACCCGCGACACGATGAGATTCCTCGCGGAGCGCGGCAAAAGCGCCTACCGCGACATGGCCGCGGCACACGTCGCCGCAGCGCCATCCGAACCGGCTATCGCCGACACGCCCCTCGTGCCCGGCAAAGACAAGGGAAGCCCCGTCTGGCGCATGATGCCGGCGACCTCGGAGGCGAAACCCAACTGGCGGGAGGTCACTTTCGACGACAGCCAATGGAAGCCTCTAACACTCCCCTCGAGGGAGGTCGCCGACAAGCGACTGCTCCGCGCCAGCTTCGAGATCGACGACCCGGCGGCGGTGGAATCGCTCCTCCTCGACTACCTCACTGGTGGAGAGATGCTCGTCCACCTGAACGGCACCTTGATCCTGCATCTCGCTCCCGAGGGAGGGCCATCAAAATACGACCGGGCCTCCATCCCGCTCAAGTCATCGACCCTCGAACTGCTTCGGGCAGGAAGAAATACCCTCGCCGTCGCCACCAATCACCCGAAGGCCGGCGACCCCTTCAACCTGACCCTCAAGGCGGCAATCAAGTAGTCCTCAAGGATCGCGCGACGCTGTCGCGCATCGAATCACTCAGCAAGATCGCGGAACGGAGAACGGTCGAATCTTCATATCGGCTGTCATCTGCCAGATTTGCGCCAGCTGCGCTCACCGTTCGATGCGCGACAGCGTCGCGCGGTCCTTCCCCACCTCCCGCGGAAGATCCGGCAAACGCGGGTCGTAATGAGGACCACCCACATGCTCAAGCACCTCACCCTCCTGGCCCTGCTCACAGCCGCGGTCACCGCCGACACGACGAACCCGATTCCGCCGCTGGACCCCAAGGGTGACGTTTACAAGACCGAAGGTCCCAACGACCCGCTCATCTACGGGCCCACCGTCGGCAAGCAGAAAGCCGTCCTGCTCTTCGTCGACTACCCCAACATCCCGCAGGAGGGCGACACCCGGGAGCGCGGCGAGAAACTCCTCGCCGGCGGCAAGTTCCAGCAACTCTTTCACGACCAGTCCTACGGCAAGTTCTCGATCGAGGTCGAACCCATCCACGGCTGGCGGCGCATGCCCAGGGAGAACAAGGCCTACGACCCCGGAACCACCGAGGGTCACCGCGAGCTGTTCGTCGATGCCTTCGCCCTCTATCCGAAGATCAACTTCCTCGACTACGACTACGTCATGATCAGCATGCCCGGTCGGGGGAACTTCGCCTTCGGCGAACGTGACGACAAGGCCATCCCCTACCGCGGCGAAAAGATCAACGTCGCCCTCAACCAGGGCAGCATGAGCTACTTTGTCCTCGCCCACGAGTTCGCCCACTGCATGGGCCTTCCCGACCTCTACACCTACACCGACCAGGTTCCGGAAGACGCCCCGAAGAACCCACTCGGACCCTGGGATGTCATGTCGTCCACCGGCACGGCCCCCGGGTTCATCGGCTGGCACAGGCACAAGTTCGGCTGGCTCGATACCGACCGGAAGACCTACCTGACCCAAGGCACCCACAAGCTCACGCTCACCCCGCTGGATGGGGAGCGAGGACTCTCCATGGTCGTGGTGCCGGCCGACAACCCCGCCAAGCCCAGCAAAGTGTTCGTGGTCGAATGCGCCCCGCCGTTGCGGATGGAAAAGGACGCCCCCAAGCCCGGCGGCGTGCTCATCTACAGCGTCGATGCGACCCTCCCCAGCGGCCAGAACGCCGTCGTCGTCCATCCCCGGGAAGACAAGGTGAACGCCTCCTTCCACCCGGGACAGGAGTTCGACGACCCGTCCGCTCCCCTCGGAGTGAAGGTCCGCGAAAAGACCGACGGCGGCGGCTACGCCATCGAAGTGGTGGTGAAGTGATCGAAAGTCGAAGGACGAGGCTCACTTGGTCATCCAACTTCGTCTACTAGCCCTGCTCTCCTCCTTCATCCCGTCCAGAGCCACGCGGTCTTCTCCCGCACATTTTCCACGACCTCGCCAAAGTCACGTGGTTCCAATCCGTTCTTCCGCAAAAAGGCATCCCACATCACCGACTTTTCGGCCACGAAGTCATCAGACAACCCCGCAGGCTGATCGGCCGGCAACGCCGTCTCACGACGACCAAACGTTGCCTTGATGGCGGCTTCGAGTTCCGAACGATCTGGAGGCGAACCTCCCAGCAGGAAGTCGAGATCGAAGAAGTCCTTCATTCGTGAGTTCTGCATGTCGAGCCGCACCAGTGCCTCGAACTTTTCGGCGATCACCGTGGCGACCGGGTAGGAGCGCAACCGGATGTCCGACAGGTCCGGCAGGAGGCTCGGAAGATCAAGCAGTTCGGGTCCGGGCGTGACCGCATCGCCAAACCCCACATCGACCTGCACCGAAATGCGGATCTTGCCGAGCAGGGCGCGGAACTTCGCCCGCAGCCCACCGTAATCCATGTCACTGCGGATCGGCTCGACCGAGAGACTCCCTTCATCGAAGACAAGCCCGTCCTCCGCGCACACGACCCGCATCACGTCCAGCACCGTGCGCCGCAGTTTCTCCGGATCATCCGGGCCGGAGCCGAGCAAATCGAGATCTCGGGTCGGCCGGTGAAGCTCGGGGTTCCAGACCTGGAACAGCGTCGCCCCTTTGAGGATGAAATGCCCCGCATGTCCGGACTGCGCGAGTCGGTGAAGGAAACGCTCAACTCCATAGCGCGCGAGCACGAAATCAAAACTCTCTCCGCGGCTCCGCGAAAGGTTGAGCAGGCGAGTTCGGATCGATTCGATGCGACCTTCAAACTTCATGCTGTCAGAGCCTCCAGGTAGGGTTTCATCACCCGACCCATTCTGCAGACGCGGGCGATCCGGTTGAGCTCCGCCAGCGTGAATCGCCGATCCCGCCAGCCCTCGCGCAGCGCCTCCAGCGCAACATCGATGCCCACTTTGTTGCGATAGCGAAACAGGTCCACCACCGTCCGCGCCACCGAATAGATCCGGAGCGTCGCGCCCTCCACCTCGTGCTCTTCCACTCCGAGCGCCGCATGCGCAAGACCGTAGCGGAGGACGCGCAGCGGTGGATGCTCGAACTCCGGTTTCCGGTCCTTCGGGCCGATCGCGATCCAGACCTCATGAGAAACCTGGGTGGTCAGTTCGTGAAACTCGAGCGCACTGAGCAGGCAGATCACAGCTTGGGGCACCCGCCTCGCCACAACCACCAGCGAATGGTGCGCCCCGATGTCCGCCCCAGGCAGGGCATAGAGTCCACGACCCACTCTATCCATCCTGCCTGCGGCGACGGCCTCACGAATCGCCGTCCGCGAAAATCCGCGTTCCTCCAGGTCCTTCGACCGGAGCACGGAGGCCCCGGCAAAAAGCGCTTCAATGGATTCCGAGTCACTCACAAAGCGTCGGCAGTTAAGAACAACATCCGACATTTTGTAAAGAACATCATCAACGTCGCGGTGCCTGCTACCACAACAAGACCGCAGCCCCTCATCGCACCGGCTTGGGACTTCCCTTCAGCGGAAAGTCCCGTGTGCCCGCCGACTTGAGGTCGAGGATGGGCGTGCCATCGAAGGCATCGATCCCGTCGATCGTCACGACGCCCTTCTCGACCGAGAGCACCTTGCACACGGTCACGGCGATCAGATTCGGCCGTCGCGGTGAGCGGGTGGCGAACACCCCGGTCAGGGGATTCCGCTCGTCGCCGCAGGGGTGAACCTTCAGCGTCCGCCGTTTCTCCGGCGTGTCGTTCTTGTCGAACCACCACAGGACCATCACGTGGGAGCAATGCTCAAGCCCTTCGAGGCCCTCGACATACTCGTCCGCAATCTTCAGTGCGACCGGCTTGCCTTCGACGTTCTGCACCTCACCGATCGGGCGCATCGTGAAAACGGGCTCTTCCCCGTCGGCATTTCCACCGACCCACAGGGCCAGCATCAGGGGCACGAGGCCCGGCAGTCTCATTGTTTTCATGGCATTCAAGCAGAGCCTAGTCGGGATCACGCTCCGGAGGAAGCCGCGACCCGACCGCCTCGCAGGCAATCAACAGGGCATGGCGCACCGAGACCTCGGGGACTTCGTCCGCCAGCTCGCGCATCGCGGGCAGATCCGCCGCCGTGGCGGTCCGGGCCAGCGCCACGGCAGCGGCATGACGCGTGTCCGGCGCATTCTCCGCATCTCCGAGGACGCCGAGGAGCGATGGCGTGGCACCCGGGTCGCCGATCCGGCCGAGTGCCCAGGCCGCCGCGGCTCGCCAGCACGGCGTGAGGTCGTTGTGGAGGAAATGCACGCCGGGGCCGAGCGGATCCGGCCGACCGGAGGCCGCCTCGGCGGGGCAATCATCAAGCGCGGAACGCAGGCTCGCCACCGAGGACGGGTCGCCGATCTGGCCAAGCGTCCGGGCCAGGTAGAACGAGGTCCAGTGACGGCTCGGCAGCTCGCTCACCACCGGGATGCCGATGTCGTAAACGCGCGGAATGTCATTGGGCAGCGACCGACAGCGCTCGAAGGCGGCGCGGACGCGGGCTTCGAGGGCCGGATCGCGGGTGACGAGCGAAAGAATCTGGGCGGCGCGGATGTCGGGACCCGGGGTGCCGGCCCATGCACCGTGGACCTCATTGAGAGCGGCGAGCACGTCGGGGTTCAGTGGCGCATCCGGATCACCAAGCACGTGGAGACAGGTTTCAACGACGGCGGCTTCGCGGCCCGAGCGACGGATCACCCGACCGACCAGGGTTTCAAAGTCGTCGCTTCCCGGGAACAGGGCGCGGTCGGGATCGGTCGGCACCATGCGGATCAAGGCGGGCACGTGAGGCCCGGCGGCCGTGCTGCCGAGAACATCGAGCGCCTCGACGATCCGCGCGTGGACCGGCGCAGCGTGGCAGGCGATCAGCGCGGGGTGGTCGCCATACCAGTAGCAGTGCTCGTGGTAGGGCGGCAGTTGGGGAATCAAATCGAGCAGGACCTGCTCGGCGGCGGTGGTTCCGATCTCACCGAGTGCCTCGACGCAGGCCTCGGCAAGAAACAGGTTGCCGGTCTTGGGGTCGAGGTTCCGGGCGGCGGTTTCCGCGAGCGCGGGCACCTCACCATCGCCGCCGAGGCTTCCGACGGCCCGGGTGACTTCCTGCAGGCTGCGTGGGTTGACCTCGGAACGCGAGTTGAAGCGCGTGCCGTCGCCCTGGTGCTTCCGTTTCCATTCGGGGAGCGGGTTGTGGGAGCGCTCGCTCAGGAGGTAGTCGACAAGCGCACCGACACTGGCCTGGTCGCCACAGTGGCTCAGCGAAACGGCGGCACGCCGGGCACGATCGCGGTCGGAGGCGTCGAGGGTCCTGGCGAGTTGCTGCTGCCATGCCGCATCCCCGACCCCGGCGAAGCGACGGGCGAACGCCGGAAGTTGCTTCCCGCGGTCGCGACGCGGGGCGAAGGGATCGAAGTCATCCAGCGGGATGCCTGTTAGATTCTCCAGTGCGACGACGGCAGCCTGGGCGACCAGCGGATCGCGATCGGCGAGCGCCCGGGTCAGGGGCTCCACGGATTCCCGCAGGCCGCAGGTCGCAAGCGCCATCGCCGCGGCGACCCGCAGCTCGCGATCGTCCGAGTCGAGGCAGGCCGCCAGCGCCGGGGCGCAGGCCGGATCGCGAAACACCCCGGCACGCTGGGCCGCACCATGCTGACGGTCCGGATCCCCCGATTCGAGGTCATCGATCAGCGCCGCGACCTCCTCCTTTCCGCTGCGATCGGCGGAGCGGTGCCGGTTGAGACCGGCGATCTCGCGGAAGCGATCAAATTGAAGCTCCATCAGTCCGGTGACGGCGGCATTGTTGCCACGGAACCGCAGTGGATCGCCGCGGCCGGTGAGCTTGAGCGGGCGGGTCCGCATCGCCTGCAGTGTCGTCGATCCGACGAGAGGCGGGGCGTTGGCGCGCGGCTGGTGGCAGCCCACGCAGCCTCGTGATTCGCCGGGCTTCACGTAAATCCAGGACATCTGGTTGAGCTCGGAGCGGCCCTCGGCATCGACTGCCTGGAAGGCGATCGCGGTGTTTGCCGGCACCTCCACCGCGAAGGAACCATCGGGCGCCAGCGGCACGGTTCCCAGGTCGACCGTTTCGTTGCCGGCATGGACCAGGTAGGAATGGGACGAGCGATAGTTGAGTCCTTTCCCGGCGAGCACCCGGACCGCGCGCACGTGCTCCCAGCCGGCGGTGCTGTTGTGGGTCAGCCGGACGTCCTGGCAGTAGAACACGCCGGTCTGGCCGGGGCGGTCGGTCGCCGCGGGATCCACCCGCTTGACCAGCCGGTGGGGCTTCGGCGTCGGACCGACGAAGATCGGAGAATGGACCGGCCCGCCGGAGGATTCATGCACGGTGACCGCCCCGCTTTCGTCCCCGTCCGGATCGATAATGGCGATCCGGTTGAAGGGCCACGCCGAGCCGGATTCCGTGCCGACGACCGTACCGACGAGTCGCGCATCGGGTAGCGCTGCGAGGTCCGCCGCATTGACCGGGATCCGGCGCCACATTTGCCGGGGTTCCCCGGGCCGGGCGACAAGGACCTGCTTGCCATCGACCCAGGCAACGCGCCCGTCGGCCAGCGGAGCGGCACTGCCGGCGTTGAACGCCCGCAGCCGCCCACCATATTCTGGCCCGTTCTCGAGTCCGAACTCGGTCTGGCCGGTGGTGCCATCGGGGTAGATTGCATGCAGTCGGGTCTCCACCTTGCCCCGGTCGAAAAAATTGTCCGAACGCAGGAAAAGAATGCGCCCGTCGGCGAGCATCCGCGGTTCGTTGTCGAAGACGATCGTGTGGGTCAGCGGGTGAATCGACCCGTTCAACTCGCGGACGAACAAGGCCCGCGCCGGCGGGTTGTGATACTCCTCGAAGACGCCGATGCGGGTGGAGGAGAAAACCAGCCGCCCGTCCGGAAGTTCGCAGGGATCGATGTCATGGAAGGGCCCGTCGGTGAGTTGCTCCGGGTTTCCCCCATCCGCCGCGATCCGATAAAGGTGGAAGAAGGCATCTCCCTCCGCCGCCATCGCGAAGTAGATCCAGCGGCCGTCGTACGAAGCCGCCGGTGAGCCAATCGCACCGCCACCGGCATCCCACAAGGTTGTCGGCTCGACCCCCGGGCGGGCGGGCCGGAGCGACATCAGGCGTCGGCCCATCTTCACGGGCGCAGGCAGATCGTGCTCGGGATAGGCCCGGGTGTGGTTGGGATTGAAGATGGTCACCCGCAGGCTGTCCTGGGCGGTGCCGGTGCCCTTGGCGGGTCGATACAGGCTGCAGTCGTCCGCGAGGAAAGCGATGGCGTCCGGCCAAGGATAGTCGGCAGGCGGGATGATCTCCGGCGGCGGTGCGGGTCCGGAACGGTTGCCGCGCCGGGTGCGAACCTTGGCGGCATGGAACTGCTTGAGTCGTGCCTCGGCAGGGGCTCCGGGTTGGGACAAGTTCGAGGTCACCGGCACCCTTCCCCATGGCGGCATGCCAAACTCCCCCACCACGTGGGCCGCGGGCCACCTCCGGTCGTCGAACTCCGGGTCCTGCCACCCCCCCTGCAGGCGATCGCTGCACTTCCACGACTCACCGCTGAGATGCCGGACCACATGGCCTCCGGTGATCCCAAGCTCGAGCGAGACGATCAAGCCCGCCGGCCCATGCACGGTATTCACCGCCTCGACCGCCACCGCGTTGCGGCCAGGCCGCAGCAGGCCGCGGATATCGATGCTCCGGGGCTGGTTCCAGTGGTTCGGGTCCATGTCGCAGGCTCCGACCGGCCGGCCATTGACGTGGAGCACCCACAGGTTGTCGGCGGTGATGGCAAGCCGGGCCGCTTCGACCTGCGCGGGGTCGGCGACATCGAAGCAACCCCGGAAGAACGCGCTGCCGGCGGGAAACTCGATCGAGTCGGGCATCGGCTCGGCCGAAAACCAGATCCACCGGGCGTCATCGAAGGCATGGGCCGCTGCGGCCCGAACCGGGAACAGAACCGCCACCACGGCAACCCATACCGCGAGCAACCACGGGGACCTGTGAAAGCGCTCAGGTCGCGTTTTCCTGCAATTCAAAGTCATGGAGCTGTGAGAAGGTGCGGGTCTGTGGACCGAAGCCGCCGCAGAACGGGGTCGGATGCGTTCCCGGATAGCGAAATACAGCGGTTCAGCTACCGGATAAGCGTCCAACCCGGGCAGGCTGTCGCCGGAGCGATTGACGCGCAGGCTTTGCAAGGATCTGCCGCCTCCGCCCCGGCAGCGTGGATGCCGGATTGCCAGGACGATTCCACGCCCCCACACTCCGCCCATGGACGACACCCGCAACCGCGGCAACCAACCGGTCGGAGCACTGTTGGAGCGTTGGGGGCTGAGCAACCACGACATGGTGGATTGGGAGCGACGTAGCCTCCGACCCTATTGTTTCCTCTCCTCTCGCCGGGCCACGTAGTTGATGGCGAGTCAAGGTCCGCACACGGCATCCCAGTGGTAGAATGGATGAGAACCAGCTCCTTTCGCGGACGCCCTCGGCGGCGTTCGCCGGTGGGTCTCTCGAAACGGGCACCAAACTGTGTGAGATACGAACACCGGATGCCACGCGAAGTTGGTACCCCCTGCCCCACCACAACCTGCTAAGTGAGGTGCTTGACCAACTCGGTAGTGCAGGCTTCCGACTCACCGGAGAATCTCACGCCCTCAGCCACGAGGGAGCCCGATACTTCGGAGTTCTCGAGATTACTCTTCCCGATCGACAGGTCGGCTCCGACTACGGTTGGATCGTCGGACTGCGCAACAGCCACGACAAGGTCTTCCCGGCCGGACTGGTGGCGGGCACCCGAACCTTCGTTTGTGATAATATGGCGTTTTCCGGCGAAGTCCGGATCTCTCGCAAGCACACGAGGAACGCCTGGCGCGACCTTCGGCATCTCACCGCCCGGGCAGTCGGTCAACTCGGAGACCGATTTCAGTCCCTCGACCGACGGATCGAACTCTACCGATCCGAACCGATGGCTGACTGGTCGGCCCTCGACCTGGTGATCCGGGCGATGGATTGCCAAGCGATCACCCCGAGCCAATTACCCCGCGTCCTGAACGAGTGGCGCAAGCCCCGACACGACGCGTTCTGTCCCCGAAACCTCTGGAGCCTTTTCAACAGCTTCACCGAGGTTTTCAAAGGCCAGAATCCAGTCACTACCATGCGTCGCTCCCAAGCCCTTCACGGTTTGTGCGATACAATTGTCGGAATCAACTGATGACTAAAATCAAACAGCAAGACCCGTCCACTTCGGACGGGTCTTTTTCATGCTCAGCTCGACCGGCACTTGTCTTCGGACTCGCACTCGCCGACTTCAGTCCGTCACCTGATATGCCCTGCCGAGGCAGATGCCCGCGAGAACATCGGTCAACCCTAAGACTCATGGGAAATCACCACCGCCCAAGTTCACGCCACCATGCGGGTCGACGGGGCGTCAACTGGAGCTAACGCCACGTCACAACCTCCCACTTCAGCACGGTGGGGCCACCGATCCTGGCAGGCGTATCCTGGTTCAACGGACTGACCACAATCTCGACCCGGTTTTCGCCAGGTCTCAGGAATTCCCCAACCTCCCAGGCAAAAGGTGGCATCCAACGGGTTTCAAGCTCCCTCCCGTTGAGGCTTCCCCCGGCCATGATCTGGACATCACCGAGATCGAGCCGGATGGGGTTCGCGGGGCGAATGCCGGAGGGAAGCACGAAGCGGCTCGTGTAGGTTTGGAGGCCCTTGGCATCGGGTTCTCCGTGAGGCTGAAGCTCGATGGCGGACTGATGGGCCTCGATCTGGACTTGCTTCGTGCTTCCATCGCTGGAGGTCACCGCATGGATGCCGCTTTGATCGCCTTCGGCGACAAGCCCTCCCGCATCGTCGAGCCAGAGATGAATGGGGCCATCTACGGCGGTCACGGAGGGCTCCACGGCGGGTTCGCGGAAAACCACGAAGCAGCTGTCCGCAAGGTCGTCGATCTGAAAACGGACACGCGTGCCTCCCTTCACCTCCCGCCACGTGGCCAGTTTGCGGATTTGGCCGGTGACTGGATCGAAAAACTCGGGCTGCAGACCCTCGACTTTCAGGTTGGCCTCGAAGGGGCCGGTTCGCTCGAAGTTGCAGAGAAGGAAGATGCGGCCGCTCCCGGTCTCGCGGACCTTCCACTTGAAGTCCTGATTGGCGTCCCAGACCACGGGGTTCAGGCCGGTGCTGGCGAGGTCATCACCGGTAATGGGAAGGGAGTCGAAGACCGGTCCCCCCGCCTTCTTCAGTTCGGCGATGCGGCGGGCGACGGCCGGGCGGACGTGACCGGTGTCGGGAATGACGAGCGCTCCGTAGCTTGAGGCGCCGGGCAGGTCGATCACCCAGCGGCTGTCTTCGAACTCGAGGTGGTTCAGCAGGACGTCGGAGTTGATGTAGTCGAAGTCGTAGCCATGGGGAACGGGGTTCTCCGGGCCGACGGTGATCGGACTGAAGTCGCCGTAGTAGACGGCGATGTCGGCAGAGGGTTTGCCTTCCTGCAGCATGGTGTGCATCCGCTGGTGGTACTTCACCCACGAGCGGCTCGACATGAACCAGGGCGTGTTGCGGTGGAACTGGATGCCGAACCAGGGATTGCGTCCGGGAACGCCTTCCTGAGGCTGATGAACGACGACGTGCAGCACGGCGTGGTTCACCCCATGGGTGAACAATTCCTCGGCCCGCCGTTTCATCACATAGGGATGATGGAAGGGCTTGATGAAGGAGGTGTAGGACTCGGCGAAGACCCGGGGTTTGCCGTAGATGTGTGCGGTGGAGCTGGCGATCCGGCACATCTGCACTCCCATGGGCCGGCCCATCCAGAACTCGCCGCTGACCATGTCGGCATGCTTGCCGTAGTAGAGGGCGTCGCCGGGAAAGCCCCAGCTGCCGTAGTTCTCCATCCAGACGTCGAGCCCGACCTCGTCGCCGTATTCGTTGATGGTCGCCAGATAGTTCTCCGAGATGAGGTCGGCGACGGTGCGGCGCAGGTCCGACAGGAAGGTATCGGACGCCTCGGCGCTGTTGACGGTGCGGCCGGTGAAGGTCGGAAGGAAGCGGATCGGGTCGTAGCCGATCCGCTGTTCCAGGATCTGGTCGAAGTCGTCGGTCCAGTTCTGTGTGCCGGCCTCGTAGCTGTCGGCAACGATGGTCTTGATCACGCTTCGCTCCTCGGCACTGAGTTTGGCGAAGATCGGCGTGAACATGCTCTCGAGATGATGGCGTGTGTGTTCCTTGCTGAGCTTGTCGCACTCGAGTCCGGTGGCTTCCGGCGGCGCCGGGATATTGGTCTTGCCGGTGCTGGTCATGCCGAAGCAGAGGACCGTCCATGATCCCTCGGGCAGGGTGCAGGTCAGGCGGCCTTCGGCGTCTGGCCGTTCGTCGATGAGGTGAACCTCGTTGGCCTGCAGCACCAGGCCCCGCCCGGCCGGCTCGACGGTGTCCGGATAGACGTGCTGCTTCCACTCCGGGAACTGCCGGGCGTGAAGGCGGGCGAGTTGCTTCTCATAGGGCTGACTGACCTTGGGCTCGGCGCTGATCGTGGCGCTGAGGAGCTTCCTGGTCGCGCCCTCGAGCTCGAGGATGAACTCCTTCGCGGTGACCTCGGCAAAGCTGTAGATCTCGGGCGCCGTCGGCTGGCTGTCGCAGGTGTCACGGGAGTTGTCCGGGCGATCGAGCCGGAGCAATTGCCTGCTGCTGCCGTCGGCCAGCTTGGCGTGAAGGGTGCCGGCGAAGGTGTATTTCGGTCCGACCTCGAGGCTCATCGAACGGGCGGTGATCGGCTCCTCGCTCTGGAACCGGATCACGTTTCCATCCGGGCGGGAGCTGATGCTGGCGAACGGCCGCCGCGGCACGGCCATCACTGCGATGTCCTGTACGGGGAACTTCGAGACCGGACGCACCACCTCGGAGAACCCGCCGCCTTCGGCCGGGGTTTCCGTCCAGATGACGTGCCTCATCGACTGTTCAGGCTTGTTCCACGGTCCGCCGGACATGCTGTAGCCCGGGCTGTTGAACATCCCGATCTCGATATCGAGTCGATGGGCTTCCCGGAGGGCGTGGCGGAAGAGTTCCATCCAATCGTCGGTGAGGATCTCGACGTGAGGACGGCCCTCTCTCGGGCGTCCGCTGATGCTGGCGGTGAAGGCCTTCTTGATGCCGACCTCGGCCATCGACTCGAGATCCCGGGTGAGTCCCTCGGCGGTGATGTCGCCACCGAGCCAATACCAGTAGCACCACGGTTTGGTCTCCTCGACCGGGTCAGTGAAACGCGAGTCGAGGTCGCCGGCGGCGGTCAGGGGGATCAGGAAGGCGAGGAGGGCGGAAAGGCTGCCATGGAGTTTCATGCGAGTATGCTTGGACAAGGCGGATGAATCAAACTCGCGGACGTCACTCGCCTTGCAGCTTGCCGATCGCTTCAAGGACCTTGACCGCGGCATCGTCGATCCTGCCCTTCTTGTTGGGCGGGACGTTGAGAAGATAGTTCGAGTTGCGGGCATTGACCGCCTCGAGGCGCTGGACGTGGCCTTCGGGGCCGCCGTATCCACGGAGGCCCTCATTCCAGAACCACTTCCGTCCTGCCAACGACCAGCACGTCTCGCCTGGACCCTTGTGATCCTCGGGAAACATCCGCAGTTCCTTGACGCCGATGTCGAGGTAGGGCTGACCTTTCTTGCCCCAGCTCCACCAGTTCGAGCTGGTGAGCAGGCCCGGGTTGATGCCTCGCCCGAACTCCAGCAGTTCTTCGGCGGTCCCGACGCCCGGATCGAAGGCGTCGTTCCAGAAATAGAAGCATTCGGGGTACTTCTCCAGCAGTTCTCCGATCTGCTTGAGTTGGAATTCCTTCTGCGCCTCCAGGTCATGGCTGGCCGGGTCGCATTCCGGGGCCAGGACCTTGTGTTTCTCCGGGTCACCAAAGCCGGGGTGACGCCAGCAATAGTAAAGGCCGACCTTGAGTCCGCGGCTTGTGAAAGACTCGATGAACTTGGCCACGATGTCCTCTTGAACCGGGCAGTCCGGGTGCATGATGTCGTAGGTTGTGTGCTTGCTGTCCCACAAGCAGAAGCCGGAAACGTGCTTGGCGGTAAGCACGGCGTATTTCATCCCTGCCGCCTTGGCGGCGTCTGCCCACTGGTTGGTATCGACCGGGCCGCCGGGGTCGAAAGTGGAAGGATCCGGGTAGCCCTTGACCCACTCTTCATTGGTGTAGGTCGCCATGTTGTAGTGGAGGAACATCCCAAACTTGAGATCAAGGAACTCTTCCTGGAGTTGGGCGACGGATTTCCGAGGGGTGGTTTCATCAGCCCTCGTCGCTTGGATGGAGGCCAGGAGGAGTGTCAGGGTAGCGATGATGGTGCTGGTGCTCATTGATTCGAATGGATGTTTCTTCTGCTTGTTGGAATGCGCCCTCGGAAATGTTCCAGCCTTGCGGTTCTCAAGGCGAGGACGTCGAGATGGAGGTGGCCACCCTTTCACCGTTCATCGTCATCCAAAGGGCGTTCTCCCTTGAAAGGTCCCCAGCGGAGCAGCTTGGCGTGGTCTTTCGAGGCCTTGTAGAGTTCGGGGTCGTAGTCGGGGTTGGCCTTCGGCAGGCGCGCTTCGACATTCCTGAAATAGCTCATCATCTCGCCATGGAGCTCGGCGTGCCGGTCCGGATCCTCCCTGGCGATGTTCTCCACCTCCCCGGGATCCCGGGAGAGATCGAACAGCATCGGGATCTCGGGGTGATCGTAGAAATGCATCACCTTGTACTGTCCCGCGATGAGGGCGGAGTGCGGCCGCGACGACCGATAATGGGGATAGTGAAAGTAAAGGGGCCGCCCGAGGAACTCAGGCGCCGGTGTCGCTCCCTTCATGTAACCCGCGAGCGAGCGGCCATCGATCTCCTCCAACGCCTCCGGGTCACCTCCCGCCCAGTCCACGAAGGTGGGCAGGAAATCGTAATTGATGACGTTGCCGTCGAAGACGGATCCCGGCCTGATGCCCGGGCCCCGGACGATCATGGGCACCCGGATTCCCCCGTCCCAGACCCACCACTTCGCGCCGTGCAAGGGCTGGGTGAGACCGGGTAGAAACGAATGACGGTATCCGTTGTCGGACACGAGGACCACGTAGGTTTCGTCCTCGATCCCGAGTTTGGCGACTTCATCGAGCACCGCCCCGATGCGCCCGTCGAGGTCCTCGCCCATGCCCAGCCAGACGGCGGGATCGGACTTGCGGTTCACCGTCTCCGCGGTGGTGCCCGTCTTCCGGTAGTATTCCTGCACCGCGGGATGATCGACATACTTGGCCCGTGTGGCGGGCAGGCATTCCCTCCCCTCGTGCATCGCGTAGTGGGAGATCTGCAGGTAGAACGGCGTACCCGCCTCGACCTGCTCGTTCATGAAGGCGATCGCCTTCCGGGTGAGGCTGAACATCAGCTTCGGGTCGCTCAGGTCGGCAGGCAGCCGCCTCTTCCCCTCCCCGGTCAAGGTGTTGCCGGGCGTGTTGCTGGTATCCCCGTCGTGAACCGAGTAGCCCGCCGCACCCGGGTCGCTGCGCAGGTGCCACTTGCCGAGGTGGGCGCAGGTGTAACCCAGAGGCTTCAGTGCCTTCGGGATGGTCAGCGCGTCCGCGTCGAGCGACATGTCGGAGATGCAGGGGACGAGCGGGTAGCCGGGAAACGACTTTTTGTCGTAGTAGTCCTGACCCTTGCTGTTCATGAAGACGCTGAAGCCGTTGCGTGGGGTCGACTGCCCGGTCTGCACACATGCCCGGCCGGGCGAACACTGCGGAGACCCGTAGGCATTGCGGAACTTCATTCCCTGGCCCGCGAGCTTTGCGACGTTCGGCATCCGCAAAACGGGCATGCGCGAATTCGGCATGCCATCATCCATCGCCACAGGCGTGCCGTTCCAGGCCCAGTCATCGATGTAAAGAAGGATGATGTTGGGTCTCTGCGGCGGGGCTTCGCACCGAGCGGTAGCCGCCCCTGCCGCAAGCGAAGCGAGGCACACCATCCACGCATGCACGCGGATCCGCCCCATTCGGATCTTCCTGCGGGCTCCTGCGGCGGTTCCGCCGTCCCGAGGACGGATCTCATCAGGCAATCCCGAGCTTCCGACCATGTTCAAGTTCATTGTCATCGTGTTTCATCCAAACCATTTCCACTTCAAGAACCGCGCAGCTTGCCGGGGCGCCGGGGGGAGTCACGCTTTTCGTCCGGGGGCGTTGCGGATGGTTCCCAGCGAAAGCTTGTTCCCTCGATGATCAGTTCCTTCCGTCGATTCAGCTTCCGCTCGTGGGGGGCGAAGGTTTCGGGGGCGGCGCGCTTCAACTTGCGGATCAATTCCTGATGTGCTCCGGGCTCCTGGAATAACAGGTTGTTCCATTCGTTGGGGTCCTTCCGGAGATCGTAGAGTTCCTCACCGCCATTCGGGTAGTGGATGTATCGCCAGTCGCGATTGATCACCGCGTAGCCGCCGGGCTCCATGTAGGGCAGGAACACATCGCGATCCTTCGCCGACGCCGGGTTCTTCAAGGTGTCGGCGAGCGATTCCCCCTCCAACTTCTGTGGAGTTGCCGGCAGGCCACAGAGGTCCACGAGGGTGGGATACATGTCGATGAGGCTCACGGTCACGTCACTGACCGCGCCCTTCGCGACCCCCGGACCAGCCCAGATGAAGGGGACGTTCGAGGTCCGCTCCCAGAGGGTGTGCTTGCCCCAGTCGCCCTTCTCACCGTGGTGGTAACCGTGATCGCTCCAGAAAACCACAATGGTGTTGTCGGCATAAGGGCTTTTCTCCAACGCATCGAGAATCCTCCCGACCAGCGCGTCGGCATAACTCATGCAGGCGAGGTAGCCGAGGATGGCGTCGTCGACCGCATCGATGGCCACCAGCCGGTCGTGGTGGGCCTTCCTGCGGTTGGTCTTCTGGCGCCGGATGGGCTCGGGAAGGTCGTCGAGATCGTCATCCTTCATCGGAGGCAACGGGATCTCCTTGCCCTCGTAGAGTTTGAAATACTTTTCCGGGCAGTAGTTCGGAAAGTGCGGTGTGTAGAGGCCGACGGCCAGGAAGAAGGGCTGGTCGTGCTTCTCGCCGAGCTTGGACACCGCCCAGTTCGCCCGGATGGTGTCGGCGAGATCCTCTTCCCGCTCGTCCGGCACCGCCCCCCACTCGAGGAACAATCCCCCGCCCAGGTCCTTTCCCTTGTTGTAGGTCCGGTTGTAGATGCTCGCAGGAAAGGGATCGGGGAAGGGTACCTCCTCGCTCCAGTTGTCGAGGCTCCACGCGCGGCGATACTGGTCGGGCTTCCGCAGGAAGAATCCGGTCCAGCCTCGGACGTCGATGTGGCCCTCGGGGTGATGGAACAGCTTGCCGCCTCCGAAGGTCGCATAGCCTCCCTCCTGCAGGCTGACCTGGAGCGGCCTCAGCTCGGGGCGGTTCACGAAGTAGTGGGCGGTCCGGTAGCAGCCGGTGGAAGATGCATACTGCCCGGAGAAGATCGCCGCGCGCGAAGGAGCACAGAATATCCCGGCGGTGTGCGCGTTGGTGAAATTGAACCCCCGCTCCGCCAATCGGTCGATGTTCGGGGTGATGGCCGCGGGAGTCGCCCCAAGACACCCGATCCAATCATTCATGTCGTCGACGGCGATCATGAGGACGTTCGGCCGCGAGTCCGCCGCGACCCCGGAGCATGGGCAAAGGGCCAGCAGCAGCGCCCCGAAACGCAGAATCCGTGCTCCGATTCGCGGCAACTTGGCGGAGCGATGCTCGGTTCGTGAGTGGTTCGGATTCATGGTTGGAATGACGACGTTTACTCGCTCCTCTTCGGGACATCCTCGCGGTCCCTCGTCTTCGGATCGGTGCGGCGGTAGAGTTCCGGGTCGGCGGGGATTTCGCCGCGCAGCAGGCGCCCGCCCTGTCCGGCGAGCCAAAGATAGTGGTCGCTTGGAACGTCCCCAATGTCCACGAAGCGGGCGGGCGGATTCCCGGCCGGCGCATCGTGAGAGAGCTTGAAGATCGCGGTTCCCTCGTCGACCTCGTCGAACATGGCCACGTAAAGCATCTTCGCGCCGGCCTCCACGGACCCGTGGATCATTTGCCAGAAGAACTTTCCTCCCCGACGCGGGATCTTGTCCAACTCTTCCTCCCCGCCCTTCAGGTTGTGCCAACTGAAGCCGGGATAGACGCAGGGCGCGTAGTCGAGTCCCCGAGTCCGGCACCATGCCAAGTCGTCCCGAACCTGCGACCGGAACTTCTCCCGCTCCCGGCCCTCAAGCGTCCTGAACCGCCCGACCATCCACGGCAGAACCACGTCCGCCTTCTCCATCAACTCATGGAGGTAGGGATCAGCGCGGGTGTCGGCCCGCAGGGTCCGGAAATGGGTGGGCACCCCGAGCAAAATACTGCATCCGCCGTACTCCGGATCGTCGCGGAGAAAGTCGATCAGCTTGTCGACCCCGATCCGGCGGATGTCGTAGTCGCGCCCGGTGAAACCCAGCCCCCAGATTGCCACCAGTGGCTTTCCCCGGTGGTAGAGATAGCTCTGTTCCCGGCCTTGCGAGGTTGCCTTCAGCTCATCGACGATCTCCTTCCAGTCCTGGATCACCGACTCGCAGTCCTGGCCGTTCGTTGCGATACCGGAAAGGTCGTACATCACCGCCACCGCCCGTTGGTGCCGCTCGGCGGCGGTCAGCGCGTGCCCGAGGATCACCCGACCTTCCCGGCGCCGTTCCCCGGTGGTGGTGACGCGGAAGAAGCGCTGCATGAAGGCGCCGTCGATGCCGTGCTCCTTCATCCAGCGGAAGTGGGTATCGACCGTGCTGGCGTCCCACGAGCTGAACACCCGGGCCGGTTCGCCATTCGCCAGCGTGAAGGGCGTTTCGTAGGTTTTCGGGTACTCCGAAACCTCGGGCCAGAGGTCGATGCTGACATGCTGGGGGTCGAACCGCCCCCGCTTGCCCCAGTGCACCCAGCGACTCCCCGAGCCGTCGTCGGGTGTCCGGAACCAGCCCTGATATCCGGCCATGACACGTCCCTCGTAGGACATGAACCGCGAGGAAGGTGAGTGCTTCGTGCCCGCGGTTGCCGTCAACGAGGCGAGAAGAAAGACGCACCCGGCCATGAGAGACCGTCCGGCGCAGCCGTTGATGGCGATCGACCCTCGCCGAGGGAGCAATGCAAACCTGATTCTCTGGGAGCTGGTCAAGGAGCCGATTAAGAATTCCGGGAGCTTCGACTTCTAGTCCCCATTTCGGGGACTCCGATGAAATCGCTTCGATAAATCGCAGCGGGACGCCTATCGTTCGCAGACCTCGATCCTCCACGTGTCACGAACCGCAACCACCACCGGCTCCTCCTTCTTCGCTGCCCTTTTGCGCACGATGGGGATCGTCGTGCTCGCCGGTGCGGCGACGGGAGAAACTCCATCGACCACCATCGAGGCATTCGCCGACGAAACCCGTTTGGTCCCGCAGGACGAAATCGCGCTCGCTCCCCTGAACGCGTCCTCCCTCCAGTTTCAGGTTGTCCCGGCCAGCCTGCGAGTGCGCTACCGCCTCGAGGGGGCGGACAAGGTGTGGCAGGAGCGAAGCGGAACCATGATGTTCGTCGTCCGCTTCATCGACAAGGAAGGGAACCGGATTCTTCATCATGACTTCCCCGCCAAGCACGCAACTCCAGGCTGGAGCGGATCGGAAGCCCCCTTCGCCTTCGTTTCTCGCAAGGAAACCCTTCGAGTCCCCGAAAGCGCCGAATACCTCTCGGTGGCGGTTTCCTCCTCCGGTCCTTTGAGCGCGGTCGGCGTCATCGCGATCCGTGGTATCACGATCCGTTCCCTCCCCACCACCGACCGACCGGAGCGATGGCTGATGCGCGAGGCGCTCGGGCCGGACTCCCGCCCGATCCGCTGGAACAAGGCCGGAAGTCGGCCCACCATGGGTTCCATCATTCATCCGGACGGCCAGCGCGACTCGCCGCCGACCCTGGTCATCGTGGACGACGACCTCGAGGCGCACGCCGACATCGCGAGCGGGCACTACGAACTCCCGGCGCTTCGGCCTGGTGAGCAAATCGAGGTCGAATGGCAGGAAGCCTATTCGGTGGGACTCGGAGGCCCCTTCGAGCTCGACTACGAGCGGCTTCCGGCCGCCGACTACCGCTTCCTCGTTGAGGAGCTCTCGATCGACGGCATCCCCACCGGACGAACCTCGGTCCTCGTGGTGGATGTCCCCGGCGTGTTCTGGAAGAAATGGTGGTTCTGGCTCGGGTGCCTCGCGGGAGTCGGGAGCCTCGTCGGGCTCTGGGCCCGGGCTCTCGTCCGGCGAAGAATCAGACGCCAACTCCGGCACGCCCAGCTGCTCTCCGACGAGCGGCTCCGCATCGCCCGGGACCTCCACGACGACCTTGGCACCCGTCTTTCCCACATTTCCCTGGTCGGGGCCAACGCGGAGGCCGTCACCGCCGATCCCGAGTCGCAGGCGGCCTTCCGCCAGATCCGCGAACTCACCGGCGAACTGGTCGGTGCCCTTTCGGAATCGGTCTGGATGCTCAACCCGAGAAACAGCGACCTCGAATCGTTGATCAATTACCTGTGCCGCCTCGTCAGCGAACTCTGCCGGCTCGCCGGCATCCGCTGCCGGATCGACGATGCCGGTCTCGAGCACAACCACCCCATCAGCCACGAGTTCCGCCACAACTTCTCCCTCGCGGTCAAGGAAACGGTGAACAACGCGCTGCGCCACGCGGAAGCATCCGAAATTCTCATCAGGATCCGGATCGACCGGGGCAGCTTCAGTGTGTCGATCAGCGACGACGGCGTGGGAATCCGGGAAGATGCGGAAAGCCCCCCGGGAGACCCCGGAGGGAGCGGCCTCGAGAGCGTGCGCCAGCGCATGCAGTCGATCGGGGGCCGATGTGGCATCTCGAATCTCGATCCCCGCGGCCTGCGAGTCGTGTTGACAGCGCCGGTCCTCATGCGAGAACGATAGCACCTCATGGCTTTCCATCGAAAAACCGTGGTCGTTGTGGAGGACGACCTCCGCCTGCAGGAGCAACTCGTGAAGATCCTCGAGCGTCCAGACGACATCGAATGCCTGTACGCGGTCTCGTCCGGGGAGGAGGCCCTTTCCCGCATCCCCTGCGATCCGCCCGACGTGGTCCTCATGGACATCAAACTGCCGGGCCGATCCGGGATCGACTGCATCCGGGAATTGAAAAAGGGCCATCCCGAAATGGAAGTGGTGATGTTGACCGCCTACGACGAGGAGGACAACATCTTCCGGGCCTTGAAGGAGGGTGCGAGCGGCTATCTTCTCAAGACCAGCAGCCCGGACGACATCTTCAACGCCATCCGCGACGTGTTCTCGGGCGGCGCTCCCTTCTCAAGCCACATCGCGCGCAAGGTCGCCCAGCATTTTCGGAAGGACCGCGAGATCGAGGACGAGAATCAGAAGCTATCGGCTCGGGAGCACGAGGTTCTCGGCCTGCTCGCCTCCGGCTACATCTACAAGGAGGTGGCGGACGAACTGGACATCACGATCGAAACGGTCCGCACCTACGTGAAGCGAATCTGCCAGAAGCTCCATGTCCGGAGCAAGGTCGAAGCGATCATCAAGTACCGCGCCTGACCATGCCCGGTCCGGGTCAGCGGAACCCACGCTTGGGAGCGAGCTTCTCCCCCGATCAGGGTTGCTCGTCATCACGAAAGTCCGGAAAGACCAGTACGCGGGGCGTCCGGATGCCGGCCTTCGGGATGATGAAGGCGACGCTCCGGCTTCGTGGGTCGTGCATCCATTTCGTTTCGCAAAGCGGGTAGAGGTGATCCTCGTCGGGAATACGGAACCCGAGATCGACCTGGTAGCGTTCGTTGCCGCGGGCCGGAGGGTCGATGACGGTGCGGGCTCCGGGTTGAACGACGAGCCTCTCCGATCCGACGGTGCCGCCGATCGTGTTCCTCGTCAGATTGAACCAGAGCATCTGTCCCCGCTTGAGCCGATCGCTGCCGGCATGGATCGCCTGCATGCGCACGGGGGCGACCTTGTTCTCCGGGTCGCTGGTGAGCAGAAGGTAGAAATCGGTGACGCCGGCCGAAACCTTGGCACACGGAGCTCCGTCCGGAAGCTGCTCGGGGTCGTCCAGAGCGGTTGAAAGCAGGTGCAACCTGAGCGCACCCGCAGGCAACGAGTACACTTTTGAGAAGTTCATCCGCGGCAAGTCGACCTCGCGGGATTCGCTGCCATCGAAAAGAAACAACGAGGTCGGTGCCGAGGCGGGCGCTTCGAGGAATAGGATACGACAGGTGCGCACCGATGGTTCCACCGCAGTGAGGGGAAGAATTAAGGCCAACAGGATGCTGTGCTTCATGGATGTCGGAAGATTCTGTCAGGCCCCATGGATCCGGCGGAAATCACACCTCCTTGGGGGACAACCAGCGGAACGAGACCATTTCAAAGCGTCGCCCGAACCGGCGGTTGATCTCCCGTTCGGGAGCCTCGAAGCGGTCGGCTTCATCGGACGGATCGACATAGTCCCGCATCCGCCGGACCGTAGCCTCACACCATGCCTGCGCGATCACGCTTCCGGCGGCGTCCCGGGCATCACCGTAGGCCCGGATGGTGAAAGTGTCGTCCCGGACGGAGAGGATCGGGGCGAGCGGTCGTAGGATGTCAGCCTGACGGGTCCACCCAGGCATGCCGTAGGCGCTGTGCCCTTCCACAGCCTTGCGAAACTGATAGCCCTCGTCGTGTCCTGCCACATTCGGTGGGTCGCCGATGGAAACCGTGGAGAGAGCTTTGAGATGGGCGAAGGGGTCGAGAGCCGGTTGCTTCGAAAGCGCATTCAAGGCGCCTTGAATGGTGCCGGCGAGTGCGAGGTCACCAGAGGAAAGCTGGCGATTGACGAACTCGGAAAGCGAGAGGAAAGGGCCCCGAAGACGAATCTGGCTGACCACTTCCTCCGCCATGGCATCGATGAACTCCGGATCCACCGTGCGATAACCGGCGAATTGGGTCGCTTCGGGAAACGCACCCGAGTCGCCGATGGTTCCGGCCTCGGAGTCCGCCGCCACACTGAAACGGTTGAAAATGTGATCTGATTCTGCCGACAGTCCGATATCCCAATCGGGAGCGGCCCCACGAATGTGCGGCACTTTCTGGTCTCTCGCGTGTCCCAACAGGGCGCGCCATGCGATGACCGAGGTGGAGTTCACGTTGAACATTCCCTCCACCTCAAGCCTCGCCGCGATGGTTTTCCATGCATCCGCAGGCTCGACGTGCTCGCTGTATATCTCCGCGGCCTCCTCGGCGGAAGACACCATGTCAGCCAGGATCGGGCGGTAGGCGCGGTTCACCAGTGGCCGGGTGCCGGTGAGGAAGTCGGCATGGACTGCCTCCAAACCGCGTCCTGCGCTGCCCGGTAGCCGCGAATCGGGCGCGATTGACGAGACGAACCAGTCGTCAAAGAGCAGATGATTCATGCAATATGAATCGTCGTTCTGCCGGTTGATGGCTTCCCCAGCATCCTTGCTGTTGAGAACGGCGTCGGACTGAATGAGTGGAGATGCGTCGGAATTGGCGACCTGGTTGAGCGAATAGGGTGGGGCCGGATTGTCAAAGCGGGCGTCCCAATGGGTCAGCTCGGCCAGCGACGCGAGAGGCAGTAGCGGAAGCTCGGCGATGACGCAGCGCGCAAGACCATCAGCTTTGCTGAAGCCGGTGACGATGTAGCTGCGGTTGGTCGTGTCGCCGACGTTCGGCAGCAGGCTGTCGCCACCCGGAGCATGCTTCACGAAGCTGAAGTCAGAGGGCGAATTCACCGGGTGCGTTTGGCCATAGTAGAAATCCCCTGTTCTGCGCATTCTCGCGTGATTGACCATGGGGTTAGACTGAATGAAGCCCTTCGTGGCCATGTGTGTGCTGCTGGCAGTGCGCGCGCCAAAGACGGCCGAGAGGAAAGGAAGCGGATTGCCTGAACAGGCCTCCAGCGACGTTTCGGCCATATCTGAGAGTGGGGAATAAACAGCGTTCGCCGTGTCTTCGGTGAAGAACATCCGGTAAGCGAGATGGCTCTTCTTGTCTTCCCTCTGAAGATCCAGGTAGACCCCCACATGGGACACTTCCCTGTATCGGTCCTTGGTGTCGAAACGGGCATCAGCCTTGATGCGTGTCGATCCCGGAAGCTTCAACGGTGATTCGCCCCGGGCACCTCTTACCTGGAAGTAGTAGCCGCCCCCGGGCCGATAGCCTGGCCCGAGATTGAGCTGGGCTCGGCTGTGTTTGACCGGGTTGGTCGATTTCGGGCTGAATAACCGCGTTTCGCCAGGAATGAGATTGAAGGGCGCAGCGATCCGGAGTAGAAAATCAACCCTTTCACGTCCGACAGTCTCCTCTCCGAACCAAGACAGCGGAGGTTGGTTGTTCAACGCTGTGGTCAGCGCGTTGTAGTCGGGATTTTTCTGACCATCGAAGGAATACCGGAAGGCGGTCGGCAAGGTGACCGGCATCTGTAGTCGAAAGTTTGGAGGGCAGCTTATCGCGACATTGTAGGGGTTCCATAGGGTAACGACCGGAGTGAGGTGAAGACGTGGCTCATACAGCGGTTCGGCGCCCTCCTCGGCGGGTGGCAACTCCTGGGCTCCGTGGGAAAACACCCATTGAATTCGCGCGATTACGGGAAGGATCCGAATCTTGTGATGATAATCGTGGGTATTTGCTCCGTCGTAGACAGACACCGAATGCAGAGAAGTGCTGGCCCGACCTGTGGAGCCGATCGATACCCGTTTGTAGTGCGTCACATGGTCGATCAGATGCGCCCAGCTTGACGAGGCTCCTGTTCGAAAGATCGGGTGTTCGCCCGGCGAGCCCCGATAGGCAGCCCAGGGATAGACCATTGCTCCGTCGGGCACCGGATCCATCCGGGTTGGGATGACCGCCTGCGAGTCGCGGTCCGGGGAGATCCTGAAAAGCGGCAAGCCGGTTCTCGGTTGGCGGCCCCAGTTCTCGCTCAGTAGCGAAAGGTCCTTGCGCCATCCGCCGGTGGCGGTGTTGGTCAGCAGTCCGACGGATGAAGTTGATAAGTCGTGGAAAAATTCGTCCGGCTCGGCATCGCCCTCCGTCCTGAGCAGGCCGACCGTGTTGAGGCTGATCGCCTTCTCCGCCGGGTCCGGATCAACCAGCAACGGATCCAATCCGAACGGGCTCGGGTCGGCAACCGCATGGCTGTTGGCGATGCCAACCCACCCAGAGATCGTGTCGCCATGCGGTTCGTACGGTTTCGGCAACCGTGCCTTCTGGTTCTCGCCACTGGCCCACCAAGCCATCGCGCCACGGCTTGAGACAGGCACCGGGGTGACGTGCACTTCACGCTCGCTGCCCGCCGAAAGAGTTCCTGTAGACAGCAATGGAACGGAAGTCTCGGAAGCCGTTGCACTTGTCAATTTGGCGGCGTCTTCGATGGAAGTTGTGGACCGGGCCGCTGAAACCAACCACGAAAGGAACCGTCCACCATCGCTTTCCGTCCGCTCTTTGGCGCCATAGTCTGGAGTGACCGGACGTCCGGCGAATCTTCCGTCTGTCTCATGATCCTTGCCTTCCCAACTGCGCCAGACCCCGGTCAGTGTTGAAGAGCCCCCGTCAATGATGTCGCCAGGTGCCGTAACCCGCGTGTCCGGCCCAGCCCGCATTTGCAGTTCGCCAAGGGCGACGATCAGAGCCACTCGGGCATTGGCCCGGGCCTCGGCCATCGCCATGGCATTTGAGGACTTCCGCAGGGCCACCGACGAGAGCGACAGGAGTCCGATCACCAGCAGCACCAGGAGCACCATGAGCGACACGGTGACCACCAGGGCGAACCCTGAACGACGCAGACGATCAGCGCCTTTTCGAGGAAACCCAACCGCAGCGCAGCAAGACCCGAAAGAGCCCATGCCGGATGCGGATTGGACTACCGTCTTGTCTTTGGCATTGATGAAGATGGGTTTGTCGAATGGAGGGTTTGAACGGGATCGGAGTATTCGCCGGAAGATTACAAGCTCGGCGCTTGAGCCAGAGGTTTAAGTATTTGAAATCAACAATTCCCTCTGCCCTCCACAAGTCCCCAAATGGGGGACAGCGCGCCTCGCGCCGGTCGCGCCCGATCTGGGGACTTGTGACCGACCCGGTGCCCTGTTTTCCCCAAGGAGGCCGGGGCCAAAGTTCAAACTGTCGGGATCAGCCCTCTTTCTCCTGTTTCGTGAGGGTGAGTCCCTTGAGCTGCATGATCCAGACGCTATCGACATCCGAACGCTGTGGATCGAGCGCGAGGTCGTGCCGACCCTTTTCGAACCGGACCGTGCCGACCGCCGCCTTCTCGTATTTGTCCCAGCCCTTCTGGTGGGTCACGTCGAAGCTAAGGCTGCGCTCGCCATCGACCAGCAGGTCGATCGGGATGCCGGATGCACGCTTGATCGAGCCATACTCAATCTGTACCCGATACTCCCCCGATTCCGGCACCTCGAAGGTCCACGCCACCGTTGCTCCGCTCCCCTTGTTGTAGCGCCAGTTGACGATCGCGTCCGCTTCGGGGTCATACGAAAGGTTGAGCGATTTGATGTTGCTCGCAAAGGCCTGGAAGTTCGCCGGAGCAAGTGAGATCCGTTTGGACTCGGGATCGTAGGCGTGCCTGAAGGGGTCCAGGCGGATTTCGTCCCCGTCCGTCTCCAGCCTGATCACCGTCGCGACCGGATGAGCTGTCACCCCGGAAACATCGATGATGATCGTGGCGTTGCCGCTCGCATCACGATTTCGCCGATGGGGGAGCTGCTTGCGGACCTCGCCCTCGAGAACCGTCACCGCCTCGATCTCGTTGCGGAGGAGGGGCAGGGACACCTCGCCGCTTGAGGGCCAATTCGTCACGATAAGAAAAAGGTCGCCGCCTTTCCGGGTACAGGTGCCCCAGGGATGCTGCACCGAGCTTTCGCCGGTATACGGCGTCTGGCGGGTCCCGAAAACAGCCTCGCGGTTCGCCGACGTCCACTTGCCAACCTCGGTCAAGGTCTCCATGTCCTCCCGGGCGATCGTGCCATCCGCCTTGGGCCCGATGTTCAGCAGGTAGTTGCCGCCGTGAGCTGCGGTGCGGATGAGCTTGCGGATGATCCACGCCGGCTCCTTGTGCTCATGGTCTCCCGAGTGGTATCCGAAGCTGTGATTGATCGAGCTCCCGGTTTCCCAGGGATACTCGACCGGAATCCCGATGTCGCCGTTGTCCCCGCAATTCAGGTAGTTGCCGAGTCCCCTGCCCAGCCGGCCATTGATGATGGTGTTCGGGCTCAGGCGGTTGACATGCTCCGCGAGTTCCCGGGCCTGGGTCGGGGTGATGATCCGGGGGACATCAAACCATATCATCCCGATATCGCCGTAGCCCGTGAGCAACTCGGTCAATTGAGGCTTCACCTTGCGGTCCAGGTAGCTCTGGAAGACCTCGGGTGTCGGATCGGGATGGGGCTCGTAACCGAAGCTGGCTGCGTCCCTTTCCCACCAGTCGGCACAATGCGAATAGTAGAAGCAGAGCCTGACCTCAAAAGGCCCGTCGGTCTTCGTCCTGGCGCAGGCATCAGCAAGTTCCTTCAGGGGGTCGCGCCCCGACGAACGACCGTAGGGGGTGGCATCGCGGATGTTCCATGCACTGGCCTGCGACGGCCAGATCGCGAAGCCGTCATGGTGCTTGGTCGTGATCACGATGTAGCGCTGACCGGACGCGTGGCAGAGATCGACGATCTTCTGCGCATCAAAGCCTGACCAGTCGAAGAGCTGCGCAATCTTCTCGTACTCGCCCAGGGGCATGTCGGTCGCGTGGAGGAGGCGCTCGCTGTAGGCATGTGGGCTATGCAGGTCCTTGCCACTCTTCCAGCCCTCGAAGGTGTTGTCCTTGGACCAGAATCCCGCAGGAACCGCATAGACCCCCCAATGGATGAACAACCCGAACTTCGCGTCGCGAAACCACCGCATCTTGTCGGCGCTGGCTTCGGTGTAGGCAGGGGCCTCGTAGTCTGTGCGGAGGTGGGGCTTGTCGCTGCCATCAAGGCTCGACGCAAAGCCGGCGGCGCAGAGAACCAGCGCCACAAGCCTCGTGGTGAAGCTTCTCGTCCGTGAAACGATGAAGCCCACGGGGTGGTTCGGCTGGGCGCTAGCGGTTGCCGGTTCGACCCTACTCGCGTTCATTGCTCCAACTCTGAAATCTCTCAAGTTGCCTTCCCCCGCCCCGAAAGAAACCGGACCGGGATCAACTCTTCAAGCTGCCGCTCATTCACGCGAATGCGGGGTTCATCCACCAGTCCCCAAAGCGGGGACAAGCCGTGAATCTTCTTGAAGAGCTGGAATCCTTCAGACGGCGAAGAAGCGCTGAGACCCGATGCCCGGGGCCGACCGTGTCCCCACTCTGGGGACTTGTGACCGAACCGCCGCCCTGTTGTCCTCGACGTGTCGATGGCTGGCGACAATCCCGGACCTTTCGGGAGCCGGGGCCAGGATTCCAGAGATTCCCAACAGCCAGTCATCCACACCATCCTTCACCAGCCATCGAATCGACCACCCGTTCCCTGCGCTCGCGCCCACCATGATCGAATCCATCCCACGCCGTAACTTCCTCCGCACCGGCCTGCTGGCCGGAGGCGGCACCCTCATCAGCAATCACCGGGCATGGGCCCAGCGCTCCTCGAACCGCAAGCTCAAGGTCGCCCTGATCGGGGCCGGCGGGATCGCAAAGACCGCCTACAACGACTGCGCGCGCGAGCAGGTGATTGCCATCGCCGATGTGGACGCGAAGCAGGGCGAACCGGGCTTCAAGAAGTTCCCCGACGCCAAGCGCTACACCGACTTCCGCAAGCTGCTCGACGCCCACGGGAAGGAGCTCGACGCCGTCATCGTCAGCACCCCCGACCACACTCATTTCGCGGCCACTTACGACGCGATGCAGCGTGGCATCGCGGTCCACACGCAAAAGCCGCTGACGCATGACCTCTGGCAGGCGCGGACCCTGCGAAAAGCATACCACGAGTTCAAGGTGCCGACCGTCATGGGCAACCAGGGCCACACGATGGAGGGCATGCGATACATCCGCGAATGGTACGAGGCCGGCCTCGCCGGCGAGATCGTGGAGGTCCACGCCTGGACCAACCGGACCACCAAGAACAACACCAACGCAGAACGCTTCAAGGACCTGCCCGGCATTCCCGTGCCGGGCCACCTCGACTGGGATCTCTGGCAGGGGCCGGTTCCGGAGAAACGCCTGCTCGAGGGTCTCGTCCCTTCCGGCTGGAGGTGGTGGTGGGACTACGGACTCGGTGGGCTCGGCGACATCGGTTGTCACACGCTCGACATTCCGGTCTATGCCCTCGGGCTCGGCATGCCGGTCTCGGTGCGCACCGACAAGAGCATTGATTTCAGCAAGGAATCCGGAGGGAAGACGCCCAGACCCGAGGCGATGACCTACATCTACGAGTTCGCGCGCGGCGGCGGAAAACCGAACCTGAAGGTCTTCTGGTATGAGGGCGGCCACCTGCCGCGGCTTCCGGATTCACTGAAGGGCGGCAAGATGGACGGATCGGGAGGCTGTCTCCTGGTCGGCGAGAAGAACACCATCGTGTCTCCCGGGATGCGCCCGACCAGCCCCCGGATGCTCGAGAACTGGGACGAGATCCGCAGGAATCTTCCTGCCAAGACTCTGCCACGGGCCGTCGGCGGACCCATCAAGGAACTCTTCGCCGCAATTCGCGGCGAGATCGAGAAGCCCGGTTCGGACTTCGACTATGCCGCACCACTGACCGAGATCGTGATCCTCGGCACCATTGCCATGCGGAGCGGCAAGGAGGTTCGCTACCAACCCGAAACCCTGACCTTCGAAGACACCTCACTCGACCCCTACGTCAAGGCACCCGTGCGGCCAGGCTGGGACTACGGTGTCGATCTTTGGAAAGACTGAAGCCCCCGGACATCCCTCCGCCACCATTGCGTCATCTCTATGAAGGCAAGCCTAACAAACATCCTTCCCTGCCTCCTGTTTCTCGTCGGTCCGCTCCAAGGCGAAGAACCAGAATGGATCGACCTGTTCGACGGCAAGACCCTCGAGGGATGGTCCAAAACCGGTGGCGACGCCGTCTTCGAAGCCGCGGACGGCACGATCACCGGAAGCGGCGCAAAGAAGACGACCTTCCTCGTCACCAAGGAGGACTACGGCGACTTCGAACTGGTCTTCGAATACAAGCTCCACGACCTCGATCTCAATTCCGGCGTGCAGTTCCGCTCCGAACGCACTCCGAGCCGCGAGCGGGTCAACACCCTTAAGGGCCCCCAGATCGAACTCACCAAGTCACCCGGCCGGTCCGGCCTGATCTTCCGACAGGGCGGCGGCGCGTGGATCACCCCCGAAGACAAACTGGTTAGAAACAATGCCGCGAAGAACGGCGAGTGGAACACCGTGAAACTCCGGGTTGAAGGTCCCCGGATCCAGACGTGGATCAATGGAATCCTCATAAACGACTCGGTGAGCGAGGAGGATCACAAACGGTATCCGAGCGGTGCCATCGGACTCCAGGTCCACGGCATCCGGGACTACGACGGCACCCCGCGTCGGGTCTCGTGGCGCGGAATCCGGCTCAAGAAGCTTTAGCAGCCGACTCAACCCGGGCTTGCCCGATCCATCTCAACTTTCGTCCGACCGTCTCAGGGATGGACGATCTCGACCTTGAGTTCCTGGTCCGTCTCAAGGACCACCGGCTCTTGAAGGCGGAGGGTCAACGACTCGCCATCGCTGTCAGACACGGTGCCAAGCTTTCGTCCGCCGAGATTCACCTCCGCGCGGTGGGGCCCGGGTTTTCCCGTGACGAACGAGAGGGTTACGAGGCGGAGTTTGCCGGATTTCAGCTCCAGAGTGGCCTCCTGTGAGCCATCGACCCGCCGCTGGGTGAAAGTCCCCCAGCCTTCCGCAGTGATGAAGGGGGCGCGGAAATCTTCTGGAGTGATCTTGGGCGCGAAGCCGAGATGGCCTTTCGGCCCATGGTGCTCGAATCCGCAAAGGCTCACGAACACCCCGTGGCTGGCCATCGAGCGGGCGTAGTGGTCGCTGCACTCGATCTCGTTGTAGGGGTTGCGCCTGGAGGGATGGTAGCGGTCGTGGACCGCGCGTGTCACTGCCAGGCCTTCCTGCACGAGCCCCTCGGCGATCATGTGCCAGGCGGCCTGGTATTCGAAGCCGTTCATGCACTCATTGAAGTAGCCGGCGAAGCCGTGCCTCGGATTGCCGCCGCGGGCCTCACGCTCACCACCCTTGGGAAAAGTACACATGATCAGGCCGGCTTCGCCCGGCATCGCGTACCAACGTCCGCCCTTGTACTGCCTGCGGTAGGGTCCGACATCGGGCGTGAAATTGTAGCGCCAGAGTGATTTCAGTGCGGTTTGCGTCTTGTCGGCGGGCAGGACGCGGTCCAACCCGAGTTGGTGCGCCCAGCCCTGGCCCATCACCTGGTCGATGTGACAACCAATGCCGGCGCCGATCGCCTTCGGATGCTCGGGATCGCGCCTGTGGTAAAAATACTCCCCGTCAAAAAGGTTCTCGCTGATCCACTGCATCCCACTCTCCACGAGTCGATCACACCTCTGCGCAAAGTCCTCGTCGTCCATCTCCCGGGCCATGACCGCTGCCGCCCGCAGCGCGGCCAGGTAGAGCGAGCTCAACCAGGAAACCGGGCCATACCAAACGGCATCGAGCGTGTTGTGCTGGGCTCCTTCGAGGACGCCGTTGCCATCGCTGTCTTCACGAATGAGAAACTCCACCGACTGTTTCACGCGAGGCCAGAGCCTCTTCAGAAAAGCGCTGTCTGCGGACATGCAGTGTTCCCGGTAGACGCGCAGGATGGTGCCGCACTGACCATCGGTGGCGGCCTGGTCCCACTTCGGTTTTCCTCCCTCGGCCCTGAAGAAGATCGCACCGTCCCGCTGGAAGGCGCGATCAGGGTTGTAGTCCACGTGCTCGCGGGTGATGCGTTCCAGTTCAGGAAAGACCCGTCCAACGGACTGGGCGTAGTGCCAGACGTGCGTGCAGGTTCCGGGGCAACAGTTGACACCTTCCCAGCCCCAAAAGCGTCCGTTGGCGAACCTCAGGCAGGTGCTGGTCGCAAGTGTCGAGGTGTTGACGAAAACCCGGTCGAGCAGCCAGTGCGGCAGCGTCGAGTCATACCAGGTGTCGTGCCAGAGACGTGTCCGCGCGTAAGCCTGCTGGAACCCGGCGGCGTGGTGGTCCATGACCGACAGGCTGGATTCGAATCGCTCCGCGTAGTAGTGACCGCTGTCACCCACGCGCGCAAACGGGGAAGGCGCGTTCGGAAATCGCCAGGCGACCCCAAAGCTCACCGTGGCCTCCGCCCCGGGCTCCAGTGTCAGGGTTCTCCCGACGATGCCCTTGGGGCGATCATCGGCCGGGCCACGCGCCGTTTCAGGCCCCGCGTCGAAGCGTGCCTCCTTAGAGATCCGCGCCGATGAAAAGCGATTCCCCTCGATGCCCAGCACGGCGAGGGTCATGTCTCCAAAGTCGGCGGCTTTCCGCTTCGACTTTTCCGCCGTGCAATGCAGACAGAGGGAATTCCCGCGTTTGGCAACGCGATTGACGAAATCCGCCCCGCTGCCCTTGCCGGAATTCATCAGGACCGGGTTGGTCAGGGCTCCCGCGATCGATACCTCCAGTGAATCTTTTGAACTATTGCGCACCGTGTAGCGCATCACCGTGAGCGGCAGCGACGAGGCGTCGACATCCAGCGGCACGAAGGGCGAGAAGGCCTCCAGCGACACCTTCACCGGAAGTTCCTCGTCGCGAAACTCCACAAAGCCGATCGGGTAGGCGCCACGGAAGCGCACCTTCGGGAAGCCCGTCCCATCGAGAGTCCGCACCGTCTCCTTTCCTCCGGCCTTGATCCGCATGCTGAACCCGAGGTCCACCGCCGAGGTGACCGGCATCGGCTTGGCGTAATGGGGACCCTGGGTCCGGTTTTTCGGGGCAACATCGCGATTGAAGATATCCCAGTGCCAGAGGCGCCCATCCCCGGAAAGATAGACCTGACCGCAGCAGATCCCGCCCACCGGCATCCCGATGTGCTTCAATTCCTCGCCGCTGAACCACTCAGGCTCGCCCCGCTCGGTCAACGAGCGAATCCACTCCGCGCTCAGCTTCTTGTCCTCGGGGACGAGCTTGATGAAATCGCCCCCCGTAAACGGGCCCGCCATCGCAGGCTGGAAGCGTCCGAGAAGGCTCCCGGTGGCGGAGAGGGTCCCGAGGCGAAGGATGCTGCGGCGAGTGATTTGGTTCATGAATGGAGCTTGGTCTCCGCTGTTCGCGGAGTCATTTTCGGGATGATTCGATTCTCGTGGAGTGAGGGTGGCTTGGGCCTGCTTGATTACCAATCGCACACAGACCTTTCGCCACGGGTAACTGACAAACCTGCGCTTGGCACGCTCTGACGAGAATGACTCAGGGGCTGGGATTCTCGACGCCCTGTAGGCGACCGAAGAGCTTTCCGTCGGAGGCCTCGTTCGAGCTGATGGTCGCCGTGACCTTGTTGAGCGGCGCAGCGGACACTGTGTCTACCACGAAGGTCACGCCGTTGTCGGAGGCGGGATCGTCGGTATCCGGCACCTGGTCCATTGTCGCCAACCATGGGTCCGAGATTCCGAGGTCGCTGCTGTGCTCGACCCTGAGTTGCGCGCCACCGCGATCGGAAACGGGCAGGCAGTTGAAGGTGATCGCCAAACCGCTGCCACTCGCGGTAGCGGTGGGCAGCAGACCGGTGGCGTCAGTATCCGGAGTCGCTGCGCCGAGCAGGAAGGCGATGCCGTCGGCCACGCCATCACCGTTGGCGTCCCCTGCGAAGGTCTGGCCTTCGGTCGCCCATGCTTCGAAGGCCGAGGCGGTAGCGGTCGACGTGGCGGTGATATGGATCGCATTGAGCGCCATGGCTTGAGCGTCGCTCAGGGTGATGGTCAGGTTGCCGCTTCCATCCGTGTTGAGGTTCTCGAATACGGAGGGAACCAGGATGGGCCTGGAATAGAACGGGCTGACCAATACAGCATCGCTGTTGGTGTAGGGCGGCGGATCGTTGTTGATGTAGGGCCGGAAGGACGCGTAGGTGCGCAGTTCGGAGAGCCCGCCCGCCGCGATGGTGAGATCCGTCAAGCCGGTGCCCACCGACGGCATGGCGATGACCTGCACGTCGTAGTCGTAGGCGTCGTTCAGACCGGACACCACGACTTGAATCGTGCCGGGGTTGCCCCAGACGCCGTCATTGGCTGAGAGATCGGAAAACGGGGTCTTCAGGTAGTTCCCGTAATCCGCCTCACCAAACCCGAGATCCGCATCCGTCATTTCACCCCCCGAAGCTCCGGTGGTCTGAATCGACACCCCCGGAAGCACGCTGCCGTTCCGGCTGTCGTAGACTGTGGCGGTGGTGCCATCGCCGTTAATGATCGTCCAATTCGTTTCCATGCCACTTCCAGCGGTGCTGCCTCCGTCGCTGAAATCGATACCGATCTCATGAATGGTCGCCCTGAGCTGCCCCGGGTCGATCATCGCGGGGATCGACCAGAAGGTTCCACCGGCATCGGTGAAGATGAAGCGGAAGACATACTCCTCGAAGGGATCGAGGCCCGTGATCCCGTGTTCGATGGGATCGCCGGAGGTCTTGGCACCCAGATTGGCGCTCCCGCCTCCCGCGGCGGCGGCCCAGACTCCGGCCGCTTGATGGCCCTGGTCCTCATAGGCCCAGACCACTTCGACCAAAGTGTAGTCGCCGGGTTCATCGTAGCTCACCATCGCAGAGTCGATTCCGGTCCGAACGTGGCCGGGCAGCCCGGTGAGCGGCTCATCCACGTAGGGCTGGGTGGTGGTGCTGTTGTTGTAGGCCGCAATGTCGGGGCGTGGACTGTTGCCATCAAAGAAACGGGCGCCGGAGCCGATCCTGTCCTTGTCTCCCAGTTCCGCACGGGCCACCTCGACCTGTTCCAGAAGCCGCTTCACGACCTCGGGGTGCCGGGGAGCCACGTTGGTGGTCTCCTCGGGGTCATCGTCGAGATCGTAGAGCTCCAGCTCATCCACCCGATCCTGCCACCTGTTCCAGAAGGACATCCAGTTGCTGTCAGGATTGTCCCTCCGCGGTAGGACCAGCTTCCAGCGGGTGTCGCGGATGGCCGCCAACTGGGTGTAGCAGTAATAGTAGTAGTATTCGTGCGGACTGACCGTGTCGGTGCCCTCGATCAGCGGGCGGATATTCCGACCGTCAATTTCAAGACCGGCAGGAATCTCCACGCCCGCATAGTCCATGAAGGTGGGGAACAAATCCATCAGCGTGACGATCTCATCGGAGACGACTCCGGAGGTGATCGTGCCGGGCCAGCGGACGATGTAAGGCACGCGGGGCCCTCCCTCCAGCGAGCGCATCTTGGAACCCCGGAGCGGGAAGGCGCTCCCGTAGTAGCCTTCGAGGTCATTGCCTGCAGTCGGTGGACTCTGTGTCCATGGCCCGTTGTCCGAGCTGAAGATGACAAAGGTGTTGTCGGCGATTCCCAGCTCATCGAGCTTGTCGAGCACCTCGCCCATGCTCCAGTCGAGCTCTTCGATCACTGCGGTATAGACGTCCAGGCCGCGGGCCGCGGCGCTGTCGCGGAAGCTTTGGCGGGCACCGAGCGACACATGCGGCATGTTGTGAGCCAGGGTGAGGAAGAAGGGCTGTCCCGCATTGTGCGCATCGGTGATGAAATCATTCGCCTCCTCGGTGTAGTTGAGAATCATCTGGTCCGCCTCGGCCTGATCCAGATCGTTATCGACGACGGTGGTTCCCGAGCTGTCGGCTCGAAGGAGTGAGGTGTTGACGTTGCCGGTATCCACAGCTCTCAGGCCGTTGTGTGAGGGCGTGCCATAAAAGTAGTCAAATCCCTGGTCGATCGGCCCCCTTCCCGCCCTGAAACTGGTCGCGGCGGTGCCCTCTCCCGAATTGTGCCATTTGCCGATCAGCGCCGAGGTATACCCCGCGGTCTTGAGGAGTTCGGGGATGAAGATTTCATTCGGATGCGGTTCAGTATGGTAATTCTTTCGGTTCGATGGCTCGGCAATCCGGATCGGATACGAACCGGTATACAAGCCCGCGCGGCAGGGTCCGCAGACCGGCGAGGGAACGTAGCCGCTGGTGAAGCGGATGCCCTCGGCCGCGAGTTGGTCGATCTCCGGCGTCAGGATGTGCGGCGAGCCATAGCAGCCCAGGTCGTTGTAGCCCTGGTCATCGGTCAGGAAGAGGATGAAATTCGGACCGATGTCCGCAACCTCGATCGAGACGGTGGCCGGATCACTCGTCGACTGGCCGTCGCTGACGGTGAAGGTGAAGCTGTCGGGACCGATGTAGCCGCCCGACGGGGTGTAGGTCAGGTCGGGAGCCGTGCCGCTCAGGCTGCCGTGGGATGGCTGCGATGCCACGTTGTAGGTCAGATTGCTGCCAATCCCCGTCAGCGTGATATCTACGGGGGTATCCGGCCGGGTGTTGACGGTTTGCGCGAGGGCAACAGGCGCAGACGGCGAGAGCGGATCGAAGGTCAAGGCTCCAAGGGTGGTGCTACGTACCCCGCCAGACGTGCCCCACACCTGCACCTCATCGCCGCCGCTCAGGCCGCTGATCTGAAAGGAGTGCCAATCCGGTTGGTTGTTGCTGCTCAATGAACTGACCGAGGCGAGGACGGACGTGCCATCCGATGCCCGGAGTTCGTAGCCGGCGACGGTAAAATCACCGTTCAGGTTGTCGTGCATCAGGGTCATGATCAAATCGGATGGCACGGTGGCACCGAAGGTGACCGTGGCAATCCTCGTTGGTCCCGCACCTTGCCCCGCCGTCGTCCCGCTGAGGATCGTCGTGGGAGTTCCATCCACCGGATTGTCGATGAAGGCATAGGCGTACTGGACCTCGGATGGGGCATTCCGTGTCACGGTGATGTAGCCCGGCAGCAAGGCCAGGGCGCCGTTGGCAGCGTCCGGCGGGGTGGTGTTTTCTCCGGCTGCGCCGAAGAGGTGATAGCCCACCGTGCCGAAAACATCATCACCACCGGGATCGAAGAGCTTGTCGACAGTCGAGGTCCGCCATCCGGTCATGTCGGCTTGCGTGCCGAGGTAGGTGGCGGTGGTTTGGGCGAAGCCGAGTGATGGCAGGAGTGCGAATGCGCAGAGCCCCAACAGGGTTCCGACCGCTTTTTGACTTGGGTTGTTCATTCGAGTTAGAGGGTGATGGCGAAGTGTGTTGATGATGGTTCCCGATGTTGTTCTGGGATGAAGAAAGGCCCCAAAGACGCCCGCCTCGGCTTGCGGGCTGTCGACGGGCATGGAATCGGGCTCAGTAACGTCAGCATTACGGCGCCGGCATTACTGTGGAGCCCTTGGGTCAGGTCCACAGGCAATGGAGAAACAAGAGTCATCGAAAAGGGGGGACGTTTCGCCAGACGCAAGGGAGGGACCAGACGAAGCAATGGCAAGGCCTGTTAAATGGGAGGGTCGCCCAGACAAGCTGAGCAACCCTCGCCAAGAGAAGTGCTGTTTGTGCGGATTAGCTGCGACGACGACGGAGGAGAGCCAGCACCCCAAACGCACCAAGTAGAGCCGCGGAAGGCTCGGGCACGGCGGTCAGTTGGAGGGCGGAGACGACTGCGAGGTCGGGTGTGTTGTTTGAAGGGCCGCCGTTGCCGTCGAGTGTGATCACCAGATTTCCTGATCCATCCGTGGACAGGCCGGTAAATGAGACATACGCGCCACTCCCGGAGTCGTGGGTGTTCGTCAAGGATTGGCCGTCGACTGTGTAAGTCGTGTCGGTGAAGGTGGTGGTATTGACAAAGCCATGACCGATAATCAAGTCATAGGTAAACGCATCATTCAGCCCGGTGAAGGTCAGCGCAAATACGTCAGTATTGTTCCTTCCGATCCAGTCAGTTAGGTTCGAGTCATTAAAGGCACTGTTCTGACCCGGCAGGTCGGTTAGATCCGCAGAGTCGGTATTTGACCAAGCAGCGTTCTCCCAAGTGAACCCGACAACGTCTATTGTGGTTCCCGAGGTGTCGATTAGAGTCCCTGCGGTAATGCTGCCATCGGTGCCAGGAGCGCCACCGAAGGCAGTAGTGGCCGTGCCATTAAAGTTGTTGGTCGGAGCCGTCGGCCCGAAGTCGATACCGATCTCGGTACCGACCGCCAGCGTGGCGGCCTGCGCGGGGACGGCGAGCGCACCGAGCGCCAGCAGCGTTTGTGTCAGTCTGTTCATTTTCATTTTGGTTGTTGGGTTCGTTGTGATGGATTGGGTGAGTCGTTTTGATTCCGTGGATGAGCCGTGGGTCACTCGGTGCCGTTGAGGCGCCCGAAGACCTTGCCTGCCGCAGACTCGGTGGCGTCAGTGATGGTCGCCACGATGTCGACCAGGGCGTCGCCTTCGCCATTCGTGCCTCCATCGGTCGCCACGAAACTGACGCTGCCGGAGACGGTGTTTTCTAGAATCGGGTTCGGATCCCCGGCTGCGCCGGGTACCGGCACACTGAGCCATGGGGCGGCCAGGTCGCCGTCATACTCCAAGTTGAGCACCGAGGCCCCGCGGGCGGCCGAGGCCAGACAGGAGAAGGCCATGACCAAGTCTCCGCCAGTCTCATCGGCCGTCGGAAGCAGGCCGGTCGCGTCGGTCGCCGGGGTGTCCGCACCGAGGAGGAAGGCCATCCCGTCCAACACCCCGTCGTCATTCGCGTCGTCATCAAACGTCACGCCGCTTGCGCCGCCCCTCGTCGCCCACTCCTCGAAAGCGGTCTGGCCGCCGCCGACCGTGGCGGTCAGTTGGAGAGCGGCGACGGCCGTGAGGTTGGAAAGGTCGGGAGCTGTCGTACTGGTGCCATTGCCGGTGGTTGTGATCACCAGAGTTCCAAACTCATCCGGGGACAGGCCGTTCAGCGTCACATACGCCGCACTTCCGGTGCCGTGGTCGTTCGTCGCGGACTGGCTGCCGACGGTGAAAGTCGTGTCGGTTTCGTTTTCTGTTAAGACAAAGCCATGACCGATCAGCAGGTCATACGTCAACCCGGTATTCAGCCCGGAGAATGTCAGAATCAGTTGGGTATTATTATTTTCCCCGATCCAGTCCGTCAGATTCGAGTCGTCAAAGGCACCGTTCTGGCCAGGCAAGTCGCTTGAGTCCGCAGCGTCGTTATTCGACCACTTGCCGTTTGCCCAAGAGAACTCGACGCCGTCGACCACGACATTCGAGGTGTCAATGATATTCCCTGCGGTGATGGTACCTGCCGTGTTGAAGGCAGCGCCGCCTCCTTCCGTGCTGGCCACCTGATTGAAGTTGTTGGTCGGAGCAGTTGGTCCGAAGTCGATGCCGATCACGGTTCCTTCGGCCAAGGGGGCGGCGTGGGCGGCAGAAGGTGCGAGGCCGCACACGACGGATGCCAGGAGGATGGAGTGGGTCTTGGTCTTCATGGGTTGGATTTGTCTGTCTGGGACAGGGAATTGTGCTGGTAGAGCTGGTGCACTTCGGCTGCGCTCAAGGAGCTTTCGAAAACGAAGAGTTCGTCGATCGCGAGAGCCATCTGGCTCGACCGCGTTCGGACCCAATTGTTGGGCAGGAGAGTCAGGTTGATCGCCCCGGGAGCCGACTTCGTCGTCTGGATCGTGAAGGCGCCCTGCTCATCCGGGGAGATGCTGGAGAGATTCACCTTCGAGATCATCGTCTCCGGGCGACCGTCGAGGTAGCAGGTGAGATCCGGCGTTCCGTCGGGAAGCTGCCTGCCGGTGTAGACGACCGCGAAGTGATGCCAGCGGTCATCGTCAATCGGGGTGGTCCCGATAAGGTAGTACGAACCGAACGAAACGCCGGGCACCGTGCCTTCGTCAACCCGTCGAAGAAAGGTCAGGAAGGCCGGGTTGGGATTGAATGGGGTGAGGGTATGGCTGCCCCAGCCGACGAGCACATGGGAGGCTTCGCGTTCGCCGGAACCCAGCTTGATCCAGTGGGCGATGGTCCTCGGCGCATCGCCGAGCACTCCGGACCAGCCGGAAGGAGCCTGCGCCACCTTGCCGGTGGTGGCGAGCGCCTGCCCGAAGCGCCCCCCGGTGCGCCGGAAGGCTTTTGTATTTCCCAATCCTTTGAGGGCGCTCACCTCGTTGCCGGCCGCCGGGTGCTCCCCCTGTGAGTCCGAGAACGCCTCTCCATCATCGAAGCTCCAGTGCAGGTGGGGCGAAGTCTTGGGCAAGTTCGTCAGGAACTGGTTCGGATCCAAGGGGATCTCACGCAGACGTCCTCCCAGCCCAACCGCACGGGCCGCTCCGGCATTCAAGGTTTCGGTGGCAGAGGCGGGTCCGCGGGGGCTTGCCTCAACCCTGCCCCCGAAGACGTGCACCTCGTGCGGGAAGCCCTCTTGCGATCTCACGCCGAAGGTGGTCCCGAGGTCGGTGACAACCATGTCAGCGGTTTTGACCGTGAAGCCGACCGCCTTCTCGGGGACATTGAACCAGGCGGTTCCAGCCTGCAGATAGAGGTTCCCGTCGGCGTGCAGGGTGAGGTCGGCGGGCCCCCGGACGATCGACTGAACCCCGTTCTCGAAGGTGAGTTCGACGGTGCCCTGCTCGAGGCGAGCGCGGGAGCCCGGGACAAGAGTCTCAGGCGGAGGTTGCTTGTCCTCCGCGACAGAGTGTGAAATCTCAAGCACCGAGCCCGGGCTTGAGCGGAGGGCTACCCCGGGGTTTGAGCTGGGAACGAGAATCAGCCGAAGAAGCACTGCGGCGAGGACGAGAAGCGCGGCGGTTGCCAGCAGGCTCAGGTGGAGTTGACGCTTCTGGCGCCTACCCAGATCGCGCTCCGAAAGCAGCGGCGATTCGACCTGAAGCGATGCAGCGCTCCGGGAAAGGCGTTTGAAGGCGCTGTCGAGCACGACATAGTCCCAGTAGATCTCAAGCAGTTGCGGATCGCGCTCGATCTCGGCGAGCAGGGTGACCCTCGCATCCGGGTCGAGCTTGCCGTCGATCAGGTGCTGGATCCGGGCCTCGACTTCGTTCTGGCTCATTGGGTTGCCTCCTTCACCACCAGTTCGGATTTGATGCACCGGCGCAGGGCGGCGCGGATGCGCACCAGTGAGACAGACAGGGACTCGGGGGTGCGATCGAAGATGCGGGCGCACTCCTTGAGCGACTTCTCGTGCTGGTGATGGCTCAGGACCAGCAGGCGGTCGGCATCGCGGAGCTTCGCGAGACAGTTTTTCAGAGCCGGAACAGCCGTATTGGCCGGTCGCTTGGGCTGAACCTCGATGTGCTCGATCAGCTTCCGGGCCAGACCGTCGTCGACCACCAGCCAATCACCCCGTTTGCGTTCCGACATCCAGGCGCGGGCTTCCCAGTAGGCCACCGCCAGCGCCCATGACTTGAAGCTGGTGCCGGGCTCGAACTGGGAGCGCTTCTCCCAGAGGACGAGGTTGGTACGCTGCAGGATGTCGTCCACCTCGGGCACTCCGGGCAACAGCGAGACCAGGAAGGCATGCAGAATGCCTTGATGATCCGTGAGTTCGGTGACGAACACGGTCTCGCTGGAGCCGAATGGTGGAACGGAATCGGGCATCAAATGGACGGGAGCGGGAACTCCTGACACTACTAGACAGCGGGAGGAGCCCCGGGGACTAATCGGTTTTTCGACTTTTCTTCCTCCGGCGGCCCTCAGTGCGGTCGTGGCGATCCAAAATCGGTGCCTTGCAGCGCGCTGCGCTGCTTGCGAAGACAATCCCCCTGTCCTCGGCGGGCGACACAGGCGATTCCGTCCCTTACTACGGTCCTCAGGGCGGATTCGTGAAACCCGGCAACGCGCCCGGCGCGACCGCCACGTGGGATGGACCGCCCGCTCGCCGCCAATAACGCTCAATCCTTCTGACCGTCCCCTTGTGCCAAAGGAAGCGCCGCAAGGCCGATCACCTCGATGCGGTCATCCAGTCGTGCGCGCAGCTCGCCGGGGCAGACGATGCGCAGTTCCGACAGGTCGAGGTCCCGGATGGCGATACGCATGGATTTCGTGATCGACGGATTCTCCGAATACTTGAACTCGTAGCCGATGCGCCGGCCGCCCTCGAAGACCAGCAGGTCGAGTTCGGCACCGCCCTGGGTGGCCCAGAAGTAGGCATCCCGGGGCCGCGCGATGCGAAGCACCTGTTCCAACGCGAAGCCTTCCCATGAGGCGCCCACCTTGGGATGGGCGGAAATCTCGGCCTCGTTGCCGAGGCTCAGCAGATGGTGCAGCAGGCCCGAGTCGCGCAGATAGATCTTGGGGGACTTCACCTGTCGTTTGCGCAGGTTTTCGAACCACGGTTGCAACTGGCGGACCATGTAGGTTTGCGTCAGGTCGTCGAGGTAGCTCTTGACGGTCTTGTCACTCAGGCCGAGGGCGCGCCCGAGTTCCGAGGCATTCCACAACTGACCGTGAGAGTGCGCCAGCATCGTCCAGAAGCGCCTCATGGCCTGGGCTCCCACCCGGATGCCGAACTGCGGCAGGTCGCGTTCGAGAAAGGTGCGCACGAAGCCCTCGCGCCACGCCGAGCTGTCCTCGTCGGATGCCGCCAGGAACGAGCGGGGAAACCCGCCACGCACCCACAGCGAAGCGACGGCCCCGATGCCCGTCTCCCGGATGTCAAATCCGTGCAAATCCACAAATTCCACCCGCCCGGCCAGGGTCTCGGAGGATTGCCGGATGAGTTGCGGCGAGGCACTCCCCAAGATCAGAAACCGCGCGGGTGCCGCAGGACGATCCGCAAGCACACGCAGCACGGGGAACAGCTCGGGCATCGCCTGCACCTCATCGAGCACGACCAACCCGCTGAGGGCTCCGAGCGCCAGCTCCGGGTTCTGCAGGCGCAACCGGTCGCGGGGCGATTCAAGGTCGAAATAGTGGCTTTCGGTTTCACCCGCAATCGCCCGGGCCAGCGTCGTTTTGCCACACTGCCTCGGCCCCAGCAGCGCGCAAACCGGGGTCCGCCTCAGAGCCTCCCTCATCAGGTCGGCATAGCTTGGCCTCGAAATCATCCGTGCAATCTCGGATCTTGAGTCCGATATTGCAAGGATGATGTCCGCGCCAAGTTTGCAGGGAATCGAGCATTTACCGGTGCCGACTGGAGCTCACAGCGGGTCAGCCGGCGGCCACGCTCACCGGCATTCGACCAGCACCGCCGCCCTGACCGATCCCGTCGTAAATCGCCCTCGAAAAGCGATGCGGCCGATCAGTCGTCTCGTTTGTTCTTCTTGGGTTTCTTCTCCCGGCCCCGCCTGTCGGCCAGGGCGCTTTTCAGGGGCTTGGCCGGGTCCGCAGGCAATGCCGCCCGGAGCACTCCGATCACCGATGCATACTCCGGATTGTCGATCTGGTTGGTCCATTCGTGAGGATCCTTGGTCGTGTCATAAAACTCCTCTTCCTCGGTTCCGTAGCGGATGTAGCGCCCCCGCTCGGTTCGGATGCTGAGGTAGGGTTCCGTCGGCCGACTCTTGTCACACAACCCGGTGATGGCCGTGCTTTGCCAGTCCGCATCCGGGTCCTTGAGCAGCGGGACCAGCGACCTGCCATCGAGGTAGGGCGGCGGTTCGAGGTCGCACAGTTCGGCCAAAGTCGGATAGATGTCCATCAGCGAAACGAAGCGATGACTGATCCCCCCGGGCTTGGTCACCCCGGGTGCGCGGATCGTCAGCAGGCAGTGTGTGGCCTCCTCCCAGAGCGTGGCCTTCTGCCAGTGATCCTTCTCCGCGAGATGGAAGCCGTGGTCCGACAGGAAAACCACGATGGTGTTGTCCTTGTGCGGGCTCGTTTCGAGGGCATCGAGGACGCGTCCGAGTTGCGCGTCCGCGTAGGTGGTGGTCGCGAGATAGGCCTGCACTGCCTCCTTGTGGAGCCCCGATTCGACGACCTTGGTCGCGAATCCGCTCTTCCCATTGGTCAGCGCCCGGCCCAGCGGTGGAACGTCCGCGAGGTCATCCTCCTTCAGTACGGGCGTCACGATCTCCGACAGGGGATACATGTCGAAGTACTTCTGCGGGACATACCAGGGCATGTGCGGATTGAAGAGCCCGCAGGCGATGAAGAACGGCTTGTCGTGCTCCTGCTCGATGGCCTTGATGGCGTGGTTCGCATTGAGGGTGTCGTTCATCTTCTCCTCGGCGAGATGGATCGGTGCCCAGTCCTGCTCCCCTCCCCCGACAGGCGTGATGGGGGCGCCGGGAGGGGCCGGGTCGCGCTTGTGGCCGATCTTCTCGTCCCAGTGCTCCTTCTGGTCCCAGCCGTGGGAGATTTTCCCGTAGCCAAAGGTCGCGTAGCCGGCCTTCTTGAAGAGGCCGGGCAACGAGAGCACCTCGTCGTTGTTCAGCGGTCCGCTGTCGCCGACCTTGAGTGCGTTGTGATAATGGCCCGAGCGCCACGGCGCCACGCCGGAAAGGAAGGCGGTGCGCGAGGGCGAGCACACGGGGGCCGCCGTGTAGGCAAAGCTGAAGTTCACACCGCCATCCGCGAGCTTCCGCAGATTGGGCGCGATGACCTTGCCGGTGTAGCGATCCGGATTCTCCAGCAGCCACGAATTCAGGTCGTCGGAGATCAGGAGCAGGACATTCGGCCCGGCTTTGGCGGAGTCGGCAGGTGGCAGTTCTTCAGCCTGCACCAGCAGCGCAGCGCCGAGGGCGATAATGGTCTTCATGATGAGTCGTCCTTCCAATGCGTGAGTATCAGTGGGCTTCGCCCGCGGCCTCCCGGGGGGCGAGGGTGCTCCCCACCATGCTGAGATCCAGGGGCTGGATCCCTAGCTCCGGAGCGGGAGACCCTTCCTTGAAGCGGAAAATCTTCCGATCAAACGCTTCCCGGTCGAACAGGGGATCCGCGAACAACAGCCCCACCTTCGCATCGCCGCGCCGCGCGACCGGGACCAGATCCTCGCCGGGACTCGGGCCGCCCTTTTCACCCCGGGCGTACAGAAGCGAGTTTGAAATGCGTTCGAAGTCGTCGAAGACGTATCCATCCGGGCCGTCATCCTTCCTGCCCTTCTTCTTTTTCAACCGCCCGAGGCCGGGCTCGCTCAGGTAGTAGACGAAATGGTCGAGCTGCGTTTCACACCACCGCTTGTTGGTGAGACGTGCGCAATCGATCGCAAAGTTGTTCCGGTACTCACCCGGCCCCTTCATCACGAACATCATGCTGGTTCGCAATCCGACGTTGTTCGTGATGGTGGTCGGCGGGGAGTGGTCATCGAGCCGGATGTAGCCGCGGTCCCCACTGATGTCGTGAAGGAAGTTCCGATCCGCGATGTTTCCTCCACCCATTCCGGAGAAGTAGATCCCGTTGCCATCGTGAAGCTGCTGCATCACGCGGTAGATCTCATTCTCCACGATCCGGTTTTCGCGGGCGTGGAAGAGCGGCTCGAGCTGCTCGATCGTGAGCTTGCTGTCCGGAGTGACCTTCCCGCCAAGAAACGCCTCGATCTCGTCCATCCGGAGGCTGGTCACCCACTCGCGCCGGTTCCGCAGGATCCTGGAAAGCGTGATGAACCCCGGTCGGCAGCCGCTGATGACGATCCCGTTGTATCCCAGATCGTGAATGGTGTTGCGGCTGATGAGGTTGTGCCCGCTCTGGGCCACGAAGATGGCGGGCGAGTGGGTGTAGATGGTGCCGATGTGGTGGAGATAGTTGTTCGTGATGGTGTTGTCCCGGTTCTCATCCTTCGTGCCCGGGGCGTAGCCGCTGAGGAGAATGCCGGTGCCCCCGAGATGGGCGAAGATGCTGTCCGCGACGGTGATGCGCTGGCAGAACAGATCCAGACGCACCCCGGTCCCGCTGCTGGCTTCAAAGGTGCAACCCCGGACCACACAGTCCTCAGCGTGGCGAAAACGCATCAGGGCGTTTCCCTTGTCATACATCTCCCAGTCATGCTGGATGCCCTGGTCGTCTTTCTGCCAGGTGTCCCGCAGCCCGTGGCGGAAGGTCAAGCCCTCGAAGTTGAGGAATCCCACCCGCTCGCCGTCTTCGACGCCTTCCACCCGGATGAACTCCTGCAGGAACGGGGCGCGCAGATCGGCCTCCTCGAGGGGGCCTTCCGGCCAGAGGTAGACGCGTCCCTCCTTGCTGTTGAACACCCACTCGCCCGGCTCGTCGAGGTAGTCGATGGCATTCTCCACGAAATACTTGTTCTCCGGGGAGATGCCATAGGTGGAGTCGATCCCGTAGATGGCTTCCCGACGGGTCGCGTCGATTTCCGCAAGCGGCAGCAGGTTGACCAGCCAGACATGCCTTGGGCTCAGCAACAACTCGATGTCGGTGAGGTTTTCCCAGTCCCGGAGATCCCGGTCATTGTAGCGGAAGGTCCGGGTGAAGACCGCCATGTCCCCCTTGAAGTCCTGCCGCCGGAACTTCTTCGGCTGGGTGTTGAAAGGGTCGAGAACCTGCTCGCTGGACGCCTTTAGCTCGCCGGAGCGCGACCGCTTCAGCATCCTCGTTCCATCGTACAGCGATGTGATGGACCATTTGCCCCGCAACCCAGACGGGATCTCGCAGTACCAAAGACGGTCCTTTGCGGCGGGAGCGACGCCGTCCGGCGGATCCGTGACCTTCTTCCAGCCGGTCAGTTTCCGGCTGCCGGTGAAGACAGGTTTCTCATTCGGATAGGCCCGGTAGGTGATGGGGAACTGCTGGGTTCCCGAATCCTCGGGCGTGAAAAGGATGGTCTTCTCCAATGGGTATTCCCCTCCCCTCACCATCACGGACACGGGGCTCGACAATCCGTCGGCCACCAACCGCCGGACCGCAAGCCGGGCGGCGTCCAGCGTGGCGAACGGGCCGTCGGTCCTGCTCTCATTGGGCGACGCAAGCCTGCCGGACCAGGAATCGTTGCCGGTGGGTGCGACATGGAACAGCTCCTGCTCCGTCGCCGCACGGAGCCCTTGGAGACACGGGAAGACGAGGACCAGAAGGGTGAGGCAGGCGGTTTTCATGGCGTGTCGATCCCGCAGGAGCCGTGCGGGCACCGGGAGTTTTCGTTGGATACAAGCATCATGTCTGTCGACCGGGTGGGATGTTGGCTTTTCTTGGGAACTGCTCATTCCCCATCGGAGTCACGTTTCCCCGATTTCCTTTTCGTTTGAGGTGGCTCCCAACCCGGTTTGAGTTTTTGGAAGGTGTCGTAATGCCGCCGATACTCCTCCATCTCGGACCAGGAGTCGCCCCGCTGGGGCTGAGTGACCCGGCCTTCCGGGTAGTCCTTTCCCTCCGCGCTGGCCTGCACCGACGCCACCACCTTCTCGACCTCGGCCTTCATTTGTGCCACTCGATCGGGATGATCGGCGGACGCATCGGTCGTCTCTCCCGGGTCCTCCTCCAGGTTGAACAGCGACCACTTGGCATCTCGGCCTTTCCCATCACTCAGGAGTTTGAATGCGCCATCGATCAGGGCGGTTCCCTTGGTCAGAAAGGGGAGCGGTCGCCTGCGTTCCGGGACGGCTCCCTCGAGGAGCGGGACGATGCTTTCCCCGTCGTGCACCGCCAGCATGGAATCCTCCGGCAGGTCCAGCAGATCGACCAGGGTCGGCATGATATCCATCGTCGAAGCCGGGAAGTCGGTCACCGCCGGCTTGACTCGGCCCGGCCACTCGATGATGCCCGGCACCCGGATACCGCCCTCGTTCAGGCTGCCCTTGAAGCCCTTGAGCCCACCCACCGAGTCGGGATCCGTCGAAAGCCCCCCGTTGTCGCTGGTGTACCAGATGAGCGTGTTCTTCTCGATCCCGAGATCGCGCAGCCCCTTGCGCAGCATGCCGACGCTGCGGTCCAGGGCGACGATCTCCCCGAGCTGGTCGCCGTGCTTTCCCTCCGGGAAGCCCTGCCGATCCTCCGGCCTGCCGTTGAACGGGAAGTGCGGCGAGCCATACCAGATGACGGTGAAGGTCGGGCGCGCCCGGTTCTCCCCGATGAACTTGAGCGCCTCTCGGACCATCAGCTCCGACGACTCGCCTTCCAGGCATTCGAATTGACCGTTGCGGCTCATCAACGGATCCACGTCGAAGTAGTTGGTGGCCGACAGCCACAGGTCGAATCCATAGTGACCGGGGTGGTTGGGATCGTCGGGCAGGATGGGCATGCCCGACCCTTTCACACCGTTCAGGTGCCACTTGCCGAAATGTGCGGTCGCGTAGCCCGCCTTCCTGAGTGCCTCGGGCAGCGTCTTCTCCTGGAGACACAGCCGCTTATGCAGACCCGGAACGCCGGTGCGCGCAGGCAGGCGCCCGGTGAGGACGGACGCCCGGGTCGGCGAGCAGACCGGGGCCGCCGCATAGAAGCGGTTGAAGCGGATCCCGGACGCGGCCATCGCGTCGAGGTGCGGCGTCTTCAGATGGGGATGGCCGTTGTAGCCCACCTGGCCCCATCCCTGATCATCGGCCATCACCAGAATCACATGAGGCCTTTCCGGCTCGGCCAGAACTCCGGAGGCCAGGCAGCCGATCAAGACCAGCGGCAGAATGCCCCTCCAAGCAGATCCGATTCGGGAGGCCTCCCAGGTGCCATGCACCCCGCCTCTTTTTTGCATACTCCGGTCGTTCACTCTCGTGCCAGTGGGGAGGAGAGTCAATCAAGCCTCCAGGCCATCCACCAGTCCCCAAAGCGGGGACGATGAAGGGCCGCCTCTTCACTCGGCCGTCGTTCCCCCGCTGGTTCCAAGCGGAGAAATAGTGAGAATGGCGCTGGCTCGCGTCGTGTCCCCGTTTTGGGGACTTGCCCCGACCAAACTCTCATTTTTAGGCTTTCCTCAATTCCCGTGGGTCGGATCGAATCGCGCTTGAAGGTATTCTCTCGGGTTGCATTCGGACGAATTCTTCACCCAATGCCGGTTGTTGCCGGTCTTTGGCATCATCCAGACACGTCCGGTCAGAAGCTTCTCCGTTTTCTCCACATGAAGGACCAGCCGGGAGTCCTCGGCGGTGCCGACGACCGGAAGCCCGAAAGCGCTGGAAGATCAGGGAGCCTTGAAATCGACGAAGGTGCCGAGCCGCAGACAAAGACGTCCGGTTCGGCCCGGCACCAGGAAAGAACCATGAGAACCCAAAGATGGATCCATGCGATCGTGGGATCGCTAGTCTTTGCCGCGGGCGGGGCGCCCGCCGTTGCCAGCGACTCCTTCTCGGTCGACGACCTCCGCTGCGAAGACCTGGTGAACCCTGTGGGCATCGATGCGGCCAAGCCGAGGCTGAGTTGGCGGATGGAGGCGGAGCACCACGGAGCGGCACAGACGGCTTACCGCGTGCTCTGCGCGACGTCCCCTGAATTGCTTCAGGAGGGGGCGGCGGACCTGTGGGACTCGGGCAGGATCGAGACCGACCGGAGCCGGCATATCGGATACGGAGGGAAGAAGCTCCCGCGTGGCGTGCGCTGTCACTGGACCGTGCGGACATGGAACGAGAAGGGAGACGCCTCCGACTGGTGCCGTCCCGGTTCCTGGACCACCTTTGACATGACGTCTTCCGGCGACTGGAAGGCGGAGTGGATCACGCAGAGCCACAAGGGTTCCGCGACTCCCTGGCTGCGCCGGTCGTTCCAGCTCGAGGACGCCCCCGAAAAGGCATTCATTTACGTCAATGCGCTGGGTTACTTCCAGCTGTTCATCAATGGCGAGAGGGTCGGGAGCGATGAGTTCGCTCCGCATGTGGGGCAGTATGACAAGCGCACATTCTGCATCACCTACGATGTGGCGAAGTACCTGCGGCAAGGGAAGAACACGCTCGGCTTCTGGCTGGGAAGCGCGTGGAACCGCCGCGGGGCAGGCGTGAAGACGACCCCTTCCGTGCGGGCGCAGCTCGAGATGGTGGATGCCGGGGGCAAGGCAACGACCGTGATCACTGATCGGAAGTGGCGGGCCAAGCCCAGTTCAATGTCCCATACGGGCGGGTGGAAGTGGAACGACTTTGGGGGCGAGGTGCATGATGGCCGGCTGGACGAGCCCACCTGGGCGAACCCCGACCATGACGACAGCGCCTGGTCCCCTGCGGCGCCGGGCAATGTCTCCACATCCGCCATCTCTGCTGAAATGCTTCAGCGCAGTCGCGTCATCGAAACGATCCTTCCGGTGAAGGTGGAGAGGGTCGGGGCCGCCACGTCCGCCCCCTCGTGGCTGGTCGACATGGGCAAGGCGATGACGGGGACCTTCGAGATCACCTTCCCAAAAGCTCCAAAGGGGCACGAAGTTTCGATGGAGTTTGGCGACTCGATCGGCAAGGGCGGGCGGCTCAACAGCTTCAGGCAGGCAAGCATCTACATCTGCCGCGGCAGCGGCACCGAGCGGTTCCGGAACCGCTTCAACTACGCCAGTTGCCGCTACATCCGCATCACCAACGCCCCCGAAGGCGAGATCACCCCCGATGACATCAAGGGCTTCCTCATCAGCACGGATCTGCCCAGGGCCGGCACGTTCAGGTGTTCGGATCCAACGCTCAACGGAATTCAGGAAATGACCGAGCACACCCTTCGCTGCCTCATGCTCGGAGGCTACCAGGTCGACTGCCACTCCCGGGAGCGCCAGGGTTATGGGGGCGACGCGCACTCGTCGCTGGATACCACGCTCTGCCTGCTGCGTTCCGACGCCTTCTACCGCAAGTGGACGCGGGACTGGGTTGACCAGCAGGAACCCGATGGCGGGCTGACCTACACGTCGCCCGCCTCCAGCCACGGCGGAGGTCCGTTCTGGTGCGGCTTCCTCACGGCCGCCACCCTCAAGCACTACCATCACTACGGCGACCTCTCCATGGTCGAGCGCAACTACCCGGCCATCAAGAAGTGGCTGGAACTCGCGCAGAGCAAGACGGTGGATGACCTGCAGCAGAAGTTCTGCGGTGGATGGTATCTCGGCGACTGGGCCTCGCCGCAGGGAATCGACGACAAGAAGAATGCCGAAATCTTCATCCAGCCCTACATGTGCCACGCGCTCGAGCAGGCAGCCACGCTCGCGGATGTCCTGGGCAAGAACGGGGACGCGGCAACCTTCCGCCGCTGGGCCCGGGCCCGCGGCGAAGCGACGCATCAGAAGTTCTACGATCCGCAGGGCGGGAAATACGGCAGCGGCGACCAGGTGACCTACATCCTGCCACTCGCGGCGGGGATCGTTCCCGAGGCGTTGAAGGACGGGGTCTTCGCCGGATTCGAAAACACGCTCAGGGAAAAGAACAAGGGGCATCTGTCCACCGGCCTCTCGGGCACCTACATGATGGTCCAGTACCTGCAGGGCATCGGCCGCGACGACTTGATCCATCTCTTCGCCTCAAAGACGACCTACCCGTCATGGGGCTACATGATTGAAAACGGGGCCACGGCGACGTGGGAGCACTGGAACGGCAAGGCCTCCCGCATCCACAACTGCTACAACAACATCGCCTCGTGGTTCATCCAGGGACTGGCCGGCATCCGCCCGGATCCGGCTGAACCCGGATTCAAGAACGCGGTGATCCGGCCGGCCATCCTTGATGATTTGAGCCAGGTGGAAGCCAGCCACGACTCGGTTTACGGGACGATCCGCAGCCATTGGAAACGCGAGGGGAACACGATCACGATGAACGTTCGCATCCCCGCCAACTCCACGGCGACCATTCATGTCCCCGCCACCGACACCGGGAGTGTGGCGGTCAACGGCCGGCCGGTCGATGCCGCCCCGCATGTCGAACTCGTCCAGGTGCAGGACGGACGGGTGCTGCTGCAGGTCGAGTCGGGCAGCTATGAGATCGTCAGCAGATAGCGCCTGCCCGCCGCCGGGATGGAATTCGCCCGTCCGCCAGGATTGAACGAAGATGAAGCGACAATCGACGCCGCCGTGATCAGGGTCAGCTTGATTGACAAGGAATTGCTTTCCGGGCCGGCCGAGACCGGCCCGCCACTGGGCGGCTCAGGGATCGGGCGGGAGGGGGTTCGACGTACTCCTCGCCGACGATGCGGAAACTCTCGCGGAAACCTGTCTCCGGCTGGAGCTGGACAAGACGCCCCCTTCCTTCCCGCGCCTTCTTCAGAACTCCCGGCCACCCATTCTCTTCCAGTTTCTTGCTCGGAGGAAGACCCGTGGTGCAGAGGCGAAACCGATTCTCAAGACCGGCTCTGCCCAATCCTACCGCGCGCCCAAGGACCGCCTGCGGCTTTGGTTCGAATGGCCGAGTTACCGATTGAAATCACGGCTGTCCAAGTGGACCCATTCATGTTCCTTGAATTCGCCCGTTTCGCGGTTCGTGTTGCTCGCGACTCTTGATCAGCCCATGACCTGCTCCAACGCATGAACTTCCCTGGAATCACTTCCGCCGCTCGCCTGGGACTGGTGCTTGCCCTGCTCCAGTCGGAAGCGCTGGCAGGCGAATTGATTGCCCTGACCTCCGACCGCGATATTCGTGAGAACGGCACCTTGTGGGATGTCACGAGGACGGTTCTCCAGCCGGGCGGATCCGGCGATCCCGCGCTGGATCGCTGCAGCGTGCTTGTCTTCCAGTTGCCGGATCTCGGCGGGGTCGCAGAGCCCTTTCAGAACGCGAGCCTGCGCGTCCAGCTGGCGGATACCACCGCCAGCTCATCGACCACCCTGCCCGATGTCGATCTCTACGGACTGGGTCGGCGATCCAGCCCCGAAGTGCTGGTCAGCGACTACTACGGGGAAACGGCGGTCCCCGACCCGACGAATGCCACACGCCTCCAAGCCAGCTTCCTGACCAAGGACTCGCCGAACGGATTGATCGAAACCAACCCCATCGGCATCGGCGCCCTGCGGTCCTACCTCAATGAACAATACGCCAGCGGTGCGGGAATCGGGGACTACGTCTTCCTGAGGCTGAGTACCACTTCGCCCAGCTCGGCGGTCAGGCGCTACACCCTCCTCTCATCGGACGGAGGTTCGAACGAACCGAACGTCACCAAGCCCCGCATCGTTTACAATGACTCCAGCATTTCCTTGCTGCGCCCGTTCATCTGGGTCGATGACGACGACAAGGCGGGGATCAACCAGAAGATCGCCGAGCAGCCCTGGGCGGCGAGTGTTTACTCGGGGATGGTGAGCCGCGTTGCGGCGGACCTGGGCCGCCATCAGTCGGACCGTGACGCCTATCTCCGTGAGATGCCCATCCTCTGGAATGAAAGCCCGCCGGCCTTCAAGACCATCCCTGCCTACTCGGAGAGCTCGGTTCGGTTTGCCATCGTCAACAAGTTCAACGACGCGCTGGATTCGGCGGTTCTGTTCTATCTGAGCGGGGATGAGAAGTACGCCCGTTGTGCGGCCGACATCCTGCACAACTCGATCCAGGCCCTGCTGGCGGTGTCGCCCTCGACGAACACGACGAACGGCGGCTGGATTTTCCAGAATGACCTGCTGAAAGAAGCCCGGGCCATCGGTTGCCAGCTTCCGATCGTCTATGATTTCCTGTTCAACTGGCTTCTGGTCAACCAGGTCCATGACGTCGCTTCCGCGCAGATGGTGGACTTCGACTTCGACGATGCTCAGGAGGTGTTCCGCACCTACGACCAACTGTGCCGGGATCACGGGAATGGAGACAACAACTGGTCGGCCCTGATGTCGGTCTGCCAGATGAACAACCTGCTGGCGCTGGACTCGAAAACGGAACGCGATGCCGCCCTCCAGGTGCTGATCCACGATGGAACGTCGCGGCAGGCCTCGATTGTGGATGATTACAACACGGCCTACTCCGACCCCGGCGATGTCTGGCCCGAGTCGCTGCAGTATGCCAATGCGGTATCCACGCTTCGCTCCTTCGAGATGGCGGTCTGCGAGCGCTTCGATCCGTCAACGAACCTGTTCGCCAACTATCCGAACCTGCCGACGAGCGTCTCGCGCCTGCTCTATTTCCGATACCCGAACAAGGTCGACCAGATCAGCTTCGGCGACGGCCCCCGGGATGTGGAGAGCGAACCCTACTTCTATTACGAACTCATCTACGCCCATGCCCATGAGATCGGCGACACGCAGCTGATCGAGAAATACGGTCCGCTGATCAAGGCGGGGATTGATGCCGGGCGACACAATCGATCCGCCCTGGCGGACTTCATTCCGCTCGGTGCCCAGAACACCCACCTGCAGCTGCTCTGGTTCGCTCCCACCGTCTCCGGGGTTGCCGGTGAGCCCGAGCTGCCGAGGACGGACGAGCTGCCCTTTGCCGGGATCTTGCTGCAGCGGAATGTGCCGGAAACCAGTGCCTTGAACTACGGGCTGATGGGCTTTGTGGGCGGCGCCTCCTTCACGCACAGCCATGCCAGCGGCATGAGCATGGAACTCTACGGGGCGGGGCACGTGATGGGGGCCAAGTCCGGGCGGAGCGACTATGGCACCACCCTCCACGAAAACTACTACCGCCTCTTCGCCTCCAACAACACCGTCATCGTCAATGGCGCCTCGCGGGGTGACGGGGGCTGGCAGGACATCGGCATCAACAAGGTGCAGCGCGTCGCGATGGAGCCCGAGCCCTTCGAGGAGGCGGTCTCCGATGTCTTTTCCTTCACCTGCAGCTCGTTTCAGGACGACAAGGGCACCCAGGCCGAAGCCGGCCAGCAGCGCACGCTCGCGATCGTGCGCAGCTCGCCGACCACCGGTTTCTATGTGGATGTCTTTCGCTCGGACTCGAGCCTGGACAACGAATACCACGACTACATCTACCGGAACATCGGCGACCTGAACCCGGCCATCCAAGCCGATGGATCCATCCTCAGCCTGACGAGCTCCCCGAATCGATTCCAGAGCGACATCGGCGATTCCTACCAGCAACCGGGCTGGCGTTACTTCAGCGATACCAGCGTCTCCACCGCGACCTCGGATCCTCTCTTCGTTCGCTTCAAGGCGACGATCGGCGGGCGCGTGAGCCGAATGGACATGCGCATGCCGACCATCGCCAGCCGCGAGATCGCGAGAGTGGCTTCGCCACCGATCGTCGACGCCCCGTCCCCCTACCATTCCAGAAACGCGCCCGCGGTCGTCGTTCGTCAGACGGGTGAGGCGTGGAAGAATCCCTTCGTCAGCGTCTTCGAACCATCGTTCGAATCCGACGGCTCGACCGTGCAATCGGTGGAAGCTTTCTCGCAGGGCGGCGTTGTCCGGTGTGTGAAGGTCGAGAGCGTGGTCGATGGTGAGAGTGTGACGCATTATGTGGTCAGCAATCCCCAAGCCACGCAGACGTTCAGCAACAGTGGGATCGGGATCAGCTTCACCGGACGGTTCGGCATCGTGGAGGATCGTGAGGACGGAACCGTTCGAATGTATCTTGGTGCGGGCAGCGCCATCCAGTATCAGGGAAACAGCCTCACCTCCAACGGAGGGGGCAACACGCAGGCGGAGGCCGTGCTCGTTCCCTATTTCGATCCCTCCGTCCGCAGCAATTCGGCCATCACCGTGACGGAGGCGCCGAAGCAGGGCTATGCGCTTTGGGCGTCCACCCACGCGCCGAACAGCCTGCCGACTGACGATTTCGACCAGGACGGGGTGATGAACGCCGTCGAGTACGTGCTGGGAGGCAGCCATCTCGCGAACGACTTGGAGAAGCTGCCCACCGTGACGCGGGAGGGCGACCGCGTGGACTTCCGCTTCCGGCGTTCCCAGGCCTCCATTGACGGTCAGACCACCTTGCAGGTCGAGGTCGGCAATTCGCCGGATGACCTCGCCGAGATCCATCCCGTGCCCGATGGAGCGGTATCTGCAAGTCCGGGTCTGAGTGTGGTCAAGGACGTCGTCAGCGGCTATGACGAAATCACCTTCAGCATGGAGGTGGATGCCGCCGAGAAGAAGTTCATCCGCCTCCGAACCACCCCCTGATCAAGCCCCTGGCTTGCCACTCGTGTCATCGTCGGAGATTCCGGGTCTCACTCGGAAGAACCCCGTCTCGCCGGGTATCTCGCAGGTCCAGTTGCCTGCCGGCACCGTCTCCGGATCGTCGATCCCGATTCCCCGCGATTATCGCGAGGGCTAACGGCTTATCAGTTTTTCCCACGCCTCCATCGACCGCGAAAGATTCTCCTTCGCATCGATCTTGATATTGAAGCACTGGAGGCCCACCGCTCCCCGGTAATCCATCCCGCGCAGCATTCCCAACAACCCGGCTTGATCGAACGTGCCCTCGTCCAGCGGGCGGATCAGCGTACCCCAATCCTTGCCATCCGCATCCGCGCCACAGATGCTCACACTCCAAAGCCAGGGTTTCGCCTCCCGGAGTGTCGCGGCGAGATCATCGCCGCTCTGGACTTTCAGAAAGTGGCAGAGGTTGAACGCCACCCCCACATTCTCCATTCCCGCCGCCTTGGCAATGCGCGCCGCGTGATCCACCCGCTCGATGTGGAAATTGACGTGCGGATAAAGCACCACCTTCAACCCCGCATCCTTCGCCAATCCGGCGATTTCCCGGACAAAAGCGACCGCCTGCTCGTCATTCGGATTCCTCCCCCTCTGGACGTAGAGTTCCACCAACGCGCCGGTTCCCTTCAGATGGTCGATCGCCTCGGCCACTTCCCTGCCATACTCGAATCCATCCGCACTCACCTTGCCGCCAACGTAGACACTGAAAACCTTGAGCCCCTCGCCCTCGCATGCCGCCAGCAAACCCGCCACATCCCGCGGATAAACCGAACCGATCCCGGCGTAGCCCAGCTTCTTCACCGCACGCACCCCTTTTTCCAACGACCCGAACTTCACCCCGTTTTGAAACGGATAAAAGGCAGGCGCGAACGGCGCCTCCTCCGCTCCACGCATTGGCATCACGAGACAAACGAAAATCAGCAGAGCACGCATCTTGCTGCCGCTACGCGGCCCGCAACCTGGATCTGTCATCCACCGCCGGGCCCCGGCTTGTAAGACATTTCCAAACCCGCTCGTTTCCACCGCCCATGAGCGTCACCGCCGCCCGACCCGACCCGACCCGCCGCAAGCTCCTCGGCTGCCTGGCAGCGGCCACCGCGCCCCTCATCATCCCGTCGCGCCTGCTGGGCAAGGATGCTCCATCGAACAAAATCACCCTCGGGTTCATCGGTGTGGGTTCACATGGCATCTCCCGCAATCTCGGAACTTTCCTCAACCAACCCGACGCCCGCGTCATCGCCGTATGCGACGCGCGGAAATCCTCCGCCGCCAAGGCCAAACAGACCGTCGATCAACACTCGAGATCCACCAACTGCCTCGTCTATCAGGACTTCCGCGAAGTCATCGCCCGCACTGACATCGACGCCATCGTCATCTCCACCCCCGACCACTGGCACGTCCCGATGTCGCTGGCCGCGCTGCGTGCGGGCAAGGACGTGTTCTGCGAAAAGCCCAGCCTCACCATCACCGAGGGCCGCGAACTGGTCGATGAGGTCGCCAAGCGCAACGCCGTCTTCCAATGGGGGCTCGAAGACCGCTCGCTCATCAAATACCACCGCCTCGCAGGCTGGGTCCGCAGCGGCATGATCGGCACACTGAAAACCGTCGAGGTCACCCTGCCCCACAATCGCCCCTACCCAAAAGAATCCCCCGCCCAGGTGCCCCGGGATCTCGATTGGAACCTCTGGCTCGGCCCGGCCCCGTTCCACCCATACACCAAGAATCGCACCCACCCGCAGCACTGGCGGATGATCCGGGACTACAGCGGCGGCGTCATCACCGACTGGGGTTCCCACCTGGTCGACACCGCGCAAATCGGTGCCGCCATGGAACACAGCGGCCCGATCGAAATCACCGGCACCTGCGACATCCCCGACCCCGCCACCTCCGAAAGCAGCGTGCCGTACAACTCGAAAGTCCGCTATCGCTATGCCAACGGCGTCGAGATCTCCGTCGCCGAAGGCGAAGTGGACATCCGGTTCGTCGGCAGCGACGGATGGGTGCGCTGCAAGGGATGGAACGGGGAATGGTCGGCCAGCAATCGCGACATCCTCCGCAACGACACCTTCCCGGAGTCCGCCCGTTTCTGGCCACTTCCCCCGATCGAACACCGCGACTTTCTCGACGCCATGAAATCGCGCGGCAAACCCGCCTATCATGTCGAAGCCGGCCACCGGCTCTGCACCACCCTGCATCTCGGCCACCTCGCCGCACGCTCAGGCAGGAAGATCCGTTGGAATCCGGAATCCGAAACCTTTGCCGATGGCGACACCGAAAGCGTCAAAAGCCCGATCTACCGCCGTGAGGCGCGCGACTGGGAGGCAGGGCATCACGATTGAAGAGATCCCTCCAAGCCCGCCGTGCGTCGCCCCGTCCGCTTGCCACGAACTGACACCCACCGCATATTCCCCCGCTCTAGATTCCCTAGTCGGGAGCCACGCCTGCCGGTCCCGCCTTGCCACGCTGCGGAACATTCGTCTCCGGGAGATGCCGTGAGAGGCTGGCAATCACGGCAGCGTGCTCCGGTTCGGGATTCCCCGCCGCGAGGTTCTTCCACTCGTTGGGATCGTTCCGGTGGTCGTAGAGTTCCTCGCCGCCGCCCGCATAGCGGATGTATCGCCAGCGTTCGTCGCGGATCGCATGGTTGCCTTGGCCGAGGGTGGAAATGGCAACGTGGGGCCAGGCGGCGTTCGGGTTCTCGAGAAGCGGCCGCAGGCTGACGCCCTCAAGCTGCGGATTTGGCGGCAGGCCGCACAGATCGACGAGGGTGGGATAGATGCTCAGCAGTTCGACCGGCTTGCCGGAGGTGCCGGTCAAGCCATCCGGCACACTGATGATCAGCGGAACGCGGGTGGTGCGTTCCCAGAGCGAGAATTTCGACCACCGCTGCTTCTCCCCGAGGTGGTATCCGTGGTCGGAGAACAGGACGATGATCGTGTCGTCCGCATGGGGTCCGGCGTCGAGTGCCTCCAGAAGCCGTCCGATCTGTTCATCGGTCCACCGGATGCAGCCGAGGTAGGCACGGACCGCCAGGTCCCACCGGTCCTGCTGCAGCATCCAGTCGTGGGTGGGAATCTTCGGATTGCGGCGGGTGAGCAGGTCCGCCGCATTCGGGATGTCATCCCAATCGTTCGGGTCCACCGGCGGACGCTGAATGTCGGGCAGGGCGTCGTAGATCCGTTTTGGCGGGAAGAACGGGACGTGCGGCCGGTAGAAACCGGTCGCGAGAAAAAAGGGCGCCCCATGATCCTTGCCGAGCTCCTTGACTGCCCAACTCGCGACGATGTGATCGACAAACTTGCTCTCATCGTAATCCTGCGGACCGAAATCCCAGATACGGTGCCACTGGCGATCCCGATGAATCGGCTGGTCGGCCCCGTTCCTCCACTGGCCGGGCCGCGGTCCATCCACCTGCGACTGCCCCAGCGTTCCATTGTGGAAGATCTTCCCGACCGTCAGGGTCTTGTAGCCATTCGCGGCAAAGTAGGCCGGCAGGCTGGTGTGCGATTTGAGGAAGGCGGGCTCGTTCTCGACCGGGTAGTGATTGTCGTAGAAGCCTGTGGACGAGGGACGGCGCCCCCACAGCAGGCTGATCCGCGACGGATTGCACATCGTTCCCTGGCAGTGGGCGGTGCTGAAAAGCATCCCCCGCGCGGCAAGGCGGTCGATGTTCGGCGTGAACGTCTGCGGATGCCCGCCAAGGAGCCGACCCAGTCATTCAGATCGTCGACCCCGATAAGGAGGACATTGGGCGGTTGGGTTTCGGACCGGAGAATACCGGGAATGAGACTTGCCGCCATCACGGCGAGCCTGATGGATCTCAAGATCATGAGCGTGTCTTGTTCATGCTGCGGACCCGCGTCATCATGACGCCAGGACATGCCTCTTCTTGTTCGAATTGCTGATCGGTTCAAGCCACTCTGCCGTCGCTGGTGCCTGTCCCCACGGTGGTCGGAAGCCCGCCCCGGCGCTTTGCGGCAACCCGCTGCTTATCCACCACAGAGGACGCTCGCTTGGCCTTTTCTCCATTGAATCTGGGGAAGAAGTGGTTGAGTTTTCGGTAACGTTTGGTGATCCGAGACCTTTCCAAGCAGGTGGGAAGTAAAGATCCAGACCCCGGAACGACCCGGGACGATGGCCAGCAGTTGCAGGAGTTCGTCCAGCAACTGACGGCTTCCCAAACCAGGATTCACGCCTTCATCGCTTCGCTGATGCCGGGCAGCCCCGACGTCAGTGACGTCCTCCAGGAAACCAACCTCACGCTCTGGGGCAGCCGGGGCCGCTACCGTCCCGGTTCGAATTTCCTGGCCTGGGCATTCTCCATCGCCCGCTACCAGGTGCTCACCCAGCAGAAGCGCGACAAGCGCAACAAGCGGCTGGTGCTCTCCTCCCACCTGCTGGACCTGCTCGCCGAGGAAGTGCCGACCGACGAGAGTCACGATGCCTTTCTGAGGGCCCTCGAAGGCTGCAAATCGAAGCTCACGCAAGACCAGCGGGACCTGATCGACGCCCGCTACCGGCCCGGTCATTCGCTGGAGTCCCTCGCCCAGCGGACGGGGCGCAAGGCATCCGCCCTGCGCGTGGCGCTGATGCGCATCCGGATCAGCCTCCGGGAGTGCATCGAACGAACCCTGAACGAACGCCCCGCATGAACCCGGAGTCCCTGGAGGATCTGCAGTTCCGCATCCTCGCCTTGCTGGATGGAACCCTGGACGAAAGCGGGGTGACGCGCCTCGACGCCGAGCTGCGGGAGTGTCGGGACGCGCGTGAGCTCTACCGGAATCTCGCTCTTCTGCACATCGCCCTGCAGGAAGAGGCGGCTGGCAGGTCCGGCATCGAGCACGTGCCGGTCATTCCCATCGAGCGGCTGCTCGCCCGGCAGCGGCGCCGGATGGTCAAGGGCTCGCTGCTGGCGGCGGCGGCCGTGCTGCTGATTTCCGGGCTGGTTCTGTGGGTGACAATGGTCCCGCGCGCACCGGCACCCGTGGCGGATTTCCAAGTCGGGCCCGACTCCAGCTTTACCCTGAGTCACACGGGCGAGGATGTGGAGGCGAAAGGCAGGGTCCTCCAGGTCGGCTCGCAGCTTGATCTCGATCACGGCACCTTGGAGGCGACCTTCGAATCCGGAATTCGCTGCGTGATCGAGGCACCGGCGCACCTGGAGGTCCTCGCGGAGAATCATGTCCGGCTGCGCGAGGGAAGCCTGTGGTCCGAGGTGCCGCCCGCGGGCGTGGGCTTCACCGTCCAGACCGCCCGGTTCTCGGTCGTGGATCTCGGGACGGAATTCGGCGTCGTGGCTCCGGCCAAGGGTTCCCACGAGATTCACGCCATCAAGGGCTCGGTGGCGGTGACGATGGCAGGCAGCGGCGATGACGGCACGCGGACGGTTCTCAGGGCGGGCGAAGCCCACAAGGTCGCGGCCGGGGGCGGTCTGGACAAGATCCCGGTCCGGCGCGGAGATTTCGTAACCCGTCTTCCACAGCGGATTTTCGTGGTCAATCCCAGCTTCGAAATGGACCGAAACCCCGATCCGGGAGGCGACTTCCGTAAAGGGGATCGGGGCGACTTGGGGGGGCAACTGACGGGCTGGATCGCCCAGAGTGGCAAGCCAACACAGGTCCATGTCGGTTGGGGCGGGCTTGATGAGTCCGAGCTGCACCCGTATCCCCCGGCAAAGGGCCGGAATTCCCAGACCTTGTCGCTGATGTCCGGTGCAAGCGTCCTGAACGTGACCGGCACTCCGTGGTCCAGCCTGGAAGTCGGCGACAAGTTGACCCTCACGATCGCGCTGGGTTTGCGTGAACTCCGATGGAATGATCAGACGTTCTTTGGTTTGACCGACGGGGACTTCTCGCCCCGGGGCGTCCCGACCATGGAGGATACGGTCGCGAACTCGGGCCGGATCGCGGTCAATCCGGCCACGGGGGACCTCTCCGGTAACGGCAGCTTCCGCGATGTGTCCTTCGTGCACACGGTCCGGGAAGCGGATCTTCAGCGACCCGGAAAGATCGGCATCCTCCTCGTCGGGCTCGGCTCATCGCGCGACGGAGAGAAGCAGCATGGCTTCTTCGACAACGTCCGCCTCCACCGCGAAGCGAGTCCCGGTGCCTCGCAGGAGCGGCGCTGAACGCCCTGAATCTACGGGTTTTCCGGTGCCGTCGCCGGATTCCTGCGAAAAAATCTGTAACGTTCCCGCTGTCCGGAGCCTTCCCCAATGGTTGCCGTCAAAACGGTTCCCCCAGTCGATCACAGCCAAAATGAAAATGAACAAACCGACACAGACGCTGCTGGCGCTCGCTGCGCTGGCCGTCCCCGCGCAGGCCGCAGTGACTGCCTCCTACCTCGGCACGCAGGCCAACATGACCGATTGGCGGACCTCGAGTGTCGCCAAGACCTACGACCCCGACGGCGATAACATCCTCGGCACGGACGGGTATTACCTCTTCGGCGCGGCCGGAGAGAACACCACTGGGGTAAATGCTGCCAATGGTGGCTTGTTCTCTCTGCCGAGCTACCTCGGCGTCACGAGTGGGTTGACCCAGGCCCAATTCGGCTATGCGTTAATCGACAATCCGGTGGATGGGACTCCTGCGGATATCGTCAGCGGGACGACTTCAGGAGCTGTCACCGCTGTAGATTCTCTGATTGCCACGATCACCTTTACTTCAGGCGTGCCATCCGACTTGGTCATCACCCTGATGAACGACAATTTAACCGGTGCTCCGACCTTTGGTTTCGACCTCCGGGCGTCTGACGGCACGACCGTCCTGGCCACGGTCAATTCATTCACCCAGACCGATGTCCCGGATTGGCACTCCTTCGATCTCAGCGGTATCACTGCCGGAGATTCGGTGCAAGTGTGGGGCTTGACCAACCCTGGCAATACGATCCGTACCACCCTTCTTGGGGGCATCACCTTCGACGTGGTTCCCGAACCGTCATCCGTTGGCTTGGTGGGGCTGAGCATGCTTGGTCTTCTGGTTCGCAGAAGGCGCAGCTAATCCGGGACGTCATTTCCAAATCGAGGTCCCATCGACAGCCTGCAAGCAAAGGCGGCCGTCTGTGGGGCCTTTCCGCCCACCCCCCTCCAACCCCGGCCCGCAGGGTTCTTTCCGCCGGCTCCTGAAAAGGCGATTTCCTGGCAACAGCAACTCAGTTTTGAGGAACTTGTGGAAGCCTTTGATCCATCGACTGATAGGAATTTGCCTTTTGCATGAAATTGCCCCGACTCATCCTCCTCTCAGCCGCTTGCCTCTGTCCCGCGTTGTCGGCCATCGACCCGCCGCCACCGGACAAGCCCAACATCATCATCATTTTCATGGATGACGTCGGCTACAATGACCTGGGCATACAGACCTATCCGAGCACGACGGATTACTACCCGGACGCCGGGCCCGCCTCCGCTCAGACCGTGGGCACCAACATGCCCGAACCGAACCTGGCGCGCCTGCTGACGCCCCGGATCGATTCACTCGCCACCGAGGGAATCCGCTTCACCTCCTTCCATGCCAATCCGAGTTGTTCCGCCGCGCGTGGCTGCCTGATGACCGGCCGCTACCGGACCCGGATCAACATTCCAAGTGATGGTACAAGAGCCGCCTTCTGGCCCACCAGCAACACCGGGTTGAATACCACCGAGGTGACACTTCCGGAACTTCTGCGCGAGCAGGGCTACACGACCGGCTTGGTCGGCAAGTGGCATCTCGGCTACAATCCGACCCAGACACTCGCGTTCCAGATGATGCCCACCCGCCATGGCTTTGAGGAATTCTACGGCTTGCCCTACAGCAACGACATGCCCTCGCTCCAATTGATTGAGGGAGAAACCATCCTTGATAACGATGTCTCCGCCTCGACGGAACAGGCCCAACTCACCTGGAAATACACCGAGCGGGCGCTTGACTTCATCGGCCGAAAAGCCGCGGGGAACAAACCCTTCTTCCTGATGCTCGCCCATTCGATGACACACCGCCCCACGGTGCCTTCCGACCGTGAGTTCACGAATGCCGATGGGACGACATGGCCGAAATTCCAGGACACGAGCGGCTTTGGCTACTACTACGATGTGATCAAGGAGGTCGATCATAGCACGGGGCGCATACTCGACCTCTTGGACAGCCTCGACATCGCGCAGAACACACTGGTGATTTTCACCTCGGACAACGGCCCCTGGAATCTGAATGGGCTTGGGCTGGACCTGGAAGAGAATGCCATGGGGAGCGCCTACCCGCTGCGGGACTTCAAGCAATCCAGCCTGGAGGGCGGGGTGCGCGTGCCCTTCCTGATGCGCTGGCCCGCGCAGATCGGGGCCGGGGTGGTGACCGGTCAACTCGCCGGCCTGACTGACATGCTGCCTACCCTGGTCGGGCTGGCGGGCGGCACGCCCCCCCAGGATCGCACGATCGATGGAGTGGACCTGTGGCCCATCCTCTCCGGGCAGGCGACGAGCCTCTCCCGAAACTACGCCATCGATGAAAATGTCGGCGCGATACCCGCCACGATCCTGAGCGGCGACTGGAAACTGAGAAACGGTGCCCTCTATAACCTGGCCACCGACATCCAGGAAACAACCGATCTGTCCGGAAATCCCGCTTATGCGTCCCAATTGTCCGACCTGCAGTCGCAGCTCACCGCCGTGCAAAACTCGATTTCGTCCGAAAACGAGCCCGCGGGCACCTACACCAGCTACGAAGTTCTGCTGAGCACGGATACGGTGAACTTCGGCGAAGGGCAAACCGGGGACTTCACGGTCCGGTTGTCCCACGACCCCGGCACCACCGTCACCGTGCGGACCACTCGCTTCTCGGGAGACACGACACTGACCGTGGCTGGGGGGGCGACGCTCAACTTCAACACCTCGAATTGGTCTGAATGGCAGACGGTGACCTTGACCGATGCCGCCGACGGAATCGGGAGCGCCGCGACCATGCGGGTGACCATCGACGGCCAGGAGCCCGTCCGCGAGGTTTTCGCCATTTCCTCCGATGACTTCGCCGAAACCACCGCCAGCTATCTTGGAACGCAAGCCGACATGACCGGGTGGCGGACCTCGAGTGTCGACAAGACCTACGACCCCGACGGCGATGACATTCTCGGTACGGAAGGGTATTACCTTTTCGGCGCGGCCGGAGAGAACACCACCGGGGTAAATGGTGCCAATGGTCCTTTGTTCTCTCTGCCGGGTTACCTCGGCGTCACGAGCGGGTTGACCCAGGCCCAATTCGGCTATGCTTCGATCGACAATCCGGTGGATGGGAGCCCTGCGGCGATCGTCAGCGGGACGAGTTCAGGAAATATCACCGCTGTAGATTCTCTGATTGCCACGGTCACCTTTGGTTCCGGCGTGCCATCCGACTTGGTCATGACCCTGATGAACGACAATATTACCGGCGATCCGGCCAGCGGTTTCGACCTCCGGGCATCGGACGGCACGACCGTCCTGGCCACGGTCAGTTCGTTGACCAGGAACGATAGCCCGGATTGGCACTCCTTTGATCTCAGCGGCATCACTGCCGGAGATGAGGTGCAGGTGTGGGGCTTGACGGGCGTTGGCCGGACCACCCTTCTTGGAGGCATCACTTTCGACTTGGCTCCTGCTGTCGGCTTCGATGCGTGGGCGACCGGTGGCGAGACCTTCGAAGGCGACGCCAATGGAGACGGGGTGCCGGACGGCGTGGCCTTCCTCCTCGGTGCGGACACCCCGGCGACCGACGCGACGGGCCTGCTTCCGACGCTCGGTGAGGCGGGCGGAGACCTGGTCATGACCTTCTCCTGCCTGGCCGCGGCCGCCCGCGGGGCGTCGCTGCTCAATCTCGAGTATGACGGCGACCTGGTCGCCCCGTGGCTCAGTGTGCCGGTACCCGGCGCGGTTGGGGATCCCAACCCGATTGTGGAGCCCACCGCCTCCGGCAGCGTCAGTTTCGTGGCGACCGATGGAGGCACGAATGGCGAAGGCGATGCCCTGATCGACATCGTGGCGACCATCACCGACGCCACCGAGTCCGCGACAGTCAGGCTCTTCGGGCGCCTCAAGGGCACCGTTGCTTCCGCCCCCTGAATCGACCTCATGAAACCGAGCCAACCCCCGGGTTGTGGGCGCTTCGTGATGGAAAAGTTGAGTGACGCGAGAGCCAAGCGATCTCACTCCACCACGGCCTTGTGCCTGACTTCACGAACAGGAAAGACCAAGTTCTGTTCATGAACCAGATCACCCGGACATCCGCCATGAAACTGCCGTTGCTTCTCATCCTCCCCCTCATCACGGTGCTCTGTCATGGTGCGCAGACCATGGATCTCTCCGGTCGATGGTCCTTCCAATTGGATGCCGACAAGGTGGGTGTCGATCAGAAATGGTATGGCAAGGCACTCGAGGATTCGGTGAACCTGCCCGGCACGACGGACGAAAACCGGAAGGGCCTCCGCAACACCGAGCGCGTCGACGACCGCCTGGCCCGGCCGTGGAAATGGATCGGAGCCGCATGGTATCAGCGTGAAGTGGACGTCCCCGGGGACTGGGAAGGCAAGCGGGTGACCCTCTTTCTCGAGCGCACCAAGAATTGTCAGGTCTGGGTCAACGGAGTCTACTGCGGCTGGGACGACAGCCTGAGCGCACCGCATGTCCACCAGCTCACCGAGGCCATCCGGCCCGGCGCGAAGAACACCATCACCCTGCTGGTCGACAACTCCATCATGCCGCCGGTCGGTCCCTCGCACGCGGTGGACGAGCGCACCCAGACCAACTGGAACGGGGTGGTGGGGCGGATGGAGCTGCGGGCCACCGACCGGGTGTGGATCGAGTCGGTAAAGGTGCTGCCGGACATCGAAACCAACCGGGCCAATCTCAGGGTGATGATCGGCAACCAGACCGGGGCCGATGCGGAGGTGGAAATCCGGGTGCGCGGCCGCAGTGTCAACGTCGACCAGCCCGAGACCTTTGATGAACTGAGCGGCCCGGTGAAGGTCGACAAAGACGGTCGCGAATGGACCTCCACCTACACACCGGAGAAGACGATGCCACTGTGGGACGAGTTCAATCCGGCGCTGATGGAACTCGAACTTGAGATCAAGCGCGGCGCGAGCGTGGAGAGCAAGACCGTGCGCTTCGGCATGCGCGAGTTCACCCGCGACCGCAACCTGCTGCTGATGAACGGCAAGAAGGTGTTCCTGCGCGGCCGCATCGACTGCTGCCTTTACCCGCTCACCGGCTACGCCCCGATGGACATGCAGTCCTGGCTCAGGATTTACGGCATTCTCAAGGACTGGGGCATCAACCACGTGCGCTATCACACCTGGTGTCCGCCGATGGCCTCCTTCGAGGCGGCCGACGAACTGGGTTTTTATCTCCAGCCCGAACTGCCCAACAAGCGCAGCGCCTTCAAGGCTCCGGACAATGCGGATGCCGCCGAGTACAACATCGACTACCTGGCCGTCAACGACTCGGATGCCAAGGTCTCGCTCTACGATTACGGCAAGCGGGAAGGCGAGTTGATCCTGCAATATTTCGGCAACAGCCCCTCCTTCACCATGTTCACCCTCGGCAACGAACTGGGCCGCAACGAGGGCATGTTCGAACTGGTGCGCCACTTCCGCTCCATCGCCCCGGACAAGCTTTACGCCCAGGGTTCCAACAACATGCACTGGAATCCGAGTTTTGCCGAGGGCGACGACTTCTGGGTCGCCAAGGCCATCACCGACGATCGCGGCAACCCGCTGCCGCTGCGCGGTGCCTACTACCACTACACGAATTACAAGGGACACATCGACCATCAGCCGCCCTCCACCATGGTCTGCTACTCGGACACCATCAGCGGGGTGCCCGCTCCGATGATTTCCCATGAGAACGGGGTCTACGAGGTGTTCCCCGACTTCAGCGAGATTCCCAAGTTCACCGGAGTCACCCGCGGCTGGAACTACGAGTTGTTCAAGGAACGGCTCGAGGCGACCGGCATGGGCGATCAGGCCAGGGACTTCCAGCGGGCCTCGGGTGCTCTGGCTGCGATCTGCAAGCGCGAGGACATCGAGTCCGCGCTGCGCACCCCCGATCTCGGCGGCTACCAGTTGCTCGACATACAGGACTTCGCCGGTCAGGGCACCGCGCTGGTCGGCATGCTCGACCTCTTCATGGACTCGAAGGGCATCATCACCCCGGAAGAGCGCCGCCGTTACTGCAACCCGACCGTGCCGCTGTTGCGGGTGAAACAGTATACCTGGACCCGGGATGAGCCCATCCGCGGACGGGTGCAGGTCTCGCATTACGGGCCTGAGGACATGGAGGACGCGGTGGTCACTTGGTCGCTGGTGGATCAGGCCGGCAAGGAGATCGACGGAGGTGCCTTCGATCCGGTGACACTGCCCCAGGGTGAACTCACCGAGATCGACCTGTTCTGTGCCAAGGTTCCCGCCGAGGGCCCCGCGCAAAAGCTGACGCTCTGGCTCCAGATCAAGGGCACCGAGTCGAGGAACAATTACCCCCTGTGGGTCTATCCACCCACGGTCGACACCCGTGTTCCCGAGGGGGTCCTGGTGGCCAAAAGCTACGCGGATGCCGGGACCCAGGCCCACCTTGCCAAGGGCGGTGCGGTGCTGCTGCTGCCCGATCCGGAGACCCTTCCCCACAGCGTGCCCTCCGCCTTCAAGGCCGGTTTCTGGTCGCCGATGTTCATGATGGGCGCGCGCAAGCGCGGTCTGGAGGATCCGCCGGTGACCATCGGCATGCTGTGTGACCCGGAGCATCCGGCCTTGCGCCATTTCCCCACCGGGTTCCACACCAACTGGCAGTGGTGGTACATCATCAGCAAGTCGCGCTTCATCATCCTCGACGAAACCGCCGGGGATTACCGTCCTTTGGTGCAAGCCATCGACAGCATCGGCCGGCTGCACAAGCTGGGCCTGATGTTCGAGACCAAGGTGGGCAAGGGCCGCCTGTTCGTCTGTGCCGCCGATCTGCAGGGCCATCTGGATCAGCCCGAGGTGCGCCAGATGCTTCACAGCCTGCTGCAATACGTCGGCAGTGAAGAGTTCAAACCCGGCCACGAGATTCCCGCAGACCTGCTCGATAAGCTGCTGGTGCCCTGAGTGCAGTGATTGTTACCTGTCATCCGTAAATGATTGGAAGCAACCGGACATCCTGGCATTTTGGCTGGCTGTTTGGTCTTTACCTCGCCTCAACATGGAAAAGAAACTCACACGTCGCAAACTACTCAAAAACGCGTGTGGCGCAGGCACGCTACTGGCATTTCCATCGATTGTCCCTTCATCTGTCCTTGGGGATACGGCGCCGTCCAAAAAGATCGCCTTGGGTTTTATTGGAATGGGGAGTCAAGGTACTGGACGAAACCTGGGCACCTTCCTCAACCAGAAAGACGCTGTGGCCTTGGCGGTCTGCGATGCAAGGAAGTCTGCTGCGGTGAACGCCAAGAAGAAAGTCGATGAGCACTACAAGAACCGCGACTGTTCGGTCTATCAGGATTTTCGTGAACTCATTGCCCGAAAGGATATCGACGCCGTGGTGATTTCCACGCCGGATCATTGGCATATACCGATGTCGATGGCCGCCCTGAAAGCCGGCAAGGATGTATTTTGCGAGAAGCCGAGTCTGACGATCACTGAAGGGCGGGAATTGGCCCAGGAAGTTGCCAGGCGTGAAGCCGTGTTCCAATGGGGCATCGAGGATCGTTCGCTGATCAAATATCACCGGCTTGCGGGCTGGGTGCGTGACGGGGCGATTGGCAAGCTCGAGGCCATCCACGTCTCACTTCCCACACTGAAACCCCATTTGAAAGACTCGCCTGCTCCGGTTCCCGATGACCTTGACTGGAATCTGTGGCTGGGGCCTGCTCCATTCCGTCCCTATACCCCCACGCTGACTCAGCCGAATGTCTGGCGCACGATTACGGACTACTCGGGCGGTTCACTGACCGATTGGGGCTCACATCTGATCGACACGGCCCAAGTGGGTGCAGGCATGGATGCGAGCGGTCCGGTGGAAGTTTCCGGCAGTGGCGTCATACCCAATCCGAAAAAATTCCTCTCGAACACACCGGGGGACTACAATTTGAACTACCGCTATTCGAACCATGTTGAGATGTTCGTAAAAGACGGAGGAATTGATATCAAGTTTGTCGGCACCGATGGTTGGGTGCGGTGCGAAGGCTGGAACGGAACCTGGTCGGCCAGCTCCAAGAATATTCTACGCATCAAAGAGTTCAAGAATCTCTGGCCACTGCCACCCATTGAACACCGTGATTTCCTGGACAGCATGAAAACGCGCAAACCGGGGGCTTATCATGTTGAAGCCGGGCATCGCCTTGCGACGGCGCTTCATCTCGGTCATCTTGCCATAGGTCTCGACACATCCGTTCAATGGGATCCGGACCATGAGGCATTCGTAGGCAACCAAGCCGAATTCACAAAGAGTCTCATCTACAAGCGTTCATCAAGAAACTGGGAAAACGTATGAAAAGCCATTGCCTGAAAATATGCCTGTCTTTGCTGGCATGCCTGGTCGCACACGCGGATGAAAGCCACCAACCGGAGTTCCATGCATTTAGAAACGGCGTGCCTGCCCTCGGCTACAAGAAGGAAGCCCTCCTCCTCAAGGAACTGGGTTATGACGGGATAAGCCAAGTTGGCGAGGAAGGCCCGGAGCTTGCGAAGCGTGTTGAGGCGTATCGAAGGAATGGCTTGAAAGTATTGAGCGTTTACCTCACCGCCGAAGAGACTCCGATTGATCCCGATAGTTACCGGGCACTCGGAGACGGAGGGATGATCGAGTTGACCGTAAGAGAACAGATCACACCCGAACTCATCGAATCCATCCGACAGACAGCGGAATCCGCGGAAAAGATGAACGTCCGTGTCGCACTGTATCCCCATCGTGGATTCACCGTTGCAACCATGCCGCAGGCAATCGATCTGGCCGATAAGGTAGACCACCCCAACCTTGGAGTGATGTTCAACCTGTGCCATTTTCTCATCAATGAAGATGAGAAGGATTTGGAAGGCATTCTGGAAAGAGCATCCCCACGACTGTTTTCAGTCAGCACCAACGGCGCGGACACTGATGGCGAAGACTGGACAACACTAATCCGGCCACTGGACGAAGGAACCTTTCCCCAGAAAAGACTTTTGGACGCCCTTCGAAAAATGGCTCTCCACCAGATTTGCTGACGCACTGAAGAGGTGACGCACCCGGGAATGGCTGTGGGCTGGGAGTGTGAAATCGCTCAACCTCAAAGCCTTGTATGAATTCACCGGATGCGTCGTGGACAAGATTCTCGTCGAAATGATTGGCGTGCAAGTCAAGATGCGTCGGGACCGCCGCTGCAAACCTCGCTGCCCCGGGTGCGAAGTGGTCCTCGACGAGGTCCGCGAGGGCGAGATCTGCGTCTTTGATCTTCCTGTGGCGGACAAGACCGCCGTCTGGGTCACGCTGCCTGCGGTCCAGGGACGCTGTCCGAGATGCGGGGAGCTGAGCACACCGCGGCCGCCTGAGGTCCACCCGACCCGCAATGCGACGTGGCGCTTGATGCGGTTGGTGGCGGCGTGGGCCTCGGTCTGTCCGGCCAGCGACGTCGCGTCGATGTTCGAGATCGGCGCATCCACGGTGCGTCGCTACGAGACCGACGTCCTGGAGGCCGACCTGCCCGAGCCCGACCTCGACGGGCTCGAAGTGCTGCTGGTCGATGAGAAGTCCGTCCGCAAGGGCCACGGTTACGTGACGGTCGTGCTCAACGGCCGGACCGGCGAGCTGCTCCATATGGCCGAGGGCAAGAAGAAGGAAAGCCTGGAGAGCTTCCTCGCCACCCTTACCCGGGAGCAGAAGGACTCGATCCGCGCGGTGTGCATCGACCGCAACGGGGCCTATCGCTCCGTGCTTGCCGAGCAGTTGCCCAAGGCGGAGATCGTCCATGATCGCTTCCACATCATGGCGAATCTGAACTCGGCCATCGACGAGGTGCGCCGCAGCGAGTGGCGCAGCGCGAAGGCCGAAGGCAAGAAGGTCATCAAGGGCTCGCGCTACCTGCTCATGATGAACCGCGAGAACCTCGACGAATCCGGCCGCGACCGGTTGCTCGAAATCACGCGGCTCAACGAGAAGCTCTCGATGGCCTACATCCTCAAGGAAGACTTCCGTGCAATCTACACCCATTCGCCGAGCGTCCGCTCCGCCCGCGCGCGAATGCGGCGGTGGCATGATGCGGTGCTGGCATCCGGCATCGAGCCAATGATCCGCTTCGCCAGAGGGGTCATGCGCGACCTCAAGGAGGTCACCGCCTACTTCAAGCACCGCGTCACCTCCGGCCGCATCGAAGCCTTCAACAACCAGATTGCACGCCTGATCCACCGAGCCTGCGGCATGACCAATCTCAAGCATCTCTTCCTCAAAATGCGCGCTCAATCACTCAAGCAAATCTGACGGAGCGCCCGAAAAATCGGATACGGCGGCCCCGTCACCCTGCAGTGCCATAATGTCAAGGGTGACAAGCGCGCCAACCTGAAGCGATCCATAACAGCATGGAAAGCATTGCTGGAAAACCACCAGTCCCCGTAAAGTTGGATCTGGCAGGGAACGGCCGCTGAATCCATAGTAGAAGCGTGCCTCCAGCCGCCGGTTCCAGGTCCTCAGCGGCAGGATGCCTCTGCTGCCTTCGCTCAAGTCAGTGCCTTTAACGATCGCCGCTTCTTCTGTCGTGTCCTTTTTCTGTCCGGGGTAAGCGTCCTAAATCCCACCCCGTACTGAGCGCGATGAGATCCGGTTTCAATCCGGCTTCGACCGCGTCCGCCTCCACCGGGAAGCAAGTCCCGGTGCGTTGCCGCAGCGGCGCTGAACCCTCGGAATCTCCGGGTTTTCCCGCCGAGCATCCCATGCTCCCGCACCCCGCCGGGTTCCCGGGAGAAATCGTGTAACGTTTCCGCTGATCGGAACCTATTCCCAATACTATACGACCCTTATCCCTCCGCGATCGGTTGGAGTCGGAGCCATTTTGGTTTCTCGAACAGTCAGATCCCCTAAACCATCATATCCCAACCCATGAAATTATCGGAAATTCCACTCGTTTTACTCTCCATCCTCGCGCTCCCTGCCGGCCCTGCCAGTGCCCAGATCGTGCTCTACTCGTACGATTTCACCACCGGTAGCGGTCCATTGAATGGCGTCGCCGTGGATACCTCCGGTGCCACAGGTGCGCAGCACACCCAGTACGGAACAGTTTCTGGTGAGACTTGGACCGCGGACGCCCTGTTCCGGGCGGATGGCACCTATGACGCGAACCCTGCCTCGGGTAACATCCGCGACAGTGCTACGCTCTCTTTCACGCCTAAAGATGGCTACATCTACACCCTTTCCGTAACGACCAACTTTGATAATGATGCAGTCACCGGGAACGGTCTCGGCTGGCACGCGGCGGGGTTCTTCGCAACCAACAATTGGACCGGCGATCCCCTTGGTAATGGCGATGGCCTGAGTGTTTGGGGACTCACACAAGGCAGTGGTGGCCAACAGCTTTTCTTCGATCCCAATGGAGGTACTACAGATGCCGGTAAGGTGACCGGTACTTTCGACACCACCGCTCCCACGACCCTGACATTCGTTCTGGATACCACCGGCGGCGCAGGCAACTGGTCGGCGCAATATTATGTGAGTGGCTCCCTTGAGAGGACGGTGAGCGATCTCGATGCCGTTGAGATTGAGAGTGTCGGCATTGGCGCGCTTTACGCTGCCGCGGGGACCGCCGCGTTCCAGTCGTTCTCGCTCAGCGTCGATGCCGTCGAGACCCCGTCGCCGAGAATCACATCATTTTCGAGCCTGGGCGGAGGAATCTGGGAGGTGACGCTTGCCGACGGAGGTGCCGCAGCCAGTTTCGAGTTCCGATCGTCCACCACTCTGGACTTCTCTCCCGGCACCCTGGTCACCCCGCTCAGTCAGGCGAACCCGGGCACCGATCCCGGAGATGTCGATGCCAGCGGTGATTTCGTCACCACCGACACGAATGGCGACGCCACGGTGAGGATGACGCTGACCGGCAGCCCGAAGGACTTCGTCCGTGCCGTGAGTCTGCCCTGACCGGAACATTCATCCGCGTCCTCCACGGGATCCACTCGGCGCAGAATTCTCCACCCACCCATGAGCCGCCGCCGCCCGCAACGCCATCGAATGGGAGAAATTCACTCATCGACCAACTCTCTGACGACGAGGTTGGCTCCCCTTGGGCCCACCTCGACCAATTTTGCTCGAGTCTCGCGTTGCGATTCTCACCGACCGCCAGGGGCGACGCGGTTGCGCCCCCCCCCGATCAAGAATCTCCGTCCGCACCCCAGCACCCTCGTTTTTCCCGCCCCGCCGGATTTCCGCGAAAAAATCGTGTAACGTTTCCGCTGATCGAGACCTTCCCCTGCGAATCCCTTATTCCTCCGGGATCGGCTGAACCGAAAACCATTTTGGTTCTCCGAACAGTCAGATTCTGAGGAAAAACCGAAAGCTTCAACGTCCTCAACAAATCCTCTCATGAGAAAGCATTGTTTGTCCCCCATCCTTGCCGCTTCAGGCCTGGCCCTGCTGGTCGGTTCAGCGCAAGCTGCAACTGTTTTGTACCAGCACACCTTTGATGGTGGAACCGGTTCGTTGGGCCTGGTTGCGCCCGACACCGCCAACACCGGCATTATCCTCGGTGCGGACCACGGCACGTCCACGGCCAACTGGGTCATCACGGGCATTAACACTCCATCCTTTACCCAAGCTGGCCTAATTGAGGACGATACTCAGGGTCAACTGGCATTCAACCCGGTTGATGGATACGTCTACACGCTTACCTTCAATGCAACCGTGTCTGTATCCGGGGGCGGCGATTGGAGCGGCCTCGGCTTTGCTGATGACTCTGAAGGAGATCGTTTGTTTCAGACTGGTGTGGCCTGGCTTATTAAGCGCGGCAATGCGTCCACCAGTTCGGCGTTCACTGACGGCACTGCTTCGAATGAGGGTAGCACGACTTCCGCTGCAAGCACCGAGACCTATAGGATTGAACTTGATACCCGTGACGGCAGCGGACTGTGGGATGCTTACTTCTATCAAGGGGCTAGCTCAACAGCCTTTGCCACTGCGACTAACCTCGGAGCTACACTTGAGAATTCGATCGATACGATTGCTATTGGATCTGAGGGTTCCACAGATACAATCAACTCGTTCTCACTTGTGGTCGCAATTCCTGAGCCCTCCAGCGCGATGCTGGTCGGCCTGGCTGGACTCTCGGTTTTGACCCTGCGCCGCCGCAGGTAAGCCGTTCCCTTGAGGAACATCTTCCAGCCCTGCTCTTTGTTTCGTCAGGGAGCGGGGTTTTTGTGGTGCTCCCCGTGGAAATGCGGTCGGCGGGGACGGTGGCCAAACCCATTGTGCGACTGCCCATCCATCCGAATCCTCTATCGCCCAAATCCAGAAAAACCTACTCGAAAACCCATCAGGCAAGACCGAGCCATTGATGGCCCCATGCCGCCTGATTGCAGCCTTATCATGAAAAATCCACCCGGCTCCACGATCCTGTGCAGGGGCACCCTGACTTCAGCGGCATTGTGGGTCCTTTCGCTCCCGCTCAACGCGGGAGTCGTGCATCACTACCGACTCGACGAAACATTCCAGCACCTGCCGATTGCCGACAGCGTTGGCGGGATCGACGGCAGCACTCCCAGTGCGCTGTTGCGCGGGCGGGCGGGTGTGATCGCCGGGGCACACGACTTCGAGGAAACCGAAGGCGATCATATCGATCTTGGCCCGAACTCGGCACTGCTGCCAGCGGACACCTTCACCATCACCGCCTGGATCCGGTTTTCCCCGGATGGTTTCGACACCGACGAGCGGATTCTCGACTGCAGCAACGGTGATGCGTTTACGGCGATGTCCACCGGGTTCAACTTCAAGGCGCAGAACGGCGGGCTTCGTTCCTTTGTCGGCGACGGCACCCACAAGAAATCGACCGCCAATCCGCTGAACGCCCTGCTCAGCAAGGAGCAATGGTATCTCGTGGCCTTGCGCTACCGTGCCTCCACCGCACCCGGCACAGCGGAGGACGGGCTTCTGCAGGTGACGGCCATCCCATGGGGTGCGGATGCGCTCGCGGCCAGCGCGGTGGCCGGTCGGACCGACGCCTTCACCCACAATGTCGGCGACATCCGTTCGTCCACCCCTCTCCTTGCAGGGATTCCCTCGGCTGCTTCCGCCTCCGCCGCGCTTTCATTCGACGGCCTGATGGATGACATCCGCATCCACGACACCGTGCTGAGCGACCAGGAGCTGGCAGACCTCCACAACCAGAACCTTTCCGTGGACTCCTGCCTGCGCTGGACCTTCAGCATCGACGGTGACGCGGAAGGCTGGACTGCCAACGGTGTCTCCGGCAGCGGCGTCACCGGTGGCGACTTCGTCATCACCTCCGCGGGCAGCGACCCGCAGATCGAGTCGCCGGACAATCTGGCCCTCGACCTGACCGGGATCTCGAAGGTGTTTGTGCACGCCCGGAACGGCTCCGCCAATGCCACGGGCGCCGTGTTCTTCCAGACCGACGACAGCCCGGACTATGTCGGCAACCGGGTGGAATTCCCGATCGTCCCGAACGATGCCGGTTACACGACCTACGAGGTGGACATGAGTGCGGATCCCGACTGGAACGGCACGCTCAAACGCCTGCGCATCGATTTGCCCCAGGGAGAGTCCACCGGGGCCGAGATCCGCTTCGGCCGCATCGCGGTGGGCGCAAGCGGCAACCGCCCCAACGTGATCGTGATGATGGCCGACGACCTCGGCTGGCGCGACGTCTCCGTCAATGGCAGCACCTTCTACCAGACCCCGAACGTCGAGCGCCTCGCGGATGCTGGAGTCAATTATTCGAACGCGCACTCAGCGCATCCGCTCTGCTCGCCCACGCGCGGCGCCCTCCTGACCGGGCTCTATCCGGGGCGCTTGCGCTACAATGGCGCGGCGGGACATGTCGCGAATGAGATTCTGGACCCCGCCGTCCAAACCGGTGCCGCTTCGGACCTGCCCTCGGCTGGCGCAGGCACCCGCAGCCGGCTGCCAAACGCCTATGTCACTTATGCCGAGCTCCTGAGAAAGGAAGGCTACTCGACCGCCTTCATCGGCAAGTGGCACCTGGGTCGGGATGAATACATCCCGGACAACCAGGGCTTTGACTTTGTGATCGGCGGACGCCAGCACCCTGGTCCCCCGGGAGGCTATTTTTCGCCCTTCGACAATGATTCGAACATTCCCGCCACATTGCCGGACGGCTCACCCGTCGGCAGCGGGAAGCACGTCAATGATGTCCTCGCCGCCTGGGCCGCCGACTACATCGAGGACCACCGCAACCGGCCCTTCCTCATGAACATGTGGTGGTATGACGTCCACACCCCCTTTCAGGCCAAGGCCGACGTCCGGGCCAAGTACGTCGGCCAGTCCAGCGACGACGGGCGCCAGAGAAGTGCGACCATGGCTGCCATGGTCGAGGTGATGGACGATGGCATCGGCGTCATCCTCGACAAGCTGGAAGCCCTGGGACTGACCGACGACACCATCATCTTCTTCACCAGCGACAACGGCGGCATGATGTATCAATGGATATCGCCCGACGGCACCCTGGCCACTGACAACTTCCCCGCCCGCGGGGCCAAGGCCACCGTTTGGGACGGCGGCACACGCGTGCCGCTCATCGTCAACTGGCCGGGAGTCGTCAGCGGCGGCACCGAGAGCACGGACAATGTCAACAACATGTCCATCTACTCCACCATTCTCGATATGCTCGATATCGAGCCCTACGACGGTTATCCGGTGGACTCCATCACACTGGTCCCCTCGCTTCTCGGGCAGCCGCCGGCCAACAACAACACGGTCTACAACATGTTCAGCCAGATCGCCGATCCCACGGGCACCTTCCCGGCGGTTTGGGTGCGGCAGGGCGACATGAAGCTGCTCCGTTTCTTCAACGGCAATGGCGGCCAGGGCAACCACCGTTACGAACTCTACAACATCGCGCTGGACCCCGGAGAGGAAGACAACCTGGCGGCGGACAATCCGGCACTGGTGGCCCAGCTCGACGCCCTCATCGAACAACACCTCATCGATATGGACGCCCTCATCCCCAATGCCAATCCCAACTACATCCCGCCGGCCTTCGATGGGTGGACGCCCAACTACGGCGTCCGGGTGTTTGACGAAGGCGGGCCGATCCGCATGCTCTCCAACAGCTACCTGCCCGCACTCGACAGCCCGGCCAACCTTTCGAGCAAGGCGATTCCGGCCAAGGTGGAGGTGAGAATGACTTCCCGCAGTTGGGGCGACGGAAGGATCTGGTGGAAGTTCCCCGGGGACAGCGACTGGCTTCTCGGGCAATCGACTCCTTTCGCAGTCACCCATGACAACACAGAGCGAACGATCACCATCCCGATCGCGCCGGGCGCTCAGGTGCAGCAGATCCGCTTCCAGCCCAGTTCCGGGTATTTCGAAACCGACGTCGACTTCATCCGCATCCTCGACAGCCCCGACAATGTGATCGAAGCGATGCCCGCCGACCAGGGTGGCGGCGACGGCAACGTGCAGGGGGATTTCATCACCAGCCCGCCCACCGCCTCGACGACCACGCATACCTTCATTGATCTGACAACGCCGATCTCGGGTGAGGAATCGGCGTATGTGACTGCCACCATCGACACGAATTACGACACGATCATCGATCAGAACGGGTTCGATCTTTTCCAGATCCTCAGCAGCAGTGGCAATCAAATCGCCGGTTTGGGCGAATCCGGCGGCGGCAACACGACCTGGAACGCATCAGGTTTCCTGACCGGTCCCACACTCGACACCTCGCAAAACCCGGATCTTACTGTTGTTTTCCGCATCGATCAGCTGGCCGAACAGGTCTTCTTGTACATCAATCCCGATCTCGCTGCCCTGGAATCAGCAAACACACCCATCAAGTCCTACACCGATGCCGCGGGCTTCGGTGGCATCGCCAACAATATTGACGTCGTACGTTACGCCGGCGGTGGCAACTCGCCCAACGCGCTGGGCTACTCCAACGTCAGGCTTTACACCGGCAACGAGACACCGTTCGCCGTTTCTTTCCCCACCTGGATCAGTGGCTTCCCAGGCGTCGGTACACAGACAGGACTCGGCGACGATCCGGACGACGATGGCGTCGACAGCGGCGTCGAGAACTACTTCGGAACGGATCCGAGCGTCTTTTCCTCCGGGCTGGTCACCGGCGCTGTCAGCGGGGGAACCTTCACCTTCACCCATCCGCAGAATCCCAATCCGGCTCCGGAACTGACCGCGGCGTATCGCTGGTCGGCGGATCTCACCAGCTTCCACAACGACGGTGACAGCGCGGGCGGAACCACCGTGAGTTTCACCGTCCAGACGGACACCCCGGAACCCGGAATCTCGACCGTGACCGCCACGGTCACGGGTGCCCCGGTCGACCGTCTTTTCGTGAGGGTGGAAGTCTCCGAGTAAAACGTCATCCGCGCCATCGATGCCCGCCTTTCTGCAGAACCAGTCGTCCACCTCCGGGTTTTGGGTTTTCCGGGGGTGGGCGGCGACCCTGCACCTGGCCATGCGCCACCTTCCCCTCACCATGCCTCGCGTGATCACTACCCCTTCCCTGCTCATCGGCGTCGCCGAGGCCGACTGGGCTGCCGCCGTCAGGTATGCCCTGAAGAGAACTTGCCAACACCACGGGCCCAACCCCTACGGCTACCTCGAAGGCATGCACGCCCTTGTTGTGAACTCATGACCTCCCCTTCACGTGAACAAATCCCGCGATTAGAATCACGGACCCGCACTTGGACTGCTCCTTTCAGCCTCATTCTCCTGAATGAGCCATGCCATCGACATTGCGATCGCAGACCGTGGATCACCATCAATTGAAAGCCCTACCCATGAAGAACCTGGTCCTCCTCCTCAGTCTTGTGTTTGCCGTTCCCCTGGCCTCGCCGGCCGCCTCCATTACCGATCCAGACCAGCTCGACTGGATTAAAGGCAAATTCAAGAGGGATACGACCGCGAGCATTGAAAAGCTCAAGCAGCTTCCGATCAATTCGGACCCCGAACCCGACCTCAGCGCCGGATTCACGAGCTTGTACAAGGGTGATGGAGACCTGTCGGGCTGGACAGTGCTCGGCGGGCACCACACCTTCAAGGCATCCGGGGAAGTCATCACCGGCACCTGCGTCAAGGGATCACGCAACGCCTTCCTCTCCACAACCCGGCAGGATTATCAGGACTTCATCTTCACGGTCGAGATGAAGTGGCAAGTCGAAGGAAATACCGGCCTGATGATCCGGGCGCAGACGAAACCAGGGAAGAAGGAAGGGGAAACGGTTGTCTTCGGCCCCCAGGTGGAAATGGAAAGCCCTTCCCAGGGACGAGGGTGGTCCGGAGGAATCTACGGGGAGAAAGCCGGAGGTTGGCATTATCCACTCGTCCTCGACGCACACAAACCGGCCCGGAAGGCCATCGTTCCCGACGGATGGAACCGCGTCACGGTGATGGCACAGGGGGATACCGTCAAAACCTGGATCAACGGGGTGCCCGCGGCCCACTGGAAGACTGATGATTACATAAAGGGCTTCTTCGGACTCCAGATTCATTCCGGTAAAGCAGGCACCGTCCTTTTCCGAAATATCCGGGTCAAGGAACTCTGAACTTCAATCACATCGCCATCCACTATGAGAACAAGATCCAAAGTAACACTGTCCCGCCGGAGCTTCATCAAGACCTCCACCGCGTTCGGCGCGCTGACAATTCTTCCAGCGCATCTGGCGTTGGGAAAAAAATCGGGGTCGGGCCACTTGCCACCGAGCGAAAAGATCAACCTCGCGGCGATCGGTATCGGTAACCAGGGAGGTAGCAATATCTCCGGCTTGTTGAGCACCGGAATGGTCAACATCGTTGCGCTATGCGATGTGGACTTGAATGGCAAGCACACCAGAAAGGCCCAGGAAGCCTGTCCGAATGCCAAAACATTCACCGATTTCCGCAAAATGTTCGATGAGATGGCGGATGAATTTGACGCTGTCCTCATTGCAACTCCGGATCACTCCCACTTCAGCGCGGCAATGCTTGCCATGTCCCAGGGAAAATCGATTTACGTTCAAAAGCCGCTCGCCCACACCTTTGGACAGTGCGAGCGTCTGATGGACATGGCAAAGCGCTCAGGAGTCGTGACTCAGATGGGCAACCAGGGGCACTCCGGAGGAAGCTACTTCCAGTTTCAGGAGTGGATGAAGGCTGGAATCATCAAGGATATCACCCGCATTGATGCCACCATGAATTCCGGGCGCCGTTGGCATGGCTGGGGGCAGGATTGCACCGGCTATCCGGAAGATCCGGTCCCCGAGGGCATGAATCTTGATGTCTGGTATGACTACGCGGCCGTCAACCCGATGAGCAAGGAACTGCATCCGAAGAATTGGCGTTCGTGGTTTGAATACGGATCAGGCGCCTTCGGCGATTGGGGGCCACACATTCTGGACAGCTGTCACGAATTCCTCGAGCTGGGCCTGCCAACTTCGGTCGAGGCCGTCATGCTGAAGGGCCACAACAAGTTCGTTTTCCCGCAGGCTTCCACCATCCGCTTTGACTTTCCCGGGCGCAAGGAGATGCCACCGTGCGTCGTCACATGGCACGACGGTGTCGGCAACCACCCTGAGCTGCCCGAGGAGCTCGGACCACTTGCAGGCGATGGATCACGTGGGCCGTTGAAAATGCCGAGTGAGGGGAAGATCCTTCACGGAAAGGAACTCACGTTCATGGCAGGTGCCAAATCAAGTCCGCTTTACATCGTCCCCAAGGAAAAACATCTCGATTTGCGCACCAGCCTGCCCAAGTTCACCACAAAGGCTTCGGGCCACTTCGAGAACTTCCTTCTCTCCATCAAGGGAGAAGAAAAGGCTCGTTCCGATTTCCGCGTTTCTGGCCCGCTTTGCCAGGTTTTCAACCTCGGAATGATTTCCCAGCGTCTTGGCGGCACATTTACCTTCGATCCGGTGAAGAAGCAAATTACCGACAACGCCAAGGCCAACGCCCTGCTCGATCCGCCTCCACGGAAAGGCTGGGAAGAGTTTTACAATCTCTAATGGGTGAACGTGCCAAGGGAATGTTCATTCATCCCCAATTCTCGTGACGCATACCGGCAAACCCATGACTGCAAGGTCGGGTGAATCCCTGCCTCGCTCTTCCGTTTGCGACGCTTACAGAACTTGGGCAAGCCTCAAAGCCTGAGTAGGGCGCGCAGACTGACGAATGCCCCTCCGCTGCCTTGCTTCATCCATGATTGGGCAGCCAGCCACATCCAATACGGCCCTGAACACGGACCATACCAGAATCGATGTCCCATCATTTCGCAGACAATGATCAGATCATTCATTCAGACACTACTATCCATCCCCATTATTACAATTCTCCTGACTTCAGCGATTCCGTCTGGAGCCAAGGACTATATTCTGATGGATGAAGCGCCCGCGGCGCTTGACCTTCAAGGATGGGAAAATGCCTCTTTTCCTTTGGGCAACGGCTACATGGGAGTAAGTTTTTTCGGCGGTGTTGAGAAGGAGCTCTGGCAGGTGACTGATCCTACGATTTATGCGAACTCCTGGGAGAAGAGGCGGAAGCGGCATCGTATCGGGCTCTCCAGCGCAGTGGAGTTGTATTTCGAAACCGAACATGAGCATGAATCCGTTTCTGATTATTCAAGACAGTTGGATATCATGCGAGGCCTCGGCACAACCACTTATGTGGCCGATGGAGTCACCTTCACGCGGGAGCAATTGACGAGCTACCCGGCCAATGTGTTCTCCGCCCGAATCAGCGCGGACAAGAATGGAATGGTGTCCTTTCGCCTCAGGGCAAGGCATTCCTATCCCGAGCCCCGCAGAACGGTTCAAGCGGATATCGAGGGTGACGTGATCGTGCTCACTGGCATGACGGAAGTCCTGAAGACGAAGTATCAGGCGCGCATCGCGGTAGAAGTCGATGAGGGCGATATCAAGGTGTCGCAGTCGGGCAATGAAGGCATTGTCGAGGTCACAGGAGCCAACGCGGCAACGGTCTGTCTGACGATTGGAACCAACTATCAGAACAAGCCAGAGGTTTACCTGACCTCCACCCATTTTTACGGCTATTCAGACAGCGCAGCAACGCCACCGGAATTCGAGGACAAGGGAAAGAAACTTGAGGGCAACCCACTGCCGGTCGAAGCAATCAAGGAACGCTTGACCCAGGCGCGGGCGAAGGGATGGGAATCCATCAAACAAGAACATTTGGCCGATTTTCAGCCCATTATGGAGCGCTGCTCCATCGATCTGGGGGGCGTGCTCCCTGAAATCCCGATCGCGGAAGTACGCGGCAATTACAAGAGTGACAAGATTGAGAACCCGGCCCATGCCCGCTACTTGGAGGAGTTGTTTTTTCAATACGGTCGCTACCTCATGGCAGCATCGTCGCGCCCAGGAACCTTGCCGGCAGGTCTACAGGGAACCTGGAGCTGGAAGGAAAGCGCCCCATGGACGGGAGGGTATTGGCTGAATATCAACTTCCAGATGAATTACTGGCCGACTTTCAGCACGAATCTGACCGAGATGATCGGGCCCTATCTGGACCAGCTTCAAGCGATGTATCCACGGCATCAGTACTTGGCAAAACTGTATGCTAAGGATGAATTGGGCAAGGAGGTCGATGATGTGTGGACAGTGGGACACTCCAACCACGCCTACGATGCCGCGGAGATAACCTCCAAAGGAGGCATCGGCGGCGGGCCATTTACGCTCCTTCCTCTCTGGGACTGGTATCTATTCACCGGAGACACCGAGATCCTTGAAGAGATCTGGCCCCTGCTTTACAAATCCAGCCGCTTCCTCGTTCAAGTCATGCAGGAGCAGGAGGACGGCAAGATTCTGGCAGTGCCTTCCTACTCCCCGGAGAACAAAAGTCCCGAGGGAGTCAAGGTGGCGAAAGGAACCGCCTATGATCAGCAGATGGTCTACGAGGGGCACTTGATGACCCTGACCGCAGCCCGGATCCTCGGAAAAGATGAACCCCTCCTGGATACCATGCGCGACCATTTGCCGCGTCTTGACCCGGTCATGATCGGGAGTGACCCGCTGGGCGCCTACCTCATGGAGTTTCGCGAAGAGAAGGCTTACCATGGTGGAAGTCACCGTCACATCAGCCAATTGGTTGGCCTGGTTCCGGGCACGATCATTTCACAAAAGCCGGAATGGATTCAAGCTGCCCAGACCACCCTGAACTTGCGTGGTGACAAGAGCAGGGGCTGGGCACTGGCGCATCGCTTGAACTCCTGGGCGCGCACCCACGACGGCGACCGGAGCCTGGTTCTGCTCGACAATCTCCTTTCGGACCGGGTCTATGACAACCTCTGGGGCAAGCATGCCCCCTTTCAAATTGACGCCAATTTCGGGGGGACTTCAGGGATCGCGGAAATGCTCCTACAGAGCCATGTGCTGCAGGACCTGCCTGATGAGGGGCCGCTGGGATTCGAGGACTTCAACTTTCTCATTCACATCCTGCCGGCCATTCCGAAGGAATGGTCCGAGGGTTCATTCACTGGCATGAAAGCACGTGGTGGTTTCGAAGTAGGTGCGAACTGGGAGAGTGGAAAGGCGAAGAGAGTCACCGTCAAATCTCTCAAAGGCAATGCCGCCCGACTCCAAATCGGCGACCAAGTTCAAGAGATCAAGATCGCCAAAGGCGAAGTAGGGATCTTTGATTTCTAATACTTACCTCAATCAACCTACACAAATGAGCACACCAAAGGTCCCTCTATTGCTCCTGTCACTCATTGCCTTCACCCATCTTTTGGGGCTGGCCAGCCTCAGAGCGGACACCAAGACAGCGGGCAAGCCGAACATCGTGCTGATCATGACCGATGACCAGGGGTGGGGACAGACGGGATACTACAACCATCCGGTGCTGAAGACCCCGAATCTCGACGCGATGGCAGCAGGTGGTCTGCGCTTTGACCGCTTCTACGCAGCCTCGCCGAGTTGCTCGCCGACACGGGCGAGCGTGATGACGGGCCGGAACGCGAATCGGACAGGCGCACAGGCGCACGGTTTCGCTCTGCGATTGCAGGAGAAGACAGTGGCACAGGCACTTCAGGGTGATGGCTACACCACAGGACATTTCGGCAAATGGCACTTGAATGGCACGATAGGTCCGGGAGTCCCGTTGTTCCCTGACGATAAACACAATCCGGGCGCATTCGGCTTTGAGGAATGGCTGTCTGTGACCAACTATTTTGACCGGGATCCAATCATGAGCCGCAAGGGCGAGTTTGTTGAGCTCAAGGGGGACAGTTCGGGCATCATCGTCGATGCGGCTCTGGAGTTCATGAAGAATGCGGTGAAGGACGGCGAACCCTTCTTGGCGGTCATTTGGGATGGCTCACCTCATTCGCCATCTGTCGCAAGCGAGGAAGACAAGGCAGCCTTCGCAAGTCTGAGTGAGAGGAGCAAGAACCACTACGGCGAGTTGGTTGCCTTTGACCGCGCGGTCGGGGGGCTACGCGCAGGGTTGCGTGAGCTGGGAGTCGCGGAGAACACCCTGGTCTGGTTCAATAGCGACAATGGTGGGCTCGGCAACATCAAGCCTGATACAGTAGGGGGACTGAGAGGATACAAGGGTAGCACCTGGGAAGGAGGGATACGCGTTCCGGGAATTGTCGAATGGCCGGCAGTCATCAAGCCGCGCACTACGGATTACCCGGCGAGCACGATGGATATCTTCCCGACCATCGCGGATATCCTGGACCTGCCGGATACAGTCTTCGTGAAGCCGATCGACGGCATCAGCCTGTACCCGCTTTTCAAGGGAAAGCAGGAGAAGCGGGAGATCCCGATCTTTTTCAGGCATGGAAGTCAGTGCGCGTTGATTGACAACGACATGAAGCTGCATACCACCAAGCTGAATCGGGAGGAGTTCGAGCTTTTCAACCTGAGGGAGGACCCGTCGGAGGCGAACAACATCGCCAAAGCACATCCCGAACGGTTCGAGCAGATGAAGGCGCGCTATCTGGAATGGAGTGACACCGTTGATGCCAGCATCGAAGGCCGGGACTATCCGGAAGGCAGGGTGCTGCCCCTCGACACCTATGCCCAACGCCACAAATGGGTCGATGACGACCGCTACGAGCCATTCTTCGAGGAATGGAAGGATCGCCCGGAGTACGCGAAAGACATCAAGAAAGACCTTGGAAAATAGGCCAGCAAGTGGGCAGCACAACATGGGGCCATTGATCCAATGGCAGCTCCCAAGGAGTGCTGCCCGCCCGTTCGGAACCATGAATCCAATGAATCAGAAAGCGCCTCTCAGGATCGCCCGGGTCCTGGCGACGGGACTCCTTCTCCAAAGCGTGCAGGCAAAACCACATGACCTGAAAGTATGTGAGGGCTTTACCAATCCGATCGGTTTTCACGATGCCACGCCGACCTTCTCATGGAAACTGGCGGACGGTGTGATTCAACAACGTGCCTACCAATTGCAGGTGAAGGGCGATGTCTCTTGGGACAGCGGATGGGTCGAGTCGGATCAATCCGTTCTCGTGCCTTATGGGAGCGAGGAGCTGAAGTCGCGCCAGCAGGCGGTCTGGCAGGTTCGCTATCGTGATCAGGATGGTGAGGTGTCCGAGTGGAGTGAGCCGGCTATATTCGAGATGGGCCTGCTTTCGTCTGCGGACTGGCACGCCAAGTGGATTCGTCCGCCCGTTGAATCGTCGTCAAAAAAAGGTTTCGTCCTGCATCGTGCGGTCTATCGCTCGAAGCTGAACCCGCAACTGAAAAGGGACGTGACCAAGCTTCTGAGGAAGCGCGTCAAGAAAGGCATGCTCCGTGTGGAGGCAACGAACCAAGCACTCGGCGGTGATCCTGCCGAGGGGGAGATCAAGGAGCTGTTCCTGGCCTACTCCGCGGATGGCAAGGCTTTGACGCGGATTGTCAGTGAGAATCAGATCCAGACGATCTCCGCGAAATCACTTCCGGCGGAACGCGTGGCCTACCTGCAGCGCGCCTTCAATATCAGCCGGGAAGTGGCTCAAGCCCGGCTCTACGTGACCGCAAGGGGCCTCTATGAGATCCGGATCAATGGTGAGCGGGTTGGCGAGGATTATTTCGCGCCTGGCTGGACGCCGTATCACAAGCGGATCCCGACCCTTGCCTACGATGTGACCGACCGGCTCGCGGGCGGGTCGAACCTGGTGCAATCGCTTTTGGGAACCGGATGGTATGCGGGACGCATGGGCTGGGGAGGCTCCACTGACACACACTACGGGAAGTTCCCCGAACTCTTGCTCCAGTTGGAGATTGAGTATGCGGATGGCTCCAAGGAACGGGTGGTCAGTGATGAGAGCTGGCAGGGCACTTATGAGGGTCCCATCGTCACCTCGAGCATTTACGATGGCGAGGGGTATGACGCACGGATTCCCCTTGGCGACTGGCGCCCCGTGGTGACTCGGGATTTGGATGAGGTGCGGCTGGTGCCCAAAGCCCATACTCCGGTGCGCGTGGGTGCGCGATTGACTCCGCAGGCGATCACCGAGCCGGTTCCCGGGCGCTTTGTCTTTGATCTGGGCCAGAACATGGTGGGCTGGCCTCGTCTGCGGGTTCCGGTCGAGAAGGGTGGTGTTTTGACCGTGCGCTTTGCCGAGATGCTCAATCAAGACGGAACGCTCTACACCGAAAGCTACCGCACGGCCCATTCCCAGGATTATTACTTTGCAAGTGAAACAGGCAATATCGATTGGGAGCCCACGTTCACATTTCACGGCTTTCGTTACGTGGAATTGAGCGGCCTGCCCGAGGGTGCGCAGCCAGGCAAGGATTGGGTCGAAGGTGTTGTCCTCTACTCCGGTCTCCGTCGGACCGGCACCTTCGAGTCGTCGCACGCGAAGCTGAATCGGCTGCAGCAGAACATCGTCTGGGGGCAGCGCGGCAACTTCCTTGAGATTCCCACGGACTGCCCGCAGCGGGATGAGCGGTTGGGCTGGACGGGGGATGCGCAAGCCTTCGCTGCAACGGCGATGTTCAACTACGACTGCCATGCGTTCTTCAAAAGCTGGCTTCGCTCCATGCGGGAGGAACAACGACCGGACGGACACATTCCGAATGTGATTCCGGCGGTTCATACCCTGGACAGTTCCGTCGGTTGGCAGGACGCGGCGACGATTGTTCCGTGGGCGGCCTATGTTCGAACCGGTGACCGCGAGATCTTGGCCGACAATTTCGAGATGATGGAGAATCTCGTCGGCTGGTATCGGAAGCGGACGAAAGGCGGACGTGTCGGCGATGTGACGACCTACGGCGATTGGCTGCAGCCGAATGCGATCAACACCGAGAACAACAAGGGCGACACCACGCCGGACTATCTGGGGAATGCCTTCTACGCGAACAACCTGCGCATCCTCGCGGATTCAGCCGGGATTCTGGGCAAGCCCTCGGGAAAGCGCTACGCGCAGGAAGCGGAGCGGGTCCGGGAAGCCTTTGTGGCACACTACTTTGACCAGGACGGCAGCCTCAGGAACACCAGGGAGACGCAAACGGCCTATGTGCTGGCCCTGGCTTTTGATTTGATTCCCGAAGAACTGAGACCCAAGGCAGTGGGTCATCTGGAACGTCTGGTGGCGGAAGCGGGAGGTCACCTGCGAACCGGATTTCTGGGCACGCCCCACCTGAATCGCGTGCTGGATGCGAACGGACGTCCGGAGCTTGCCTTGTCGATCCTGTTCAAGGAAAGCTATCCGTCCTGGTTCTTCTCGATCAATCAGGGCGCCACCACCATGTGGGAACGGTGGAACAGCTACTCGCACAAGGACGGTTTTGGCGACGCGAGGATGAACTCGTTCAATCACTACGCCTACGGGGCCGTGGGCCGGTGGATGTATGAGCGTTTGGCCGGGCTGGCCCCAGATCCCGGGCAGCCCGGCTACAAGCACTTCTTCGTGCGGCCGCTCATCGCGCCGCAGCTGGAGTTCGCCCGTGCCGAACTCGACACCCCTTACGGAAAAGCCGCCAGTGGATGGCGCAAGGAGGGCGACGCAGTGATTCTGACCGTCGTGGTGCCGCCCAATACCTCCGCTACCATTCAGCTTCCAGCCGAGGGCCCGGACTCCGTCTCCATTTCAGAAGATCCGGACCGTTTGATCTTCCAGAGAATGGAGAACGGACACGCCGTCTACCGGGCCTACGCCGGAACGCATACACTCAGGAGCAAGGTGTCTCGTTGACCTTTCAATGAGGAGAAATCAGAACGACAACTCATGACCTTTCACCAATGAATCCGCTTCGAAGCCTACTTTCCGCCGCCCTTCTCCCTGCCGTCCACTTCGGTGCCGTCCACGCCGACGAGGAACCTCCCAACCTCATCGTCATCTTCACCGACGACCACGGCTACGCCGATCTGTCCTGCGTCGGGACCGAGCCGGACGTGAAGACGCCGCACCTCGACCGTCTCGCGGCCGAGGGAGTTCGCTTCACCGATGGCTATGTCACGGCTCCGCAATGCTGCCCTTCGCGAGGGGGGCTGCTGACGGGGCGCGACCAGAACCGTTTCCGTTTCGGCGAAAACGGGATGGGGCCTCTGCCGGCGGAGGAAGTGACCATCGCCGATCGCCTCGCCGAGGCCGGATACGTCACCGGCATGGTGGGCAAGTGGCATCTCGACAACGGCGGCAAACCGAAAGAGCGCTTCCACCCCCGCGGCCGCGGCTTCCAGGAAACCTTCTACGGCTACACCAACAGCTACTCGGCCACCTACGATCTGAAGGGAAATCGGTTCGACAAGCTGCGACGGATCCGCACCACCGGGGACCGCCTCGACCGCCAGTCCGATGCCGCGGTGCAGTTCATCGAACACCACCACGAAAAGCCTTTCTTTCTCTACCTGGCCTACTACGCCCCGCATGTCCCTCTGGCTTCTTCGAAGAAATACCTCGACCGCTTCCCCGGCGAGATGCCCGAGCGGCGGCGTTACGCTCTCGCGATGATTTCGGCCGTGGACGACGGCGTGGGGCGCATCATGGATCGCCTCGAGCATCACGGCATCGACGACAACACCCTGATCTTCTTCATCGGCGACAACGGCGCCCCGCTCAAGCTCCACATGGAGGACAAGAGCCTCAAGATCGAGGGAGGTGCCTGGGATGGCTCGAAGAACACTCCGCTCAACGGGGAGAAAGGCATGCTCGCCGAGGGGGGCATCCGCGTTCCCTTCCTCGCGCGCTGGAAGGGAACCATCCCGGGCGGACAAGTTTGCAAGACACCGGTCACCTCCCTTGACGTCGCCGCCACCGCCTGCGCCATGGCCGGGCTCGACCGTCCGGCCTCGCTTGACGGGCTTGACCTCCTCCCGATGCTGGCCGAGAAGAAGCCGTTGCCGGACCGTGCGCTCTACTGGCGTTTCTGGGAGCAATCCGCGGTGCGCGAAGGCGACTGGAAACTTCTCAAGCTCGGAAACCGGGGGATGTTTCTCTTCAACCTCGCCGAGGATCCGGGGGAGAGGAACAATCTCATCAAGGAGCACCCCGAGATCGCAAAGCGCCTCCTGGACGGGGCAACGACCTGGGCTGGGGAACTCGATCCTCCTGGTCTCCCCGACGGTTCCGGGAACATTCAGGAGCACTTCTTCTACCATCATTTCTTCAAGCTCCCGCTGCCCGATGGGGTGAGCGCGGATCAGAGCCCGTTCGCAGTCACTCGCAAGAAGAGAGAATGACAAGAGGTCCTGCTGCGGGAACCCGTTTTTTGAGAATAGTGCGCAACTTCCTCGATTTCCCCGGGTTTATTTCGCGCCGAAGAGAATGCGCCACTGGCCAACGTCCCGATTGGTGAGCCGAATCTAGGCAGCAATCCCCAACCACTGAAGATGCGATCATGAAGACACTGACTCTTGGAGCACTGCTGATCCTGTGCCTTTCAAGCATTGCCTATGGACAGAGACCACAACTCAGTCCGGAGCAGATCGAGCGTTGGAAGGAGCGCCTCGAGAACCAGAGGGCGAACCAGATCGAAGCGACCGAGTCCGAAATCGTCTACGGGAAGCACGAGAGGAACCGGCTTGATCTTTGGAAGGCGAAATCCAAAACCCCGACGCCCGTCTTGGTGTACTTCCACGGAGGAGGCTTCAAGTTCGGTGACAAGGACATGATCCACGCCCATATCCGAATCAGGGATTATCTGGACAGCGGAGCATCGTGCATTTCGGTGAACTACCCGTTCCTGCAGCACACCGGCAACGACTATGAGGAGATCTTCAGGCACTGTGATGATGCGCTGGATTTTATCCTGGAGCATGCGGACGAATGGAACATCGACCCGAAACGCATCTCTTTCGCCGGAGCGTCTGCCGGGGCCGCCATCTCGCAGCGGATTGCCTTCTCTACCAGAAAAGTGCATTCCTTGGTGGCCTTCAATCAACCGATGATGACCGAGCGGATGATCATCCCCCACATCAAGAGAGGCGGCCCACCGACCTTCATCTACCACGAGAACAGCACGGACGACAGGATGCACCCTCCGGAGTGCGCGAAAATGCTCAAGGAGGCTTGTGACAAGCATGGCATCGAGTGCCATTTGTATGGCACCGGGAACAATACGATTGAGAAGATACCGGGTCGGAAATCTCCTGAAGCCGCAGTTCTTGAATTCTTACTTGAAAAGTGGAAATAGACCGTAAGCGTCCTAAATCCGACCCCTCGCCCCGGTAGCCAGGGCGGGGGCGGGCGCTTCAGGCGTCAGGCGACCTTATCGTCGTCGGCCTCGACGG
>JAKZES010000140.1 GCA_022548915.1 Verrucomicrobiaceae bacterium E54
TCTGCAACACTCGGTAATGACTACTGGCTAGGTTTTGTCATATCTGGTCATTCTCCATATAAGAAGCGCCTTGCTTCGCTCGGCGCACAACGTCAAGCGCAGGCACCCCTACCAGCGGGGGCGAGCGTCGATCACGGGGTTCAAGCTGGGACTACGAAAAATCGTCGGAACTGGTCGGCTGGTAGGGGTTGCTCTGCCGCGACTTGTTGGCGGTTATAAGTGTAATGATCTTCTGATGCGGTTATAAAGGTCCGTTTCAGCATGTTTGAACGCACCTAAACCAATTTTTCGAATGCCATACACAAATGTGTCAGCGTCCAAAACACATAGGTCGCGCTTGAATTCTGTCGGCGTCAAGGACCAAAGCCGCGAAATCGACTCTTCATCGACAATGAAAAACGTTCGCTTGCAGGCTCCCGTCTCGAAAAGGTGATTCAATTCAAAATGAACAGGTCCAGTGTAACTTCGTAGATCAATCACAATAACTGGCACAAAGCCAACAGCATGGACGACTGCCCCGCGCCAATCAGTAAATACACGATTAGAGCCGTCCCTGAGGTCATTTCGAGTCACTTCATCGCTACCGGATTGACGCAGTAGGTGCAGGATGCGCAAGGGAATAAAACCCTGAAATACTGCCGAAGTAAATCCGAGCGTCGATGGGCACGAGCATCCGAGCACAAGTAGGGATGGCGGGAGTATGGAGGAGCTTAGCGCAATTCCTGAAAGGCCAAATCCGAACCACAAAGGCATCGGAAGGAAAACCCCCGGCGACACTTGATGCAAAATTGCTGTAGTTATTGTTGCCGGGATAAAGACCACATTAAGTAGCCCCCTTGCACTGCGAACGCTCAAAAAAAACGCGCGGCCAAACGGGCATCGCTGGATGCCACGATATGCCCGAATTGTTGCGATTAATCTTAACACCGCAAATGCAAGCATGAGCCCTCCGAACGAGTTCAGAATGATAAAGGCAATATCTGAATTCATTACTTTATCTACGTGCCACAGAGCGAACTTTTCTGAGTTTTAGTTGTTAAGCGCAATTTTTTTCGCCAACGTCAAAGGCCATGCACCCCTGACCGAGGGCGCGCCTTCGACTGCGGGTTGAGGTTTGTGCTGCCAGTGATCATGGAACTCAGGGCGGGTCAGGGGTTGTATGCGCCGGCTTGTTCTGCTTCTTTTTTATCCATGGGTTGATGCCGAAGTCATCGCCATTCAGCAGGTAGCGAATAACCCTTGGCTTTGCAGAAAGCAACGCAAACTGGCTTCCAAAGTCGGAAGGTCCACCCGTCTGGACTGTAATCAACTCCTCCTGGGATGTCGATGTCCCTAGCCGTAACTGGAACCCACAATCGTGGTCTTGGTCCGATAGCTACACTTCGTCCAGCATGATTATCTTCGTCGTAAGGCATCGCGATACTCGAGAAATCGAAGACCACTAGGGGTAGGAGAAGATATGCCCCGAAGGCGGATCCTGCGAGCTTGAGCCACTTCACTCGGCGACGGGATGTCTTCAATTTTTTGCAGATTGAGGTAGGGACGCCGGTCGCCCGGCGCCCCCCTCGCAGATCCCGGCGTGCGGAACTACCGCACCGGGCTCCTCGGATGGACGCGC
>JAKZES010000141.1 GCA_022548915.1 Verrucomicrobiaceae bacterium E54
ATACTTCGGGTGCTACCGGCTTCCATGATGTGACGGGCGGTGTGTACAAGACCCGGGAACGTATTCACGGCACCGTAGCTGATGTGCCATTACTAGCGATTCCGGCTTCATGGAGGCGAGTTGCAGCCTCCAATCCGAACTGGGCCCAGCTTTACGGATTTCCTCCACCTCGCGGTATCGGTTCCAATTGTGCTGGGCATTGTAGTACGTGTGCAGCCCAGGGCGTAAGGGCCATACTGACCTGACGTCATCCCCACCTTCCTCCCAGTTGATCTGGGCAGTCTGATTAGAGTCCCCACCTTAACGTGCTGGCAACTAATCACAGGGGTTGCGCTCGTTGCGGGACTTAACCCAACATCTCACGACACGAGCTGACGACGGCCATGCAGCACCTGTGCAAGGTGTCCGAAGACTCATCCGCTTTCACGGAATTAGCAATGCATGTCAAGCCCTGGTAAGGTTCTTCGCGTTGCATCGAATTAAGCCACATACTCCACCGCTTGTGCGGGTCCCCGTCAATTTCTTTGAGTTTTAGTCTTGCGACCGTACTTCCCAGGCGGTGCGCTTAACGCGTTAGCTCCGGCACAAGGGGGGTCGAAACCCCTCACACCAAGCGCACACCGTTTACTGCCAGGACTACAGGGGTATCTAATCCCTTTCGCTACCCTGGCCTTCGAGCCTCAGCGTCAGTAAATGTCCAGTAGCTCGCCTTCGCCACGAGTGTTCCTCTCGATATCCACGCATTTCACTGCTACACCGAGAATTCCAGCTACCCCTCCATTACTCAAGTCCGGCAGTATCAAATGCAGTTCCGGGGTTGAGCCCCGGGATTTCACATCTGACTTACCAAACCGCCTACGCTCCCTTTACGCCCAGTGATTCCGAACAACGCTCGGGACCTTCGTATTACCGCGGCTGCTGGCACGAAGTTAGCCGTCCCTTCCTCTTCGGGTACTATCAACCCTGTCGGCTGTTAACCGCCAGGTCTTACTCCCCGATGACAGGAGTTTACAATCCGAAGACCGTCATCCTCCACGCGGCGTTGCACCATCAGACTTTCGTCCATTGTGAATTATTCTCGACTGCTGCCACCCGTAGGTGTCTGGACCGTGTCTCAGTTCCAGTGTGACTGATCGTCCTCTCAGACCAGCTACCCGTCGTCGTCTTGGTGAGCCGTTACCTCACCAACAAACTGATAGGACGCGAGCCAATCCTGCAGCGGCAGCACAAGGCCACCTTTACCCTCGCGGGACCATGGGGTATTAATCCGCCTTTCGGCGGGCTATTCCCCACTGCAGGGCATGTAACTCACGTGTTACTCACCCGTGCGCCACTAGAAACCCTCAAAGCAAGCTTCATGAGTTCCCCGTGCGACTTGCATGTCTTAAACACGCCGCCAGCGTTCGTTCTGAGCCAGAATCAAACTCTCCGTAAAAAAACGCAGTGCTCCAATCCCTACCACATGGGCAGGCATCGGAACTCTTATTATTGAAATCGACCCTGGAGAAACCACAACCAACCAGCCCTAAGACCAGCCGGCGTCTTCTCCAGCCACGCGCTTCCGTGCCGGGATC
>JAKZES010000142.1 GCA_022548915.1 Verrucomicrobiaceae bacterium E54
CGTAAGCGTCCTAAATCCGACCCCTCGCCCCGGTAGCCAGGGCGGGGGCGGGCGCTTCAGGCGTCAGGCGACCTTATCGTCGTCGGCCTCGACGGCGGCACGACGCTCGGCGGCGATCGCCTTCGGCGTGAGGGCCGCGGCCTGCTCGCGGGTGGCGTCGGCGGGCAGCTGGCGAAGGACCTCGACGAGGTAGTCCTCGGGGTCGAGTCCCTGGATCCGGCAGTTGGCCAGCAGCGTGTAGGCCAGGGCGTTGTTCGCGCCGGCTTCGAGGCTGCCGAAAAACAGGAAGTTCTTCAGCCCGACCTTGGCGGGACGGATCAGGTTCTCGACGAGATTGGTATCGAGTTCGAGGCTGCCATCCTCAAGGCAGACAACGAACTTGTCCCATTGGTTGTTGGTGTAGGCCAGCGCACCGGCGACGTCCCCGCCCGGCAGGTGCCGGGTGAGTTCGTTACGGATGTGGGCGATGAGTTCTTCGGCCAGGGGCCGGGTGCGGGCGCGGCGGATGAGTTCGCGGCAGGGCGGCGGTGCGCCGCTGAGGTGCATCTGCTTCTCAATCCGGTAGATCCACTGGATCCATAGTAGAACCGGGACGGTCACTTCGGGTGACCTGCCGCCGAGGTCGGTGAATTTCCTGCGGATGTGTGAGAGGCATCCGGCGTGGCGCAGGCCGTGGAGCCGTGAGACGAGGTCGTAGACGCTAAAGCCGTCGGTGTGGATGGTGGAGCCGCTCCACTCGAGGGTGTTGGTTTCGGCGTCGTAGCCGAGGAACTCGAGCAGGCAGTCGGCGCTGCGCCCGGCGTGCCAGTCGAAATAGGCCGTCCCTTCGGTGATGTCGCGGTAAACCCAGAGCCGCCCCTCGCGGGTGGCGCCGTGGCCGGGATCGAGGTAGTCCATCGGCGTCTCGTCGATCTGCAGGCGGTCGGCTTGGAGCACCTCGTCGCGGATGGCGAGGCCTACCGGCGCGAGGTGGCTCAGGGTGGCGTGGGTCCAGCCGTTGAGCGTCTGGCGACCGAGGTCCACGCCGTGGCGGCGCTTGAAGCGCCTGGACTGCCGGTGGTGCGGCAGGTGGTCCTCGAATTTGTCGGCGATGATCTGGGCGGCCAAGGCGGGGGCGATGAGCGTGCCGGGGATGGAGGGGGCGGGAGCCGGGGCGATCAGCGGCGGCAGGCTGCGGTCGCTCTTGTGGCGGTATTTCACTCGCACGATGCGCCGCCAGAAGATCTCGGATTTGATGACGTCGAGTTCATCGTGGTGTTCCTCGCCGATCTTCTCCCAGGAGTCGGGATCCTTGGTGACCTCTTCGGGATCGACGACGCCGTCGATGACGATCTTGAGGTTCTTCGGGAAACGGTCAGCCTTGGTGAGGCGGCTTCTTTTTCCCTTCGGCCTTTCGTCCTCCTCCGGTGCGGGGTCCTCGCCGTCGGACTCGGGAGGAGGGGCGGGCTTTCCCAGCACCATC
>JAKZES010000143.1 GCA_022548915.1 Verrucomicrobiaceae bacterium E54
AGCCCACGACTTGAACCAGACACGGCACCTCCCTTTCAACCCTCAAACCACCCCGAAGGCGCGTGGCTGGCTCCAGTCGCAGCCATAGGGTCTCGATTCAAAGAAATGCCGACGGAGATCAAGTCCCAGGATGACCTAAAGCCGGGCGAGTTCTACGAGGACGCATACTATCACCCCTGCCTCTGCCTGCGCTTTTCATACGAGGACGACGAGATCGAGGGAATCTCGTTGATCGACGGAAGCGTTCCCCGGTGCGCGAGTGTCCGCCACGGCTTCGTAAGGAAGCTCACCCTCCAAGAGGTTGCTCATTATCGATTCTTCGGTCCATTGGACGCTGAACTCCCGCCTGAACGTGACTGGACGGAATCAGTAGCTCATGACCAAATGACAGCTAGCCACCGCCTGACGCACCCCAAAATCCAATAATCGAACAAGCCGAAGCAGGGCGACCCCTACCAGCGGCCTTGTTGCGTTCCGGGTTTGGTGGTTACATCCGGCAACGAGAACCGAGAGTGCCGCCGAAGGTCGCCGGGCCGCCTGTTCTCTGACGGTTGGGCGGAAATTACGAGGCGCGAAATTACGCTTGCCGAAATTCCGGGGCATGGTAGCTTTTGCCGGTGATCGAAAGCTTCGGCGACACCGAGACTGAACGGATTTACGGAGGCGAGCGCTCGCGAAAGCTTCCCGGCGACATCCAGCACCGGGCCAGGCGCAAGCTGCGTATGATCAATCAGGCTCGTGCGTTGCAGGATCTCTCGGTCCCGCCGGGTAACCGTCTGGAGGCCCTCCAAGGCGACCTTGAAGGCTTTTGGAGCATCCGAATCAACCAGCAATGGCGGATCATCTTCCGTTGGGACGATGGCCGGAAGTCTGACGTATCAATCACCGATTACCACTGATCCAATGAGTAAGAAGGGCATGCTACCACTGATTCATCCCGGTGAGATCCTCCTCGAGGAATTCATTCGACCGATGGGCCTTTCGCTTGCAGCGGTTTCGCGAGCGACCGGGATTCCGGCATCGCGGCTGACAGAGATCACGAAGTGCCGACGGAGCATTACCGCCGAAACCGCACTACGTCTCGCGAGATTCTTCGGGACGACTGCCGGATTCTGGGTCGGGCTCCAAGCAGAACACGATCTGGAAGCGGCGGAGCGAGAGATTGGACCGAAGGTCGAGAAGGAAGTAACCGCACTGGCAAAATGAAAAGCCCAACAAGGCGTCGCTCCTAACTCCTGCCCCGCCGCGTGTTCAATCCGTCATGGCCATACCAACCCCGACCCACAGTCGAAACCTCGCCCTCGGGCAGGTGTAGGAGGACTTCGACGTTGCTATGGCTGCTTGTTTGGCAAGGGGCAAAGTGATGTTTTTTCCATAACTCGTGGGGAGTGATAGTTTAACTTCGGGGAAGGGCTTGTG
>JAKZES010000144.1 GCA_022548915.1 Verrucomicrobiaceae bacterium E54
TGTCTGCAACACTCGGTAATGACTACTGGCTAGGTTTTGTCATATCTGGTCATTCTCCATATAAGAAGCGCCTTGCTTCGCTCGGCGCACAACGTAAGAGGACAGGCGACCCCGACCCCACGAAGCGCCGGCGCTGTCCTGTTGCCCGGATTGAATCGCCAAAACCGGGTTGCGACAAGTGCGCTGTGAGGGGTCGTCCTGATCCGGCTTGTTCTGCGATTTTAGTTCAGATGGAGGTAGGTGAAGCCGTCGCTACCTCGGATCACTAAAACCCGCCACCCGGCTTCATCCCGACAACGTGAGGAATGCACGGCATACTCAGGCGTAGGAAACCACTCTGGCATGAGGAACAGGCCGGAATAGTCGGGGGTCTCAAGGCTGCGAAACGACGAGTCTTCAGATGCCTGGAGGCGACCAAGTAGCCCACGAAAATCCCGGTCACTCATCGGGAGTCGGGCAAAAAAGCGGAGGCTGTCCTCATCGAAAGAACTACCCTTCGATTCGGCGAGCCTGCGAATTCGATCCGCCCTGAATCCGAGGAACTCACCGCTTCTCCAATAGTCCCCGTCCGCACGACCACCTTCCGGCAAGTCATCGACAACGTAGCCGTAGCCGGGACCGGCTGCATCTCTCCGAAAGGAGTCGATCAACCGGTAGCTGGCATAGGCCAAAGTGCCCAAAAGCAGAACTACCGCGATCAATCCGAGGAAAGCCTTGATGCCGGATGCCATTGCAGCCCTCAACTTCATTTCAGCAGAACGTCGGAGCGCTGGTGACCCGGCCCTCATGGCGTCCAGCGCGACTCGTTGGTGAACGTGTAGTCAACCAAACGCTCTGCGACAAGGACGCTGTAAGGGGTCACCCAGTCGCGGCTTGTTAGCATTTTAATTGTTAGGAATTACAAATTGAAGGAGGTAGAACATCGCCTCTTTTTCAACCTCGGGCCGGTTTTTATCTGAGAACCACCTTCTTAATCTCTCCTTGCGCTTCTTTCCGTCGTCATCGTCGGGAAACTTCTCGATCTGTGCTTCTATTTCCTCGGCGCTTCGAATCGACTGATTTGCTTCTATCTTAGCTCTTATCTTATCTGGAAAGTGGCCCATCTTCTTCAGGGCAGGAATGGTCTTTCGTACAAATTCTTCTGGAGGTGGAAGCTTCCTGAGGTCCTCATCTGGCACACCAATCGAAAGAATCGACCATAGCTCCTTTGTTGCGGGAAGTAGTCCCTCCTCCAATATGTGTTTCTCTTCCGCAGAACTTAAATGCTGAAGGAGGCAGAACAGAATCGAAGCGAGGATTGCAGGTGTTTTCATCGACGCTAGACCCTATGGCTGCGACTGGAGCCAGCCACGCGCCTTCGGGGTGGTTTGAGGGTTGAAAGGGAGGTGCCGTGTCTGGTTCAAGTCGTGGGCTA
>JAKZES010000145.1 GCA_022548915.1 Verrucomicrobiaceae bacterium E54
GCCCACGACTTGAACCAGACACGGCACCTCCCTTTCAACCCTCAAACCACCCCGAAGGCGCGTGGCTGGCTCCAGTCGCAGCCATAGGGTCTCGCTCATGAAAAGCCCCTGACGATGCAATCCCCAAGAATAGCTGCAGGACTGCTCGCGCTGGCCGGAACCTACTGGGTCATCCATCTTCTGTCCTATTTCGCGTCACCGGGTGCGGGACTCGTAGTTCTCCCAGGATTCCTGATCTGGGCCTTGTGGATTTGGCGGGCCTGCTCGCGAACCTCCATCGCGCTGTTCGTAGCCACCTGGCTTTTTTCGATGGTCTGGCACCTGGCGATTGCCCTGCTAGCCCCGCTCTTGGCGGGCTTGATGAATAGCCTCCCAGTGATTCGCGGCTATGCTGTTGCGGTCTCCGTCATGAGCCTTGTAGGGTTCTTTCTCGAGATCCGCACCCGGAGTCGCGGGGCTCTAGCGGAGACCAACGAAGCGAACAAGCCGGAGCAGGACGACCCCTTACAGCGGCCTAGTCGCAGACCGATATGACGATTCAATCCATTCAATTTGGACAGAGCCGCCGCCTCGTGGGGTCGGGGTCGCCTGTCCTCTGACGTTCGCTCGAAAATGCCGCAGCTTCGATTCCCCAAGGTTACAGCGCCACGCCAGCCTGGATTCATGAATCTGAACGGCGATGGCGGGCGGATTCAGTTGCTGATCAGTGTCCCAATCATTCTCACGGCCTCGGTGATCGCTTGGCTAGCTTGGGATCCCGAGTCGGGATTTAACTGGGTTGGAGTCCTATTCGTGATCGCCCTTGTCTGGTCGTCAATCCGCCTCCTGAACGTGACAATCGTCGAACATTCGCCGGATGCTCTCCGCATTCAACGGAGAGGAAGAGAATATACCATTCCGTATTCCGATGTTCTTTCTGTCAGCGAGTCCGGCAGGTTCCAGGGGGGGCAAGCGATCGTCGGAAGCAATCATTCCCGGTATGTGACAGTCACTCTAAGGAGCAAGTATCCGTTTGGTAGGACATTCAGCTTCTACACGAAGAAGGAGTATGGCGATTTTGAGGGCAGGTCCGGTCCAGCGAAGCTGATCGAGAACTACGCAGCCAAGGCGCGGAACAACAAAGCGAACAAGCCGGAGCAGGACGACCCCTTACAGCGGCCTAGTCGCAGACCGGTATGACGATTCAATCCATTCAACCGGGACAGGGCCGCCGCCTCGTGGGGTCGGGGTCGCCTGTCCTCTGACGTTGGGCAGAAAACTTTTACGTTCGTGGGGTCAGTAGTACCAGAGCTTCGCAAGGGATTTTTTGAAGGTCGTTTCGAGGGCGTCCGGGAACGTGCCGATCCGGGAGGACCGGTTCGACATGG
>JAKZES010000146.1 GCA_022548915.1 Verrucomicrobiaceae bacterium E54
AGCGCTCGATTCCAGTCCTCGCACCATCAATGCTGGAAAACAAAAGATCGAAATACTCAGTGACATCGAGGCCATCCGCACGAACCGAGAAGGTTTGCGATTGTGGCAGGAACTTCCAGATCCCGATACCCACACCTGCGAGCACCAGAACGGCGGCGATCATGGCGACCTTGAGGCCCTTTCCCTTTTGGGCTTGTGAAGCGACCTGCTGCGCCCCTGCATTCGCCTGGGCCTGCTTGGCGCTCTTCGACTGTTTCGCCCTGGCAAGCGCCTGCTGCTTCTCCGCAGCCCGCTGCGCCTTGGCTGCCTGACGCGCGTCCGCTGCCTTCTGCTTCTCAGCGGCGAGGCAAGCCTTCGCGGCCTCGCGCTCCTCTTGGGCTTTGCGCTTCGCCTGAGCTTTCCGGGCGGCCTCTTCCTTGGCTTTGAGAGCTGCCTGTTCCCTCGCCTGGCGTGCGGCCTCCTCCTTGGCTTGGCGGGCTGATTCCTCTTCCGCCTCCTTGGCTCGGCGTGCTGCATCCTTCTCCACCTTGCGGGCTGCCTCCTCCTCAGCTCTTTCGGAGACATCCGCCGCTGTCCTCTTGAGCATCGGTTTGACTGCGGCCACCAGCAACTCAAGCTGTTCCTCCACTGGCTGCTTCCATGCGTCCATCCACTGAGCCGTGGACAGGTAATAGTCCAGAGACTTGCTGGGCCGCACGTCCTCGATTCGCAGGGGCAAAATTGCGACCCCTTGGCTGACGGCTCGTGCGACCTCCCGTTTCACCTGATCCGAGGCATTGGCTCCCTCCGACAGGATCAAGACCATCAACTGGCTGGAGTCAATCGCCTCGATAATGGACTCTGCCCAGTCCGCTGCCGGCCGGATATTCCGGTGGGCAATCCAGCAGTGCATGCCGGCTGCCTCAAGCGCGGCACAGACCATGTCGGCGGTCTCCCGATTCTTTGAAGAGTAGCTTACGAACACCTCCTGATCCACGATGCCTCATACCAGCACGCCCCTATCCCAAATGCAAATGCTCATCGGGTATTGGTCTCGGCACCGAACTGTGGTGCCGTTCGGTGCCTGAGATCAGGTGTTGTCTCGACACGAGATCCGAACACATCGTCGCCGGCATCTCATTCGAAGTTGGAGTCGCTTGCGAGAAGGGGACGGCTTCACGCATCGCCGACGTCGGCCCGCTCGAAAAGCGGGACGAGGTGATGTCGATTCGCCCACCTTGCCCCCTTCAATCCGAACCGCGGAACCACCTCTCCAGCGCCTTACCAAGCGCCTCGTTGCTATTCGACCAGATCCGCGGGTCATGAGATCCGCCTTTCCGTAAGGTTTGGGGCTCT
>JAKZES010000147.1 GCA_022548915.1 Verrucomicrobiaceae bacterium E54
GATTGAGGTAGGGACGCCGGTCGCCCGGCGCCCCCCTCGCAGATCCCGGCGTGCGGAACTACCGCACCGGGCTCCTCGGATGGACGCGCAGCGGAACCGCGACGCGGTTGGTCCTGTTTTCAGACATTCTCTTACCCTTGCTCATGCCCCTTGTCGAGTCTGCCACCGCGATGGCATCGGTTCCTCGACGATCCGCGGCCGCGGGATGTCCCAGCGCTCCCATGCCCTGGCGAACGATGCCCACGTGAAGCTCCGCCGCTGGCTGCGACGGTTCAGCCACTTGAACACCAGCCGCTTGACGTGGTGCGCCATCACCCACAGCCGCTTCGAGTTGCCAATCACCCCGTAGTAGTTCCAGTGCCCGCGCAGCTTGCGCTTCAGGGTGGCCAACAGGTCCGGGAGCCGGAGGCTCCGCGACTTCTTCAGCCAGTCCTTCAGCCCGCGCAACGCGGAGCGGAACTTCTTCGGGTTGGTCGTCCGCCTCACGCGGACGTGCCTGCGGTTGCGCCGGCTCCGTTGCCAGTGGAAGTCGAAGCCAAGGAAGGTGAACCTCCCGCTGCTTTCCGGCTCCCACCGGTTGAACTTCACCAGTGCGCTCTTCTCCTCCGCCAAGGACAGGCCGAATTTCTCCAGCCGCCCCGGCAGGGCCTTCAGGTAGGCCTCGGCGTCGTCCTTCCTCTCGAAACAGACCACGCTGTCATCGGCATATCTTCGGAACATCACGCTGCCACGGCTCCGCTTGGCCACCACCTGCTTGATCCACAGGTCCTGCACGAAGTGCAGATAGATGTTGGCAAGCAAGGGCGAGATGATCCCGCCCTGCGGCGTGCCCCCATTCGAGGGCGTCCACCAGCCATCTTCCATCACCCCGGCACGGAGCCATTTGCAGATCAGCCGGATCAGGCCACGGTCCGCGACGCGCGTTTCGAGCATTCGGATCAGCCAGCCGTGATCGAGGTGATCGAAGAAACTCCGGATGTCCGCTTCGACGACCCAGCGATGGGTCCCGTCGTCGAGCGCTTCCCCGAGTTCCTGGCTCGCCAGGCGGGGCTTGCGTCCGGGACGATACCCGATGCTTTCATCGACGAAGTCGTTCTCCCAGATGGCTTCGAGGATCATCCTCACGGCCTGCTGCACGATCTTGTCTTCCAACACGGGGATGCCGAGCGGTCGCAGCTTGCTGCTTCCCGGTTTGGCGATCCACCGGCGCTTGACGGGACGGGCTCGGTACTTCCCGTCCCTCAGGCGCGATTCCAACTCAAGCAGGTTTTCCTCGAGGTTCTCCCCATACTCCGCCCAGTCCACGCCGTCGATTCCCGGCGC
>JAKZES010000148.1 GCA_022548915.1 Verrucomicrobiaceae bacterium E54
GCATTCCTCTGGGGTCCGGGGCGCGCGGGAGCTGGCTGACGGCCGGATTCTCTCTTGGTCGTGGGATAAGAGGCTGCGCTTGTGGAACGGGCAGAAAGAGCAATGCCTCGCGGTTCTAGAGGGGCATTCCTCAAGGGTCTTGGGTGCACAGGAATTGGTGGATGGCCGGATTCTCTCGTGGTCTGAGGACGATACGCTGCGCTTGTGGAACTGGCAGAAGAAGCAATGCCACGCCCTAGAGGGGCATTCTCGTGCGGTCCGGAGCGCGCGGGAGCTGGCTGACGGCCGAATCCTCTCGTGGTCGGATGACGAGACTCTGCGCGTGTGGGACGGGCAGAACGAGCAATGCCTTGCGGTTCTAGAGGGGCATGCTCATGCGGTCCAGGGCGCGCGGGAGCTGGCCGACGGCCGGATACTCTCGTGGTCGGTTGACAAGACGCTGCGCGTGTGGAACTGGCAGAAGAGGCAACGTCTAGCAGTTCTGGAGAGGCATTCTTCAGGGGTCTTAGGCGTGCAAGGGCTGACCGACGGCGGAGCCCTCTCGTGGTCGTGGGACAAGACGCTGCGCGTGTGGGACGGGCAGAACGGGCAATGCCTTGCGGTTCTAGAGGGGCATTCTCATGCGGTCTGGGGCGCGCGGCAGCTGGCGGATGGCCGGATCCTCTCGTGGTCGGAGGATAGTCGGCTGCGCGTGTGGGACTGGCAGAAGGGTGAATGCCTCGCGGTTCTCGAGGGGCATTCCTCAAAGAACTATGGCAAGGTCTATGGCGCGCAGGAGTTAGCCGATGGCCGGATCCTCTCGTGGTCGGAGGACCGTAGGCTGCGCGTGTGGGACTGGCAGAAGGGTGAATGCCTCGCGATTCTCGAGGAGCGGCATTCCCCAGAGATCTGGGGCAAGTCCTGGGGCGAGCCCTTGTATGCGCAGGAGCTGGCTGACGGCAGGATCCTTTCGTGCTGGAAGGATAGTAGGCTGCGCGTGTGGGACTGGCAGAGCGGGCAATGCCCCGTAGTTCTGGAGGGGCATTCTCCAGAGATCTGGGGCGATCTCTTGTATGCGCAGGAGCTGGCTGACGGCCGGATTCTCTCTTGGTCTGAGGACAAGACGCTGCGCGTGTGGAACGCCCAGAACGGGCAATGCCTCGCGGTTCTAGAGGGGCATTTCTTCAAGGTCGAGGGCGCGCGGGGGCTGGCTGACGGCCGGATTCTCTCTTGGTCGTGGGACAAGACGCTGCGCCTGTGGGACGGGCAAAGCGGGCAATGCCTCGCGGTTCTACAGGGGCATTCCTCTGGGGTCCGGGGCGCGCGGGAGCTGG
>JAKZES010000149.1 GCA_022548915.1 Verrucomicrobiaceae bacterium E54
CTTGAACCAGACACGGCACCTCCCTTTCAACCCTCAAACCACCCCGAAGGCGCGTGGCTGGCTCCAGTCGCAGCCATAGGGTCTCGGCAGAAAATCCATATGGCGAAACCAAAAATAAGAGGTCGATACGTTTTTATTGGCGCTGGTATCCTCGCACTAAGCTTTGCAGCTTGGTTCTGGCTGACCACGTTTGTTTCGGAGGGCTACTGGAATTTTCCGGACACATGTCCAGTCCACCAAGTTGAGACTACCAGTGAATTTGTTGAGAACCGAGGAGTTGTCACGATCAGTCACGGATTTGACTGGATCACTGAGAAGAGAGAATTTTATCCTCTGGATACGTTCAACGATGGGTATGGTCACCCCAACAAACGATACCGACGAATCCTTCAGAAGTATTGTCCCGAATGTCGCCGTGCGAGGCATAACAGATGAACGAAAGAAATAACAATAGAGCAGGCACCGAATTCGACAACATTCAAAGAAGCCGAACAAGCCGGCGCATACAACCCCTGACCCGCCCTGAGTTCGATGATCACCGGTAGCATAACACTCAACCCGCGGTCGCAAGCGCGCCCCCGGTCAGGGGTGCATGGCCTTTGACGTTGTGCCAGAAATGAACCTTCCAGACTGCGTAGTTCCCTTGATCGATGCGGTATGGAAGGAGTGCCGTGATGCGGAGGTCCGATACGAGTCTAGCGGCGAGACGAAGAAGTTCGGAATCCCACCGAAGGAGCTTTGGATCATGCAGGCAACCGACGCCGACTGGAAGCGCGCCAAGTGTAAGGAGCCGTACAGCGGATTCTGGCAGTTCTCCGGTGGCGAGGCCGAAGAGGCTGGCCCGCTCGAGATTACTTGGCGCGATGAGAAGCCGAACGGTATGTACTGGAGGATTGGGCTCATCCAGTTCGTGCTTGATGTCCAGAATCAGCGGAGCGTTTACCACTACACCCTGGGGCCGCGATACGGGCGGGGCTACAAGGTGACCTTTGATGACTTGGAGCAGTTCAGAATGCTTCCGGATCGAGATCGGATGCTTTGGATCAGCTGAACCGGTAATCGAACAAGGCACAACAAGGCGGCGATGGCGACGCCTTACCGCGGCCTTGTTGAAAACCCGTTTTGGTGCTTTTCTACCGTCAACGAGGACACCGGAGCGCCGCCATTGGGGGCGTCGCGCCATGCCTCAGACGTTGCTATGGCTGCTTGTTTGGCAAGGGGCAAAGTGATGTTTTTTCCATAACTCGTGGGGAGTGATAGTTTAACTTCGGGGAAGGGCTTGTG
>JAKZES010000014.1 GCA_022548915.1 Verrucomicrobiaceae bacterium E54
CAGCTTCAACGGGGCGCGAGCGCTGCACGCCGTCGGCACCGAGCTGCGAACTGGAGGCATCTTATCCCATGCTGGGCCCGAGTTCTGGCACTCCGCCCAAGTGAGCCGCTTTCTAGCGTCGCCCCAATTTGCCGCTTTGTCCCGAGAGGCTAGAAGCTTGGCCCCAAGGAGGATACCTGGGCCAACTGTTCCCGCCTACCATGTGAAGAACTTCACAGGAGGAAAGTATGTAAACCGCCAAGTCTCAGGGGATGAAATTTTCTACAAGTATCATGGTGTAAACAACCGGACGGGGAAAACGAACAACTACCTGACCAACAAGAAACACACTTCTGAACAAGCTCTTCGCAACGATCTAGCCATTCTGGATGAATGGGGAATCACCATTGATCGGGTGACGACGTTCAAGCCTGCCAGAGGAACTTGGATTAGTGAGGGAACGGCAGCGCGGCAGGTTGGTGATCTGACAGGAGAGATTAGAGCAGGTGGAGGTTATCAAGGGCTGATTGATGTTCCAAACCTCCCTAATTCCACAGTAATTAAAACCGATCTTCTAGGATGGTGATGAAGGAGAGCGTAGTAAAATTGACGACGAATCTGTTGGATTCCGCTTTGTCGAGAGACACGGAACAGGGGCTGGTTGTGTTCCGAAAAGCTCTTGAATTGTTGGGTGAGGCTGGCTCGGAAGCTGAGATTCTGAGTGTTCTAGAAAAACTGAACAAAGCTCTGGTTGGCATCGAAGCCCACGGTTACCTGACATCGGAGGAGTTCGGGTGGGTGAAAGAATTGCGGGAGATTGAGGAAGCTGGAGTATGATGAGAGAGCTTCCACTACGACTACTGCTTGCGAGGTTGCTGTTCGCAGTAGATAGTTGCAGTCAATAGCAATGTGCGTGCCATCCTATTTCCATGCCAAGTTTCCGATCGAAGCTTCTCGTGTGCAGTGGCCCCGAAGGTGCTTGCCGTCTTATCATTCCGAACGTTTCAACACCTGGCCCCTCTCCCAATCCTGTGCTGTCCCGGCCAGTCCAGACCCGCGCCTTGAATTCCATCTTTCAGGCAGCGCATCAGTCCTTCACGCCGGTAAGAAACGCGACTTGTCCGATGATGTTGGTTGCGATCATGGTCAACGGACTTCGGGCTGTCAAAGTAGTTGGCTTGTAAAAGCCCGGCATCGGTGCTGTCAATTCGCCCTTGATGCTCGCCGCCTTCGGCCCTAGGCCCCTCGGCGCCGATGTCCAATGCCGAGCTCCAACGCGAAGTGGCCCGCCGCCGCTCGTTCGCGATCATTTCCCACCCGGATGCGGGGAAAACGACCCTCACCGAGAAGTTCCTGCTCTACGGTGGGGCGCTCCAGCTTGCCGGCAGCGTGACCGCCCGCAAGAACCAGCGCGCGACCACCTCCGACTGGATGGAGCTCGAGAAACAGCGGGGGATCTCGGTCAGCTCGACGGTCCTCCAGTTCGATTACAAGGACCGGGTCATCAACATCCTCGACACCCCCGGCCACAAGGACTTCTCGGAGGACACCTACCGCGTGCTGACGGCGGTGGACGCGGCCGTGATGGTGGTCGATGCGGGCAAGGGCATCGAGAGCCAGACCCGCAAGCTCTTCGAGGTCTGCCGGAAGCGTGGGGTGCCGATCTTCACCTTCATGAACAAGCTCGACCGTCCGGCCCGGCCGCCGCTCGAACTGCTCGACGAACTGGAAAGCGTGCTCGGGATCGATGCCATCCCGCTCAACTGGCCGCTCGGTGACGGCCCGCGTTTCCGGGGCGTGTTCGATCGCGAGGAGAAGCAGGTCCACCTTTTCGAGCGCACCCCAGGCGGCGCCTTCCGCGCGCCGGAGTCGGTGAACGACATCTCGGATCCCATCGTCCGCGAGAAGCTCGACTCCGATGTGTATGACCAGGTGACCGAGGAACTCGAGCTGCTGGAAGGGGCGGGTGCCGGGTTTGACTACGAAGCGGTCGCCGCCGGCGAGTTGACGCCGGTCTTCTTTGGCAGCGCCGCCAACAACTTCGGTGTTCAACTCCTGCTCGACCGGTTCATCGAGCTGGCTCCGCCGCCGGCATCGCGCACCAGCAATGGCGAGGAGGTGGCGCCGACCTCCGAGGACTTCTCGGCCTTCGTGTTCAAGATTCAGGCCAACATGAATCCGAAGCACCGCGACCGGGTCAGCTTCATCCGCATCGTCAGCGGGCGTTTCGAGCGCGACATGAACGTCATCCACACCCGCACCGGGGAAAAGGTCCGCCTGTCGAACTCGATGCGGCTTTTCGCGCAGGACCGCGAGACCGTGGACGACGCCTTTGCCGGTGATGTCGCCGGTCTGGTCGGCAATCACGACTTCCTCATCGGTGACACGCTGTCGTCGAACAAGGACATCGCCTTCGATGAGATTCCGCGTTTCGCCCCGGAGTGCTTCGCCTACCTGCACAATGCCAGCACCGCGAAGTTCAAGCGCTTCCGGGCCGGCCTGGCGCAGATGCTCAAGGAGGGGGTGGTGATGGAGTTCCAACCGCTCGACACCACCGGGGCCTACGTCCCGCTGCTGGGCGCGGTCGGTCCACTGCAGTTCGAGGTGCTCCAGCACCGGCTGCAGGGCGAGTATGACGCCGAGACCCGGATCGAGCACGCCTCGTGGGGATTCTCCAGGTGGATGCGGAAGAAGGAGGGCGAGACCACACCCGAGGACCTGCCCGAGCTTTCGATGGATGTGAAACTGGTGCGGGACCTTCACGGGCATCTGGTCGCGCTCATCCCCAGCGAGTGGACGCTTGGCACCTTTACGGAAAAGAACGCCGACTGGGAGATCAGCGACTCACCATTCCCGCCGCCGGTGGAGCCGTGAGCGGAGCGTGTGTCCGGGAGGGAAGATTCCGGCGATGCCGATGAGCATGGCGGGGTCCGTGTTCGACAGCGGGGCTCCGTTCCATGAGGTGTTCTCCCAGATCGTGTTCTTGGCATAGAGAGGGGGCTTCAACGAAGAGGAAGATGTATTCTTCGCCCGGGTTGCCGCCAGCCAGCTCGGCGGATCCTTCGTGAACCGGATCACGGGTTGCCGTCGACCGCCGGAAACCTTTTCAGCAGGTCGGCGAAATAGTCGGGGCCGAGATCCTTGAAAAGATCGCGGGCGTCGCCGGAGAAGGGCAGCGATTCCGGGTTCCATTCGGTGGGGGAGGCCCCGCGGCCGGCCCGGATGGAACTCACGCTGATGCCGCTCGGCGTGCTGACGTAGCCGGGGGCTGCCGGTGATGAGGTCGAGCAGGATGCGGCCATCAGCATGCCCCCCGCGCAGGCGGCAAGCGCGGCCAGACGGACCGGAAGGAATCGGGTCGGGGGTTGCGAGACAACCGCGTGGGAAGCGGGGGAGTTCATCAGGGGAGGGTGTGTGTTTCCGGTGGGGATCCGGTGGCCGGGAGTGATTCCCGACGCGCCAAAGCTAGCATGATCCAAGTTGAAGAATATTACGTGATCGGGTGTAAGTCACTAAGCACGTGCACTCGCTGCATGGAAGCTTCGCTTCAGCGTTTGCGGGAGCCCGCGACCGGTAGTGAAAGGCACCCGCCGCCGAGGAGAATCTGGCGGGATGTCACGCTCTATCCGAGAAGGGCGCGCGCCTGGTCCTCGTCGATGATCTCGACGCCGAGTTTTCCGGCCTTGTCGCGCTTGGATCCGCCACCTTCGCCGGCGACGAGGTAGTCGGTGTTCTTCGAGATGCTGCCGCTCACCTTGGCCCCCGCGGCTTCGAGCAGCTGTTTCATTTCATCGCGGCTGACACTGAGTGTGCCGGTCAGGACCATGGTCTTCCCGGCGAGAGGGAGCTCGGAGCGGTCGGCTTCGGCTGGCTTGGGCAGGAAGTTCGCGGACTCCGGTTGCAGCTTGAGCTCTGCCATGCGTTCGAGGACGTGCCGGCCTGCCTCGGACTCGAAAAAGGAAAGCACGCTTTCGGCCGCGACCGGGCCGACATCCGGGCTCACCTCGTAGGGCTTGAGCCGCGCGTCCAGTTCGGCGATCTGCTGCTTGAGCTTGTCGTGCCGTTCCTGCCTTGACTTCTTGTCGGCCTCGTCGGTGGGCGGGTTGTCCTTGTTGCGCGGGGAGACCCGCTTGCGCTCCTCCTCGAGCCGGGCGCTGTCGCGCAGGGCATGCAGAACTTCACTGCCGGGAAGATCGGAGAGGTGCTTGTGAAGACGGGCGAGTTCCTTGGAGGCGGACTCGCCGACCTGCCGGATTCCCATGGCGAAGAGCCAGCGGTCCAGCGGCTTTTCGCGTGCGCGGTCGAGCGCGGCGATCACCTTGGCGGCGTTCTTCTCGCCAAAGCGCCTCGGTTCCTCGTCGGTCCCGAGGTTGAGCGTGCCCAGCGGGCTTTCTTCGAGAGTGAACAGGTCGAGCGCGGTGGTGCAGATGCCCCGCTTCACGAGTGCCTCGGCGACGATCTCGCCCACGCCATCGATGTCGAGCGCCTTGCGGGAGGCGAATTGTTTGATCTTCGAGACCGCCTGGGCCGGGCATTCGAAATTTCCGCAGCGCCAGGCGACGAATCCCTCTTCCCGGGCAATCGGTCCGTGGCAGGACGGGCACCGGCCGCCGACATGGTCGTGGAGTGAGAAGGGTTCTGCATCGGCAGGGCGCTTCTCCGGGATCACCCTGACCACCGCCGGGATGATCTCGCCGGCCTTCTCGATGAGGACGGTGTCGCCGATGCGGACGTCCTTGCGCTCGATCTCCTCCTGATTGTGCAGGGTGGCGCGGGAAACGGTGGTGCCGGAGACGAGGACGGGTTCGAGCTCGGCGACCGGGGTGAGCACGCCGGTGCGTCCGACCTGGATGGTGATCTCCTTGAGCACGGTCTCCTTCTGTTCGGGCCGGAACTTGTAGGCGGCCGCCCAGCGCGGGGCGCGGGAGCGGAAGCCCAAGGTACGGCGTTCTTCGTAGTCGGCGACCTTGATCACTGCGCCATCCGTGCCATACGGCAGGTCGTGGCGCTCGTGGTTGATTCGCTCCACGGCGGCGAGGGTTCCATCGAGCGTGGACGCGGGGATCAGGGGCTGGTTACGCGGGATGCCGAGCTCCTCGAGGAGATTCGAAAAGTCATCCTCGGACCCAAGCTCCGGCCCCTCGTAGGCACCGAGGCCGTGGGCGAGAAAATCCAGGGGGCGTTCCGCGACCTTTTTCGGATCCAGTTGCTTGAGCGTGCCGGCGGTGGCGTTGCGGGGGTTGGCAAAGGTCGGGAGGCCCTGTTCGTCGCGCTCGGCGTTCATCGCGGCGAAGGCCTCGTTGGGCATGAAGATCTCACCGCGGATTTCCAGAAGGGCGGGGGGCGTGGAGGAGGTGGAAAGCGAGAGGGGGACGGAGCGGATGGTCCGGACGTTGTGGGTGATGTCGTCGCCGGTCTCGCCATCGCCGCGGGTGGCGGCATAGTCGAGTTGGCCGTCGCGATAGACGAGTGACACGGCGACGCCGTCGATCTTGGGCTCGACGGTCACCGCGACGTCGTCCCGCCCAAGGTTCTTGCGGAGGCGCTGGTAGAAGTCGATGAGCTCGACTTCCGGCGTGTCCGATTCATCGGGGTCCAGCTCGAATACATCGTCGATGGAGAGCATCGGGACGAGGTGCTTGACCTGCTGGAAACCCTCGATGGGTTCGCCGCCGACCCGCTGGGTGGGGGAGTTCGGGTCGGCGAACTCGGGATGCCGGCTTTCGAGGTCCTCCAGCTCGCGAAAGAGCTTGTCGTACTCCGTGTCGGAGATCTCGGGAGCAGCGTCGGTGTAGTAGAGCCGGTTGTGCCGCTCCAGCTCGGCTCGGAGCTCGGCGGCGCGCTGGCCGGGGTCGGATGCGGAGAAAAGATCGTCCATGAGGCGGGAAAAGTCTGAACCGGGATCGGCCCTCCGCCAAGAGCGGGGACAGGATCAAGCGTCGTGTTGGGAAATGGGAAGCATGATGGACCTGATGAACCGGTTGAACGGAATCCTTCTACTTCGGCGCGACGTCCGTTCTTCGAATGAGCGGCTTGCGCGGGCCCTCATCGAAAAAGCGGGCACCACTCCCCACGCAATCCATGTCGCCAAGCTCCCTGCGTGCCCGGGTAATGCGCTGCTGAAGGGCGTCGACGACCCCGGGGTGGGCGCCGGCCTGGTCGGTCGTTTCACCGGGGTCGGCGTCGAGGTCGTAGAGTCGCACCTCGGGGATCGCTTCAAGCATGCGTCCCCACCAGCCGGTGCCGGGCGGGTTGGCCGGCCGCGGAAGGACGAGCTTCCACTTTCCGCTGCGAACTCCCGTCAGCAGGCAGCCGGAGTAGTAGAGGTATTCGTCGCGCGGGCTTTGGTCGGCCTTGCCGGTGAGAAAGGCGGAGGCGTCGACGCCGTCGAGCGTCGCGGATGGAAGCCTGGCCCCGGCGAGGGAGGCGAAGGTGGGAAGCAGGTCCATGGTGGTGAGGATGTCGTCGGAGACCCGACCGGCCGGGATCCTGCCGGGCCAGCGGATGAGGAAGGGGACCCGGCAGCCGCCTTCCCACGCACTCATCTTCCAGCCACGCAGGGGGGCGGCCGACCCGCTGTGGTCGCGGGGGATGAAGGGCTTGCCCCCGGGTTTCATGCCACGGGTGGTCTCGATCCAGGGGCCGTTGTCGGAGGTGAAGACGATGAGCGTGTCCGCATCGAGGTCGAGTCGCTTCAGGGCGGCCAGGATTTCGCCGTAGGACGCGTCGATTTCCTCGATCGTGTCGCCGTAGGGGCCGTAGGCGGACTTGCCCTTGAACTCCGGGGACGCCCCCACCGGGATGTGCGGCAGGTTGTGGGCGAGGTAGAGAAAGAAGGGTTGCTCGCGCTGCTTTTCGATCCAGGTAATGGCCTCCCGGGTGTAGTCGCGGGTGATGGTGTCCCAGCTCTCGACGGCTTGGACCAACACCTCCTCGTTGCGGAAGATCGGGCTGCGGAACTTCGTGTCTTTGACGAAGACGGTGTAGCCGTTGAAGAGCGGTGTTCCGTAGAAATGATCGAAGCCCTGGGCATTGGGCATGGTGCTGCGGTCGAAGCCGCCCGGATCTCCCTTCTTGTTCTCGGTCAGGTGCCACTTGCCGATCAGGGCCGTGGCGTAGCCGGCGTCCCTGAGGACTTCCGCCATGGTGACCTCCTTCGGGTGGGGAACGGTATGCAGGCGCTTGATGTTGCCCGGTTCCCCGACCCGGATCGGGTAGCAACCCGTCATCAGGGCGGCTCGCGAGACCCCGCACACCGGCTGGGCGTAGAAGTTCGTGAGCTTCATTCCTTCCGCCGCCATTTGGTCGAGATGGGGGGTCTTGATGCGCTTCGATCCGAAGCAGCCGAGGTCCTCGTAGCCCTGGTCGTCGGTGAAGATGACGATGACATTCGGCTGCCTTGCCCGGGCGGCGGAAACGGCGAGCAGGGCGAGGGTGGCGAAGAGGAGAAGTCTCATGTTCCAGGGGACGAGGTCCTTTCTACGGGGAGGTCCCGAGGATTCTCGCAGTGGGAGGGCGGGCTCGACCGACGGAATTCGTGCGGTGAAAGGTGTTCCTGCGTGACGGGGTAGGGGAGGGAATGTAGTTTTTCCCCTGATCCCGGCGTCGCCGGTACTGCCCATGAAACACGCCCGACTGTCCTTCTTCGTCTCGATCGCCTTTCCGGCGGTGGTGGCCGGGCAGGCGACCGTGCCGGACTTCGTGACCGAGGTGAAGCCCCTGCTCGAGCAGCACTGCGTGCGCTGCCACCAGGAGGACAAGGTGAAGGGCGGGTTGCGGATGGACAACAAGGAGGATTTCTTCGATGGCGGCAGCGATGAGGACTTCATTCCCGGGGATGTTGCCGGCAGTGGCGTGACCCGCCGCATCCTGCTGCGGCCGATCGACGAGGGCTACATGCCGGACAAGGGCCGCGTGCTCGAGAAGGAGGAGGTCGATGTGATCGTGGCCTGGGTCGCCGGTGGCGCGCCATGGCCGGACGGGGTGACGCTGAGCGCGCGTGAACCGGCTCCGGTTCCGCGGGCGCCGATGCCGGAGCGGGCTCCGAAGGATGCTGCGGACGCGTCCCGCATGCTGGATGGCCTGGTGGGGCACATTCTGGAGTCGGAGCGGATCACGCCGACGCCGCCGATCGATGAGCTCGCCTTGCTGCGCCGGACGACCGTCGATCTGATCGGACGCATCCCGACGAATGAGGAGATCGACGAATACCTGGCGTGGCCCGCGGGAACGAGGCGCGACCAGCTCGTCGGGAAGCTGCTCGAGGATCCGCGCTTCGCCGACCGCTGGTCGGTGTTCTTCGCCGACATGCTTCGCATCCGCTCGAACCAGCCCGCGGCGAACCTCTGGCTCGGCTGGGTCCACCGCGCGCTGCGCGAGGGCAAGCCCTACGACGAAATGGTGCGCGAGATGATCGCGTCCTCCGGTCGGCCGGGAAGCATGCCGGCGGTCGGTTTCCTGCTCGCCGAGCAGGCCAATGCGCTCGAACTTGGGGCGGTGACCTCGCAGGTTTTTCTCGGCGTGCAGATCGGCTGCGCGATGTGCCACGACCATCCCTACGACGACTGGGAGCAGGAGGACTTCTACGACTTCGCCGCCTTCTTCGGGAAGACTCGCACGGTGGGGCGCCGCGACCGTGGCTCCAACTACGTGACCGAAGCCGGGGACACGACCGTGATGTGGCCGCCCGAAGACAAGGCGGGCGATGCGAAGCGCAGGCCGGTGGATGCCCACTATCCCTTTGAGCTGGTCGAGTTCGAGGAAACCCCGGATTACATCCGGCGGTTGGAGAAGCTGCGGGCCGGAGGAAAGCCCGGAGCGGACGAGGCGGTCGCCGAAGCGGAGATCGAGGATCTGCTCGATGCGATCGATGAGAAGACGGGGGACTCGGTCTTGGATGAGGCGCTGAAGGAAAGCCGCCAGCTGCAGGTGGAGAAGGATCTGTATCGGACCAGCGAGCTGCGCGCCCGCCTCGCGGACCGGATCACCGATCCCCGGAATCCGTATTTCGCCAAGGCCTTCGTCAACCGGATGTGGGCGGAGCTGATCGGCCACGGCTTTGTCGAGCCGCTCGACAATTTTTCGGCCTACAACGACCCGGTCCACGTTTCGGCCATGGAATTTCTCGCCCAGGAGTTCATCGCCGGCGGCTACGACATCAAGTCGCTGATCCGGATGATCGTCGGCAGTGAAGCCTATCGCCGGAGCGTGGCTCCGATCGGCACCACCGCCAGCGACCGCGAGCACGCCGAGCGCTTGTTCGCGGCGGCCCCCGCACGGCGGATGCTGGGAGAAACCCTCTACGACAGCATCGTGATCGCCGGGCATCTGCAGAAGCCGAAGTGGCCGGCCGGCGCGAACCTGCGCACCGAGACCTACCAGGTCCGGGTGCCCGTCGGCACCGAGGATCTCCCCGAAGGCGAAAGCGCCTCGTCGGGGGCGGCACCGATGATGGCGGGCATGCCGACGAAGCGGACCGATGGCTATGATTTGGAAACGACCCTCGAGCTGGACTTCGAGAGCCTGCAAAAGCAGCAGAGCCAGGCCGAGTTGATCGCGATGCGGGAGGCGGAGGACCAGCGCCTCGCGGAGCGCGAGCGGGCGATGGCGATGCAGGAAACCAACCGGACCCGGACGATTTACGAGACCCGCACGGAGACCCGTGAGGTGGATGACAACCCGGTCTTCGGTTCCGCCCTGCGGATGGCGAGCCCCGCGCCGCCGGCGCACTTTCTGCGGGTCTTCGGTCAGCCGTCGCGCGAGGGGCTCGGCGAATTCCGCGAGGACGATGCCTCGATGCGCCAGCAACTGATGATGATCAACGGTCGCCTGACCAACGAAGCAGCGAGGGTCGGTCCCTTCGAACCGATGCATCGGGCGCTCGAGGAGAGCCACGAGCAGGCGGTAAAGTTGGCCTACCGCGAAATCCTGACCCGCCTGCCCGATGATCGCGAGATGCAGATGGCGCTCAAGCTTCTGGCGGCCGAAGGCGACCCCGCCGAGCACATGGCCGATCTCCGCTGGGCTCTGCTCAACAGCCACGAATTCCGTTTCATCCCGTGAAGTCCCGTGAATCCATGGGCATGGGTGTTGCCAAGTGCTCCCACCTCCTGTTCTTCCATCGACAATCTGAAATCTGAAATCCCAGATCTGAAATCCCCAACCTTCACCGACCATGTCCGGATGCACCGACTACCACATGACCCGCCGCCGCATGCTCGGCATGGTGGGTGCCAGCATGATGGGGATGCCCATCAGCCGCCTGCTTGCCGACATCGACAGCTCGCGCAAGGGCAGTGCCGACCATGTGATCCTGTTCTGGAACAGCGGAGGCATGAGCCACCTGGACACCTGGGATCCCAAGCCCGGCCGCAAGGTCCAGGGCGAGTTCGAGCCGATCAAGACCTCGGTCGACGGGATGGAGATCAGCGAGATCTTCCCGCAGCTCGCGAAGCAAATGCACGACGCGGCCCTGCTGCGCTCCATCGCCGGAGTGAATGGTGACCACGGCCGGGCGCAGTACGAACTGCAGACGGGTTTCAATCAGACGCCGAACCTCGTGCACCCCGGGCTGGGCTCGATCGTCGTCCACGAAATGGAGCCGCTCGGCGACCTTCCGGCCTTTGTCAGCATCAGTGGCCAGGCATCGAAGGCCGGCTACCTCGGCCAGCGCTGCGAGGCCTACTTCGTGGGCCGTCCGGGCGACAAGGATCCGTATCTCGCCTTTCCGGAGGGCATTCATCACGAACGCGGCATGAAGCGGCTCGAGATCCTCGCGGAGATGAACGCGCGGCATTCGGCATCGACCGGATGCCCGGAGTTCCAGGCGACCGAGGTCGCCCTGCGCGAAGCGGTGAAGCTGATGGAGAGCCCGGCGCTCAAGGCCTTCGAGATCGACGACGAAAAGCCGGAAACCATCCAGCGCTACGGCGACACCGAGTTCGGTCGCGGTGCACTGCTCGCCCGCCGACTGGTGGAGAAGGGGGTCCGCTTCGTGCAGGTGAATCGTGGAGGGTTCGACAACCACGGGGGCATCTTCGACGCCATGCGGGCGCATGGTGCGGTGATGGACCCCGCCATCGCCTCGCTCATCTCGGACCTGCGGGCGAATGGCAAGCTGAGCCGCACGCTGGTGATCGTGCTGAGCGAATTCGGCAGGACGCCGCGGATCAACGGCAACGGCGGCCGCGACCACCATGCCCGCTGTTTCAGCGCGCTGATGGCCGGAGGCGGGCTGAAGGGCGGATCCATCGTCGGGGCATCCGATCCCGACGGCATGGTGCCGGCCGAACGCCCGATCCAGGTCGCCGACATCCACGCGACGGTTTGCCATGCCCTGGGCATCGCGCCGGATCGTGAAGTCATTTCCCCCCAAGGCCGACCGATGCGTCTGGTGCGCAAGGAGGCTCAACCGATCAAGGAACTGTTCCCCGCATGAGCTTGAGCAGGTTCGTTCCGCTGCGTGCGGGATGGTTGCTGGCACTGGCGTTGCTCGTCCTGCCGCCTGGTTTCGCGCAGGAGCGGGGTTCGGTGGTCGAGGATCGGGCGGCGAGGAAGTTGCTGCAGGCCGGCGATGTGCGGATGGAGCTGGGCGAGACGAAGAAGGCGGTCGAAGTCTGGGAATCGGTGATCGACCGCTATCCGCGCAGCCCGATTCGCTTTCAGGCGCATCTGCGGGTCGCCGATTTCCTGCTCGAGGAGGAGCGGGCCCACGATCGGGCGCGCCAGCATTACGAGGCGGCAGCGGTCGAGGCAAACGGCGATGAGGATCTGCGGGTGCGGGCGCTGCTGATGAGTGGCGTGTGCCATTTCGAGTCGGCCCAGTATGGTCATTGCTTCAAGGTGATGCGTTCCCTGATCCAGGGCTTTCCCGGACGAACGGAAGTCAACGACGCCCATTACTACATCGGGCTGAGTCATTTCAAACAAGGCCACTACGGCCGCGCGATCGAGGCGCTCGACAAGGTGGGAACCGCGGTGGGCGCGGATGGCCCGACCGTTGCCAAGGTCGAAGCCGGCCGGCGCCTGCATGTGCGCATCGACGACCAGGACCTGGCGATCCTGCCGCGGGGTGAGGCGGTGATGGTGCGCTGCACGAGCAGCAGTGGTGACGAAGAAAGCGTGGCGTGTCATCCGGTCGGCCGGGAAGTGAAGGTCGCGCTTGGCAGCCTGGCGACCGCCTTGGCAAATCCGGAGAAGGGCAATGGAATTCTGGAGGTTCGGGGAGGCGATGAGGTGATGGTCGAGTACATCGATGCGCATGCGGCTGAGCGCGCCCAGGATGTGCCACGACGGCATCAGGTGACGGTGGTCGGAACGGGTCGGGCCCGGATCACCGATGGCGGCTACGAGCAGGACCTGCGGGCCGCCGTCCTGGGCAAGGCCGTGCATCTTGAGGTGACGGATGCCGATCTGGATACCGGTCCCGGGCCGCAGGCACTTGAAGCGAAGCTCGAAGTCTGGCGGAAGCGAACTGCCGACGAGATCGACGAGGAACTCGCGCGGCGGGTTGCGGCGGGTGAAGCGGCGGAGGGGCCGGAAGGGGAAGACTTGCGATCAAAGATCGATCCCGGGGTGGCGGTTCGATCGGAAGCGGTGAGCTTGACCGAGTCCGATGAGCCCGGGGTCTTCAGGGCGTCTGTCGCGATTGGAGGCGATCGCGGACTTGAGGCGGAGCCGGGTCAGTGGCTGCGGCTCGTCTATCAGGACGAGGAGCACTTCGGTGAGGGCTCGCTCGAATGCCGGGCCGAGGCGCGGGTGATCGAGGGCAATCTCGGAGACATGCGCGTCAGTCGGTCGGACATCAGCGACGAGGATCTGCGTTTGAAGACCCAGCTGCGCACGGCCGGGGCGCTGACGCGGGTGGGCGGGCAGTACGACGACTTCGGGCTGCACGAGCAGGCGATGGCGAAATACCGTGAGGCCTTGCAGGTCTGCGAGGAACTGCTGGGTGACGCCCGCAAGGAAGGCGGCAAGCTGCTCGAGGAAACCTACGTCGAGTTGTGGCGGATCTACTTCGCGATGGACGAGCTCGATCTCGCCTTGAGCATGAGTCGTCTGCTCCAGAAGGAATTTCCCGAGAGCACCTATGTCGATGAGGCGATGCTCCAGCAGGCTCATGTCGAGCGCGAGCGGGAGGACTGGAACCGGGCGATCCAGCTTTACTCGGGGATCGTTTCCATGCGCGAGAGCAAGTTTCGGGGGGATGCCCAGTTCGCGATCGGCGAGTGCTACGAAGCGATGGCGCTCAAGGCATCTGGCGGGCGTGGCGACGGGTATTTCGAGAAGGCTTTCGTGGCCTACAAAAAGGTCTACGAGGAGTTTCCCGATTCCAGCAAGGTCGGTGAGGCCGTTTCCAAGATGGCATCCTTCTATTACCAGAAGCAGGACTACGAACGTGCGGTGGACGTCTTCGAGAACGTGCTCGCCGACTATCCGGACGCGGCCTTTCTCGACGTGATTCTCTTCAATCACGGCCGTTGCCTCTACAAGCTCGGCCGCAAGAGCGAGGCGCGGGGCCGCTTCGAGCAGATCATCCAGGATTTTCCCGAGAGCGATGTCGCCGCCGAGTCGGTGAAGATTGTCGAGGCCCTGAAGAAAGGAGGCTTTTGATGAGGGGGGTTCTCGATCAATTGGTCCGCCCGGTGCCAAAGCCTGAAGGGCTTTCAGATACCAGCCCAGGGCAACGCCCTGGGTGTGAGGTTGGAGGAAATCCGCAGGCTGAAGGCCTGCCACATGCGGGGAGCGAACGGTCTCGCGGGTCTTCAGCCCGCCAATATGGGTCCACATCGATTCCCAGGGCGTTGCCCTGGGCTGTGTTCTTCGGGGACCTTCGGCCCCTGAGTTGTTTGATCGCGATCATCGTTCTTCACTCCGCCGTATCCGCCGCCGACGTGGATGATCTGGAGGCCAAACTCAGGGATCATCTAACCGACAGCCCCGAGGCGGCGGAGCTGATGCTCGAATTGCTCAGCGAGCGCGAGGCGAACGAGGACGTGTTCGGGGTCATCAAGACGGCCGGTGATTTCGTCCGCGCTCAGGCAGGGCACCCGCGGCGTGCCGAGGTGATGGTGCGTCTGATGGAGGGTCATGCCGCCGGCGCGCGACATGCGGATGTGGTGGCCACGGGGAAGCGCTTCCTTGAGTTGTTTGCGGATGATCCGTCCGCACCGCGGGCGCATCGGGCGATGGCGGAAGCCTTCGAGGAACTGGGACGCCCTGCAGAGGCGGCGGGCCACTGGGCGGCACTGGGCTTGAAGGGCGATCCACTGATGGTGAAGCGTGCCCTGGATGGATTCGACCGCGCGGAGAATGCCCAGGCGGCGCGTGAAGGAGCGGAGTTCGCGGCCGCGGTTTTGGGCAACAAGCCATCGGAGCCATGGTCGATTTCCGCGGCCTTGAAGGGGATGGAGTTGGCCCATCGCGCCGAGCAGTGGGAAACGGGTGCGGAAATGGGTCGGTCGGTATCGGCCGCGAAGGGTGATCCGGCACTGAAGCGACAGCTCTGGTTCCGGCTTGGAGAGTTCGAATCGAGGCGGGGTCGCCATCAGGAAGCCGCCGCAGCGATGGAGGGGGCGCTGGATGCAGACGATCGGGAGCACTGGGCGGGCTTCCTTCGGGAGTTGGCCGCCGCCGGGGCCGATGCCTCGGTTCTGGCCGCCAAGGCCCGCGAAGTGGCGAAGATTTTGCCGGGCGATCCGGTTGCCCATGAAGCGGCCGTGCGGGCATTCGATGCCTATGTCGGGGGCGATCAGGCGGCAAAGGGGCTGGCTTTCGCCGAAGCGAAGATGGCAGGCGGCGATTACTCTCATGATCTTGTCCGTCGCTATGTCGAGGCCTGCGGTGACGATCATGGAAGGGCCGAGGGATTCCTGCGCGGGCAGGTGGGCAAACAGGCCGGAAGCGGTGCTGCGTTGAGGGAGGTATTGGCCGTCGATCTCTATCAGCACCGGATCAAGGACGCCGGCAAGTCCCGCGCGATGGCGCTTGAGTGGCTTTCCAAGTCGCCCAGCGCTCAGGGAGCCGATCGCATTGTGGCATGCCTGATCGATCAGGCAGCCGACGAGGGAGAGGTGAACGCTGATCTTGCGGCAATCATCGAGAGTGGTCGACGGGGTGCACACCTCGAGGGCTATTGGCAGGCATTGTGGCGGTGGCGGAGCGAGGATCCCGCGCGCCGCAAGCTCATCGACAATGCCAGGAGGAACTTCGAGCGCGATCCGGTGGTGCGGCTTTGGTCGCGTGCGTGGAAGGGTCACCAGGAGGGGGCGCGGGCCTGCGACGAACTGCTCAAGCAGTCGCTTTCCTCCGAGCAGAAGAAGTGGGTGATGCGCCGCAAGGCCCACCTGCATCGTCATGAGCTGGGCGACAAGGTCCGCCAGCGTTCGCATGAGGCGTTTCGCGACTACTGCAAGGCCTACCCGAAGGATCGCAAGGCGGCGGAGGCGTGGCTCGAGGCGGCGGTTTATGGTGACGATGCCGCCAAGCTGGAAGCGGCCCGGCACATGCTTTCCTTCGCACCCTATGCGGCCCATCCGGATACCCGGGTGCGGGTGGTGGAGGTGGGGGATGCCGCTCATCGCAGGAAGGCCGCCGAGTGGGCCGGAAAGTGTGCGGAGCTTGCCGGGTCGCCGGGTTGGCACGCCGCCCGGATCGGACGGCTGCTGGCGGATGTGGAGCTGGAGGCGGATGCGCGTCGATGGTGGAGCCGGCAGTATGAACTGGGGCCCGACGAACACGGCGGGGTCGATTCACTGATTCACCTCACCGGCACCATGGAGGAGGACGAGGCCGTGGCGAAACTGGAGGAGGCCTTCCAGCGTTCGGACACGGTGCACGGACCGATCGCCATGGCTCTGGCGGACCGGGCCTTTCGGGCCGGGGATCTGTCCTCCTTCGCCAAGTGGACGAAGGCGACCCGCGAGCGTCAGGATGCGCGTCCGTTCCAGGATTGGCACGTCGGCGAATGGCCGGCTCGTGGCTGGATGGAGCACGCGGTGAAGTCCTCCGAGATGCCGGATGGGGACAAGGCGAAGGTCTATGCCGCCATTTCAAAACTCCGGATCGGGCGAATCAGCGCCGAGGCGGGTGCCCGGCTGGCATTGCTCGAGGAGCCTTCATGGGAACGCATCACGAATCTCCAGCAGGCGATCCGGGGTGCGGACCGGCACCATGAGTCGTGGACCCGGCTCTACGACCGGGCGCTGGAGGCGATCCGCCGCCGGGACATGACGCTCGCCGCGGCGATCCTCAACGGCATGCTCCATTCGGTGGGTGGTGTGGATGAGAAGGAGATGGAAAAGGCGCGTGCCCGTCTCCGGACCGCCTACGCCAGCATGGGCAGCCTCGGATCGGACATTCCCGAGGACAGCCCGATCGCGCCGCTTCTGGAGGTGGTCCTCAATCTGCGGCTGGGAGAAAGCGACAAGGCGGAACAGGCCTACTTCCAGCGCCGTGCGCTGTTCGACAAGCATGTGGCGGAGCTGCCGATCGAGTTGCTGCTTTTCGCCGCCGAGACGCACATCGAACTGGGTGACGAGAGCGATCACGAACGTGCCGAGGAAATGCTTCGCGGATGGCTGGTCCGCAATGGGGAGTCCGAACAGGTGGCGAGCCGCGACAAGGCCCGCATTCAGCTCCTGCTCGCGCGCAACTACCTTGCGTCCCAGCGCTACGATGTGGCGCGGGCCGAGTACAACACGCTGTTGCAGCTTTATCCGGATGAGGCCGAAACCATCGACGCGAAGTTCGGCATCGGTGAAACCTATCTGGCGCAGGGGATCGAAGACCAGGCCCTGGAAATCTTCGAGGACCTCGCGGCCAGTGGCGATCCACGCGTGGCGATCCGTGCCGACTTCATGCGGGGGCTGGTGGCAATCCGCCTCGACGAGCCGGACGAGGCACGTCGCATTTTCCTGACGGTGCTGGAGAAGGTGCCGGAGATCGATCTGGCGGATTCCACGCTCTACCACCTCGCCGAAGTCTATGGCATCGAGCAGCGCTACCTCGCGCAGCTCGAGACCTTGAGAACGGTCGGGCGGCTGGGTCGCGAATCGCAGCGTTGGCTGACGCCGGGCAAGGCGCTGGCGGTGGTGGTGCAGGATCCGGATCTGGGCATCAGCCGTGGCGAGATGAAGCTGCCGGTGCGGGTGACCACCGATCCCGGCGGTGACGTCGAGGATTCCTTCCTCCTGAGCGGTGGCGCGGGTCGCGGCATCTTCCTCGCCGACATCCCGTCGGTGCTCGGGGTGGCCGAACCCAACGACGGCATTCTGCAGGTCACGGGCGGTGACCTGATCCGCGTGGACTACCCCGCTGAGTTCAAGGAGCAGTTCAAGAATCAGATTCTCGAAGGATCACGCATTCGCATTGCCACCGATGGCCGTCTGGAGGTGGCGAGTCGGACACTCGAAGAGGATGAGGAAGAGAGCTTCACCGACACGCTTCGCAAGGAGGAGGAAGAGACGCCGACGCTGGCGGATCAGCGCCCGGTGAACCAGGTCAAGCCGGGCAACCTGATCCACGTGCGGGTGACCGACGGCGACCAGGACCGCACCGAGCAACCCGACGAGGTGGCGGTCAAGCTGGCGACGAGCAGTGGTGACGTGGTTCGCGTGCCGGTCCGCGAGCGCTCGGCGCACGGCGGGGTCTTCGTCGGGGCGATTCCGACCGGGGAACTGCCGGCGGGGGCGCGGGCCAGCGACACGGCGATCGACCACAGCCCGCTGATGGCGATCGACCAGCGGCGCGAGTCGAGCTGGCGCAGCACGCTGGATGGCGCGGCACCCAAGAGCCTGACCGTCGACATGAAGGAGCCGCGGGTGGTCGAAAGTGTCCGGCTGGAGTCGCCGCGGGAGGACTCCGAGATGCCGATCGAGCTGAGCTTGCACGCCAGCCACGACGGACGTTTCTGGTACAAGCTCGCCGAGCATCCGTCGATCGAAGCCGTGCCGCTGCCCCGGTCGGAAATGAAGGGAATGGTGCGGCGGGTGTTCGAGGCTCCGAAGGACAAGCTGCCCGAGAACGTTTCGTGGGCGGATCTGGCCAAGGTGCTGGAGGCCTTCGAGCCGGTGGAGGAAGCGGTGGTCGAGGAACTTTCGTGGCAGCCGCCGGTGGAGGGAGACAAGGTGCACCTGGTCGTGTGGTCCGGGCCCCTGGTCCAGCCGCGGGCGGGCGCGCTCCGTTTTTCGATCGAAGGCCAGCACACCGCCCTGATGTTCGACGGTCGGCTCGAGTTGCCCGTCGGCCAGGGGGGGCGCAGCGTGGACGTCCACGCGGCGAAGGGCATTCATGAATTGGTGGTCGTTTCGATGGTTCCAGCGGGAGAGCAGGCGGCCCGGGCGAGCCGGGCGCGGGAAAACCGCCGCAGCGCGAACGTGCATCTGGCGCCCTTCGTCGCCGAAGACTTCGACCTGACAACGGTGGCCGGCCTGGAGCGGGTGACCGGTCCCATAGGTGGCCCGCTGGTCCGCGACGGCGCCGCATGGATCCTGAAGCAGGCACCGCTCGAGCTGCGGCACCTGCGGTGGGAGTTCACCCAGTTCAATGGAGCGGGTGTTTCGGTGAACCACATGACGGTCGCGGGCGGGGGGGCGACGCACATTCCGACCGAAGAAGACGTGCTCGAGCTCGCCGGAAACGAAACCCTGGAACTCGCTCCAGGCGATCAGGTCACGATTTCCTACCTCGACGAAATCGGGGCGGACGGGCTGAACCGGAACCGCCTGCTCGAGGGGAGCCTGACGGCGACCTACGGCGACGGTCGCGTGACTCCGATCACCTATTCGTTTAGCCGGGGTGGATCCGGAGAAGTGGGGCGCCAGCGCCACGAGTTGCTGCGGATCGAGCCCGGCGACCGGATCGTGGCCGAGGTCGTCGACTACGATCTGGATCGAAGCATCAAGCGCGACGAGGTGGAAGTGGAGGTCGAGGCGCCCGACGGCACGCGCACGGTGCTGACGGCGACGGAGACCGGCCCGACGACCGGCGTCTTCCTTGCCGAAGTCGAGACCTCGGCCGAGGCGGCCGAGGGAGCGATCCAGGTCGCGCCGGGGGAGCGGGTGTTCCTCCGCTACCGCGACGAGCAGAACAACTTCCCCGGGCACGCCTACGTCCGGGAGTCCTACGTGATCGTCAATGACGCCAGTGCCGGATCCATGCGGGTGATCGCTTCGGGTGCGCTGCCGGGGCAGTCACCGGCGATGACGCCGGAGCAGGTCGCGGGCGACGGTCCGGTCGAGGTCAGCCTCAGGCTTCCACTCACGATCGAAGTGATCGATCCGGACCGGGCACTCCACACCGGCAGCCGGATCGAGGTGGACGTCGAGAGCAGCCAGGGGACCCGTGCCCGGATCGAGTGTGCCCTTTCCACCGACCATTCCCCGGGTCTGGCCATTCAGGACGATTCGCTCAATCCGGCGCTGCAGGCCGGTCGCTTCGTCGGGCAGATCCCGCTGGCTCTCGGTGATGTGGAAAGCGTGGCCGTCGAGCCCGCGGATGAATCCGGTGGCGGGGAGGCGGCGATCCTCAACGTCCAGGGCAACGACACGGTGACGGCCGGTTATGCGGACGAGCGTCGGCCGGACGCGGAAGTCGTGTCGATGACGAGCGAGGCGGTTTTCCGGACGCGGGGCAGTCTGGAGGTGCTGGACGAGGGCTACGAGGAGGCGGTCGAAGGAGTCTTCCTCGGCAAGCGGCTCTACCTTCAGGTCGAGGATCCGGATCTCGACATCACGCCCGGCCGCGACATTGCGCTGGTGCGGGTGCGCTCGGAAAGCGGCGAGGAGGAAACGCTCGAGCTGAGCGAAACCCTCAGCCACAGCGGCGTGTTCAACGCCTCGTTCCCGCTGGTCGCCGCCTCGAAGCCGACACCCGGCAATCCCGAGGGCGGCGTGGAGTGCTTCTTCGGCGACACCCTGACCGTCGGCTACCTCGACAATGTCATGCAGCGACCCGACGGCACGCCGGTGGTCGAGCTGCAGGTCGCCGTGGCGATGGGTGTCGATGGATCGGCGCTGGCCTTCAGCAAGAACTTCCGCGACGAGGACCTGGCGATCCAGACGCAGTTCCATGTCGCCGAGTGCCACTTCGAGTTGTTCAAGAGCCATCGCGCGCTCGAGCAGGAAGAGGAGGCCATGGTTGAACTCGAGGCGGGTCGCAAGGTGCTGCAGGAGCTTCGCGAGGATTTTCCGGATCCAAAGTATGCGCCGCGTGTCTTCTACCTGCTCGGGCAGTTCGCCCAGGAGCTGGAGGACTGGGAAGAAGCGGTGAGCGCCTACCGGACCGTGGTGCGCAACCACCCGCAGCATTCGCTGGCGCCCGAGGCGCTCTACAAGATGGGGCAGTGCCACGAGGAGGCCGGTCAGCTCGACGAGGCGCTCGAGGACTACGCCACCCTCGCCGCCACCTATCCGAAGAGCCCGCTCATCGCCAACGTCATGCTGCGGATCAGCGAACACTTCTATCAGAAGGAGGACTTCCCGGTCGCGGCCAGCGTCGGCCGCAAGTTCCTCGAGCGATTCCCAACCCACGAGTGGGCGCCCAAGATGGCCTTCCGGGTCGGGCAGGCCCTTTACAAGAACGAGGAGTTCGGCAACGCCGCCGAGGCCTTCGACGAGTTCACCAAGCGCTTTCCCGACGAGGAGCTGACCTCCCAGGGCCTGTTCTGGTCCGGCGAAAGCTACCGCATGGCCGGCAACATCCCCGAAGCCTTCCGCCGCTACAACCGTTGCCGCTGGGACTTCCCGGAAAGCGAGGCGGCGAAGTACTCACGCGGCCGCCTGGCATTGCCGGAGCTGCTTTCCGAGTTCGACCGGCAGGCGGATCTGGGCGATTGAGGTCGGAATCGGACGAGGGCCGCTCGGAAGCCGGTGGAGGCAGTCGAAGCAACGAGCAGCTTGAGTGGTTGTGCATCACGATTAGTGTGTGTGAGTAAAAAATCCGAATTGAATGCTTGCAAATTTCCCCATCGTGAGGAATTTTCAGCTCGCTTTGCCGAGAAGAAACCCGGGGAGCGGTAACTCCCCGGGTCTTTTCGTCCGCCTTTTCCAAGGAAATGTATGGTCGTTCGCCAGCATCGTAATCTTGGGTGACGCCGGATCAAGAACCAACCCGTCGAGCGGAGCGAGCGGGTCCAACCCCAATACGAACCAATGGCCATTGAAGTCCAAATTCGCTGCATCAACAAAACCGACCGCCACAGTGCCCACGAGCGTATTTCCCACGTTGGAGGCACCAACCCTGATGGAAATCGCTGGAAACTCACCCTCGACGACGCCATTGCCGGCATCGAAGCAGGCAAGTGGAGTTTCTACGTGATGGAGGCCGGCACCAAGGTCCGCGTCATCATCGCCATCAGTGCGAGCGGCCGGAAATACCTGAAAACCGAGAACGACGGCGAGCAGCCCAACAATCTGCTGAGTCTCCAGGAGTGTCCGTAGTGGCGAGTCCCCATGCCGACGTTTCCACTCAAAGACTTGGCAACCATCCGCATGGGGGTGACCCTGCGGGGTCGGGACGCCACCCGTCACGATCCCGCGGGACCCTATCGGCTGATCCAGATAAGCGACCTTGACGATGCCGGAGCGTTTCGAAACCGGGACTTCGTCCGGATTACGCCGCGAGAATCCTTCAACCGTGAACTGCTGTTGCGCTCCGGCGACCTGATCTTCCCCAATCGCGGCAGTCGGACGACGGCGGCAGTCTTCGACGACAGCGATCTTCCGGCTTTGGTCGGGCCGCAATTCTTCATCATCCGGCCAGTTTCCGACGAAATTCTCGGGGCCTATCTGGCGTGGATGCTGCGCACCCGCGAGGCCTTCTCCTACTTCGACGCCAACCGACGGGGGAGCAACGTGCTGACCCTTCAAAAGCCTGCGCTTGAGGCGTTCGAATTGCCGGTTCCCCCGCTTGAGGTTCAGCATGCCATCGTTGAAATCGACCGCCTCGGACACCTCGCCTCCGCTCTCGAATCCCGCCTCGCCGTCCTACGCTCCCTTCACCTAGAACAATCCTTACTCCAACGAGCCAAGCTCCCCTGACCCATGGCCAAGCCCATTCACAACCAAGCCGAAATCAACGAGGCCGCCTGGCGCGCCTGCGACACCTTCCGTGGCCTCGTCGATGCCGAGAACTACCGGAACTACATCCTCGTGATGCTGTTCTGGAAGTACGCCTCCGACGTCTGGCGCGACCACCGCGACCGCTACATGAAGGAATACGACGGTGACGAGGTCCGCGTGCAGCGCCGGCTCTCCCGCGAACGCTTCCAGCTCCCCGAGGGCGCCGATTTCTACTCGCTCTACGAGCAGCGCAGCCGCACCGACATCGGGGAAAAGATGAACATCGCCCTGGCCGAAATCGAGGAGGCCAACAAGGCCAAGCTCGAAGGGGTCTTCCGCGAGGTCGACTTCAACTCCGAATCGAAGCTCGGCGAAACACGCGACCGCAATCCGAAGCTCAAGCAGCTGCTCGAGGACTTCGCCGACAAGCGGCTCGACCTTCGCCCGTCGGTCGTCGGCTCGGAGGACGTCATCGGCAACGTCTATGAATACCTTCTGGAACGCTTCGCCTCGGACGCCGGGAAAAAGGCCGGCGAGTTCTACACCCCGGCCCAAGTCTCGCGCCTCATCGCCCGCATCCTCGATCCGAAGAAGGGCGACACGATTTGCGACCCGGCCTGCGGCTCCGGCTCGCTGCTCATCCAGGTCGGCCGTCAGGCGGACGAGCGGGACTTCGCCCTCTTCGGTCAGGAAATGAACGGCACCACCCACGCCCTGTGCCGGATGAACATGTTCCTTCACGGCATGGACAGGTTCGAGATCAAGTGGGGCGACACGCTGCGCAACCCGCGCCTCGTCGAGGGCGACCAGCTCATGAAATTCGACATCGTCGTCGCCAATCCGCCCTTCTCGCTCGACAAGTGGGGACAGGACGCGGCCGGGGCTGACCCTTACGTAAGGTACCACCGCGGCATCCCGCCGAAGTCGAAAGGCGACTACGCCTTCATCACCCACATGATCGAGACCGCCCGCGAGGGCACCGGAAAGGTCGGCGTGGTCGTGCCCCACGGCGTCCTCTTCCGCGGCGCTGCCGAGGGCAAGATCCGCAAGGCGCTGATCGAGGAGAACCTCCTCGAAGCCGTCATCGGCCTGCCCGCCAACCTGTTCTTCGGTACCGGCATCCCCGCCGCCATCCTGATCTTCAACAAGGGCAAGACCCATGGCGACGTCCTCTTCATCGACGCCTCCCGCGAGTTCAAGGATGCCAAGAACCAGAACGTCCTGACGGAGGAGCACCTCGACAAGATCGTCGCCACCTACCGCGCCTTCGAGACGGTGGACAAGTACGCCTACCGCGCCACCCCGCAGGAACTCGCTGACAACGATTTCAACCTCAACATCCCGCGCTACGTCGATACCTTCGAGGAAGAGGAGGAGATCGACCTCGACGCGGTGAAGACGGAAATCAACACCCTGGAAGCTGAACTTGCCGCCGTTCGGGAGAAAATGAAGTCCCATTTGGATCAAATTGGACTCTAAATGCTACTTGAAATACCCGTTCCGGGTGTTTAGAATAGCATTAAAGAATGAAAAAGCTCGATTCAACACTTCTCGACGAAGCCCTGAATCTCCTCGCCGAGCTGACATCAGACCACCCGCCACAGCACTGGGTGGTCTGCGGCGGCTCGTCGTTGTTGGCGCTTGGGCTGGTCAGTCGCGACAAAACCCGCGACGTGGACGTCCTAGCCCGCGCCGAGACTGATGGCTTGGTCAACGCCAGACCACTGCCTGACTGGCTCTACAAGGCAGCCGAGGAAGTCGGTAGCCAATTGGGGCTCTTGGAAAATTGGTTCAACACGGGACCATCCGACGACTCCTTTTTCCGCTTTGGATTCCCCGAAGGGATGGCAGCCCGCCTGATCCCGCGCGACTACGGCCCAGATGGAAATCTGCGCATCAGCTTCATCAGCCGCTACGATCAGATCTTTTTCAAGCTCTACGCCACGGCGGATTCAGACGCCGGACGGCACTATGAGGATCTGCAGGATCTCCAGCCGACGGCTGAGGAGCTGCTTGCCGCCGCTCGCTGGACCCGCACCCAAGATCCCTCGGAAGGATTCCTCTTCGTCCTGGGAGGGGTCCTCAAGGCACTCGGTCATGAACCCCTCCTTGCACAACTTTAGGGAAAGCCTGCAACAGCGGCTTCTCGACTTCCTCTGGCGGCAATGGTCCGCTCTGGGAGTGGCGGGCTATGCCCGCAGCGAGGACCCGTGGTTGATCGACCCTGAGGCCTTGCTGCTTTTCTCCACCCACATCGCCCGCCACGACAGCCGCCTCTTCGACGAGATCCTCGACTGGCTCCACATCAACGGCAGCTGGATCAACCTGGGAAGGCTGGGAAGCCTGCATAAGGACGAACAGCTGGGCGATTCCGCCGTCCTCGCCGCCATCGCCGATCTCGTCTCGCGGGATTCCACCAACCAGAAGTGGAAGCTCCTCATCCGCCGGGTCGAGAAAGGGGAGTCCCCGGGCAGTACCATGGTTCGGCGGCTGTTTCCATCCATCCCGGTTCTCAAGGAACCGGATCCGGTCTTCCTCAGGCACGGCTTGGAGCGCGGCAGCATCGAGCTCCGCGAGATGAGCCAGTCACCGCGGCCCGACCAACCCGCCACCTTCCTTTTCAAGCTCCGTGCCCTCTTCGGGGTGCAAGCCAGGGCGGAAGTCATGGCCTGGATGCTGGCCCACGAGAAGGGACACCCTGCGGAGATTGCCCGCCAAACCGGCTATTACCGCCGCAGCATCCAGAACGTCCTCAACGACCTCACGGCGTCCGGCCACATTGGCTCCATGCGCGTGGGCAGGGAAAAGACCTTCTACATTCTCCGCCCCGACGAATGGCGCTTCCTGCTCACCTGGCCGAATGCGGAGACCTTCCCGCGATGGGTCAGCTGGGCTCCCTTGTTCCACGCGCTGCAAACCTTCCTCGATGCCCTCGGAAAGCCCGGCCTTGAGGAAAAGTCGGAGAATTTCCAGGCCATCCAGCTCCGCGAAGTGCTCAGGCAGGCATTTCCGTCGCTCTCACGCGCCTCCGCCACCCATGGCTGGGCCTCCACCCCCGATCTTCGTGGAACGGCCATCATCCCGTCGCTCCTCGCCGATCTGGATGCCCTCCTCGGCTAATCTCCCATCGCCATGCCCAAGCTCTCTCTCAACGCTTCGAAGAAAACCAAGCAGACCGCTGCGGGAGAGATTCCCGTGGATTGGGAGTGCGCGAAGCTAGAAAGGTTAATAGATAAACTCGAAGCTGGTGTGAGTGTTTCTGGTAGTGACCGACCTGCTGCTCGTAACGAGCAAGGAGTTCTTAAAGTCAGTGCCGTCAGCGATGGGCGTTTTCTACCCGATGAGAACAAGGCTATCGAAACATCCGAGATTTTGCGGGCTAGGCTTCGCCCTCGAGTTGGTGCCATTCTAGTGAGTCGCAGTAATTCTCCGGAACTTGTCGGTGAATCAGCGTTAATCAAAGAAACACCAGGTAACTTGTTCCTCCCAGACAAACTTTGGCAAGTCCGGCTACTCAAAAATGCCAACGCAAGCGAAGAATGGCTATCTCAGGTACTTCGATTGCCGACAATACGGTTAGAAATGCGCAACCGAGCCTCTGGCACCAGTCAGAGTATGAAAAATATTTCAAAGTCTGCATTTCTAGGTATCCACGTAGCCCTTCCTCCACTCCCCGAGCAACGCAAGATCGCAGACATCCTCACCACCTGGGACGAGGCCCTCGAAAAGCTCGACGCCCTCATCGCCGCCAAGGACCGCCGCAAGAAGGCGCTCATGCTGCAGCTTCTCACGGGCAGGAAGCGCGTTGCCGGAGCAACGGGAGAATGGCGAACGACGACGCTCGCGCAGGTGCTCGAGCCGACGCCGCGCCCGACTCCGAAACCCTCCAAACCATTTCTGGCCGCCGGCATCCGTAGCCACGGCCGGGGGGTGTTCCTGAAGCCTGACTTCATCCCTGCCGACATCGCTCTCGACGAACTCTACGAGATCAAGTCGGGCGACCTGATCGTCAACATCACCTTCGCCTGGGAGGGAGCCGCAGCGATCGTATCCGATGAAGCCGATGGAGCCTTGGTTTCCCATCGCTTTCCGACCTTCTCGTTCAGAGCCGGCAAAGCCTCCCGTGCCTTCTTCCGCCACTACATCCGAACCAAGCGCTTCGTCTTCGATTGCGGACTCGCTTCGCCGGGCGGTGCCGGGCGGAACCGGGTGCTCAGCAAGACTGCATTTCTCAAGATCGGCCTCATGCTCCCACCCATCGAGGAGCAGGAAGCCATCGGTGAGATCCTCGACACCTGCGACGCCGAACTTACCCTCCTCCGCCGCCAACGCGACGCCCTCGACCTCCAGAAGCGCGGCCTCATGCAGCGCCTCCTCACCGGCAAGATCCGGGTGGCGGTGGATGAACCGGTTGCATCGCCATGAACGCCTGCGATTCCATATCATCCGGCCTGTCTCATGCCCCTTCAGGGCATGGGGTTGTGGTATGGTTCGTGGTCCCGGGGCATCGTCGGCCTGCGGCCTCCTCAGCCCCGGGCTGGAATCTACCGACCCTTCGGGCCGGTGCCCGGGTGCGATGCACCCGCCCGGAGACGTCATGCGCCCCCAACGGCGACCTCGATGCGATCCCGCAAGCCCGATGCGCCCCCAACGGCGACCTCGATTCCACCCCACAAACCCGGCGCGCCCTCAACGGCGACCGCGATTTCACTCCGCAAATCCGGTGCGCCCCCAACGGGGGCCGGGAATCCAGCCCGGGGCTGAGCGAAGCGATGCCCCGGGTTGCGTTACCACCGGATTTCCCGCGCCCTGAAGGGGCGCGAGAAAGGTCCGCCCCGCCCTTGTCCCCAGCCTCCACCTGAAACCCTCCGCGGCCGATGCCTCAATCGCTCTCCAAGCTCTACATCCACCTCGTATTCTCAACGAAGAACCGCGACCGCATCCTGTCGGCCGAGGACGGCCCGGACCTGCATGCCTACATGGGCGGCACTCTGAACGGCCTGAAATGCATCCCGGTCGAGATCAACACGGAACCCGACCACGCCCACCTCCTCTTTCTTCTATCTCGCACGGTTGCCCTGAGTGACGTCGTCGGTGCCGTCAAGAAGAGCGCCACCGAATGGCTTCGCGCCCGAGGCCCGGTTTATCGCGGTTTCCATTGGCAAAGCGGCTACGGTGCCTTCTCCGTGAGCGAGTCCAACCGGGATTCGGTCCGCGACTACATCCGCAACCAGCGCGAACACCAACGCACCCGGACCTTCCAGGAAGAATACCGTGCGCTACTGGAGAAATACCGCATCGACTACGACGAGCGCTATGTCTGGGATTGAACCATCCTCCAGCACCATGAACGAAGACCTTCAAGCCCTCCTTGCAGCAAAGTCGGAATGGAGCTCCCTCCAGCCCCTCCAGCCCGATCGTGAGAAGCGCCTGTGGCAGAAGCTCCGCCTAGAATGGAACTACCACTCGAACCACATCGAGGGCAACACGCTGACCTACGGTGAAACCGAGCTGTTGCTGCTCCACGATCAGACGCACGGCACCCACGACATCCGCGAGTATGTCGAGATGAAAGCCCACGATCTGGGCATCGAGCACCTGCGGAAGCTTGCCGCCGATCCTGAGCGGGGTCTCTCGGAGACCGACATCCGGGACCTGAACGAGATCATCCTCAAGGAGCCATTCTGGAAACCCACGGAAACGGCAGATGGTCAGCCGACTCGCAAGCAGATCATTCCTGGAGAATACAAGACGACGCCGAACAACGTTCGCACAGCGACTGGCGAAGTTTTTGAGTTCGCCGCGCCCAACGAAGTCCCGGCGAAAATGAAGGCGCTGGTGGACTGGCTCTGGACGGAGCTTGAGGGGCCGATGGAAGACATCGCGATGGTGGCAGCGAAGCTTCACCACGATTTCGTCCTCATTCATCCTTTCGATGACGGCAACGGCCGGGTGGCGCGTATGTTGGTCAACTACCTGCTGTTGCGGTCCGGATACCCGCCGATCATCATTCCGACCGAAGAGAAGAAGGCCTACCTCGCAGCGCTGCGCATGGCGGACGCCGGGGATCTTGCGGAGTTGGTGAACTACCTCAGAGACCGCGTCCGTGCGTCGCTCGAATTGGCAATCCGAGCCGGGAACGGAGAAAACATTGAGGAGCCGAGCGATGTGGAAAAACAGGTGGCGCTGTTTGTAAAAGGTGAATTGGCAGGGAACAAAGAAGGAGACATGCCGACCAAGGAAAATCTCGGCTACCTCTCAGAGATCAGTTTTCAGCCGTTCATCAAGGAGCTTGAGCGTAAGATGGAAGGGTTGAAGCCGATGTTTTCGAAATATGAGGTCGTTACCGAGAATCTAAGAGGAGCGGCTTCTACGGGAGCTGGAGTGTCGCAATCCGACATCAGCTTCCAGGTTCCGGGTGGACAAATCCTCATGACGTTCCGATTCATTCGATACCTGGGCGAAGCCGCGACACCCTTCGATCATGAAACCACGGTGGGGGTCCATTTCCCTCCGAAAAAATATACGATCACTCACGATGGTAACGTCCTTGTTTCCAAGCCCTATTCCGATCCCGTTCTGACCGAGGAGATCGACAACGTAACCTCCCGGATTCTTGCGAAGACCTTCGGGGTTGTTCGCGGCAAGGCGAGTCCGCGGACATAGAAACCTCAGGTATCTTCAGGAACTGACGCAACAAGCCAACCATGGAAGGACGCATCATCGGCCTCGAATTCCCCAACGACCACCCCGGCTATCCCATTTCAGGGAAGGGCCCCGTGGGCGCTTGTCACCGGAGTGGAACCTTTGGATCGGTCGGAGTGCCCACCGGACACCTGAGCGGGGTACCCCGCGACGCCATGGAGACGACTTTCAATGTTGGCAGGCGGAGAGAAGATTGCCCGGAGATGTTGCAAAAGCCAAGCTTCGAGTGGTGTCTCACCGACGAGCCCCCTTTTTGCAACGCGCGGGTCGGGGCTTGCTTCGAAAGCCCCAATCATTATTCTGAATCCAACAGACCCGCCACGCCTCTTTGCAATGCGCACCAGGGCGGGTGCTTTACTTCATGGGCTTTTGCCCTTCCGTTCCATTCCTCCAGAATACACCCGCCACGCCTCTCCACGATGCGCAACTTGGCGGGTATTTTTTTGCCCATGAGCAGCGAATCCCAGCAGTGATGACCCCCGACTTCAAAGAGGCCCCGATCAGCCAGATCCCCGCGCTGCGGCTGCTCCAGCAACTCGGCTACAGCTACCTCGGCCCCGAGGAGGTGGCGGTCGAGCGGAAGGGGAAGCTGGGACGGGTGCTGTTGGAAGGCGTCCTGACCAAGCAGCTCCGCCGTCTGAACCGGATCTCTTTCAAGGGCAAGGAAGTCGCTTTCTCGGAGGAGAACCTGGCCAAGGCCATCGAGGCGCTGCGTGACCTGCCGCCCGAGGGCATCGTCAAGACCAGCGAGAAGGCCTATGACCTGCTCACGCTTGGCAAGAGCCTCGACCAGGAGATCGAGGGCGAGACGAAGGGATTCACGCTGCGCTACATCGACTGGGAAAATCCGCGCAACAACACCTTCCACGTCACGGCCGAATATGAGGTCGAGCGCACCGGCAGCCACGACACCCGGCGGCCGGACATCGTCGGCTTCGTCAACGGCATCCCGTTTTTCGTCATCGAGTGCAAGCGGCCCGACCAGAAGCATTCCCTGGAGCAGGCGGTCAACCAGAACGTCCGCAACCAGAAGGAGGACGAGATCCCGCACCTGTTCCACTACGCACAGCTCGTCCTGGCCCTCAACAAGAATGAGGGGAGCTACGCAACGACCGGAACCCAGGCGAAGTTCTGGGCGAAGTGGCGCGATATCCACGACGTGAGCGATGCGGTGCGGGCGGCGGTCAACAGCCCGGTCCGCCCCGAAGAACACGTGAAGCTCTTCAAGGGGATGTTCGCCTTCGCCAAGGCCGACTTCGAGGAGCAAGCGATGGGCGGGAGGGAGCCGACCGGTCAGGATTTCCTCCTGTGGTCGCTGTGCCGGCCCGAGCGCCTCATCGAGCTGGCCCGGCAATTCATCCTCTACGACGAGGGCGGGGCGGTGAAGAAGATCGCCCGCTATCAGCAGTATTTCGCGATCCGGAGCACTCTTGAGCGGGTCCGCCAGCGTGACCGGCACGGACGGCGCAAGGGCGGGGTCATCTGGCAGACACAGGGGTCGGGGAAGTCGCTGGCGATGGTCTTGCTTGGCAAGGCTTTGGCGCTGGAAAAGAGCATCCCCAATGCCCGGATCGTCATCGTCACGGACCGCATCGATCTCGACGAGCAGATCTGGAAGACCTTCCACCAGTGCGGCAAGGACCCGGTGCAGGCCAAGACGGGTCCGCACCTGGTCGAGTTGCTCAAGGATCCGCACGTCAGCGTGATCACCACCCTGATCCAGAAGTTCGGCGCGGCGGCCAAGGACTCCAAGAGCTTCAAGGTGGAGGACGACAACCTGTTCGTGCTCATCGACGAGAGCCACCGTAGCCACTACGGCGAGGCGAACTTGCGGATGCAGAAGGCGCTACCGAATGCTTGCTACATCGGCTTCACCGGCACCCCGCTGATGAAGAAGGAGAAGAGCACCGCCGACAAGTTCGGCGGCTTCATCAAGGAGGCGACCTACACGATCCGCGATGCCGTCGAGGACAAGGCCGTTGTGCCGCTCCTGTATGAGGGTCGCCACGTCCTCCAGGAAGTGAACACCAAGGCAGTCGACAAGATGTTCGACGCCATGTGCGAGGGCCTCACCGATGAGCAACGGGCCGACCTGAAGCGCAAGTTCTCCGCCAAGGACGAACTGAACCGCCTGCAAAGCCGGATGTATATCATCGCCTGGGACATCTCACAGCACTTCTCCAAAGAGTGGCTGGGCACGGAGTTCAAGGGGCAGGTCACCGCACCGGGGAAACGGGAGGCACTGATGTTGAAGGGTTTCCTCGATCAGTTCGGCAAGGTGACCAGCGAGGTGATCATTTCCGGTCCCGGCGAGATTGAGAACCCAGAGGAACACCAGCAGGAAGAGAAGGACGAGAGCATCGAGCTTTTCTGGAAGGCGATGATGGCCAAGTACGGTTCCGAGAAGGAATACAACCGGCAGATCATCGAGGCCTTCAAGAAGAAGGAGGAGCCACACCTGCTCATCGTCGTCGACAAGCTCCTGACCGGCTTCGATGCACCGCGGAACGTCGTCTTGTACATCGCCCGGAGCCTCAAGGAGCACAACCTGCTCCAAGCCATCGCCCGGGTGAACCGTCTGCACCCCGGCAAGGACTTCGGCTACATCATCGACTACTACGGAGTCGTCACCCAGCTCCACGATGCGCTGGAACTCTACAGCAGCCTCGAAGGGAAGTTCGACGAGGAGGACTTGGAAGGCGCCCTGACGGTGATCGACGAGGAGATCAAGAAGCTCCCCGCGCTCCACGATGCCTTGTGGGATCTCTTCAAGGAGGTGAAGAACAAGAAGGACGAGGAGGCCTTCGAGCTCGCTCTGGAGGACAAGGACAAGCGCGACGAGTTCTACACCCGCCTGTCAAAGTTCACGCGGTTGCTCAAGATGGCGCTGTCGAGCATCCACTGGATCACCGACACGCCGCAGGCGAAGGTCGACCGCTACAAGCGGGAGGCCGCGTTTTTCCAGAAGCTCCGGGCCAGCGTGAAGCTGCGCTATGCCGAGGAGATCGACTACCGGGACTACGAGAAGCAGATCCAGAAGATGCTCAACACCTACGTCCAGGCCGACGAGGTGATCCAGATCGTCGATCCGGTGAACATCTTCGAACGGGAGGCTTTCAAGGCCGAGGTGGAAAAGGCGCAGAGCACCCGCGCCAAGGCCGACACCATCGCCAACCGGACGAAGAAGACGATCACCGAGAAGATGGACGAAGATCCGTTCTTCTACCGGCGGTTCTCCCAGCTCCTGCAGCAGGTCATCGATGAATACCGCGCCGAGCGGATCAGCGATGCCGAGTACCTGCGCCGGGTCACGGAGGTCATGGAGCAGGTCCGGGATGGAAAGTCCAAGGAAGGTCCGGAGATCCTCAAGGAGCGGGACCTCTCCCGTGCCCTGTTCGGCGCGCTGAAGGACAAGATGGCCACGGGTCAGGGCGGCCTGCATGAGGATCCGGCGCAATACAAGACCCGGAACGATCCCGAGTCCGTGACCTTCGAGCAGGTGATGGCGGAAGCGGCCTGCGAGATGGAGGACATCATCCGCCGCCACGCCGTCGTGCGCTGGCGCGAGAACCAAGACGCCCAGAACCGGATGCGGAACGACCTCGACGATTTCTTCGTCGAGCTGCAGGGGGAGAAGGGCATCTCGCTGAGCTGGGATCAGGTCGACGCCATCGTGGATGCCGTCCTCGGTATCGCGATCAACCGCCGGGACGATGTCTAAGGTCCGGACGCTGGAGACTCCCGCCGGCCCCGCTGTGCTGAAGCGAACGGGCCGCACAACCCTTGCGATCAGCGTGCTGCCGGACGGGACGCTCGAACTGACGGCGCCCCTGGACTCCGAAGAGTCCTCCATCCGGGAGAAGGTCGGCAAGCGAACCAAGTGGATCGAGCGCCAGCGGAAAGCCTTCGCCGACATGAACGCGACCCGGATGCCCCGGCGCTACGTCACCGGTGCGACCCACCGCTACCTTGGGAAGCAGTATCGCCTGAAGATCTTGGCCGGCGAACGAGGCTCCGTCCTGCTGAAGGGTGTCTACTTCCATGTGGTATCCACCTCGGGCAGTCAGGACGAGATCCGGGGCTTGCTGGATGCGTGGTTCCGGGAAAAGGCGAGGCAGCAGTTCACGCGCCGGCTCGGGGGATGGCGTCCGTGGTGTCAGCGTAACCAGCTTCCCGAGCCCAAGCTGGTGCTACGGCGCATGCCGAAGCGCTGGGGAAGCGCTGGGAGGAACGGTCGCATCGCCCTGAACCCCGAGCTGATTCACGCCCCTTCCGCCTGCATCGACTACGTGATTGCTCACGAGATTTGCCATCTCAAGCACCCCGACCATAGCCCAGCGTTCTTTCGACTGCTTTCGGCAATGGTTCCGGGTTGGGAAGCGATTAAACTTCGTTTGGAGAGGTTTCAGGCTTGATGAGGCTGGAGGAGGATTGGCGTTGCGGAATCGGTTGCCACTACGCCTCGAGCAGACATAGATCCAATCCGTCGAACTGGGTGAAGGCCTTGTCGGCGGTGACCAACTGGAACCCGGCGCGGACGGCGAAGGCGGCGAGATAGGCGTCCATCCAGAGTTTCGGGGAAGGGGTGTTGCGGGAGGCGAACGTCTTCCACGTTTCCTCGATTCCCGCGGGCTCGGGTGCGAAAGCGATTCGGTCATCGCCAAGGAAGGTTTCATAGGCTTTCCAAGCTTCGGCGTTGCTTGCGGGCGGGAGTGAGTAGCCACCCATCACCCCGTTCATCGTGAGCAAGCGAACCAGCGCTTGCTGGGTAGGGCGGCAGAAGCGGATGGTGTCGCTGCCGGTTTGCTGCTCCATCCAGGCCATCGCTCCCGCATGACCCGTGTGTCCGCGGACGGACACGGCAAACCACACGTTAGCGTCGGGCAGCTTCATCGGCTTCTCGCATCCACTCGACTTCCTGTTGCGCGAGAAGATCGTGAATCCTCTCCGGCGTCAGTTCGTCCTCCGGATTGGCCGGTGGCTTGCCCTCGAAGAGGGGAAGCTTCACCCGGTTCCCGGGCTTCCTGGGAGGGTCGGGCTGCTCCAGCCCTCGACGGACGACTTCAGTGGCGACATCCCGGAGCTTTCGTCCCTCGCGTGCCGCCCGGACCTTCATCTCGCGCACGAGTTCTTCCGGCAGGTCGAGGGTGGTCTTCATGGAGGAAACTTTCCAGCTTTCTGGTTTTCCGTCAAGGCATGACCTCGGTCTGGCGCGCTGTGCCGAACTTAACCCATCCTTGCAGTTGATTCGAAAAACCCTTCGGGTGGCTGGCGTTCTAAGTCAGGCTCTTTCATCCCCAAGCATCATGACGTTTCCTCTAGCCAGTATCAGCGAGTTCTTCCAAAGCGGCGCCTCCGGCCTGCTGCTGGAAGGCGGCATCTTCATGTGGCCGATCCTGATCATGCTGGTCGTCGCACTGGCGGTGATCATCGAGCGCTACCGCAGCCTGAGGATGCTGGACGACGATCCCTCCGAACTTCGCGAGGAGGTGCTGGAAATGCTTTCGGAGGACCGGGTGGAGGAGGCGCTCGAACGCTGCGACTCCGCGCAGGGCCCGGTCCCGGCGATCCTTGCGAACGGCCTGCGCAAGTATCTGGTATTGCGGCGCCTCAACTACGACCCCGCGCAGCTCGAGAATCAGGTAATCAAGAGCATGGAGAACTACGGCGTGCACATCGTGGCCGCGCTCGAGAAGCACCTGCCGATCCTCGCCACGGTCGCCAGCGTGGCCCCGATGCTCGGATTCCTCGGCACGGTGCAGGGCATGGTCGTCGCCTTCGGTGACATTGAGGCGAACGTCGGCCAGCAGAACATCGTGCAGGCCGCCGCTTCCGGAATCCGCATCGCTCTGCTGACGACCTGCTTCGGCCTGATTGTGGGGATTCCCGCCTACCTCGCCTTCAACTACTTCACCGGAATCATCAACAGCTTCGTGCTGCAGGTCGAATCATCCGCCGCCGAACTCATCGAGGTGGTGACCCTGCGCCTGACGCTCCAGCAGGAGGACTCATGAAGCTGAAACGAGGAAAGCTTCTGGTCGATCCGCCGGGTAGTGCCAGCTCGGACATCGCCTTCATTCTGATCATCTTCTTCCTGGTCTGCGCGTCGGTGCAGCCGGAAGACGGGCAGGATCAGCGACTACCGCGCGCCGAGCCACAGGCGGATGAACGCAAGCAGTCGAAGAACCTCGAAGTGTCGATCACGGCCAACAGCATCGTCCTCAACGGCGCACCGTTGGATGAGGCAAGCTTTCCTGCCCGGCTGGCGGAGGAACTGGCCGAAAGGAAGCGCGAGGAGGAGCGGGTGGTCGTTCTCAAGAGTGCGCCCAAAACGCCCTACACCCGGTGGATTGCGGTTTCGCAGGTGATCGATCAGGCAGGGGGATTGCTCACCCTGGAAGTGGCGGAGGAGAAAAGCATCCAGGTCCGATGATCATCCAGCGCCGTCAGCTCACTGCCACGATCCCGACCTTCGCGATGGGGGACATCGGCTTCCTGCTGCTGATCTTTTTCGTGATTCTCGCCCGGGTTCAGAACGACAGCCACATCCAGTGGGTCCCCGCGCAGGTTGAGGAGGTCGAGCCGGCGGCGGCTGCCCGGGCCAGCGTGGCGATCGACAGCGGGATGAAGATCTACCTCGACGGACGCGAGACCTCCGCCGATTCACTGGCAGGCCAGCTCGAGACCATTCTCGGCGACGCTCCGGAAGGCTCCCGCCGCGTCCATCTGAAGGTCCACAAGGACACGCCCGCCGAGCGCTTCGAGCCGGTGATCGAGGCGATCAGCGAAGCCGGCGGCGACTTGACCCACATTCTCGAAACCAAGGAATCCGAACGATGAGCGAAGAATCCCAACCCCCTCTTGCCAGCACCCGGAGCGAGCTTCGGAACCTGCGCAACCACTCCGGGGCCACGGTGGCCGAACTGAAAGCCTTCCTTGCGGAGATGAAGGGGAGGAGTCCCCAGGAGATGCTCGGGATGGTGACCGGCAACCGCCTGTTTCGCGCCATCGTCCAGTCCCTCATCCTGATCGTGGCGATCCTTTTCGTCTTCACGGTGATCCCCTACCTGACGCGTGAATCGGAACCGGCACCCGAGGCCACGGAAACGGCAGAGGCTGCCCAAACACCCCCGGCCGCCGCCGAAGAGGTGCCTGAGCCTGCGGTGATGGAAGCGCCGGCAGGGCCGGATGCGTTGGAGACCCTGGGGGTTGGTGAGGAGATCAAGGCACCGCCGAACGTGAATCCACTCGAAAGCGACACCGGCAACTTCCTCGAGGAACTCGACTGAGCCCAACTTGCTGAAGGCGATGAATCTGCGAATGGAGGTCAGACACGCCTGTCTGACAGAAACCCGATTAACGCCGGCAGACAGGAGTGTCTGACCTCCTCCGTGTCATGAATCCGCGCACCTATCTATCCACGAATCGGAAGCCGCTGCTTGGTGTCGCGGCGTCGGGGGTGTGGCTGCTCGCGTGGCTCGACGCCTGGGCTTTCTTCGTTGCTCCGATCTGGCTGCTGTTCGGGATCTTCACCACAGGCTTGGTGGTCGCGGGTGTGGCGGTGGTGCGTGCGCGCCGTCTGCCGAAGTGGAAGCAGCGGGCGGTGTGGAGCCTGTCGATCTTTTCCGTCTGGCAGTTTCTCGTCTACCTGACCCACATCCTCGGAGCGGATGAGTGGTCACGGCGCTTCGAGTGGCTGGGGGTCTTCGTGGTCTTTTTCACTGGACTCGCGTGGGTCGTGTGGTGGGTGCACGGTGCGACCCGCGACGAGCGGGATGGCTCGGGTAAGCGGATCTGGAACCCGCTCAATCTCTCGGCGTGGTACTATGCCTGTCGGAGTCCGAAGCTGCGTCAGTCGCTGGCGACCATTCTCTCCTACGGTTTCTGTTTTTGCCTGTGTTTTCTGGTCATCAGCCAGTTCCGCGGTTGCTCGATCTATGAGAGTCCCGCCGGAGGAGGGGAGGTGGCGCAGCTCCAGCAGGTGGTGAAGATCCAGAAGGTCGAGCGCCGCAAGTACGTGATCAACCCCTTCAGCAGCGTCGTTTTCAACCCGCCGCCGATCAACGAGATCAAGCTGCAGCTGCTCGAGGTCACCGAGCACCTCTACAAGGTCGGGCAGGGCAAGGGCGACGGGGCCGGTTTCTCGAAGGGAACGAAGCGCGGGAAGGTGCGTTTCATTCGTCTGAAATACGACGGCGGCGACTGGGATCAGGACATGAATCGGGGTTCGGACCTGAACCTCCTGACCGAATACGGCGTGCGCACCGGACACCCCGTGAGCGACCGGCCCGAGCCGATGGAAATCATGCGCCTAAGGAGCTTTCCCGCACGGAAGAGCCCGCCGCTGGTCTACATGACCGGCCAGCGGGGGATCCAGGTGAGCTCGGCGGAGATCAAGGTGCTGCGCCATTACCTCACGGATCAGCACGGGATGCTCTTCGGGGACAATGGCGGCAGTCCGGGCTGGGGAAGCCAGTTCATCGACATGATGCGCCGCGTCCTGCCTCGCGTGGAGCCGATCTCCCTGTATCTCGACCACCCGATCCACCGGGCGCCCTATCCGCTGCCCAAGCTGCCCTACGTCGCGAAGCACGGGCGCTCTGATGCCCTCGGGTGGGTCGTGGACGGACGACTGGTTGCCTACTATCATCCCGGGGATATCGGCGACGCGTGGGCGGACGGTCACTCCGGCGTGCCGCGGGAAATCTGGGAATCCTGCTACCAACTCGGGGTGAATGTGATTTTCTACGCCCACGTCGAGTATGACCGGTGGTTGAATGCGACGAAGGAGGACGAGGAATGAATCGAAGATCCAACGGTGACCGGTGGCGGCAGTTTTCTGACCGCAGAGGCGCAGAGGTCACAGAGTGCTTGTGCAAATCCATGGGGACGGATTTCCAGAATTCCAATATCTCTGCGTTCTCCGCGCCTCTGCGGTTCATCGTCTGTCTATGGCTTTCGGTGATGCTGCTTACGGTGCCAGCGGCGGCCGGGCTGTCCGACCTCGAGCAGATCGACCTCAAGAGCTACGAGGCGATGAGGGAGGTCGAGCGCTACCAGATGAAGGTGGCGGAAAAGCATTACCTGAAGGGCAGCTTCGAGATCGCGCTGGCCGAGTATGAGAAGTTTCTCACGCTCTACGAGAAGAGCCCCGGGGCGCCCTACGCGCAGCTGATGTGGAGCCACTCGCTGATGAAGCTCAAGAAGCCGCAGACCGCGCTGCGCGACGGGTTTCAGTCGGTGATCGACTACTGGCCCGAGAGTCACGAAGCGACGCTGGCGGCCTACTGCATGGCCGATGCCTACAAGCGGATGGGCAAGGTGAAGGAGGCGACGGCGTCCTTCCGCCTGATCCTCGACGACTACCCGGATCACGCGATTGCCACCCGCGCCCGGCTTGACCTGCTGGCCTACGCCAAGCTTCACCAGAATGACGAGGAGGTGCTGCGCATCCTGCGGGAGTTCACCTTCGAGCTCAAGCGGACGGAAAAGAACGCGCAGGCCTGCCTCGATGCCTCCCGCGAACTCGCCAGCATGCATTTCTACTCCCAGGAGTTCGAGCAGGGACGCAAGGCTCTGGCGACGTCCTACGAGGACGGGGAACTCGACAAGCAGGTTCGCGAGATGACGGTTGCGACCATCGGGCACCTGTGGAAGGAGGAGAAGACCCGGTCCGACGCCCGCAAACTGGCCGACCAGATCATCGCCAGCCTGCGGCAGTCACCCGAACTGACGAGTGGCGTGCTCTACCGGATCGGCAGCCTGCATGCGATGGTGGGTCGCCCGGACCAGGTCTGGAAGATCTACGACGAGATCGCCAAGGCGCATGGCACCGATGATGCGCTGCGTGGGAACCGGGCGAGTTGGCTGCTGGCGCGCGACAAGCGCGACGAGGCCCGTCGTTGGTATGAGCGCTTCGAGAACGTGGTTGAAGGGAAGCGTCACCTCGTGGGCATGGCGATGGAGGAGGGGAATATCCCTTTGGCGCTCGAGATTTATCGCCAACTCCTCGAACTCGATGGCGAGCGAGCCAGCGAATACCAGTGGGCGATCGCCGGCTGCTACGAGAAGCAGGGCGAGTGGAAGAAGGCGATCGCGATCTACCGGATGATCGATGACTTCCCGAAGAACCATTTCGCGATGGCAGCCTGCCACCGGAAGCTCAAGGAATACGACGAGGCCATCCTGCTCTACCAGCAGACCAAGGTGATCGACGGAGTCGCCCCGCGGGCCTCGATTGAAATCGCCTTCACCCACGAGGAGGCCGGCGAAAAGGAGAAGGCCATCAGAACATTCCAGCTTACCTGCAAGCGCTATCCGAAGGCGGCCGAAGCCGCCCGCGCCCACGCCCACCTTCAGGAGAAATACAACATCCACGTCACCCTCGGCGGGGCGGAGGAGAAGTAGTCGTTTCCGCCTATCCGTCGCCTGGGCTTTGAGTCATACTTCCACCCGCAACTCCGCCCCTGTCTGCCATGTCCCGCCTCATGAACCGCCGCTCCGTCCTCAAGCGAACCACCGCCCTTGCTGCCGGTTTCGGCATCAGTCCCGCTCTGGCCGAGGCGCTTGCTGCCTGGAAAGACCGCGAGTTCAAGATCGGCGCGTGCGACTGGTCGATCGGCTGCCGGGCCGACTTGAAGGCCTTTGATGTGGCCAAGGAGATCGGTCTCGATGGTGTGCAGGTCAGCCTCGGCACCGAGGCGGACGACATGCAGTTGCGGCAGCCGGAGATCCAGAAGGCTTATCTGGATGCGTCGAAGCGCACCGGTGTCGAGATCGCCTCGCTGGCGATCGGCACCCTCAATGCCATTCCCTACAAGTCCGACCCGCGCACCATCCCGTGGGTCAGCGGATCGATCGACGCCTGCAAGGCGCTGGGGCGCGAAGTCGTACTGCTCGCCTTCTTTGGGGCCGGGGATTTGAAAGGCGACAAGAAGGGCACCGATGAAGTGATCCGCCGGCTGAAGGATGTGGCACCCAAGGCCGAGAAGGCTGGCGTCACCCTGGGCATTGAATCCTGGCTCAGCGGTGAGGAGCACATGCACATCATCGACAGTGTCGGGTCACCGGCGGTGAAGGTTTACTACGATGTTGCGAACTCCAACAAGATGGGCTACGACATCTACTCGGAGATCCGCTGGCTTGGAAAAAAGGGCCAGATCTGCGAGGTCCACATGAAGGAGAACGGCGCGTTGCTCGGCGAGGGAGTGGTCGATTTCAACAAGGTGCGTGCCGCCATCGAGGACTGCGGCTACACCGGGTGGATGCAGATCGAGGGCGCCATCCCGAAGGGAGCCGAGATGGTTCCCAGTTACAAGAGCAACCTCAAGCTCCTGCGCTCGCTGTTCGGATAGCGGGAAGGCCTGAGCGCCCTTGATTCAGGGGGTGGGTTTCGCCTCTTCCCGGATGCGGTTGGCCAGGCGCCCGACCTCCCAAGGATCCGCCCCGTGCTCGCGTGCCAGCGCCAGATCATCCCGCGCGGCATCGAGGTCCCCGAGCAGTGCCCGAGCTTGGGCGCGATCGACCAACAGTTTGGCATCCGGTCGCTGCAGATGAATGCGCCGGTCCAGTTCAACGACCGCCGCCTTCAAGTCCTGCGTGCCGCCGTCCGGATCTCCGGCTCCCAGTCGCAGGCGGGCGCGGCGGATCCACCATGAGCTCTTCAGGCGCGACTTCGCCAGTTCGGTCTCGATGACCGGTGCGGCTTCGTCGAGATGGCCGGCATCCAGCGCGGCATCCACCCAGGCATTGCGAAGGACGATGCTTTTCAGAGCCTCGTGCCCGGCTTTCAGTCCCGCCAGGCGGTCGGCGGGCCGTCCCAGACGCTCCTCGATCCGGCTCCGCAGCAGATACCAGTCGACCATTCCCTCCGGATCTTCCTGGAAGGCGTTCCGGCATGCCGCCAACGCGGCGTCCGTCCGGCCCTGCTCCAGTTCCCACTCCGACTTCAGGATCCACCCCGCGGCCCGTTCCCGGCCGGGTTGCGCCAGTTCGACGGCCCGCTGGATCATGTCCATCGCCTCGGGGCACTTCCCCCGGGCCCACAGGACCCGGGCCAGGGACTCGGTGTCGGCGATCGACTGCGGGTGCTTGCCCAGCACGAGTCGCAGATCGGCCTCGGCCTGTGCGTGCATTCCGAGTGCCCGGTATTCGGTCGCCCGGCGGCTGAGCAACTCCACGTTCTCCGGGTCCATCTCGAGTTGCGCCGTCAACTCCGCGACCACCTCCTCGGGGCCATGGTGCCCCGCCACTTCCGCGGCAAGCAGCAGCAGGCATCCCCCGATCGTTGCCAGCGGGCGCATCACTTGCGGGTCTTCACGAGGAAGGGATCCAGGGTGAAGTCGCTGCTGTTGAGGTTGCCGTTGTGTCCCTCGATGGCGATGACATTGCGGCCCTTGCGGAACACACCCTTCGACTTGGCGAGGGAAAAGAATCGGAACTCTCCCTTGGCTTCGTGAAGATGGAAGCCCCGGGCCGATTCGCCCCGGCCGCGGTCGACTCCGACCCGCAGGACTTCCTTGCCATTGAGGTAGGCGATGAAGGCGTCGTCGTAGCTCACCGCGAGGCCGATCCGGTCGACGGTGGAGAGGTCGTCCAACTCGAACTCCTTGCGGACATAGACCACCTTGTAGTGGTCCTTCATGTCATCGAGGACGGTCTTGTCATCCTTGTCGCCGTAGCCGAATCCCGCCGGCCCGCGCGTCCATGAGCTGTCATCGAAATCCGGTGTCGCCCATTCCTTGTCCGGCGCCTCCTTGGCCGCCCGGTAGGCCCACTCGGCTCCGCGCGGGATCATCACTTCATGTTGTGGCGGCATCTTCAGGCCCTTGTGAGCCTGCTCGTTGACCGGTTGTGCCGGCTCCGGCTGCCAGGGGTTGGCGATTCTGGTCTGCTCGACCACGCCGGCCTTCTCGATCTGGAAAAGATCCCGGCGCTCGCCGTGCTTGTCGATCATCACGCCGACCAGGGTGTTGCCGTCGATCTGCACGAGGGCCGAGCCATGCTCGACCAGGATCCGCCGCATCACCGGGCAGGTGCCCCGGCGTCCGATTCCCGCCCCACCGTTTCCGGTCACGACCTGCACGGTTCCATTGTGAGGCTGCAATCCCTCGCTCTTGCGGTAGGCTCCATCGCCTTCGGGGTCGCCGTCGCCATCGTCGAAGATCACGCCTTTGGCCGTGGTCGGGGTGTCGTAGGCACCGTCCATCAGCATCGACCGCTCCCAGATGTGCGAGTGTCCGGTGAAGACGACATCCACGCCGCCCGCCTCGAGGATCGGCATGATGTGCTCCCGCATTTCGATCAACTGCCCCTCCTTGTCACTGTCGTGGGTGCCCTTGGTGTAGGGCGGGTGATGCCAGAACGCCACCAGCCAGTCCGCCTGGGTCTGCTCGAGGTCGGCCCGCAGCCATTTCGCCATGGCACCGGTCGGCTTGCGGTCGAGGTCGTGCGAGTCGAGCGAGATGAAGTGCACCTTGCCGTAGTCGAAGGAATAGTAGGCCTCGGTGCCGGAGGGCACCCCGCCGGCCTCGCCCCTGGTCGGGCAGATGTAGCCGTCATAGTACGGCCCGATTCCGTCCTTGCCCTTGGATGTGGCCCCTTCGTGGTTGCCCATCGCTGGCCAGCACACGGTGTTGCGCAGGGTCGGGTCGTAGACCGCAAAAAAATTGTTCGAGAACTCCGGATCCGTGCCGCTGCCGTAGGCCATGTCACCGACATGGAGGTAGAGATCGAGTTGCCGGTCCCCCAGGGCCTTGAGCATTCCCTCGTAAACCTGTCGTTGGGCATCGCCTCCGGTTCCCGAATCGCCGACCACCCAGAACAACACCCCGGTCTCCGTCCCCGGAGCCGGATGAGTCCGGAACCGGTAGCTCGGATCGGGCGGCGTCATGCGCGTGTCGCCGTCGAAGATCGCATAGTGGTAGGTCCGGCCACCCTCAAGGCCCTTCAGGGTCACCTCGTACTGGCGGACCGTTTCCCGGGCGCTTTGCTGCGGATTGCCCTGGAACAGGTCCGGGCCCTTCGGGATTTCCGGATCGCCGGATTGGCCAGGCAGACGTCGAACGATCATGTCACCCGTCGCAGCCTCCCGGTCCAGTGCGCCCGCCGCCTCGCCGAAGCGGACGACAGGATTCATGGCCCGGTCGGTACGCCAGACGAGGCGGATCGACTCGTGAGTCGCCATTTGCACGTAGGGGGCCCGCTCGAAATCCTGCGCTGGCGCGGCAATGGATGCCGAACCCCCGATCAGGGCCAGCGTGAGGGTTCCGAGATAGGTTCGCATCATGTTGCTTGAGGGTTTTCCGCCCGATGGAAGCGCCAGCAGGAGGGGATGTCCATTCTATCGAGAATTCATCTCCTCCTTGATGGAGTCGCGAAGGGCTTCCGCCTCGTCGAGTTCCTTGGTGCGCAGGCTCATGCCGCCGGCCTTTCCCAGTTCCGCCTGGAAGACCACCTCGGCGTCGGCCAGCGCCTTTTCCCATTCCTGAAGGGCCATGTAGACCCGGGCGCGTGCCCGGAGGTGGGGGAGGCTGTACTTCGGCTCGGGGAGCTTCCGGCCCTTTTCGTCGACCGCTTCGGGGTCGTAAGGCGGAGCCAGCGACATGATGCGCTGCTCGGCGGCCTCGATGTCGCCGCGTTTCAGGGCTTCCATGACGAATTGCTCGTCGAGCAGGTGAATGGTGTCGGGAAACACCGAGGAGACGTTGCCGACCTCGGAGGTGAGATTCGTGAGGATGCGACCCTGTTTGTCGACCAGCACGGCGCAGGCCTCGTCGTCCAGCATGCCGAGTCGGTGAACCAAGGGGTTGTTCATTCCGCCGGGGATCTCGAGGATGGGATGATCCCATTGGGTTTCGCTGTTCCGCACCTTGATGTCCTCGAGGACGGCCTGTTCGTCCGCCTTCCCGAGCATGGCGACCCGGAGGTCCACATCGGGGCGCTGCAAGGCATAGCCGGGAAAGTTCCTGAGGATCCTCGAGGGAGAGGGAGGGCGGGTGTCTTCACGATCGTTGCCACGCCACGTTCCAGGCTGCGCCAGCAGGATGGCGGTGTAGTCGGCTTCGAGATCCTCGGGGATCCGGAAGGTCTTTCCGTCGGAGGTGGCGAGTTCCAGCTTCAGCATGCGCCGGGCTTCCTCGATCGATCCCTTGGTCATCTCGTTCTTCAGGCGCCGCCCGAACGACCAACCGGCGGTGAACGGCACGTGAAACATCCAGTAGTCATGGTAGCGGCTCAGCAGGAATGAGGAGAAAAGCCACATCGACGGGTATTCGGTGTGGCCCGCGAGGATGACGGACCGGAAGCGTTCGTAGCGTGCCTCGTCCGCCACATCCAGTGACAGCAGCGCCGCCACCGCAAGAACGGGACCGGGGGCCGACGCACCGCCTTGCCCGGCGACGAAGGCATCGATGACCTTTCCCGGATCGGCATCCGGATTCCGCAGAGCCTGACGGGTCAGGCAGAATCGTGGGATCACATCGGTGCCTTCCGGGTAGCCGGCCGCCATCGCGAGCTGCGCCTCGGCGACGGCCGCTTCAAAGAACGCGGGATCAAAGTCCGTCTTCCAGAGGCCAAGCAGGGCAATCATGAGCCGGTTCCTCACGATCCACAGGTCGGGGGCGTCCGGATAATCCTTCAGCGCCTTGCGGCAAAGGTCATGCATCTTCCGGTAGCCGGCCCGGATCTCGGCCACACTCGAATGATAGCGTTGCGGCGGCGCGATCAGGCAGTCTTGGATTGCGACCAAAGTCTCTTCCGGGACGGAGCCGGCACCGCGTTCAAGTGGCGTGACTTTTCCTCCCATGGCAGCGGCCTTGAGTTCGGGAGGTCGGGTCGGATCGAGGGCGCCCTCGGGATCAAAGATCAGGAAGTCCCCGGTCATCAGGGCGGAAAGATGCTGGGCATAGTCATCGCGACTCCAACTGCGGATCAGGGTGCGCCGGAAGGACTCGGTCTGGGGCTTGAGATCCTCGCTGGGTTTGATGCTGCCGAGCGTTTCCTCCAGCTCTTCCGGCGTCAGCGGCGTGGGCTTGGGCGACGACTCACGCATCATCATCGCCACCTGGCCGGTGGGGGCCACCCGCATGTTGAGGGGGTCGACCCGTGCGTAGGCGCGGTACATCGGGTTCTCCCGGCCTCCCGGGAAATGCAGGCAGGGCCAGCCGGCGCCGAGTCGACGGATGATGGATTCGCCGGCGTCGGGCAGGTCGTCCAGATTCATGCTGATCAGCTCAAGGCGGCCATCGATCCGTTCGTGATCGACCTTCTGGGCCGCCGCCAGATCGGCGATGTACTGCAGGGCCCTCGGGTCTTCCTTTGACCAGAAAATGACCATCGAGGAATGCCCGAGACCGTCCATGGGGAAGCATGCCGTCTTGCCGTCCGACCTCTGGAAGTGACCGACGAAGGGAACCCCGAAGACCTGCCCGCCGAGGTGGTCCCTGAGAAAGGTGATCATTTCGAGATCGGCGGAGTAATTCTCGGCGATGATTTGCCGCAGATCATTGACGAGACGGGTGTCGCCGATCTCAAGGGCCATCACCATGGTGGTTCGAAGGGCCTTCGGTCCTGCGGGCGTGCCAACATAGCGGTCGATAAATCGCCGGAGGGCGGCGGAGCGGTCGCCCGTGCCGTCGCTTCTCTTTGCCTGCTCCACCTGCGACAGAAGCAGATCGGCCTCGAGCCGTAACTCGGCGAACTCGTCGGGTGCCTTGACCAGTTCCCGGCAGGTCTCGATCAGGTCCTCCCGGTATTGGTTGTCGTCGTCGAGGGCGACGAGCCGCTGGCGGGCGCGGAACAGAAACTCAAGGGTCGACCAGCGGGTGGCCTCGCTCTTGCCTTCCTCCAGTCGTTTCTCGGCGTCGCGGATCACGCGACGCACGGCCAGGCGCTGACGCGCGACGGAACCGGCATCCTCCGAGGAGAGTAGTGCCTCCTCGAACTCCTCCAGACCGGCGTCAGGGGGCTCGCTTGCCGCGGCAGGAGCGGCATGGAGCACGGCAAGGGCGAGGCAGAAGATGCCCAGACGAATGGCATGAATGACGTGGCTCCGGCGGTGCATCCCTAGCGAGTCTCTTCGATCTGTTGCTTGATCTCCTCGCGCAGGGCCTCATCTGCCTCGAGTTGGTCGGTGCGGAGGCTCATGCCGCCATCCTTGCTGAGCTGTTGGGAGCAGATCTCCTCGGCGTCGGCCAGGGCCTTGTCCCAATCCTCCATGGCCATGTAGACGCGGGCGCGTGCCCGCAGGTGGGAGAGTGCATAATTGGGCTTCCTCAGCTTGCGGCCGCGGTCATCCACCGCCTCGGGATCGTAGGGTGGCGCGAGGGAGAAGATGAAGTCCCTGGCGGCATCAAATTTGCCCTCTTCCAGCAGGGCATCGACCTTCAGGGCGTCCTGGTGGGTCACCACATTGACGAGAGTGCTGCCACTGCGGTCGGAATGCGTGGCCAGACCGGAGATGGCGGCGAGAATCCGGCCCTGCTTGTCCACCAGCACGGAGTTCACGTCGCGAGTGGTGGAGAGCATGCCGAGCCGGTGCACCAGCGGGTTGTCGAGGCCGCCCGGCAGGCTCAGCATCATGCCGGGGATTTCAATGTCGTTGCCCTTGTGGTCCTTGATGACGCCGGGGTGCGGTTCGTCGTCGAAGACGGCCAAGGCCGTTTGGACATCCCCGCTCGGACGGGCGTCCGCGAATGCCGTGAAGCCGGAAATGGTACGCACGGGCGACGGGGGGAGGCCGTCGTCGCGGTTGCTGCTCCAAGGGCCGGGGTTGGAGAAGAAGATGGCGGTGTAGTCGGCGCTGAGATCCCCGGGAATGCGGAAGGACTTTCCATCCGCCGTGCGCAGGTCGGCCTTCAACATGCGGTGGGCGTCTTCCGGATCGCCCTTGGTCTGGAAGTAGCCCTCGCGCCGGCCATAGGACCAGCCGGCGGTGAAGGGCACCTGGAAGAGCCAGTAGTGATGATGGCGGTCGAGGAGGAAGGCGGTGAAAATCCACATCATCGGATCTTCCGTATGCTGCTTGAGGATGACTTCGCGAAACTCCTCGAAGCGAAGGCGCTCGGCCACGTCCAAGGCCAGCATGGATGCCGCGGCGAGCCCCGGGCCGGGTGCCTTTTCCCCGCCGGATTCGGCCACAAACCGGTCCAGCACCTGGCGCGTGTCGGCTTCCGGATCGCGCAAGGCTTCGCGGGCGAGACAAAAGCGGGCGACGAGGTCACAGCCCTCGGGATAGCCTGTGGCGACGGCCGCCCGGGCTTCCTCAAACGCGGCTTCGAGTTGGCCGAGGTCACCGCCGACTTTCCAGAGTCCGAGCAGGGCCACGATCAGGCGGTTCCTGACGATCCACAGGTCCGGGGCGTCGGGGTGGTCCACCACGGCCTTGCGGCCCAGCTCCACGGCCTTGCGGTAGTGGGAAAGAATCTCCTCGTGGGGAATGAGGTAGCGTGTCGGTGGGGCGACAAAGCATTCCTGAATCGCCTGCAGAGTTGCCTCGGGAACGCTCTGTCCCGTGCGCGGGAGCATCTTGCCCGCGGAGACGGCCTTGAGCTCGGGCGGACGGGCCGGGTCGATCCCGCCCGCCGGATCAAACACCAGGAAATCCCCGGCACTCAGCGAGCTGAGCTGGGCGCAATAGTCGGGCTGGGTCCATTGACGTGCGAAGGCGGAACCGAAGGTGCGGTCGAAGTCGACCGATCCGTCCTCCGTGAGCTTGGTGCGGCCGACGCCTTCCATGATCAGCGCGGCCTGGCCGGTGGAACTGACCCGCATGGCCAGCGGATCCCGGCTGGCATAGGCCTTGTAGATCGAGTTTTCCCGGCCGCCTGGAAGATGCAGGCATTGCCAGTCGGCGCCAAAGCCGCGGATGATGGACTCTCCGGCGTCGGGCAGGCCGTCCAGATTGAAGCTCAGGATTTCCATCCGGCCCGGGAGCTGATCCTTGACCTTGAGGGTCGCCTCCGCGAGTCCCTTGGCATGGGCAAGTCCCTCGCCTTCCCTCGACCAGAACAGCACCATGGTCGAACGGCCGAAGGTGTCCATCGGGAGGCGCACGAGCTTGCCATCGGAGCGCTTGAAACTGCCGGCGAATGGAACCCCAAGCACCTGCCCGCCCAGCTTGTCGCGCTGGAACTGGATCATCTCGTGATCGGCCGCGTAGTGGACGGCGATGAGTTCGCGGAGATCCGCGACCAACTTGACGTCGCCCAGTTCGAGAGCCATCACCATCGCCACGCGCAGCACCTTGGCTCCCTCCTTGGTTTCAATGTAGCGCTCGATGAGCGGCCGAAGCGCCGCCGCGCGTTCCTCGTCGCTGGCTCCGCTCTTGGCGAGTTCGGTCTGGGAAAGCAGGAGGTCGGCCTGGAACTTCAAGTGCGCATACTCGTCCGGCGCCTTGACCAGTTCGGCGCAGGTTTTCATCAGGGCCGCCCGGTGCTTGGAATCATCGTCCATCGCGATGAGCTGCTGCTGCGCCCGGAACAGGAACTCGAGCGCGAGAAAGCGCTCCGGTTTGCCGGCGTGGGCCTCGATGAGTAACTCGGTGTCACGAATCACGCGGCGCACCGCGAGCCGCTTGCGGGCGTCCGACGAGGCGTCCGTGGCTTCGACCAGCGCCTGTTCGAGCTCGGTGATGGTCGCTTCGGTGATGGCCTCCTCGCCCGATGCCCGTGGCAGGCCCAGGAAAAGCGTCGCGAGGATGCCGAGGGCGAGCACGACGAGGCGTGGCGGAACCAGGATGGCGCTCATGGCAGGTGAGGGTCTGGAAAGCATCACTGCACCGGCTTGATCTGCCAGTTCTTGATGCTGACTCCGCGATTGGGAACCCGGGCGGTCACGCTGATCGTGTTGCGACCCTCGGACAGCGTCACCTTCGTCGGCTCGGAGGTCTGCCAAAGGCCCTTGGTGTAGGGCATCGCGAAGGGAGTGGGCTCGTCACGGTTGATCCGGACGAGGACCTCGAGGTCGGGGGAGACGGTCGCGGCCTGCGCGGTGAGCTCGTACTCTCCCGCGGCCGGGACTTCGACGCGGTACTTGAACAACTCGGGGCGCTGGCCCAGGCGGCTGTAGTGGAGTTGGTAGCCGTCTTCCCAGCTTTCCAGGAAAAGGATGCGGTCGCTGGGCTTGCGGGGCGAGTAGCAGGCCACGGCGGGAATGGTGATGATCCCGTCGTCGGCCACCGTGATTTCCTTGAACTCATCCGGAATCTCGATGTCCTCGCCTTCCTCGTCGCCGATCAGGTTGTCGGACTCGCCGAGTTCCATGCCTCCCACCAATTCAAGCGCTTCGACCTCGGCCTTCTTGACGATGATCTGCTTCTTGACGAAGGCGAGGCTGTTCCAGAAGCCGCCACCCTTGCCATAGCTGCCGTTCGATAGCGCGGTGTCCGGCTCATCGTAGGCGTCTCCGATCCACTGGGCACGACGCACGAGTTGATAATCCTCCTCGAACTCACGAGCCTGGGAATCGAGCAGGAAATCCAGGCCGCCCCACGGTCCGCACCAGGCCATCGACCACCAGGCCCCGAGGCAGATCACCCAGCCGTCGGGCGTCCAGTGGTTCATCGCGCCGTGACCGGTCTGGGTCGACTGTCGTGAAGGAATCCCGAAGGCGCGGGTGGAGAAGCGGCCGTAGTAGGCGCGGCGACCGCAGATGCCGCCGAGCGCGATGTGCTGCTGGCCGGGTGTGCCCAGGGCGGGGTCGTCGGTGGGGCTGCAATAGGGCACGTCGCTCTTCACGATGCGGATGTAGCGCCACTTGTAATCGTCCATGCGGATGTGGTCCGGGCGGTAGACACGCAGCATCTGGCGGAACCACGCGAGGTCCTCGTTGCTGTAGGGATCGTTGGCGATGAAGCGGCATTCCCAGGTATTCATTTCGGGGAAGGCGGGATCGAGTTCGCCATCGAGATAGGCCTTCTCATAGTGCAGGTAGCGGGGGATCTGCTTGATGTTGGCATTCGCGCTGAAGACGGTGGCATGGATGCCGGCCCTGCCCTCCTCGCCGCCGGTGCTTTCGGCGTTGAGCCACGGCATCTGGATCGCCATGCCCAGTGCCAGCCGCTGGAAGATGGTGCCGCGCTCGCGGGCGCGCTCGCTGGCATCGAGGATGGCGGTGTAGACCTCCATCATCTCGCCGTATTCACCGCCGTTGGCCCCGCCGGCCTCGAGCACCTGGCGCATCAGGGCGTCGTCGGCGAAGAAGTCGTCGAGCAGCTTCTTGTGCTTGTCACCTTTCTGGGCGAATTCGGCGAGGCCACGGGGCGTGGCATGGGTGAGCACGGCGATCCGCATCAGTTTCGAATCAAGGGCATCCGAGGCGAGGGTCGGAGCCAGGTCTTCCAGCAGGGCACCGGCGGCATCGAGGGAGGCACTCTCGGTCTGCTCGCGCAATTCCTCGATGGCCTTCCGCTCAGCGGGCGGGGTGTCATCGTTGACCCCGGAGATCCCGTCCCAGGTCTTCCGGAGCCCCATGAAGCGCGACCTCCTGGCCTCATCAATCCCGGGCAGGGCGGCAACCACCTCCGCCCGAAGTGATTCCAGTTCCTTGGTGTAGTTTTCGTGAAGTTCGCTGCCGCGGGTGCTGAGCGGGATTTCTTCCTGATTCCGGGCCCCGGCGGCCGGGATCAGGACGATGACGGTCGCCGCCAGTGCGGTGGCAGGGGACAGGTGCTTGTGGAATTGCATGAGAGCGCAGTGTGGCCCTCTGTAACGTGCCGGAGCAGGTTCCTCTTTCGCCGGGAAATCTGTCCACGAGTATGCCGGTCGGCCGATGTTGCCATCTGTCTGGTTAACAGCCCGGTGAGGGGCACCGGATGCGTGTCGGTATTCGTAGCCGCTTCCGGGTGGAACCTCGGTCGATCCGCAGGGGCGCGCAAGCAGGTTGCAGAGAAGGTCCAGCAGCTCGCTGTCAGATTTCAGCCTTCAAATTCTGGGTGGGCACGGTAGCCTTTCCCCATGACCCTGAGACCGCCGGTGGCAAAGTTTCACAATCGTTGCTTCGTGGTGGTTTCAGTCATGATTTTGGGGTGCGGCAAACTGGTGCCGGCCCGTGGAGACGTAACCGATCCGGTTGGCTACACCACTCTTGAAGCAGTGCCGGGGGAGCAGCGGGTCCTGCCCTTGGGCCTCTACCGGATGGACGGGATTCGAGTCCCTGTTTCGGCCGTGAGTGGCAATGTAATCAGTCTCGCTTGGGCGGTCAGTGAGGAGAATGTGTCCCGCCTGGGGTCGTGCTTTCTCCAGGTGCGGGAAGGGCTTCGAGAGGGAGTGTCCATGCGCGTGGCCGCGATCTCCGGCGCCTCGCTCACCACCCGGTTTGATCCAATGGGAATGATCCAGGCGGGAGACATGCTTGAGGTCATTTCGGAACGGACCGTGGGCGGCATCATGTCGCGCGCGACCCAGGCCGAGATCAATTGGGGAACCGACCCGGAGAATTCGGACCTCATCGGTATCTGGAATCCCCAACTTCAGGAAACCACCACCCTGTTTGCCAAGGAGGGAGTGGGTTGGGTCGATGCTGAGGACGCCGCCGCGGGAGACCGGTCGGCTACCGTCGTTCCTCATCCCTGTCCGCTACTTTACACGCGCCGGGGGGACGAGATCCTCTCCTTTCTTGTTGTAGGCGCCGTTCCGATGCCCTCAAGGCAGCGTTATTTTCGAGTTTGGACCGGTCGGAATTTTCTCAGCATGGGGGTCAATCCATTGGAGGGAAGTGTGGCTGACTATTTCCAGAGTGCCGGAGTGTTCGACATCCAGTCGGGCCGATCCGCTCCCGCTTCCGATGTGATCCGCATCCACGATTGGCAGAGCGGTGTCAGTCCCTTCTTCTATCGCGCCTCCTCGTCCGGGTCCGGTTTCGAATGGCGAGAGATCGGGCAGTCCGGACCGGCCTCGGCATATCCGGTTGAACTTTTTGAAGCTCTGGAGTTCCACCGCAGGGGAGTATCGAAGTTTGTCAGATTCGAGGGTTTCACGATTCCCACGAGTCTGGGCCCGGCAGCCTCGACACCGCTTGCCAGAAGCTCAGCTCCGGCGGGTGTTGAAGGGGCGGAATTGATCGACGTGAAATCGCGAGATTCGGGCATTCGGGTCGAATGGTATTCGGAGCCGGGAGTTGCCTATCGCGTGCAGTGGAGTGCCGCTTCCTATCGGGGGTGGGAGGATTGGAGTCCGACGGTCACCGCCGAGGGAGAGCGTTGCTGGGTCGACTGTGAGCGGCGCCCGGGCGGCCTGATCCGGATCATTGAAGAAACAGAGTCATGAAAGTACGAAACTTGCTGGTGGCAGTCCTTCTCGGCACCCTGGGGCAGGCCTTGGCAGCGGACCTCATTCTTTCCAATCTCGGCGAAGACTTTGGACCTGCCTCACTGTTTGAGGCCTCGGGAATGCCGCTCGATGAAGGGGACTTGATTCAAATTGTCATCTTCCCCGGATTGAATTCGTCCGAGATCGAGCAGCTTGCAGAGGAAGGAGTCGAAAGCGTGATGGCAGCTTCGGCTCCGCTTGGCAGTACGGCCGTCGGGGTGGGGGCAACCGGCAACAACGGGGGCTTTGAGTCGGTGGTGCAGACGCCTGCGGGCACGGAGGTGGCTGGACTCCATTTGCTGATCTTCAACGCGCCCCAAGCAGCGGATGCCGATGAATTTTCCTTGCTCCGGCTCCCCGGGGTGGTTCCAGAGGATGAAGTCGGCGGTTTCGAGGGTTTTTACACCCGGCATCTCGGTGAAGCCTCCGTTGTCTTCGGGGGAGAGTCGGAAGGCGGCTTTTCGACATTGCCGGCTACGGTGAGGTCGGACTTCGAATACTGGATCGCCCACGAGATGCCTGAAGGCACGCCTGCAGCAGACCTGCTCGAGACCGCCGATCCGGATTTCGACGGTCGTTCGAACTTGTTGGAGTATGGGACAGGAAGTTCTGCTGCTTTCGCCGATTTCTCGCCGATTCTTCGATTGGAACGTCGTGTCACCGGGATCCATGTTCGTTACCTCCGCCGGATGGACGACCCCACGCTGCGGGTCTTCGCCGAGTCGACATCCTCGCTGGCCGGCTGGCAACCACTGGATGCTAACGAAGAAATCTCCGCCGATGACGTGCCCAGGGGCTTCGAATGGGTGGAGCAACTTCTCTCGGATGGGTCTGGCCCGGTCTTTGCTCGCGTGAAGGTGGAGCGCTTGGAAGAGTAGGAGAACTGAATCGGCCTACTCCTGATACACCGGGATGTAGCGGTGCGGCGTGCCGAGGATGATGATGGCCATCGGCGTGGTGTGGGGGTAGGGCTTCTTGGGATTTTCCCACGAGCCGTTGGGCTGCTGCAGGGCGATGAGGGCGTCGCGGATCTGGGGATACCACTTGGCGTAGTGCTCGTCGCCGGCCTGCACCATGGCCTGGATGGCGTAGTAGTGGGCGTAGTAGTAGTAGCCGATCTCCTCGCGGTTGAAGACCTTGGGGCTGTTCTCGAGGTAGCGGACCGCGGCCTGCACCCACTCGGTGTCGCGCATGCCGCACAGCTGGGCGGCGTAGGCACCGCCAGCGGTGCAGGCGAGGGTCGAGCCGCCGCTGCCCTGGTAGCCGAAGCCACCGGTCTTCTCGTTCCAGACCTGGTCCCGCAGGTAGCCGACGACCCGGTCGATGGTCTCGGTCGGGACGAGGACTCCGGCCTGACGAGCCGAAGCGAGGGAGACGAAGACCATGGCTGTGACCGAGGTGTCCTGACCGCAATCCGGACGCGCATGGTAGCGCCAGCCCCCCAACGGACTCTGCGCCCGGAGAATGACCTGCACGGCCCGTTCCAGCTGCAACTGGATGCGGGCGTTGTCTTCGTTGTTCGCGGTCATGCCCCAGAGTTCCGAGAGGCACAGGGTGTAGAGCCCGTGTTCATACATCCCGGGCATGTATCCGGTGGATGACTCCTCGGCCTTCTTGAGCAGGTATTCCTTGGCGCGGTCGAGCGCCGCCCCGTAGCGGCCGAAGCCGGGGAAGTGGCCCTTCACCATGAAGGCCATGAGCCCGAGCGAAGTGCCGGCCGTGGAGAAGGTGCCGTCTTCCCTGGCCCACGAGCCGTCCTGCCGCTGCGTGTTGATCAGGAATTGCAGACCCCGCTCGATGGCGAGGTCGGCCGCCTCGGTCAGCTCGGGGGCTTCGGTCCCGGCAGGAGGCTCGGGGTCGCTTTGAGCGTGCACGGGCGAGAGGAGGGAGAAGCACCCAAATACCCAAGCACCCAAACACCCAAAGAATGACGAAGGACGAAATCCGAATGTTAGGCGGGACGCACGCCAGAACTCGAACTTGGGAATTTCGGATTTCATTGGGTGTTTGGGTTCTTGGTCATTCGGATTTTTCATTTCGCGACGCGTTCGTAGTAGTTCTTGAGCGTGGCGCGGTACTCGAGCGGCAGTTCGCGGGCGAAGTTCTGGTTCAAGGCGGCGCGGTTGCGTTCGCCGAGGATCTCCCACTCGGATTCCTTGTCGCCGGGCGCCTCACCACTGACGAAATCCGCGACGAAGCCGCTGATCTCCGTCTCATAGAGGTCGTTGGTTTCGGACTCGGTCAGCACATCGCTGTCGCTGGCCGACGGGGGAGGTGGGGCAGTGTTGAGGATCAGAGCCCATTGGATGATGAAGTGGCGAAGGCCTCGGTCGGCCGCGATCTGGGCCTGGGTGGCGTCGCCCTTGCGCGAGGACTTGAGGGCCGTCGCCGCGGTCTTGATCTGGTCATGAGCGATCGCCACGGCCGGGTCTCCCATTTCGCCCTCGCGGAAAGCTTCAAGCTTCGCGGCGAGGCTCTCCTGATCGGGAGCGAGGGCGGCGAGGTACTGGTCCGCCGCACCATGGGTCCGGCGGAGCAGTTGACGGTTCTTGCTGGCCACGTCGAGCACATCAATCAGCCGGTGAAGTTCGGGCGGCTCGGCATTGGTGACCGGAGTGGAAGGCAGGCCGGTGAGCATTTCGATGATGACGCCCATCTGGCCTCCGACCGCCCGGAGGGCGCTCTCCGCGGCGGTCATGGCATCGGCGGCATCCTGTCCCGCTTTGATGAGTTGCGCCGCTTCCTTCATCGACGAAGCCGGGGCCTGAAAATCGATGCTCAGGTCAAGGTCCTCGAGTCTGTCGCGGGTCTTTTCGTCGAGCCGTTCGAAATCGACCTTGCCGGCGACTTCGGACAGGACGCGACAGAAAGCGTCCACGTCGGAGGTGAGTGCCTGCTGTTTGGCAGCGGCATCATCCGGCTGCTCTTCACGCAGCTGGCGCTGGCGGAAGGCGAAGAACTCCGCGTCGGACTGGGCGTTGTTGAGGTATTCGACGATCTCGGCGACGTAGCCGGTCTGGACCGCGATCTCGCCGACCAGCCCCTGAACCTTGGCCAGCGACTCGACGGCGATCTCCTGGATCTCGGCGGCGTCCTCGGCATCGCCGTCCTCCATCGCCAGCAGGGCGTCCTCGACGTCGGATGCGGCGAAAACCAGCGGGGTTCCCACGTCGAGACGGGCGGCGACCAGGTCGAGCGATGGGGCGATGTCGCTGAGGCAGGTGAGCAGGTTGTTCTGGGGAGCAAGCAGCGCTTCGAGGTCTTGCTCGTCCGCCTCCTGGGTCGCGGCGATCAGGTCGTTCTGCCCGCCGACGACATCGGCCATGCCCGCGGTCGCCTTGGCCACCGATTGCCGGAAGCCGATCAGGGCCTGCAGCTTGTTGAGCTGGCCGAGCTGGGCCTCGGCGATCTCGCGCGCTTCGGCGAGGGCATTGGCGGCGTCTTCCTGCGGCTCGAGAGCCTCTTCGCCCTTCTTCGCCTCGAGCTGGGTTGCGGCCGACTTCATCGCCCGGTGGACGGCATCGAGCCGGTTGATCAAGGGAAGGGCCGCCTTGGGCGGGCCTTCGTCGCCCTGTGCCAACTCGGCGCGGAAAAGCTCCACCTCCTCGATCATGGCGAGCTGGTCGTCGAGCAGGCCCGGCGGGTTCTTTTCGTCGAGAGCGGCTTCCTCGGTCTGCTCGAGCAGGGCGATCTGCCGGGCCTCGAACTGCTCGAGCACGCCGAGGCGGTTGGTGGCGTCGGAGACATCGGCGGAAACGCCCAGGGACATCTGTGCCAGTTCCACCGACCAGACTTCAAGAATGGCGGCGAAGTCGTTCAAGGCCGTCAAAGCATCGGTCTGCGCGGTCACCACTGCATCCCGATCCTTGTTCTGCAGGGCGGTGAGCGCGTCGGCCATCGAGGCCTCCGCCTGCAGGCGTCGCTCGTCACTGGGTGGCTCCGGCATCAGGGTGAGATCGAAGAGACCGGCGCGGGGTGCGGGGATCGAGGGGAGGGCGGCCAGCACCAGTTGGTCACGCAGTCGGGACTGCCGTCCGGCAAAGGCCTCGCTCAGTTCTCCGGCGTTCTTGATCTCGTCGGCCAGCGATGTCTGGGCGGTGATGATGGAATCCACCCGTTCCCGCAGATCGCGCAGCTGGGCATACTGCGAACCGCTGCGCATGGTGAATTCCGCCTCCAGCAGGGGACGGATCAGGGGATAGGAGCCCACGGCGGCCTCGATGACCTTGCCGTCGCGGGTGAGCGTGGCCACCTTCCGGATCGATTCGCTCAAGGCACCCGTCCGCAGGGCGTGGATGCGGCGGTTCAGGCCCAGCACGTGCAGTGCCTTCTCGTCATAGCGCATGTGGGCATCGAGTTGATCCAGAAGTTCATCGGTCCAGGTGGCCACCTCCTCGTGGGCCGCGGCGAGGGCTTCGGCCTGCTCCGGCGTGGCGGTGAGCAGTTGCAGCCGCAGGCGGGCCAGTTCGTCGGCCAGCATGTTCGTTTCGCGGGCGAAGACCTCACGGGCGGCGTCGATGCCGCGTCGCATGACCAGTTCGCCCAGTTCCCGCGCGGCCTTGTTGACGGCGGCGATGGAGGGCTGCGGGTCGCGGGTTCCGGTGCCCACCTGGCCGCGCAGCAAGTCGGCGGCTCCGGCGACATCCTCGGTGGCGATGGTGCGGAGTTCGTCGCGCACCAGCCCGAGCATGTCGCTCTCGACCGCATCGCTGACCTGGTTGGCCGCCAGGTCGTCGAGCAGGGCCTGCACCTGATCGGAGGTATTGACGAGTTGCTCGCGGACCATTTCCTGCCGGATCGCCTCGAGTTGGCAGGTCGGCAGGTAGGAATCGGCCCGGGGATCGAGCCCGAGAACCAGCTCATGGGCGGCGCGCTCCTGGCGGTAGAGGTTGCGCACGCGGGTGAGCAGCCGCTCCATCTGCTTGGTGATGCCGGCGAGGTAGTCCTCGCGGGAGAGGAAGGTGATGCGGCGGGACTCGGTGCGCGCGCGGTGCGTGCCGTCTTCGCCGGGGTAGTTGTCGGCCACCTCGACGACGAAGGAAACCGAGTCGCCGATCTGCAGGTCGGGGAGTTCCTCGCGGTAGTCCCAGTCGAGCTTCTGCTCGCCCTCGCCGCTGACGGGCTGGGGGAGCTTGACGACCTTCTCCGGGCGTCGGTTGACCCGGTAGGTGATGGTCGTGGTGCCGATGCCGTGGTCGTCCTGGGCGCGAACGATGAGCTCCAGCGGGCGGCCGAGCATGGCGTCCAGGTTCGACTCTGGCGCGACCAGTTCGATCCGGGGCGCCTGGTCCGATGCCACCTGAAGGAAATAGCGTGGGCTGGTGAAGTCGAAGCCGTGCTCATCCTCGATCCACGAGAAGCTGTAGCCCCGCGAGGCCGAGGCGGATTCGGAAAGCGAGAGCGTGCGGCCGTCGTCACCGACCGTGAGCGGCAGGTCTTCGGCGCCGTCGCGATGGAGCGTGGCCTCGCGGATCGGGGTGTCGAGCGTCAGGTGCCAGCGGACCGCGGTTTCCTCGGGCACGGTGAGGGTGAGTGCTTCGACCGTCTCGGTCTCGCGATCGATGTAGTCGGGAAAGTCGAGGTCCACCTTGACCTCCGCGAGGCGGGGCGCGGGAATCACCCGCACCTGCCGCCAGTCGCTGCGTGCATCGCCGGCCCGGACGCGGTAGGTGAAATTTCGCGAGGCCGAGGCGATCTCGTAGGTGCAGCGTCCGTCGATCACCTCGAGCTCGATTTCGCGGGGCCGTCCCTCGCCGGTTTGGAGGGCGATGAGGGCGCTTTCCGGGACCGAGCCTGAGAGGCCGATCTCGATGCTCGCCGCCGCGCCTTCCTTGAGCACGAGATCACCTTCCCCGAGCTCGATGCGGGTGTCGGTCGGGTAGTCGATCGCCAGCCACGGCGTGAACATGCGTCCGATTCCGGCGGCGAGGAAGGAACCGTTGAGCACGGCAATCACGGCCAGTACCGCGACGACTCCAAGGGCGATCCGCAAGGGGAAGCTGAGATCCCGCAGCGTGACCACCTCCCGTGGGGGAATGTCCTGGGCGGCCTGTTCGGCGAGGCTTTGGGCCGCCTCCCACATGGCCGGGGAGGTGCCGGGAGCGGCGCCGCTTTTCTCGAACTGCACCGCCGTGACCAGCAGGCTGTCCATGCCGCCCCGGTGGTCTTCGACCTGCCGTGCGATGCGGGTGGCGTTGAAGCTCCGCAGTCGCGACCAGCCGTGACGCCAGGCCTGGCGCAGTGCGACGCCCAGCAGGATCACCGCAAGGCCCGCCCGCGCCCAGCCGGGAAGGAAGGTGTAGCGGTCGATGATGATGGCGATCAGGAACAGCGGCACGAACCAGCGGGCGAAGGCCAGCAGGCCGCCGAGCAAATGCTTGCGCTGCATCCGCATCCAGACGGCGCGAAGGCAGTGGGTCAGGGCACTGGGATTGGATTCGCTCATCAGGTCAGGTCGTGTCGTCGGCGCAGCAGCCATTCCATCCCGAGGAGGCCGACCAGCAGGACGGCCACCAGGGCGTTGTCCCACAGCGGGCGCTCGGAGCGGACCGTGGTCGTGATCGGTTCGTCATCCACCAGACCGCCGAGCCTTGGCAGGTCGCGCACGCCCAGCACCTGTCCTCCGGTCAGTTGGGCGATGCGTTGCAGGCCTGGGAGCTGCATGTTGGTGTCGGCCAGTTCCTCGTTCACGACCGCCACCTGGAACTCGGTGGTGTTGGAAACCTCGCGGTCGTCCTCGTTGGCCTCGAGGCGGTAGCGGCCGGGCACCGGCGCGGTGAAGTAGCCCTCGTAAAGGCCGGGCGAAGTGCGGTCCGGTTGGAGGCGCACGCGTTCGGTCAGGGCGTTGTCGCCGACGCCCCTGACCGTGATCTCGAAGGACGGCTGGACGACCGATTCGAAGTCCTCGTCGAGCACGTGGGCGTAGAGCCGCGTCTGTTCGCCGTCGCGGTAGGTCGAGCGGTCCGTCTCGAGGCGGATGCGCTTGTGCTCGCCCATCAGGCGCGAAAGCGTGAGGAACTGGATGCACTGCGACCAGACGCGCCAGTGGTACTTGTCACCGGTCTTGAAGCGCAGGCGCCAGAGGCGGTCGGTGGCGAGCGACAGGCACTTGCCGGTGCCGTAGCGCTGCCAGGCCACCATCGGGTAGCGCTGCGAGCCGCCGCTGGCATCGGAAAGCGTGGCCAGCACGGTGGCGCCCGGTTTGGCGCCGATCAGCGGCGGCAGGTGGTCGAGCGGGGCGACGCGACTCCAGATGCGATCGTTCTCCTCGGTTGAATTCTCAAGCAGCATGACCATGCTACTACGTCCCTCGGAGGTGAGCACCGGGTAGGTGGATTCCGGCGTGATCTCCCACTCGCTGTCCGGATCGAAACGCACCGGCAGCATGGTCTCGACGGGGGTGTCGGCGAAGGAGGCGGGGGTGTGCATCGGCCCGCAGAGCACCAGCAGCGAGCCGCCGCGGTCGCGGATGAGCTCCTCGAGCAGGCCGAGTTCCTCGGGTGTGAAAAACGCGGCGTCGACGTCGCCGAGGATGACCAGGTCGTACTGGAACGCATCCTCGCGCTTCGAGGGGAAGCGCTCGATGTGCTCGGGCGAGTTGCGAGCGAACTCGGGGCCGGCGCACGACGAGATGAAGGTGGTGTCGAGGCGAGGGTCGCGCTTGAGGATCGCGGAGAGGTAACGGAACTCCCATCGGTTGTTGCCCTCGATGTAGAGCACCTTCACCTTCTCGTTGACCACCCGGATGGTACGGTCGACGCGGTTGTTCGTCACCGAGACCTCGTCGTCGAAGGGCTCGATCGCCACCTCGATGCGGGCCGCGCCCTTCTCGTAGATGTCGACGTTGAAATCAACGTCCTCGAACTGCAGGCCACCCTCGAAGCGCACCCGCTTTTGCGAGACCTGGCGATCATTGAGCCGGACCGTGAGCCTCGCGGTGCGCTTCTCGTAGCCCTTCGAGAGCAACTGCACCTTGACCGGCACGCGGTCGCCGGAGAAGGCGACCTCCTGCATGACGATGTTGCGGATCGACACGTCGTCGGGTTCCTCGAGCCCGATGGGCACCGGAAAGACCGGGATCCCGCGCGCGCCGAGATCCCGCAAGACGGCCTCGGTGCGTTGCGAGGAGGCGTTGTCGATGCCGTCGGTGAGCATCACGATGCCGGCCGGCGCGGTGGCACCCGACTTGGCCACGCTTTCCAGCGACGCGGCGATGGAGGTGGTCGGCTCCGAGGGCGTGAGTCCGGCGAGATCATCCACGGTGACCGTATTGGCGTCGCTGACGATCTGCGGTGAACGGCCGAAGCTGTGGTAGCTGATGTCGAGCGAGTCACCCAGTCCCTCGAAGACCGCCTGCGCCGAGTCGGTGAGGATGCCGCGGGCGAGGTCCAGCCGCGACGCGGAAAGGATGGCCTGCCGCTGGTCGGCGTCGAGCCCCATCACCACGTGGTCCGGTTCGGATTCATCCTCGGCGAGCATGCCCAGCGCGGCCGCGGCGTCGGCGACGTCCTCCGAGTTCTTGCGCGGGTCCTGCATCGACATGCTCTCGGAGACGTCGATCAGCACCGGCAGGGTGCGCGCCTGGGTGTGGGTCTCGCGGACCACGCGGGTCGGCTCGAAAAGCGAGGCAACGATCAGCGCCAGCGCGATCAGGCGGGCCGCGCCGAGGAGAATCCTCAGCCAGACCGGCAGCCCCCACGAGCGGCGGTAGAGGAAGAGCGTGAGCAGCACCACCGCGGCGAAGGCCGCGATCATGAGCGGTGCGGGCAACGGGCGGGCCCAGAAGAAGTCGTCGAATCCGGCGGCGATGATCATGGCTTCAGGCCTCCTGCGGCACGGGGTTGACGGGTTGGTCCTTGCGGCGGCGGGCCCGCGTCAGCAGGCGGTTGGCGAACAGCGCCTCGATCACCAGGAAGGCGAGGCCGGCCATCATGAAGACGCGCCACGCGGAGCGGCCGGTGCGGGTCGTGCCGATCGCCGCGGCGAGTTCGGCATCGCCGGTGACGACGTCGAGGCCGAGGCCTTCGAGATTGGCACGGAGTTCGGCCTCGGGCAGGCAGGCGACCTCCGACTCCCGCGGGTCGACATTCACCGCGATCGGCAGGCCGGCCGCCTGGACGCTGACACGGGCGGTGTAGTAGCCCGCCTCGGGTGCCTCTTCGAGAAGCGCGACGAACTGCCCGCCGACTTCGCGGACCGGCACGGTGATCGTTTCCCCGGAGGGCGTGTCGAAGACCGCATCGCTGGCATCGGGCTGTTCGACGTAGGTCAGCGTGAGCGAGTCGCCGACGATTCTCGGGCGCTCGAATTCGCGGCCCGAGAGGTAGGTCACGATCTGCTGCATGACCATCGGAAAGACCGGGGTCAGCGCCATGTTGTTCCACGCGGTGTCGGCGGTCGTGGTGAACATGAAGACCTGGCCGCGGCCCAGCGATTGCTCGAGAAGCACGGGCAGCCCGCTTCCGGCCAGCTGCAGTATGGGAAAGGCCGAGGCGCGGGGGCTGACCTCGAACTGACGAAGGATTCGGGTCTCGCTGAAGAGGTCTTCCGGCAGCGAGAGCAGCGGCAGGCACACCGTGTGGTCGGGCATCTCCGGATCGAGCGGCTTGCCGGCACCGAGGGCGTCGCTGGTGTCGACGCGGCTGCCGATTTCACCGGGAAGCAAGGGGTTGGCGCCGCTCGCGGCGAGCTTGTTCCAGGCGGCGGGCTTGACGTTGTCGCCGCCGAACCAGACCAGGCCGCTGCCCTTGCGAACGAAGCGCTCGAGCTGGGCGGCCTGCTCCTCGGTGATCTCGGGCACGTCGGCGAAAATGATCACGTCAACCTCTTCGAGGTTCTCGGCCGGGAGCGACAACCACGGCACCGCGCGCACCACGTAGTCCTCGCCTTGCACGCCGTCGGCCCGCGCCAGCAGCGCGGCCGTCACCACCCGGCCGGCATCCCCGGTCGAGCCGTCGACGCAGAGCACCGAGACGCGGTCGCGCACCACCGCCACGGTGCGCCGGACGTTGTCCGCGGCCAGGCCGTCGCCGGTGATCTCGGCGGTGATCCCGGTCGCGCCCGGATTGTGGAAGGGGACGAAAAGGGACACGGTTTCCGACGCGCCGACCGCGATCAGCGGGATGTTCTTGCGGTCGATCTCGACGCCGTCGACGCGGCATTGCACCTCGATGTTGGAAGCGGCGGCCGGCCCGCAGTTCCGCACGGTGGCCTGGTAGCGGGCGGTGGTCCCCTTGCGCAGCACCCCCTGAACCAGCTCGAGGCCGGTCACGGCAAGGTTGGCGGCCTCGCCCGGAACCGGAACGACGAAGACCTGCGCCTGTGTGCCGAGGTCGGCGAGGGCCTTCCGGAGCTGGGCGGAAGGCTGCTTCCAGTCGGTCGCCTGGCCGTCGGTGATCAGGTAGACCTCCTTCTGCGGCGCCTCCATGTCGGTCACCAGGTCGGCGAGGAATTTCGGCGCGCTGCCGAGTTCGAGGGCGCCGGGTCCGGCATCCAGCTCCTGCAGCGCCTGCTCGAAGCGCTCTTCGTCGTAGGCCATGTTGCGCAGGATCACCCGATGCTGGTCGCCGAGCATCACCAGGGTGACCGGGTCGCCCGGATGCATCTCGCCGCGGATCACCTCGACGCGCTTCAGCGCCTCGTCGAAGCGGCTGGTGCCGGCACCCGCCTCGCCCATGCTGAAGGACGAGTCGATGGCGATGACCACGCCGGCCCGCCGCTCGCCCGGCAGCCACGAGGCATCACCGGTCCATGCCGGCCGGGAAAGTGCCAGCACGAGCAGCAGCAGTGCCACGCAGCGCAGGATGAGCAGCAGCAGGTCGCGCAGGCGGATCTGGCGCGAGCGGACCCGGACGTTGCGGTTGAGGAACTGCATCGCCGCCCAGTCGGTCCGCTTGACCTTCTGGCGGTTGAGCAGGTGGGCGAGGATCGGCAGGGCGATCCCGAGTCCGGCGAGCAGCAGCCATGGATTGAGGAAGCTCATGGTCGTGCGGCTCCGGCGGATCCTCCGTTCATGGTTTCCTGCCTTTCGTGGAAGAATTCACTCAGGAAGGCATCGAGTGGGCGCGAGGTGTCCACCAGGGCGTAGTCGATGTGGCTGGCAATGCAGCCGGCCTTCAGCGCCTCGCAGTGTTCCTCGAACCGACCGAGGTAATCCTCCCGGATGCGGTCGGGTTGGGTGGTCACGGGTTCCTCCTGCTCGAGCCCGTCGAAGCGCCAGAGGCCGTCGAACGGGAACTGGATCTCGTAGGGATCAAGCGTGTGGAGGACGAGGACGTTGTGGCCGTCGTGGCGAAGGTGGTCGAGGCCGCCCAGCACGTCGTCGACGCCGGTGAGCAGGTCGGAAATGACGATCACGAACGAGCGGCGCTTCACCATCACGGCGATGTCGTGAAGTTGTTTGGCGAGCGTGGTGCGCGGCACCGACTTCGTTTCCCGCAGCAGGCGGTCGATCTGCAGCAGGATGCCCATGGTCGACCGCGGCGGGAGATAGGCCCGGACCTCGGAGTCGAAGACCGACAGGCCCACCGAGTCGCGTTGCTTGAGGACGATGTAGGCGAGGCCTGCCGCCAGGAACTTGGCATACTCGAGTTTGCTGACCTTGCCCGAGGCGTAGGTCATCGAGGCGCTGGCGTCGATGAGCAGGTGGCAGTCGAAGTTGGTCTCCGCCTCGTAGAGCTTGGTGTAGTAGCGCTCGGTGCGGCCGAACACGCGCCAGTCGATGTCCCGGATCGGATCGCCCGGGGTGTACTGGCGGTGGTGGGCGAACTCGGTGCTGAACCCCTTGAGCGGACTGCGGTGACTGCCGACGCGCAGTCCTTCCACCAACTCGCGGGCGATCAACTCGAGGTCCCCGAGGCGCTGGAGGGTCTCGGGGTCGAGGTAGTAGGTTTCGGGAAGATGCTCCACGTTCGAGTGAAGAGTTCAGAATTGAGAGTTCAGAAAACCGGAACGGAACGCACGACACTGTCGCGCACCGCCTGTCTGGAACGACACGAACGCCCGGTCATCCTGCCTTTCGCCGGGCGGTGTCTCCCGCCGGAACCTCCTTCAGCAAGCGCTCGACCAGCGTGTCCGGGGTCATGCCTTCCGAGCGGGCGGCGAAGCTGGGGATGATGCGGTGGCGGAGGATGGGCGGGGCGATGGCCCGGATGTCGTCCTCGGAGACATGACAGCGTCCCCGGAGCGCGGCGCGGGCCTTGCCGGCGAGGATCAGGTTGAGCGAGGCCCGGGGTCCCGCACCCCACGACATGAGCTTCTTGACGAACTCCGGCGCATCCGGCTCGTCCGGGCGCGTGGCGCGTACCAGCCGCGCCGCGTATTCGAAGATCGGATCGGCGACCGGGATCCGGCGCACCACGTGCTGGAACTCGAGGATGGCCTTGGCGTCGACGACCTCCCGGACCTCGGGCACCTCGTCGCTGGTCACGCTCTTCATGATGTCGAGCTCCTCGGCGTGGCTGGGATACTTGACGCGGATATTGAAGAGGAAGCGGTCGAGCTGGGCTTCGGGAAGCGGGTAGGTGCCCTCCTGCTCGATCGGGTTCTGCGTCGCAAGGACGAAGAACGGCGCGTCGAGCTTGTATTCCTCGCCGCCGGACGAGACCCGCTTTTCCTGCATCGCCTCGAGCAGCGCGGCCTGGGTCTTCGGCGGGGTGCGGTTGATTTCGTCGGCCAGCAGCAGGTTGGTGAACACCGGCCCCTTCTGGAACATGAAGCGCCGCTGGTGGGTCTCGGGGTCCTCCTGGAGGAGCTCGGTGCCGGTGATGTCGGACGGCATCAGGTCCGGCGTGAACTGGATCCGCTTGAAGCCGAGCGACATCGTCTCGGCCAGAGAACTGACCAGCAGGGTCTTGGCCAGCCCCGGCACGCCGACCAGCAGGCAGTGGCCGCGGGCGAAGATGGCGATCATCATCTCGTCGATGACCTCGTCCATGCCGACGATGGTCTTGCGCAGTTCCTTCACGATGGCGTCCCGGGCTTCCCCGAGCTGCTTCACGGCCTTCACGTCGTCGGTATTGTCAGTCATTGATTCGGGCTCTACTCGAAGCCCTTCATGCCCCTTTCAAGCAATTTTGGGAGGTGGGGAAAGCAGGGCTTGGAGCGCGTCGATCAGCCGTTGGCGTAGCGGGGCGGCCTTTTCGGCCAGGGCCTGCTGCTGGCGGACGTAGTCGGCGCGACCGGCTTCGGTCTCGATGGGAACGGGATCGAGGCCGTAGGCCGAGAGATCGTAGGGGCTGGCACGCATGTCGAGTTCGCGCAGTTCCAAGGCCAGTTCGAAGGTCTCGAAAAGCAGCTCGGAGCCGACCCACGGCATGGCCTTGCCGGTCCACTTGTAGAGATCCATGTTGGCATGAAGGCAGCCGGGTTGCTCGAGCGATTGGCGCAGGTCGAGGGTGGGCTGGAGCCGGTTCAGGGGGCGCGCGTCGGCATGGAAGAAGCGGAAGGCGTCGAAGTGGCTGCAGCAGATCGGGCGGGACTCGACCAGGGCGTCGATCTCGGCCTGCGGAAGTCGCAGCGGGCAGGACTCGCGATGGCGGATATCCGTGCCGGTGTAAACCATCGCCCATTCGTGGAGGCCATGGCACGAAAAGTTCGGAGCGCGGCCGCGGGTGGCGACGAGCAGATCGAGGATCCACCGCAGACGCTCGCGGGCTTTTGCAGGCGGCCCGGTTTCCGGAAGGAAGGTGCCCCGATCGTCGCTCAGGTAGGGCGGGTGACTCAACCAGTCCGGCAGATCGGCAGCATTCTCGAGGACGATCCCGGCACCGGGATGCCACTGCTCGAGCTTGGTCGGGGAGATGAAATAGTAGGTGAAGAGAAAGTCCTCGACCGGGTGGGACCTGCCGGCCGCCTTCCGGTTCCGGGTCGATGTGGTCTTCCGGCGGACCTGCTCACGGTGCCGCCCGACGTGCCTCCGCCACTGCTCGGCGGACAGCATGGCCACGGGAATGGGCTCGGTTGCCGACACGGCGGAAGTCTCGGTTGGAGGGCGCGGTCCCGCAATCCGGAACTCGCCACCGCCGCTCTGCGCCAGTGGTCTGCCGGGAGATCCCGACCCGGGGAAATTGGTACGGGGCCGGCCGTTCCGTGAGGTGCGTGATTTGCCTTGGTTTGGCCGGAGGATTGCTGTGGCTTCTCGCCATGCCTCACTCACGCCTCCGCTCCGTCGTCGCGATTTGCTCCACGCTCTGCGGTCTCGTTCTCGGCGCCGGGGCGGCCACACCGGCCTACGACGATGCCGCCTGTTTCCTCGCGGGGATCCAACCCGCGGACTCCGAACCGCCGGCGTGGTCGCAATCGGAAGCGTGGAAGACGCATCAGCAACTGATGGGCAAACGCTGGGAGGCGTACGAGGACAACACCCTGAAGAAGATCGAGGCGTGGGCGGGAAAGCAAGTGACGCCCCACACCAGGCAAGGCGGAGTGGTTCGCTACATTTTCAGCGGTCCCGACATCCTGCATGCCCTCCGGATGTTTCCCGATGCCGGGACCTTCATCCTCTGCGGGCTGGAGCCGGTCGGCGAGGCCCCCACCGCTGAGAGCTTGACCGCCCCGAATGCCGCGGCGGGGCTTCGCGAGATCCGCTCGGCGCTGGGTGAGATCCTCCAGTTCAGCTTTTTCAGGACCAATGACATGAAGGACGACCTGCGGCAGGAGATCTTTCCCGGAACCATTCCGGTGATGCTGTTGTTCCTCGCGGCTTCGGGCGAGGAGGTCTTGGATCTCGAGTACCTCGAGCTGAAACCCGACGGGACGGTCCGGCCCGTCCGCCAGGCCGGTCCGGAGGTGGACGGGGTGAGGATCGACTTCGCCGACCGCTCCCAACCGGTCGCCAAGCGCTCCCTGTTCTATTTCTCGACCAACGTGGCCGACTTCGAGATCGGGAAGACCGGATTCCTCAAATTCCTGGAGGCGCGGCCGGCGGGAGCGGCCTATGCCAAGGCCGCCTCCTACCTGATGCACAAGGAATACTTCTCGGTGATCCGCGGGCACTTGTTGTCGCACAGCGAGGTGGTCATCCAGGATGACTCCGGCATTCCCTACGGCTTCTTTGCTGCGGATGACTGGGAGATCACGCGGTTCGGAACTTATGACGGGCCGATCAAGCTGTTTTCCGAGTGGCGCCAGGAAACCCTCCGGAACGCTTACCGGGCCGGGTCGCAGCCGCTGGATTTCGGAACCGGCTACAAGTGGCGCGAGGGACAATCGAACCTGATGCGGATGGTTCGGCGCGGTGGGGTTGTGCAGCAGTAGACCGTTCGAAGCCCGCGAACCGGAGCTATACTCTGGAAGCTTCCGGATTGGCGTGGAAGCGGTCGAGGTAGTCGTCGAGCGACATCATCGGCGGGCGCTCGCGCTCGGAATCCGGGCCGCCGGGCAGGCGGGCGAAGAAGGCATCGAGAATCTGGCCCGACATCCGGCCGAGGTCCGCCAGCGAGCGGTTGCGGTGGATCCGTTCGTCGAGGTCGGTCTGGCCGATGGCCTGGGCACCGACCAGGCGGGCGACGTCGATCAGGTGCGAGGTTTCCACCCCGTAGTCGGTCGGGAATGGGATGCGCTCGAGCACCCGTCGCCGGGCCGCATACTCGCCCGAGAGCGGCTGGTGGAGCCGGGCGAGCTCGGGAAAGAACCGCTTGAGCAGGGGGCGGACGAGGATCTCGGTCACTCGCCCGCCACCGCGCGGATCCACGCCCTCGCTGGCGAGCAGGGGGCGTTCGTAGAAGCCCTTCACGTAGTCAAGCGCGGGATCGATCAGCAGCGGCCCGATCGTCCCGAGCACGAATCGGGGATCGATGTTGCCGATGTCGCCATCGAGGAAGCAGAGGATGTCGCCGCGACATTCGTAAACGGCCTTCCACAGGTTCTCGCCCTTGCCGCAGCGCTCCCCGTGGTTGGGGAGGATGTCGGAGGCGAGCTGGACGGTGGCCCCCGACTCGGCGGCCAGTTCGCGGGTTCGGTCGGTCGATCCGGAGTCGATCACCACCAGTTCATCGAGAACCGGAAATCTCGTGATCAGCGTTTCCCGCAGGCAGGAAACGATCCGCGCAATGGTGCCCTCTTCGTTGAGGGTCGGAATGCAGACGCTGAGGGCGATTCCCTGGCGTTGCTTTTCAGCGAGCAGCGTGGCGGGGTCGGCGAACTCGGTGTGGTGGAAGGTTTTCACCTCAGGAAACGATGGAATGGCCGGCGCGGAATCCGATGAACACCAGCACCACGCCGCCGATCGTCGAGATCAGCACGTTGGTCAGGGCAAGCCCGCCGAAGCCCTCGTGGAGCAGTTCCCGGGTGTCGTTGCCGAAGGTGGAGAAGGTGGTGAAGCCGCCGAGGAAGCCGGTGACCACCAGTGGGAAGACCCACGCCGGAGCCGTGCGGGTGGCGAAGGCGCCGAAGGCCAGGCCGACGGCGAAGCAGCCCAGCAGGTTGCAGGTGCCGATGCCCCAGGGAAAGCGGTGGAGCGCGGTCTTTTCGGCCAGCGTCTGGACCGAGCCCGAGAGCAGCCAGCGGCACAGCGCCCCGAGTCCGCCGCCGAGGAAAATCAGAAGGCCGGATGTCATGCGGCGCAGCCTATCGCCGCGAAGTTCCCAGTGAGAAGTTCCAAGTTCCAGGAGCAGGGAGCGGGGAGCGGGGAGCGGGGAGCTTGAGGTCCTGCCATTTCCGAGCGCCTCGGTGCGTTGCTCGACAAACGCCGCCGGGCTCCGGCGTATCTTGAATCGTGATCAACGTCTCACCCGACGCCGCAGCCGGAGACCTGCCGGATGGAGAGCTGCTGGCGCTCAAGCGCCTTCTGGATGACCTCATCAACCGGACGGAAGCCATCGAGTGGAAGCTCGAGATGACCGCGCCCGAGGCGGAAGAAGCCGGACGGTTGCGGGACGAGAAGGAGCGGCTCTCGCGGGAGGCTCTGGAGGTGATGCGGCGAATCGACGAGATCGAGGATCCGGAGGACTGACCGCCGGCGCCATGGAGTGGGTCGCGAGAACCGGATCGCGGACGAATTGGAGTCGGACGGTTTGATCGTGGCCGCTGTCACGGCATGAGAGATGCGGTTGAAGGAACGATGCAGGCTGATCGAGCCGAGCACTCCGGTGGAGGAGTGGGAGGGCTTGTTGGGCCGGCATCCGGGTTTGCGTTGGGTGCCGACAAGCGCCGCGCTTCGTGCTGCGGTTCTCTCGGATGTCAGCATGTCGGCGTTTGGCCTCGCTCCGCTCACGCCATGCGAGCTTGGCTTCGCCCAGGGAACAGGTCTCTCGGGCCAGCTCGATGGTCCGCTCATCGGCGCTGAGGGTGATGTTTTTCACCGCACGAACGTAGTGCGCACTGCTTCCTTGTCCAAGTTAGGAGGAGGGCAGGAGGTGGGGCGGTGGTGGGAGTCTATACGGCGGAGGCCCATCCTCCCGGAGAAATTTCCGCCCGATCCAGAAACCTCGCTTGGCAACGGCGAGAATTTGGGTTCTGACCTTCGCGTGATCTACCTCGACCACAACGCGACAACCCCCGTGCTCCCCAAAGTGGTGGACGCGATGCTGCCGTGGTTGCGCGAGAACTGGGGGAATCCTTCGAGCATCTATGGCCTTGGCCGCCTCTCCCGGCGGGCTGTCGAGGAAGCGCGGGCAAAGGTGGCGGCGCTCGTGGGCGCGCTTCCCGAGCAGGTGGTGTTCACCAGTGGAGCGACCGAAGGAAACAACTCCACCCTTCACTCGGCGGTGTTCCGTGATCCAAGCAAGCGGCACGTGGTAACCTCAGCGGTCGAGCACTCGGCGGTCCTGGCCTATTGTGACTATCTGGAGCAGACGCACGGCATCGAAGTCACTCGCCTCCACGTCGATTCTGGAGGCGGCCTCGATCTGGAATCCTTGCGTCGCTCAATCCGGCCCGACACGACGCTTGTTTCGCTGATGTGGGCGAACAACGAAACCGGAGTGATTTGGCCGATTCGCGAGTTGGCTGCTATCGCTGCGGACGCAGGTGTCCCGGTCCATACCGATGCCGTTCAGGCGGTTGCCAAGATCCCGGTGTCATTTGAAGACGCTCCAATCGACTTTCTGACACTCAGCGGGCACAAGTTCGGAGCCCCCAAGGGAGTCGGGGCTTTAGTCGTCAGAGAACCCGAAAAGTTCGTTCCGCTGATTCACGGAGGCAAGCAGGAGCACTCGCTACGAGGAGGGACGGAGAATGTCTCGCAAATCGTTGGCTTGGGTGCTGCCGCCGAGCTTGTCAGCTCCGCTGGTCTAGATCCATGGGCGAGAATCGCCGCTGAGCGTGACCAATTCGAGCGGCAAGTCCTCGCGAGCTTCGCAGGTGCCGACATCAACGGCTGCGCGAGCAGTCGCCTGCCAAACACCTCGAACGTGTTCCTTCCCGGAATGGATGGGGACGCGCTGGTAACCTTCTTGGATCAACAAGGCATCTGCGTTTCTTCTGGCGCTGCATGCCTGGAGAGCGCAATCACCCCGTCCCATGTGCTTCTCGCCATTAGCGGTTCCCACGACCTGGCCAACGAGTCGATTCGGGTGAGTCTGGGGCAGGAATCGACCGAAGACGATCTTCGCCAGTTGATCGCCGCGCTTGAGACGTTCGCAGAACTGAATTCCTAGTCCGCTATCGACGAGATCAGGTCCTCCATCCCGAAGTTCAGAAGGAACTCCGAGTAGTAGCTTGCGAAGACGTCTCTGAGGTAGTCTTGAAGATCCACGGGCGTCTCACCCTGTTTCAATTCGTACTTTTTATTTTTGGTAATGCTGTAGAGGAAGATCGTGTGGAAGTAGACGGAGCTGATGTATTTTTTCTCCGCGAGCTCCTTCTGATCGATTCCGATCGCGCCTTGGCGGCTGATGAAGTTTCTCAGCACCCGGCTATCCATGTTGATGAGAACCTTCTCAAGGTTACCGTCGTCGCCGACGTGCGGCTGCATCGGGATTTCCCAATCCATCTCAATCCCGGATTCGCCGAGCTTTTCCCAGGTCAGGACGTCGGGTGAGTCTTCCTGTTCCTTTTCGTAAACAAGCTGGTAATCCGGAAGCCCCATCGGAGGCTCTTCGTCCTGATCGGGCTTCTTCGTTTCTTTGGGCTTCTGAGCCGGCTCAGTGATCTTGACCCAGAAGCGGCATTCTAAATCCTCAGGACCTCCGAGAGTCGCTTTGATCTCAAGTTCGTCACCTACCTTCAGATCGCTGGTGGCCCCAAGTCCGATCCGGATGGTTCCGTCTTTCGGGCTGGACTTACGAATGTCGAGAAGATCATCGGGTGTGTCCACCATCCCTGGCAAGTCGCCGCCGTCAGACTCGTTGTTCCGGCGCTGGAGAATGGAAACCTTGAGTTCGCCGGGATCTTCGCTTCGATCAAAGTAGCTGTCCTCGACGTCCGTGGCGAATTGGATGGTCTTTTCATCACGCTCAGGAATCGTGAGGAACGATTTCCCATCGCCGCCCTTGAGGTTGAAGAACGATGGATAGCGCTGAGGATTGAATGGCTCCTTGAGCTTCTTCTCCTTCGGCTTCTCCGGCTTGGCCTGCTTCTTCTTTTGCTCGTCCTGCTGCTCGATCTTGAAGGTTTGATTCAGGAGGCGCATCAGATCCTTGTTGAAGGGCAGGTTCTTCGAGAACGACTTGAGCAGGTCCTTCGCATCGCCGCCCTCGACCGAAATCGCGTTCTTCCGCTGCTTGTAGATCTCCGTGAGCTGGCTCTTGAGCAGAAGCTCCTTGAGCAACTGACGCAGCTCGGCGGTCTTGTCACCAGATTTCAGGCGATCCCGGGACGCCATGAAAAGCTCGGAGCGGAAGTCGTAGTCGAGGCCCGTGCAATCCACGTGAATCAGCAGGTGATTCTTCAGCAGCGGCATTTTGAGGGTCGTGGAAATGAACTGCGTGCCCAAGTGGCCATGGACCTGGCCGTTCAGGGAGAACAGGACGCACATTCCATCGTGGAAGAACTCGCGGGAGATGCTGTCCCGGGTCTCCTTGACGCTCTTCCCATCCACCTTCGCCTTGAAGACGTAGCAGGTCGCCTTGATCGTCCCGACGCCTTTGTGGCTGAGCTCGTCGGTGAAGTGCTCCTGGACGTATTTGCTGTCGTCCTCTTCGAGCCGACGCTTCAAGCCGAAGGTGTCCCCTTCCAGCACCTTGTTGTTCGGATAGCGTTCCGGGCTGTCCTTCAGGTAGATCGGAAGAGCCGGCTCGAAAAGGAACTGATTCAGCGCCCGCCTCACCTCTTGCGGCAGGCCACCGCGGCTCCCGGACGGCAACTGGTAGTCGAAGAGCTTGATGATCGTCCCGGTGGTGAACTTTCGGTCGGCCAGGCCGGTGTCCAACTCGGTGATCGGGAAGCTCGGGATCTTGCCGTCGATCTTCAGATACTCATACCAGGTGTTCTTCTTGGTTTTCTTCTCCTCAGCCGAAAGCGGGTGCTTGCGGATCAGGGTGAAGCCGAACTCGCCCGTCCCATCGAAGCGCTTCGAGCCGATCAACTGGTAGCGATGCTCCCCGCAGAAGACGATCGCCCCGGTCCCGCCCATGTTGTACTTCCCCTGAACGAACGGGATCTCGTTCTTGTTCCCCTGGAGCAAGGAAAGGAACGTCCGCTCGAAATCCGCGGGGTGCTGACCTTCCCCGTCGTCGTAAATGGTAAGGCAGGCTTCCAAATCGACCGCTTGAACTACAAAGGGGTAATTACCGCGACCTTACCTCTAGGTTTTGATGTCACACAATTTTACGAAAACCAAAACACATCACTCCGAAGAGCAGGGTGTTCCTACTTCTGACAAAGAAGGCAGGACGATGGTGCCGACCCGCCGCCCACACCGAAAATCGAGGTCAGTTTGCCGTCTGATTTTGAAGCGGCAGGTCGAATTCCAGACTGTAACACTCGTTCGCGTACTTCCTTGTCGAGGAGCGCGCTGAGAGGAGCCCCCTCCATCCAGGTAAACTGCTTGTTGGGATCTGAGGGATCAAGGGTTTCGTAGCCCATGGCTTCCTCAAAGTACTCGGGATAGCGCTCAAACAGCTTCGCCCACTCAAAAGGCGTCTGAAAGAAACAGAAGGTGCAGCCCGAATTGGTGCGTCCCCACTTCATGAACGTCGGCAGCCCGATCCCGCTGTCTTCGAGAATCTTGATCACGCCGTTGTAGTCGATCCCCGCCTCCTTCAGCGGGTAGCGGGTCTTGATGTTCGGCTTCCGGCTGATGTAGCCAACGCGATCCTCATCGGCTCGGAGGCCGACGTAGCTGACGACATTGTCGTTTCCGACGTGGGCCTCGAAGGGCTTGAGCTTCAGGTATTTCGTACACCAGCGATTCTGCGGCGAGGGCAGGTAGCCATTGAAGAGCTTGTACCAGTGATCGAAGCCCGCCTTCGCATTCAGGCGAATGATCTTCGAACCCAGCTCGGCTTCGAGCCGGGCGAGGTATTCGTAGGTTTCCGGCAGCTCCTTCTGCGTGTCGCAGAAGACGTATTCCATGCCATCGTGCCGGAAGTGCTCGAAGCCCTTGACACGACCGGCCATTAACAAGGCCAATGCCGAACTGTCCTTGCCGCCAGACACGTTCAAAACATGGCGGTTTTCTTCACATAGAAAAGAATCTGGATCCGGAGAATTCAACGGTTCAAGTAGTTGGAGTTACTGAGGCACGAACCGCCAGCCGTGTGCAAAACCCTGATTCATTGCGAGCTGCGACTGCGGAACAATCACGCTTCGATACTTGGTGAGAAACTCCTCTTCTCCAAGACGAAGCAAGCCTTGGTTGTCGAGTTGGAAGCAATCCAGATACTGCTCCAAGAGCCTCGGTTTTTTTCGATTTGCGTGGATAGCCGCTAGGTGAATACGCGCAAATCTCGGCATGTATTCATCCAGATCTGGCAATGTGTTGCCTTTGCTGGAATTGACTGCCTTGTCCACGGGAACGAGGTTCCACAGCAGATCGTGAGCGACAAATGACCACGGAAGAAAATGGTCGATCGAGAACTTCTCACCGAGCTCTTTGTCCGTGTAAATGTCGACAAAATCATTCCCTCGGCCCTCTCGGAGCAATCCAAGCCGTGCTTCGCCCCAAAACTTCTTGGCTTCATTCAAGTTTCTTTCGCTCGGCGCTCGAAGCTTATTCACCACCGAGGGAATGTTCGGATTCCTAGCCTGAAGAAATAGCGTAAGGTTGTGTTCGGCAAACGCCTTAACGACGCCGAAGTTCTTCCTGAAGAAGGTCAACCACGACGTGTTTATGACAATCGCATCGTCCTCGAAAAAGTATGGTGCCGAGGGGGATTGTCTCTGACTCAATGCGGCTTGCTCGACGATCAGTTTTGTTCTCTTTAGGTCATCCCGAACCCCGGAAAGCTCAGCACCGAACCAGGGGGTTAAAAAGCGTGTTGGCACGTAGCGCCGAAAGAAATCGAGCTTCGCGCTGATGCTGTTAGAGGCAAGAATCCATTTTCTTACCTCTGTCGGCTTCGCGTCGTTCGCGAGGCCAGACTCTAATTGAACTTCTTGCACCAGGTCTTGCAATTTGTCCTGCCTGCCAAGTGAGAGCCGAAACAGAGATACCGGATGCCACGCCGAAACCACCATTTCAGCGAAGATTTCATTCAACGGAAGCCTTTCTGAGGCATTTCGGCTGACGATCTCAACGATGGATAGGAACCAGAAAAGTTTGTACGAGTTCGTCGTATTGTTGAAAACCTGCCCAAGGTAGTGGGTTTCTTCCGGGAAGGCATCACCGAGGACTGAAAGATCTCCCTGAGTCATGTTCGGAATCTCATGCGCACTTCCTTGCATACTCGTTGCGCAGGAAATAGCTATGATCCGTAACGCCCCTGTGACGAAGTTGCGGCGGCTCGTGATTTGATCTTCCATGATTTTCGCGAGGTGCCTCGCGGACTGATGAATCGATGCGTTTACGCAGCGCGAGGGTTTCCGGCGCGAGCTGGTCGGTCTGCCGGGCATAGTCCTGCAATCCGGCGACGAACAGGTAGAGGGGCCGGACGATGGAGAGAATCTTCGAGCTTTCGGCCTTGTCGGCATCGACGACGGCGGCCAGCTCGGTAATGAGCACCTTCCGGACGCCCTGGATGCGGCAGAGCTGGAACTCGAAGGTTTCCCAGCGCCGCGCGAAGCGCATCATGAGGTTCTCCTCCACTTCCGGCTGGAAGACATTGTCCTCGTAAACCGCGATCTCCGTTTCGTGGACGATGAACACGGTGAGGAGCAGGATGGGAATGAGCCCGTCGCGGACGCCGTAGGGCTCGGACCGGAGCATCTCGTAGAGCTCGGAGACCGGCACGCGGCGGTCGGGCACTTTCTCCAACTTCCCGACAATCGCGGTTAGAGCCGGGCGCAGGTGGAGCGGATCCTCGTCCTCAGCTGGGAAGTCGAGGGACCATTTGCCTTTCCGCTCCCGATGGACGCCGCCGGCCGCGAGCACGGAGAGATACATCGATTTCTCCGGCGGGTAGCGGTCCTCGGGAAGTCCGAGCAGTTTCTGGTCGGCCGACTGGAGCATGCCCACGAAGAGCAGTTGGCGTGCTCTGGCTGCGGCGGTGCTGATCGCGTGGCGGTTGACGAGTTCGTTCCGGACGTGTGGGGCGAGCTGGAAGAGATCGTCGCAGAGACTGGAGAGGAATTCCTGGAGGGACTGTTCGCGCCTCTTCAGCGCGGCGGGTTCCTTGCCCTGGTGATACCACGCGACCCCGGAGACGGAGTTCGACGCGTCGGTGCCACGGAAGCCGACGAATTCCTGGATGCGCAGCTCCAGCGCCTGGGTGGCGGCCTTGATCTGGCGGTCGACTTCCTCGGCGGCAAAGCGGTCGTCCTTCAGCTCCGGGGTGGAGCGCTCGACCCAGTGCCAGCGTTCGAGATTCAGCGAATAGCTGGCGAGGGACTCCAGTGGCGGGCTGATGGCGACGAGGAGACGGGGATCGTCCTTCCGCTTTCGGGCGGCCTTTTCCGCCTCGGCGCGTTCGGCCGCGGATTCGCAGAGGACCACGGCGATCACGCCATCAGAGGGGTGGGTGGCCTGGAGTTCGGCATTCGCAGCGGCGAAGCCGGAGGCCGTCAGAAATCGCACATCGAAGGAGCGGAGATTGCCGGTCTGGATGTAGTGGCGGCGGGCCACCACGGGACGGGCGTCCAGGCGGGCCTGAACGACGGACGCGATGGGCGCGCTGTGGGTGACGGTCTCGGTGGCGGCGATGAAGCGCTGCTCGAGATTGACGCTGGCGTGGGGCCACAACGAGTAGCCGGAAAGCTGGCCGCGGTTGTAGAGGATGCCGCGCTGGCAGAGCTTGAGTAGACGCTTTTCGAGATCCTTGGGGTGACCGAGGGCGAGCGAAACGACGTCCAAGGTCGGATGGAGCTCCGGTTCCTGGAGGACATTCAGGATGCCGACGGTTTTGAGGATTTGTTGTGTTTCCTGATCCTCTTCCGAGGCACCCCGGACGACGGCGTCGATGTGGTTCCAGTGGCTGCGGTAACTCTGGCTGCCGAGACGGTGGGAAAAATTGTAGGCGACGAAGTCGTAGAAGTCCGCAAGGCGGAAGGTGGTGTCGGCGGACGCGGCTTGCTCCGCGAAGGATCTGAGCGCGTAGGGTTCGGCCGAGAGGAGAAAGCTGAACAACGAGCGTTCATTCTGGCCAAAGCGCCGGAAGAATTTCGCGAGAACCGGAATGACGGTCGGGTGAAGCGGGTAAAGCGACGGCGCAAGGCGGACGAGTTCCGTTTTTCCGGGAGCGGGACCGAAGAGGCCGAGTTCCACGGCTGCGGTCATTGCTTCCTTGGCGGCGGACTTCCAGCCTCGAAGCTCTTTCGCGCCGTCATTTACCCGAAGTGCCGCCGAGACGAGGGTGGCGACTTGTCCGAGCGGCTGCTTGAACTCGATTTGCCCGAAGCGTTCACCGACCTTCTGCCACTCGCGCTGGGCGGTAATGGAAAGCTTATCGGCGTATTCGACGATGCCTTGGTGCAGAAGTCCCACCAAGTGGATCGGTGCTGACTGGCTGCGCGACGAGGATTCCGCGAGCGACTGGAGGAAGAAGACGTCCTGCGCGTCGGGGTTCAGGGCTGCGAACTCGAGAAACTTCCCGAGTTCGTCGATGATGAGAAGTAGTCCACTAGACGAGCCTGCGCGGACCAGTTCGGTCGCCGTTTGCTCGACCAAAGCGACGACCTCGCGGTCCTGAAATCCGCCCTTGGAGAGAAGAGCTGCCGCCTTGGTGCGGGTCGGCGATTTCTTTTTCCCCGCGTGGGAGCTTTCCAAAGCGGTGACGAGTCCACGCAGAACGGCTGTTGACATGGCTTCACGGGAGCCAGTGACGAGAACGGGGAGGAAACGGGGTGCTTTCGCGCCCAAGCCGAGCGCAGTGCCAAGTTCCTTGAGGGATTTAGGGATCTCCGAGGAAGGGCGGCCCATCAAGGTCGCAAGGACCAAGGCGAAGCTGGATTTTCCCGAGCCGAAGTCGCCGGTGATGTGCCACGCACGCTGCCCGGATTCCTTGCGAAGGCCGTTGGCGATCTGCTTGAGGTGGGTGACCGTGTCCGGGGTGGTGACGTAGCCATCGAGGGACTGAGGGTCGGCGAAATCACGCTCCAGATTCACGGAGCGCATGAAACGCGGGCTGACATTCAACAAGTCGCTGACGAGGGTCATGAGTCGGCGGGCGTGTAGATGAACCGGAGAAGATCCTCCTCGGTGAGGCCGGATTTCATTTCGACTTGCTGCATGGACGATGACTCGACGAAGGCAAAAGCGCCATCGGTGGCAGATGAGAGTCCGTCGAGTAGCGGGCGGACAGCGAGTTCGGGAAGTTTGAAGATTTGGCCGGGGCTTCCTTCGGCGGAGGAAACGAAGCGGAAGCCCAGAGAGGACTGGCCGTCGTAGGGGCTATTCCGCCAGTAGTCCCAGATGCAGTAGGCGAACAACGCGCTTGAGATTCCAGGTTTGCGGTCGACCACGAAGCTATAGACCGGCTCGCGGGTGTTTGCGTCCTTGAGCCTTTCCCCGACCTTTTGAAGCAGGCCGAGCTCGACCAGCGGGCAGTCGAGATTGTCTTCGGCAATTTCGCCCTTGCGGCCGCGGGTCGGCAGGTAGGAATTCACGAAGACGCGGAAGCCATCGGCGAAGGTGCGCTCCGACTTAACCGTCTCATCGGTGCGCAGGCCTCGGATCAGGAAAGGCAGCACCTCCGACTCGCTGAATTCAGCACGCTGCCAGTGGTTGAGCATCTGCTGCCAGTGGAATAGTGGGCGCTTTGGATTGGTGGCGAGCTTCCAATGGAGGAGCCAGAGCGTTTCGATGCGTTGGAGGAACTCGTCGTAGCCGTCGTGGCCGAGGATCAGGCGGCCGAACTCGGTCGGGCCATGGCCTCCACCTTCGATCTCCTCGATGATTCCAGTGCATTCCGCCCAGAATTTGGCCGAGCGGACCATGTTCTTCCCGACGCCAAGACGGACCATGGCGTCGTCCTCGTCTTTGAAGAGGAGCGGGTTGCCGCTGCGGTCGGGGTCGAGTTCCCGCACCACCTTTGGAAGCCACGCATAGCGACAGACGAAAGTTTCGTGGCCGGTGAAGCGGCGTTGTGGTGCGGTGGCGGTGGGCATTTTGAACGCTTCTGGAGGTTGGGATATCGTGACTCTGGCGTCAATCGTGATGCGGGCTACGTTTGAGTAGGTTTGCGCCAGTTTCGACTCCGAAAACAACACCGAGGGTGGGACAAAGACAGGGGGCGGGCACGGGTTTTTGGGAGAATGTGGCCGGCGCGGGACGGGTGAGGGTCAACGCTGGCAGAGAGCTTGTGCCGGGGATGGAGGCCTCCCCACGCGTGGAATCCGATTTCGCAAGGCCATGCTGTCAGAATGATTGGGTTTTGATTTCGTGGAACTAGAATGGATTTCATGAAGACCATGACGATTCGGGACGTGCCGGATGAATTGCACGCGGCTTTGAAGGAGCGGGCGCGACGGAACCGGCGTAGTTTGAACCAGCAGGTGATTGAGGATTTGAGTCGATCCCAGGCTGCCGAGACCGACGAGGAGCGCCGGGTCCGCGTCGAGCGGGAAATCCGGCAAGCTGCCGCGTTGCGGGACAGGGTGAGGGTTTTTTTGAGCGCCGCGGAGATCGATGCCGCCAAGCGTGAAGGGCGGGCGTAGCCCGGAGAAGGGGGAAGGGAATCTCAAAGCGTGGGTCAAGCTGGATGCGATTCCCCAAAGGTCAGGATGGTCGGCTATTGTGCGGACCGCGACGACGAGGTCGTGCTGGCGGAAGCCAATGCGAGCAATCTGAGTTTCTACGATGCGGCCTACGTGGCACGAGCGAGATCGCTCGGCGTTTGGCTCTACACAAGGGATCACGAAATCTTGAGAAACTGTCCGGATGTGGCCCGCCCGATTTCGGGGGTGTGAGGGGTATCGACCTGCACCGACGGAAGGGCCGATTCTATAATCGGCGGTCCATCACGCCCGCCTGGCGGCGAGGAGGCCGTAGCGGGGGCTGAAGATCCAGGCGAGGAGGAAGAAGCCACCGAGGACCATGACAATGGTGGGACCGGTGCTGAGGTCGAAGGCGGCGGACAGCAGGACCCCCCCGACGGCACCGCCCGCACCGAGCAGACCGCCGCCCCAGAAGAGCAGCGAGGTGCGGTCGGTGAGCAGCGAGATGGTGGCGGCCGGGGCGACCAGCAGGCCGACCGAGAGCACGCAGCCGACGGCCTGGAGCGAGGCCACGAGCGACAGCGCCAGCAGGGCGAAAAGCAGGTACTGCATTAGCCGTACCGGCACGCCCTGGGCGGCCGCCACATTGGGCTCGAAGAGCGTGAGCAGCATCGGGCGCATCAGGAGGTTGACCGTGAGCAGGGTCAGCGAGCCGATGCCGAACATGGTCCAGAGGTCGCCGTTGCCGACCGCCAGGATTTCTCCGAAGAGCCAGTGCTCGAGCTCCTGCCGGGTGTCCAGATGGGGCAGCACGGCCACCCCGGCGGCGAAGGCCGTGGTGTAGATGACGGCCAGCGCCGTTCCCTGGGCGACGCGTTTGCCCCGCGATACGACGACCGACCCGAGTCCGACGAAAAGCGCGGCGAAAAGTGCGCCGAGGAAGGCACTGAGCTGGGTGAGGGCACCCGCGACCACGATGCCGAGCGCGATGCCGGGAAGCATGGTGTGGGAGAGCGCACTGACCGAAAGCGCGTGCTTCCTGAGCACGACAAAGCCGCTGAAAAAGCCGTTGGAAAAGCCGATCAGCAGGGCCGCGGCCAGCGCGCGCTGGAAAAAGGGGTTATGGAGAAGATCGTTGATGGAGGATGGGATGGTTTGGCGGCGAGTAGGGTTCTGGGATGAGGAAAAAGAAAAGGTGGGAGAGGGTTGAGGCGGGGGCTTGGGCTTTCTATCAGGGGCGAAACAGATGTGGCGGGGTGAGGCGTGCCGATTTCATGGTCGGCGCTCCTTTCCCGTCGGGACGCCGAAGGTTTGGTCGAGAAGGGCGGGGGTGAGAACGTCGGCGACCGGGCCGAAACGGACCTGCCGGGTGGCCAGCAGCAGCGCCTCGTCGAAGAGCTCGGGGGCGCTGCGCAGGTCGTGATGGGAGGCGATCACCAGCCGGCCTTCGTGGGACAGCCGCGAGAGGAGTTCACCGAGCTGGGCGGCCGCCCGTCGGTCGAGGCCGGTGAAAGGCTCGTCGAGAAGCAGCACATGGGCTTCCTGGGCGATGGCGCGGGCGAGGAAGACCCGTTGTTGTTGGCCACCCGAGAGTTCGCGGATCTGTCGGTGCTGGAGTTCGCCGAGTTCGAGGGCCTCGATGGCCCGTTCCACGGCGTCCCGGTCGGTTGGCTTGAAGCGTCCCCACCATCCGGTCTGCGGATAACGCCCCATTTCGACCAGGCCGCGGACGGTGATCGGAAACGACCAGTCGACCTCCTCGCGCTGGGGAAGGTAGGCGAATTCCCGGGACCATTTTCTCACGGCGGTGCCGCGCCAGCGGATCGAACCGCCGGACCGCGGGACCAGCCCGGCGATGGCCTTGATCAGGGTGGTCTTGCCGGCCCCGTTCGGACCGATGAGGGCCACGCGGTTGCCGCAGGAGGTGGCGAAGCCGGCCCGGTCGAGGGCGAGGTGCCTGCGGTAGGTCACGCACAGATCTTCGACCACCAACTCGTGGTGGTGGTCGTGGTGCTCGCAGCAGTCGTGGTGGATTTCGCTCAAGGGTGAAGATGGAGTTCCCAAACGTCATCGATCGCCCCGAGTCCGTCGAAGGTCCGCGTCTTGGTTGCTTGCCCGGGAGGCTCGAGCGTGAGCTTGGCAAAGCGCGGCACGGAATCGTCCCCGGCGTCCCACAGGATCGAGACGAAGAGGGTGGGGTGGTCGTCGGAAAGCTTGATCGAACCGTGGGCCGTGGTGCCCTCCGGCCGGAGTTTGAGAATTTCGCCCGCACTCTCGAGAATGACTTCGGAGGGAGGGGCGGAGAAGGTGAGGAAGAACGGGGCGCTGGACGCGGCGCCGGCGACGGGCGCCGGCGGTTGGACGGGCGCCGACACCGGATCGACGGCGATTTTCCGGATGCCAAAGGCCGCTGCAAGGAGGGCCAGCAGTACGACGATGGTTCGGATCAGGGGCGAGCCGCGCATGTTCAGAGGGAGGCCGGCCTGCAGCCTCGGACCCAATCAAAAGCCCCAAGCCTGCAAATGCAAGAGATTTGCAGAAGCGACCTGCCAGCCGAAGGCTTGTCGACGGCTGGCGGACCCGGCAGGAATCGAACCTGCATCTGCGGCTTCGGAGGCCGCCATTCTATCCGTTGAAATACGGGTCCTTTGCGGGGGCGGAGTCGTAGGGAAAAGCGGAAATGCTGAAAAGCTGAAAAGCTGAAATCTTCCACGCGAAGGAAACCGGAGGGAGAGTGAGGCTGGGACCGTGTGGGACAACCTCGGTGCTTTCCCTCGGGTTTCCCACCGGACTCAATCCTTGCGCGGCGGATGGGCCTGCGAGTGCTTGAGCGCCGCCTCGATGAAGCCGGAGAAGAGCGGGTGGGCCTTGTTCGGCTTGGACTGGAACTCCGGGTGGAACTGCGCGGCGAGGAAGAACGGGTGCTCGGGGATCTCGATGATCTCGACCAGGCCCTCGGCGGCGGACACCGACGAGATCACGAGTCCGGCTTCCTGGAGCCGGTCCTGGAAGTCGGAGTTGAACTCGTAGCGGTGACGGTGGCGTTCGTGGATGCGATCCGCGCCGTCGTAGAGATCCGAGGCCCGGGTTCCGGCGAAAAGGATGCTCTCGCAGGAGCCCAGGCGCATCGTCGCCCCCATGTCCTCGACGCCCTTCTGTTCCTCCTGCAGGCAGATCACGGGATACTTCGTGTTCTTGTCGAACTCGGTCGAGTTGGCGTTGCGCAGCTTGCAGACGTTGCGGGCGAACTCGATGGTGGCGATCTGCATGCCGAGGCAGATGCCGAAGAAGGGGATGCCCTCCTCGCGGGCATACTTGGCAGCGAGAATCTTGCCCTCGATGCCCCGGTCCCCGAAGCCGCCGGGCACCAGCAGGCCGTCGACGTCACCGACGACCGACTTGGCGCCATGCTGCTCGATGGCCTCGGCTTCGAGTCGGACGATCGCGACCTTGGTGTCGTGTTTCGCACCGGCGTGGATCAGCGACTCGTAGATGGATTTGTAGGCGTCCTGAAGCTCGATGTATTTCCCCACGACCGCGATGGTCACGCGGTTCTTCGGGTGGATGACCTTGTCGACGAAGGCCTCCCAATCCTCGAGGTCGGGGGATGGGGTGTGGCCGAGACCGATGCGGTCGACGACCAGGCGGTCGATCTTGTCGCGCCGCAGGTCGAGCGGGCACTCGTAGATGGTGTGGGCGACGTCGCGGAAGGCCACGACGTTCTTGTGCTCGACGTTGCAGAACATCGCGATCTTGCGGCGGTTGTCCTCGTCGAGGTCCGCCTCGGTGCGGCAGATGATGATGTCGGGCTGGATGCCGATTTCGCGCAGTTTGGCGACCGATTGCTGGGTCGGCTTGGTCTTCACCTCGCCGGCGGCCTTGATGAAGGGCAGCAGGGTGACGTGGATGAAGCAGACGTTCTCCTTCCCCACCTCCAGGGCAAACTGCCGTAGGGCCTCGAGGAAGAGCAGTCCCTCCATGTCGCCGACCGTGCCGCCGATCTCGGTGATCAGGACATCGACGTCCTGGTTGTCGTTCTTCACCTGATGCAGGCGTGATTTGATCTCGTCGGTGACGTGCGGGATGAACTGGACGGTCTTGCCCAGGTAGTCGCCCTTGCGCTCCTTCCGGATCACGGAGTCGAAGACCTGTCCCGAGGTGAGGTTGTTCATCTGGGAAAGGACGCCCGAGGTGAAGCGCTCGTAGTGGCCGAGGTCGAGGTCCGTTTCGGCGCCATCGTCGAGCACATAGACCTCGCCGTGCTGGAAGGGCGACATCGTTCCCGGGTCGACGTTCAGGTAGGGGTCGAACTTCTGCATCAGCACCTTCAGTCCGCGGTGCTCGAGGAGGGTGCCGATGGCGGCGGCGGCGAGGCCCTTGCCGAGGGACGAGACGACGCCGCCGGTGACGAAGATGTATTTCATGGGAGTGCCGAGTAAGCGGTGATCAGTGAGCGGTGGTGGAGAGAAGAAGTTCGACTTCGCGGGCCTGTTCGGGCGTGTCGACCCCGGGGGAGGTGTCGTCGGTGACGAGAACCCGGATTGAGGCACCGTTTTCGAGGGCGCGGAGTTGTTCGAGCGACTCGGCCTGCTCGAGCGGCGAGGGCGGCCAGGTGACGAAGCGTTCGAGGAATGGGCGGGTGTAGGCGTAGATGCCCTTGTGGCGGTACACCGCCAGTCCCTCCACCGCATTGCGGAAATAGGGAAGGGGAGAGCGGGAGAAGTAGAGGGCGCGGCCGGTCAGGGTGGTCACGACCTTGACCACATTGGGGTCGGCGACCGCCGGGTCGTCGGGGCCGATGGGGTTGGCCGCCGTGGCCATGTCGAGGCCCGGATCGTCGATCATGGCCTGGGCCAGCTCATCGATCAGTGCCGGATCGATCAGAGGCTCGTCGCCCTGGATGTTGAGAATGTGGGTGGAGGCCGGAATCGCGCGAACGGCCTCGGCCAGGCGGTCGGTGCCGGTCGGGTGGTGCGGCGAGGTCATCACGGCATGCGCTCCGAAGGCTTCGGCGACCTTCAGGATGCGGTCGTCGTCGGTGGCGATGACGAGTTCATCGAGCTTTCCGCATTGGCGGCAGCGTTCCCAGACGTGCTGGATGAGCGGCTTGCCGGCGATCGGATGAAGGGGCTTTCCGGGGAAGCGGCTGGACCCCCAGCGGGCTGGGAGGATGCCGGTGATGTGGTTGCCGCCGGAACTCACGAGAAAAGCGCTGGCCGCAGCCTAAGGGCCAGCGCATGGCAGGCGCAAGCGCCCCGTGACGAATCCGACTTATTTCGTGTCAGCGGCGGCGGCTTCGACAAAGGCGAGCGCCTTGTCGTACGAGCAACCGGTGAGGAAATGCTCGAGTCGGGCGGGAAGCGTGCCGCGGTGCTGGTCGTGCCATGCGGCGATGTCTTCGGAGACCTGACGCAGGGCATCGAGGTGGGCGGCGGCATCGCGATCCCGCCAGGCGTGATCGGCGATGATCTCGAGCCGGCGGCGGAGCAGGTCGGCGAGGTCGTGCATGCGGCGAGGCTGCGCATCGGAGATCCCAGTGAGAAGTTCCAAGTGCCAAAGCCCGAAGTTCCCAGTGAAAAGTTCCAAGTGCCAGAGCCCGAAGTTCCAAGTGAAAAGTTCCAAGTGCCAAAGCATGACCCCGTGAGCCCGTGAGCCCGTGAGCCCGTTAACCCATGAACCCATGAACCCATGAACCCATGAACCCATGAACCCATCAATTCGGGCGTGGACGGGGGTGGGGGCCATTCCCTAGCGTGCGCCATGCTGATCGGAGCGATTGAGACGCACTTCACCGTGGTGGATTGGCTGGTGCTTTTCGGCTACCTGGCCCTCTGCACCTGGATCGGGCACCGGATGAGCGGAGCCCAGGCCACGATCCGCGATTTCTTTCTCGGCGGCCGTTCCCTGCCCTGGCCGGCCGTCAGCGGCTCGATCATCGCCACCGAGATCAGCGGGGTGACCTTCATCGGGGTGCCGGGGACCTTGTTCGCGCTGAACGGCGACTTCACCTACCTGCAGTGGGCGATCGGCTCGATCCTCGCCCGCTTCCTGGTGGCGAAATACCTGGTGCCCCTCTACTACGAGCAGGAAATCTACAGCCCCTACGACTACATGGGGCGTCGGCTGGGTCGGGCGGCCAAGCAGCTCGCGACGGTGCTCTTCACCCTCGGCAGCATTCTCGGCCAGAGCGTGCGGGTGCTGGTCGCCGCGATTCCGCTGCAGGTGGTGACCGGGCTGGAAATCCACTGGAGCATCCTGATCATCGGGATGTTCGCCATCGGATGGACGCTGATGGGAGGGATGCGGACGGTGATCTGGACCGATGTGATGCAGTTCCTGTTGTTCACCGTCGGCGGGGTGATCGCGCTGGTCTGGATTTGTGCCAGCCTGAACGGCGGCTGGGGAGAGTTCTGGGAAATCGCCTCGGGTTTCGGCCGCACCCGGACCTTCGACTTCACCTTCGGATTCGAGGCTGAGCTCCAGTTCACCTTCTGGGTCGCGATTCTCGCGGTGCCCTTCCAGAACCTGACCGCCTTCGGGGTCGACCAGCTCAATGCCCAGCGGATGTTCTGCTGTCGCGACGCCAAGCAGGCCGGCAAGGCGTTGATCTTCTCCTGTTTCGGCCAGGTCCTGACGCTGCTGATGCTGCTCGTCGGCGCGGCGCTCTTCGTTCACTACCATGTGGATCCCTTCACCGAGGCCGAGGCGGCGCTGGTCGAGGCCGGAACCGCGACGGTGGGCGAGAGCAACGTGCTGCAGCCCGGAAAGCCCGACTACGTGTTCCCGATGTGGATCACGACGGTGCTGCCGGTGGGTCTCAGCGGGCTGATCCTGGCGGGCGTGTTCGCGGCGTCGATCTCCAGTCTCGACTCGATCCTGGCGGCGCTGAGCCAGACCACGCTCTCGATGTTCTACCACCCCGAGGACCGCAGCGACGAGGAGCTGGAGACGATGAATCTAGTGTGGAAGTCGAGGATGCTGGTCATTGGTTGGGGTATCATCCTGACCGGTTTCACCTGGCTGCTGAACATTGCCCGCGAGGGCATTCCGATTCTGCCGCTGGCCTTCGGGATGACGACCTACACCATGGGCCCGCTGCTGGCCCTGATGGGCTGCGCGATTCTGGGCCGTGGAAGCATTCGCGGTCTGGCGGTCGGGGCGGCGGTGTCCTTCGTGCTGGTCGCGCTCTGCCGGCCCGACCTGTGGGTCCTGCTGGCGAAGGCGAACGTCTCCCTGGAATGGCTGGGGGTGTTCGGTACCTTTGATGCCGAGGCGCTTGCAGAGGGAGTCGTCAAACCCCTCTGGAGCTACGTCTGGGCCTGGCCGGTCACCGCGCTCATCACCTTCCTGGCCGGCTACCTGCCCGCGAGGGCCAGGGTTGGGTCGGCCGCGTCGTGAACTTTTGTGCCGGTCGCGGGAGGAGCCGAACCCGGAGCCGTGAATGTGACGGAATCGAAACCCTTGGCGTGTGCGTGAAAATATTTCGCAAGCGCCACAGGATCAAAGCGTGGAAACATCCTGGAAGCAGTGGTTGCGGGTGAATTGGTTCAGCGAATTTAACGAAATCCAAGGTCAAGATTTTAAAAATCGATGGGCGTGGAACCCTTGAAAATTCGTTGCGGAACGAGCGAATTGTTAGAGTGGGATTCTAAGGAGTTTTCGAAACCACGCCGGGTCGCTTTTCTGTTGGGGAAGCGCACGTCCGATCGGGGGTCGGAACGGGGAGCGCGATCGGGAAACCCTTAGTGATTGAGATTGGAAAAAGATGGAACGGGAGGAGGCGACGGCAGGGTTGGACTACGGGAACAATCGGGCCAGGGAGGAAGAGGTTTGGAGCAAGGTGTGCGAGCACCTGCGTGGCTTGGTAAGCGGCGATGCCTACGACCGATGGTTCCGGGCATCGCGATTGAGCGCGGTCAATGACCGTCACGTCGAGGTCTCGGTGCCGAATGAGATCCATCAGGTCTGGATCGAGACCAACTATTTGAACGAGCTGACGGCGGCGGTCCGGAATGTGATTCCGGAGATTGCACAGGTGCGGCTGGAGGTTCATGATGGTCAGCCCGGCAACGGAGCGGAGGTGGCCATGGAAAAGGATGCGGACAACTGGTTCGAGGCGAGCGAGCCGATTTCGGATGAGGCGGAGGCTCTCGACCGGCGCCTGAAGCGGGTCGGCCTGAATCCCTCCTTCGGCTTCGAATCTTTCGTGGTGGGCGTCAACAGCCAGTTCGCTCACGCGGCCTGCGAGGCGGTGGCCCTGGGCAGGGGGACCGGCTACAACCCGCTCTTCATTCACGGCGGGCCCGGTCTCGGGAAGACCCACCTGATGCAGGCGATCGGCCAGGAGTGGTTGAGACGGAATCCCCGGGCGAAAATCGTCTACCTGACCTGTGAACGGTTCATCAACGAGTTCATCGATGTCGTTCGCACCGGCGGGCTCGAGAAATTCCGCCGGCGCTATCGGACGGCGGACCTGATGCTGATCGACGACGTCCAGTTTCTCAGCGGCAAGGAGCGGTCCCAGGAAGAGTTCTTCCACACCTTCAACACCCTGCTCGACGGGCGGGGGCAGGTGGTGCTCACCAGCGACCGCCCGGCCTCCGAGATCCAGAGCCTGGAGCCGCGGCTGGTGTCGCGCTTCGAGTGCGGCCTGACGGTCGAACTCCAGCCTCCGGGGTTCGAAACCCGGCTGGCGATCCTCCAGCACAAGGTCAGGGAGTGGAAACTGCAGCTCGACGAAGGCATCGTGCGGATGCTGGCCGAAAGGATCCGCACCAACGTCCGCCGGCTCGAGGGCGGCTTGATGCGGGTGGGAACCTATTCCTCGCTCGCCGGCGAGAGGGTCACGCCCGACAAGGTCGAGCACCTGCTGCGCGACCTTTTCCGCGAGGAAAACGGCAAGCAGGTCTCGATCGATGCCATCCAGCGGATGGTGGCCGAGCGGTTCGACATGCGTCTGGCGGACATGGCCAGCCGTCGCCGCCCGGCGAGCATCGCGGGCCCGCGTCAGATTGCGATGTATCTGAGCCGGCGGCTCACCAAGTCGTCGCTGATGGAAATCGGCGAGGCCTTCGGTGGCCGCGACCACGGAACGGTGATCCACGCCGTCCGCAAGGTCACCGAGCGGATCGAAACCGACATCGAAATCCGCAGTCAGGTGGCCCAGATCGAGGCGGAACTGCGCCGTTGACGGGGAGGGCGGGGCACCACCCCGCGGCTCCGCTCACAGGGACCCGCTCACAGTGAGAAGGTGTCGTGCTTCGGCTCCTTGCCGAGGGAAATCTGGGCGTCGCCGTTGGCGGCCAGGTGGCTCAGGCAGTGGTAGACGTCCTCGGTGTCGGCATCGATCTCGTAGGCGATCTCGGCCGCCGTTTTCGGATCCCCGGTCACCCGGCTGCCGACCGCGTGCAGGGTTTCCAGGAAGGCGGCGGCGGCCTTCTTGCCGGCCTCGACGCCCGGTTGGTGGTAGGCGTTGATATTGACCAGCGAGGCGTAGAAGGAAACGGCCCGCTCGAAGAGGGCGATCAGGGCGCCGACCTGGAAGGGGGTCACCTCGGGGATCGAGATGGTGATCGAGGGGCGGCCGGACTCGTGCAGGGCCTTGCGGGTGCCACGCAGGAAGCCCTGCAGGAAGTCGGCCGAGGTGCTACCGGGCTCGACTTCGATCGTGTCGCCGTCGCGCCCCTTGCGGACCTCGATGAAGGTGGCAAAGAAGTTGGCGACGCCGTCGCGAAGTTGCTGGACGTAGGCGTGCTGGTCGGTCGAACCCTTGTTGCCATAGACGGCGATGCCCTGGTTGACCACCCGGCCGTCGAGATCCTTCTCCTTGCCCAGCGACTCCATGACGAGCTGTTGCAAGTACTTCGAGAAGAGCACCAGCGAGTCCTTGTAGGGGAGGACGACCATGTCCTTCTCGCCGCGTCCGTTGCCGGCGACGTGCCAGCACAGGGCGAGGCGCATGGCGGCATTTGTCCGCGCATCGGTGCGGCGGGTCTGCTCGTCCATCGCCGCGGCGCCGGCGAGAAAGGAATCGATGTCGAGACCCTGAAGGGCGGCGGGCACGAGGCCGACCGTGGACATGACCGAGGTCCGTCCCCCGACCCAGTCCTCCATGGGGAAGCGGGCGATGAAGCCGTGTTCGTCGGCGAACTGGTGGAGCTTGGATCCCTCGCCCGTGATCGCCACGGCGTGCTTGCCGAAGTCCAGTCCGGCCGCGTCGTAGGCGGCCTTGGCCTCGACCATGCCGTTTCGCGTCTCGGGGGTTCCTCCCGATTTTGAAATGACGAGCACCAGGGTCGAGGCCAGTCCCTTGCGACCGATCGAGGCCAGCGTCCGGTCGATGCCGGCGGGGTCGGTGTTGTCGAAGAACAGGATGGGCATTTTTGCCTGCGCACCGAGTGCGTCGTCGACGAACTGGGGGCCGAGCGCGGAGCCGCCGATGCCGATCAGCAGGATTTGCCGGAACGCGCCGCCGGACGGGGGGGCGATGTTCCCGGTGTGGACGTGTTCGGCGAAGTCCTTGAGCGCGCGCAGGGGGCGGGTGATGGCGTTGCGGATCTCCTCGCTGGGAGCCAGCGAGGGATTGCGAAGCCAGTAGTGGCCGACCATCCGGTTTTCGTCCGGGTTGGCGATCGCTCCCGATTCCAGGGCCTTCATGTCATTGAAGGCGCGGGCGATATCGGGGGTGAGTGCGTCGAGGGCTTCCTCGCCGACCTCCAGCAACGAAGTGTCGAGCGAGAAGCCGAATTCCGGATAGCGGAGCAGCGAGGCGGAGTAGTGGTCGAAGGACATGGCAGGGTGGATGTCGAATGCTGAATCTTTGAATGACGCAACCGGGCTAGTGGTAGGAGATGATGGACTCGATGCGGTGATTGCCGAGCTTTTCGCGGCCGCCGAGGCCGGTCAGCTCGATCAGGAAGGTGGCGGCGATCAGGTCGGCCCGCAGGCCGTCGAGAAGTTTCACCGCGGCCGAGGCGGTCCCGCCGGTGGCGAGCAGGTCATCGACCAGCAGCACTTTTTCACCGGGCTGGATCGCGTCCTCGTGGATCTCGACGGCCGCTTCGCCGTATTCGAGCGTGTAGGAAAGGCCGCGGGTGGTCCACGGCAGCTTGCCTTCCTTGCGGACCGGAACGAAGCCCGCGCCGATGCGGTCGGCCACCGCTGCGGCGAAAATGAACCCTCGGGCGTCGATGCCGACCACCTTGTCGATCTTCACCGTGCCGGCCGTCTCGCAGATCATGCTGATCGAGTGCTGGAACAGCTCGGCATCGGCCAGGACCGGGGTGATGTCGCGGAAGATGATGCCGGGTTTCGGGAAATCGGGAATGTCGCGGATGGCGGAACGGATGAGTTCGGCGGTGGGCATGGCGGGAGGCTGGAGGAATCGCGCCCGCGGGCCAAGTCCGGATCGCTTTCCTTGCTGACAGAAGGCCCGCTGCGTGTAGCCTCGGGGCGTTCACCCCTTACAGCCCGTTCATGCCGGATGACACCCCCAGGCCGGATGCGGACGCCGATCTTGTTCAGCGCGCCCGCGAGGGGGATACCCGTGCCTTCGACCAGCTGATTCTCAAGTACGGGGACAAGCTCTACGGGCTGGTGTACAACATGACCTCCAACAAGGAGGACACCCACGACGTCCTCCAGGACGTCTTCGCCCGGGCCTACCAGTCGCTGCCGAAATTCAAGGGCAAGTCCACCTTCTACACCTGGATCTACCAGATCGCGGTGAACATGACGCTCAACTTCCTCAAGAAGCGCAAACGGAGGAGCGGGCTCAGCCTCAACGACATGGATTCAGCGGTGCAGCAGGACCCCGCACTGGTGGAAACCGGCTGGGAATCCGACCCCGAGCGCCACACCAACGTCAACGAGCTGCAGAAAAGATTGAACGAAGCCATGCAACGCCTGTCAGAACCCCACAGAACGGTGGTGACACTGTTCGACGTTCAGGGTCTGCCACACGGCGAAATCGCCGGGATCCTGAGGGTCTCGGTCGGCACCGTCCGGTCGAGACTCCACTACGCCCATCAACAGCTCCAAACCTACCTGCAAGACTTCTGGGAACAGCGTTTTTAAAAAAAGATCTTGCATTTAGGTGAATATTTTAGATTCTTTAACCATCCGACGCCGTGAACATGACTGACCAACAGCTCGGGAACCTGCTTTCGCTCAAGCGCCACGAGAAGCCGCCTGAGGGAACGATGGAGGATCTCCTGCGGGAATTCCACCTGCGCCGCCGCGAGGAAGCGGTTCAGCAGGGGAGTCGCCTGACGCTGTGGCAGCGATTCAATGAATGGCTCGCCGACCCGGGCTGGGCGAAGTGGGCTTGCGGTGCCGGAGTGGCCTACGCCGCCGTCATGGTGATGGTTCTCTCGATGCCCCGTGGGCAGCAAATCGAGCAACCCGCCCTGCAGCCGGTCAATCATCCGGTGACGGTGCCCGCAGAGGACACCACTCCAAGCCAGCTCGGCGAACTGGACCTCCGCCCGACTTCCGAAGGGAAGCTGGGCGAGCAGGAGTTCTGACCGACCCTGCCCCGATGTCCCCCCTCGGGAAGCGGAGACCGCTCGGTCTCGGACTGGCTTTGCTGATCACTCAGGCATCGGCGGCTCCCGGCTTGAGTTCGAGTTTTGGTTCCAATCAGGCCGAAGCGGCGGCCTTTGTCGTCGCCGGTGGCCGCGAGGTGGTGACGCTCGGCGTGGCGGGCAAGGACCTGCAACAGGCCCGGTTGCTGGGCGCCACTGCCGCGATGGACGGCAGCGTGGTGGATCCTGTTTCCCGTCTGGTCGTCTTTCGAGCCCGGGGAAATCTCGGATCGGGCTTGCCGCTGGCTGCCGTGGCGCCTGCCGGCGGGGTCTTGAAGGATGCCGGCGGCAGGGGAAACTATCAGATCCGTGACCGGGTGGAGCGGGTGGGCGGACGCTACCTGCCCTTCACGCTGTTGCGCCTGACGACGAATGGTCCGCCGCCGAGGCCTGGAACGCCGCTCTTGGACGCGGGCGGGCGGGTGGTGGCGCTGGCCCACCAGCCTGCGGGAAAGGGGCTTTTCTACGCGCTGCCGGTCGAGGTGGTGCGGCGGGTGCTGGATGACTCGCGCGACGGCCGCGTTTCAAAGGCCTGGATCGGGCTCGTCCTCAATCCCGAGAGTGGCAGCACGAAGGTGGAGCGTGTGGTCGCCGGCTCGCCGGCGGCGGAGGCAGGCCTGAGGGCGGGGGACGTGCTGACGGAGATCGGCGGCCGGCGTCTGGCCGACTACGGGGATGCGGTGAATGCCTTTTTCCTCCTGCAGCCGGAAAGAGCGGTCCGGGTCAAGGTCCGGCGCGGATCGGCGGAGGTGATGCTCGAACTGGTGCCCCGTTCGGCGGAATCCTGAGCCGGGTCAGATGTAGTACATCGGCGCGTCGCCCCGGGCGATCAGGTGCTTGAGCGGAATGCCCGCCAATTGCTCCCGGGTGGCGCCGGCGATGCCCTGCCACGCACGCCGGACGCCCTCGCCGGATTCGCCGTCGCCGCGGGTCGAGTTGGTCAGCAGCGAGGGATCCACCGCCTCCACGATGTCGAGCAGGCTGACGGTTTCGGGTTCCCGGGCGAGCAGGTAGCCGCCGGCCTTGCCGCGCTTGCTCTCGATCAGGCCGCCCCGGCGGAGGTCGTTGAGGATCTGCACCAGAAACGAGGAGGACACGGCTTCCCGTTGCGCGAGTTCGTCGAGACGTGTAAGGGTGCGCTCAGGATGGCGGCGCGCGAGCTGCGCCATGGCCCGGCACGCATACTCAAGTTTCTGGGAGATTCGCATGGATTCAGATCAGCAGAACGGCACGACCACCGGAGAAGACGCTCCGGTGAGAATCTGCCGTGCTCCACAGGTGGATGTCGAGGCTGTGTGGCAGTCGATTCGAGATCGGGCGTCCGCCATCCACGAGGAGGAGCACGGGCTGCGTGTGCTGATCGAGGATGTGATTCTCAAGCAGTCGTCCCTGGGACAGGCCGCCGGCGTCCGGCTGGCGCGGAAGCTGGCCCGCGAGGACATGACCCGCGAGGAACTCAATCCACTGCTCACGGGGATCCTCGCCGAGGATGAAACCTTGGTCGCCAGCATGGCGCGCGACATCTGCGCGATCGTCGAGCGCGATCCGGCCTGTGATTCGCCGCTCCAGCCGCTGCTCTTTTTCAAGGGCTTCATGGCGATCTCGACCTACCGCATCTCGCATCACCTCTGGCAGCGGGACCGGATCGAGCTGGCGCTGTATTTCCAGAGCCTCGCCAGCGAGGTGTTCGCGGTGGACATCCATCCGGCGGCGAGGATCGGGTGCGGCATCCTGCTCGACCACGCCACCAGCTTCGTGGTGGGCGAGACGGCGATCATCGAGGACGATGTGTCCATCCTCCACGAGGTGACCCTCGGCGGTACCGGCAAACAGACCGGGGCCCGCCATCCGGTGGTTCGTTCCGGGGTGCTGCTTGGCGCTGGATCCAAGATTCTCGGACGGGTGGAAATCGGGGAAGGGGCGAAGGTCGGAGCGGGCAGCGTGGTGCTCACGGATGTGCCGCCCCATTCCACCGTGGCCGGGGTGCCCGCGCAGCTCGTGGGTGAGGCGGCGGAGGATGCTCCGGCTCTCGAAATGGACCAGCGCCTGATCTGTCGGAATGCTGCGGGCGGCCCCGGATGAGGACTGGTCAGGCGCGTCCGGCCTTGGTTTAATCGTGTCACTCGATGAGAGCCTTGCCCGTCTTCGCCCTGTCCCTGGCCTCCCTGCTGCTCGGCGGATGTGACAAGGTGGGCGAACTGCTGGGCAAGGGGGAGATTGCCAAACTGGCGCCGACAACCCCACAGCCCGGAGGCGAGGTCGATCCGGCTTTGGCGGCTCAAGTGCAACGCCATGAAGACGGAGTGAGCTTCCGTCGCGACCTCGATTTTCCCGGGACGGTGACCGGGCGGCTTCGCGTCTCGCGTGATCACGACGGGGTCCGCGTGGTCGAAAAATCGGAGCTGGGATCGGAGAATACCCGCTGGGACCACATTCTGGAAACCGAGGTCGTCTACGACAAGTATCCGGGTCGGTTCACGATCACCTTGGAGAAGGCGGGGCGGCGGATCCTTCCCGACCAGGAGGAAAATGCAGCGGTGCCGGCCGGGGCCTCGGATCTCGAGGGTGAGTCGCTGGGATTTGTCCTCACCGAGGACGGATGGAGCGTCGATGGGAGTGCCTCGGGAGAGTTCCGCAAGGTGAACTGGGCACAATCGATGAACACTGCGATTCCGCGGCTGCTGGTGGAAACCGGTGCCCACCCGCGGGCGCAGTGGTTTTCCTCGTCGCGGCGATGGAAGCCGGGCGACCGGGTGGTCCTCACCGGCAGCGCCATCCGGATGATTCAAGCAGCCGACGTGAGCGGGCGGATCGAGCTTGTCTTTGAAGGTGAGGAGGCCGTCGGAGGCCATCCATGCGGCGTGTTTTCCGTGACCGGCGACCTTTCGGTGCGCTCCGAGGTCGACTTCCTGGGCAAGGAGCGGGACGCGGAGATCTCGATCAGCGAGGGCAGGATCTGGGCGTCCTTGCTGCATCCCGTGCTGATGCGGGAGGAGTATCAGACGGTCCAGACCATCACCGCCGGCAGCGGTGGAGGGCTTTCCACCCGTCTACAGGGGGCGATCAAGGTCGTGAAGTCCCGTTCGTGGGAGCCCCAGAAGGACTAGGGGGCGGGTGACGGCAACAGCATCGCGCTGCCGGCGGCGGCGGCGAAGATCAAGATCATGAAGACGATGTAGAGGGCGATTCCGACACAGATGAGGATGCCTGCGAGCTTCCAGAAGGAACGCTGGGCTTCGAGGGCGGATTCGAGGTCGGTCACCGAGTTGCTTCCGATGAATGAGGCGATCTGCGACCCGTAGCGCCAGAGCTTGAGCGAAGGGAAGAAGTAGAAGCCCGCGATCACGAGGTAGGCGACACCCATCAGGGCAAGCGGCGCCATGCCCATCGCTCCCATCCCGGGGCTGTCGCCCGTTGTCGCCATGAACCCGCCGGCAATCATCATTCCGACACCGGCCAGCAGCATCAGACCGGTGATGATGAAACCGATGATCGAGCAGAACTGCACCCAGGGCTTGGTGCCGGCAAGCGCTTGGATGAGCGTCGGGGTCATGACGTTGCCTTCGCTGCGGGAGATCGGATCGACACCGGAGCTCATGTAAGGATTCTCCATGACCGCGAGCTTGTCCGGCGGTTGTCGGGTGGACAAGTCCGCGTTTCCTTCGGGTCCTCGGGGTTCCCGCCGTTGACCAGCGGGCCTTGCGGCCCTATTTCCCCGGCATGGATCTGACCACCACGGCTTACGGCACCTGGAGCGGCGGGCGCTTCATGCATTTCGGCGAAACGCTGAGCGAGGAACGCTACATCGAGTGCATCCGCCTCGCCTACGAGGCCGGCTTCCGGACCTTCATCACCGCGGATGTCTACGGCAACGGCAAGGCGGATGAGTTGATCGGGCAGGCTCTCGAGGGCGTCAATCGCGAGAGCTACTGTCTCGTCGGCACGCTGGGCCATGATTTCTACGAGGGCCAACGCCAGGGGAATCGCGGCTATCCGCGTTTCACCGATCCCGAACTGCGCGGCCCGGAGGGCTACAAGTCATACCTCCGAATGGCCTGCGAGAAGTCCCTGGAACGCTGCGGGACCAATCGCTTCGACCTCGTGATGCTGCACAACCCGGACGAGCTCGGCTACACCAGCGAGGCGGTCTGGCAGGCGATGGCCGGACTCAAGGAGGAGGGCCTGGCGGATCGCCTGGGAATCGCCCCGGGGCCGGCGAATGGATTCACGCTCGATCTGGTGCATTGCCTTGAGCAATTCGGCGACATGATCGACTGGGCGATGCTGATCCTCAATCCGCTCGAGCCGTGGCCGGTGGGGCTGGCATTGCCGGCATGTGACAAGCACGACGTGAAGGTGCTGACGCGCGTGGTCGACTTCGGCGGACTTTTCTTTGGCGACATGCAGGCGGGGCATGAGTTCAAGCCCGGCGATCACCGGGCCTACCGTCCCGAGGGCTGGGTCGAGCATGGTCTCGAGAAGATCGAGAAGATGCGCCCGATCGCCGAGCGGCACGGGCTTTCCATGGTCCAGTTCGCCGCGATCTGGAACCTCAGCCAGAAGCCGGTGGAGAGCGTGGTTCCGACCTTCATCCAGGAGACCAGTGAGCAGGCCCGGCCCATCGAGGAGCGGATTCGTGAACTGGCGGTCCTGCCCGAGGTCCGGCTTTCGACCGAGGAGATTGAGGAGGTCAAGGCGATCGGCGACAACACCGGCTGCATGATGCTCAAGGGTGCGAGCAAGCGTCACGAGGTCAGCGAGCGGCCGGACGAGTGGCCGATGCGCGAGGAGCTTCTTGAACTCGCCGGCCGCTACGGGCTGGGAGACGAGTGGTAGCGGGCAGCGGAGGTACGTGGTTCCCCTTCAGGGGGTCGAGCTTCGAGCGAGGAAACGCTTCAAAGCAGCGCCTCGAACCGCTCAGCCGCCGTGTCCCATGCCCCGGTGTCCCGCGGCGAGTAGCTGGCGAAGTCGAAGGAGTCGCGGATCAGCCGGCGACCCGCGGGCAGGTCGGACAGATGGCCGGTGGCCATCATCTGGACGATCAGGTTGCCGCAGGAGGTGGCTTCGACCGGACCGGCGAGAATCTCGACGCCGCAGGCATCGGCCGTGGCCTGGACCAGCGAGGTGTTCTGGATGCCGCCGCCGCCGACGCTGAGCCGGTTGAAGTCCCTGCCGGAGAGCTGGCGGAAGGCCTCGAGGGTGACACGGTATTTCAGCGCCAGCGACTCGGTCGCGACGCGCAGCACCTGGCCCTTCGATTCCGGCACCGGCTGGCCGGTGCGCCGGCAGAATTCGCGGATGCGTGCGGGCATGTCGCCGGGTGCGGCGAAATCGGCGTGATCCGGATCGATGAAGGCGGTGAAGGCATCGGCCTCGTCGGCGAGCCGGGTCATTTCCCCGTAGCTGAGTTCTTCACCCTCGATCTGCCATTGGCGTCGGCATTCCTGGATGATCCAGAGTCCCGAGATGTTCTTGAGGAAACGCACGGTGCCGTCGACGCCGAGCTCGTTGCAGCAGCGGGCGGCGAAGGATTCCGGCGTGCGGATCGGCTCGCGGGTCTCGAGGCCCATGATCGACCACGTGCCGGACGACAACCACGGCTGGTTCTCCCCCTCGAGCGGGATGCCGGCGACGGCCGCTGCCGTGTCGTGACAGGCGGAGGCGACGACGGGGACCTCGCCGAGCCCCGTGACGCGCCGGACTTCGTCGCGCAGCGATCCCAGCACCGTGCCCGGGGGCACGATCTCGCCGAAGATGCCCTTCGGCAACCCGAGGGCCTCGATCACTTCCCACGCCCAATCGCCGGTGGCCGGATCGACGAGCTGGGAGGTCGAGGCGATGGTCCGCTCGACCGCCTTCCTGCCCGAAAGCCAGTAGCCGAGGAGATCCGGAATGAAGAGCAACTGATCGGCGTGTTGGAGGGCGGGGGAATCACGCTGTTTCTCGGCGAGGAGCTGCAGCGAGGAGTTGTAGAAATTGGTGGTGATGCCCGTGTGGCGGTAGATCTCCGCCTCGGGCATCAATTCGTGCATGACCTCGGGCATGCCCTCGTGGCGGGGGTCGCGGTACTGGTGGACCATGCCGAGCAGGCGGCCCTGGCCATCGAGCAGACCGAAGTCGACGCCCCAGGTGTCGATCCCGATCGCGACGACCTGATCGCCGTAGCGTTCACCGGCGATGCGCAGCCCCTCCTGAATCTCGCGGAAGAGTCCGACAATGTTCCAGAACGAACCGCCGGGAAGATCGGTGCCGGGATTGTCGAAACGATGAACCTCCTCAAGCTTGAGGGTCTTCGAGTCGGAGAGACCGGCAATCACGCGGCCGGAGCCGGCGCCGAGGTCGATGGAGAGAAAGACATTCATGGGCGGGGCTGATTTCAAGGGTCTCGCCTGCCGAGTTCAATCCTTATCCGGGCGAGGGAGGGACCGCCGGTTATGAAACCGGCATCGTCAGCTCACCCATCCTCCTCGTGGCCCGGCAGCGTGGCACTGCATCTCGACGGCCGCTTCCCACTCACCTCACAGGAATGCCGGTTTCATAATCGGCGCTCCGCCGCGCCGATCCGCGGTTCCTACAGGCGCTTGGCGGCGTCGTGAATGGGACCGTCGGGGAAGGCGTCTGCCAGGAAATCGAGGAGCTCTTCTGCGTCCGCCGCCTTGCCGTCGGATCTGAGGCGCTCAACTGCCATCAGCGACGCGTGCCCAACTGCTGTCCGATGTGAATCGAAGCTTCGAGAGATGAGCGATTTCAGAACGACGACTGCAGGTTCGCTCGCAATCATGCCGAGGGAGGAGACTGCAGCATCCCCGACCGCAAGATCATCGCCGCTGGTGAACTTCTCGGAGAAGGTCAGAAGGACTCCCACCGCCTTGCCCTCCCGCCGGACCCCCAGCGAGTTCACCGCGCCGGCCAGCAGCCGGCCTTTCAGTTTCGGCAGCGCGTCGATGAGCGCCTGGGACGCGGATGCATCCTCGATCGCCTCCAGCCCGCTGCGGGCGTAGTCGGAGAGTATCTCGTCATTGAGCATGGCGGCGAGAGGGGCGACGGACTTCGGTCCGGCGACATAGACGAGCTTGTGGCAGGCCACGGCCTTCTCGTGGGGCGGGGCGTCGGATTTGAGAATCGCGAGTTGCGACTCTTCGCTAAGAACGTGTTTGGAACTCATGGGTCAAAAAGGGTTTCAGACGTGCCAGGGAGCGCGGCGGGCGCGGCTGCACATGCGGTTGGCCTCGTCGTCGTCGAGGAAGACCTCCTTCTCCGGGTCGAAGCGGACCTTGCGTCCGACGCGCCAGGCGATGGAAGCGGCGTGAGAGACGATGTGCCCGCGGCGGGTGATTTCTCCATTCGCGGCCGGCTGCTTGCGGGATTTGACGCAGTCGAGGAAATCGCGGACGTGCTTGGTCGGATCGGTGCCGGCCAGGCCCCCCGCCGGGAAACCCTCGGCCAGCGCGTCGTCGCTGGTGGCGATCTTGCCGGAGTCGGCGGCCTCGATCCATCCCTTGTCGCCCTCGAAGCGGACCGGGCAGGTGCCGGGCACATTCCAGCCGCCCTCGCCCTTGAAGCCGGAGAGGCGCATGATGAGCTTGATGCCGCTGGCATAGGTGGCGTGGACCGTCGTGTCGTCCTTCGCCTCGTACTCGACCGGCACGGTGTCGTCGGCGTCGGCCGCCCACTGGCAGAGGTCGATGGTGTGGGCGCCCCACTCCGGCAGCGCGGCACCGCCGTGGAAATCGTAGTATCCGCGCCAGCGGCCCTGCACGTATCGCTTGTTGAAGGGACGCCATGGCGAGGGACCGAGCCAGCGGTTCCAATCGCACACCGAGGGATCCGGCTCCGGTTCCTCGGGCAGCCAATCGAAGCTCTCACCCAGTTTCAGGATCCCGGCGTGGACTTCGGTGATCTTTCCGAGCTTGCCGCTGTTGGCGAGCTGGCAGGCGAAGCGGAAGTTGTCGACGTTGCGGCGCTGGGTACCGGCCTGGAAAACCCGGTCGTAGCGCTGGATCGCATCGGCGAGCTCCTGGGTTTCACGAATCGTCAGACTGCACGGCTTCTCGCAGTAGATGTCCTTGCCGGCCTTGGCCGCCATGATCGAGGCCAGCGCATGCCAGTGATCGCCGGTGCAGATCAGCACCGAGTCGATGTCGTCGCGCGCCAGCAGCTCGTTCATGTCGTTGTACTTCGCGCAGTCCTCGGTGCCATACTTGCGCATGGCCATGCGGCGGACGGTTTCGCGGCGGTCCTCCTGAACATCGGCGATGGCGACAAACTGGACGTCCTTTTCCCGCAGGAAGCACGACAGCACCTGGCGCCCGCGGGGCCCGATGCCGATGGCGCCGAGGACGATGCGGTTGCTCGGCGCGACGTGTCCATCGCGGCCGAGGGCCGAGGCGGGGATGAAAGTGGGCACACCCACCGCCAGGGCGGTGGTCTTGATGAAGTTGCGGCGACTGCTGGTGAGCGACATGGATTCAGGGCGAGGTGCGTCAACTCTACGTCTGGCCGCCGCCGGATTCTTCACCGAAGGCGGATGATCTTTGAAGGTGGCCCGGACGGCAAGTTTGAGGCTTTCGGACGTGCGCTCGGCCCGGCGCCGGGTTTGGCTTGAGCCATGGCAGAGACGATCGAGAAGCCTGGACGCACGCCGCACACCCCCGTCGCCGTGAACATCGAGATGTGGTTCGAGGGAGACTTCGTCGAGCGGATCGAGCAGGCGGCCGAACTCGGCTTTCCGGCGATCGAGTTGTGGACCTGGCGCGACAAGGATCTGGCGGGCGGAGCCGAGGCCCTCAACAGGCACGGCATGACCGCCACGCAGTTCACCGCGTGGGGCTTCGGGCAGGAGATCAACCATCCCGATTTTCCGGTCGAGAGCTTCGTCGAGGAAATCGAGGCAGCCTGTCACGCGGCTCCCCGGCTTCCGGGCTGCGACCGCTTCTGCATCGTCGCGGGCGACGACATCAAGGGTCTGACCAAGGCCGAGATGCACGCCTCGGTGGTCGAGAAACTCAAGGCCGTGGTGCCCCTGCTCGAGCAGCATGGCCTGACGGCCATCGTCGAGCCGATGAACCCCTATAACCATCCGGCTCATTGCCTCTACGGCAGCGAGGACGGCATCGCGATCTGCGAGGCGGTCGGCTCGCGGCAGGTGAAGCTGAACTGGGACCTGTTCCACATGCAGCGGTTCGAGGGCAACCTGATCGACGGGCTGGAAAAGGGCCGTGACTGGATCGGCTACGTGCAGTTCGCCGATTCACCCGGCCGCCACGAGCCGGGCACCGGCGAGGTGAACTACTCGGAAGTGTTTCGCAAGGTGCGCGAGATCGGCTACGCGCTGCCCCTCGGTGCCGAGTGCCTGCCGGAAGGCGGGAATCCCCGGCGGGCGGCGGAGCGGTTGCATCGGGTGGATGCCGCGTCGGCAGGCTGATCGCGACAAGCCGGAATGGGGAGAGCGGCTTTTCAAGCCGCTGACGGTTCGCCCAAGGCACCCAAGTTGAAGCGGCTTCCAAAGCAGTTCTCCACAGAAAAGCGCGGGCTGGATCCCCCCAGGATTCTCAGCCCGCGCCTTCTGATTGGTCCGACCTTGTGAAACTGTCCGGAAGCGCTCCCCCCGGAATCGCATCTCGGATTTTGGAGTCCAGCCAGGACCGGAATGGATTTTGCAGAAGGCTATGGAGAGGTCCGGCGAGTCACCACGCAGATCCTCTGATAGACCATCCCTTAATGATCGGGATTCCCGGGTCTTGGAGGGGCGACCCGCCGCCTACTCTCCGTTTTTCGGTTCCTTTGCCGCCTTGTTTTCAGGCTTTTCACCTTCGGGCACGAACTTCAGCGCGACGCCGTTGATGCAGTAGCGCTTGTCGGTCGGGGTGTCGAAGCCCTCGCCGGTGAAGACGTGACCCAGGTGGCCGTCGCAGACGGCGCAAAGGACCTCGGTCCGGGCGTAGCCGATCTTGTAGTCGGTGGAAGTCTTCACGTTCTTGGCGTTGGCCGGGTCGTAGAAGGATGGCCAGCCGCAGCCGGAGTCGAATTTCTCCTTCGAGGAGAAGAGCTCGGCATCGCAGCCGCCGCAGTAGTAGGTGCCGGCCCCCTGCTTCTTGAACTCCTTGTAGATGGGACCGTTGGCCCGCTCGGTGCCGGCTTCGCGGAGGACGTGATACTGCTCGGGGGTCAGTTCCTTGCGCCACTCGGCGTCGGTCTTCTTCACAGGCTGGGTCGGTTGCTCGGGGGCTTTGTCGGCGGTTTCCATCTTCTTGTTGGTGCTGTCATCCGCACAGGCGCAGAGGCTCAGGGCAGCCAGAACGGTGATGATTTTCATGCGGCCAATCTAGGGTGGGTCGAAGGGGGTGCAAGTGAAGCCTTTCGTTGAACCTGCGGCTTGCCACGAGAGACCGCGAAGGCTTTGCTTCGGGAAGTGCAGGCGTTCGATTCGATTCCCGTGATCTGGTTTGGGGTGATGCTGATTGTCCTCTTGTCGGTCATCATCGAGCTTGGATTCCGGGCCGGGCGCTGGCTGTCCGGCCGGGCGGGGGAGAAGGGCCTGAGCAAGCACCCCATGGAAGCGGCGGTGACCACGGCGCTGCTCGGCCTGATGGCCTTCATGCTGGGGTTTTCCTTCTCAATGGCGACCAAGCGCTACTCGGAGCGACGGGCGCTCATCCTCGAGGATCACAACACCGCCGGCACCCTGATGCTGCGCGCCGATCTACTGCCCGCCGGGGAGCGGGCGACCGCCAAGTCGTTGATCGAGGAATACGTGCGGATCCGGAAGGAAGTGGTGGACCGCCGGAGTCTGGAAGGCATCGAGGAGGTCATCACGCGCTGCGAGGCGATCCAGGGGCAGCTCTGGGAGCAGGCCGTGACGCTGCGCCGTGAGACCGGTGATACGGCGCTCAACCTCTACCTCGCGACGCTGAACGACCTGATCGACACCGATGCCAAGCGGCGGGCGGTCGCCTTCTCGAACCGCTTTCCGAACGCCCTGTGGGGCACGCTGTTTTTCCTCCTGACGATCGCCACGGTGATGCTCGGGATCAACTCCGGCCTGCACGGCCGCCGAAGTCGGCTGGCCAGCTCCGCCCTCATCGTGGCCTTCTCGCTGGTGGTCGTCCTGATCATCGATCTCGACCGCCCGGTCACCGAACTGGTGCAGCAGAGAAGGTCCCTGATGCCCTCCGACAACTGAATGGGCGTGGGTCGGGCCGGCGGGGCGCCATCCACCGCCCGGCCTCCGGACATTGCGCCGATTTTCTGATTATGGGGGCACCGGCAAAGTCGGCATTGCGCGGGCGGGTGAACAGGGCTACCACCCCGGGTCGTGCTGCGCCGGTTCCAACACGGTCGATGGCGTCACCTGCTGGTGGCGTTGGGCGGAGTGCATCTGATCGGTGGACCTCTGGTGGTACTGCAGTTGCTGGCATGGGCCGGGATGCTGATCAGCTACTCGGCGGAAGACGGGTTGGCCCGCGGATTGCAGGACACCTTCAGCGGCGAACGCCCGTGCGCCCTGTGCCAGTGCATCGAGGAAATGGAGCAGCAGGAGCCGGCGCCGGCTCTGCCGACCGGCGATGAACAGCGCCGGCTGGCCGAAAGCCTCGGTCAAAGCCTGCGCATCCACGAACTCGTTGATGTGCCGCTGCCGGATGGTCGCGACCAGGCCCGGGCATGGAGCCGGTGGGGCAGTGTTCGCTGCCCGGAGCCCCGCGGGGGACTTCCCGAGGTGCCGCCTCCGCGCGAGCCGGGTTGAGCTCCGGGAATCGGACTTTTCGATCGGGAACCCGCATCGGCCGGCTACTGCGTCGGCCGGGTCGGCAGGCACCCCCGGTCGTGGGCTGATCCCTTGGATTCGGGCCTTTCCGAACCGGAGCGCTCTTGCGCCCGTCCATTTCTCCCTATTTCCCGTTTTCACAATCTAACAGATTCTTTCAACCATGTATCTTTCAAGTTCCAAAATCCTTTCAATTCTGGCGGCGTCGGCCGCCACCATCACCGCGGTCGGGGCCCAGACCCCCGACGGAAACCTCGATCCCCTGGTGGTCGAGGGTATCGCGGAAAACTCCAAGTGGGCCAGTGATGGCCGCAAAATCCCCGGCACCGGACCCGGCGCGGCCGACGGCGGTGACCTTCTCCGGGGAATGCCCGGTGTCGCGATCATGCGCAACGGGCCGCAGACCGGTCTCGCCCAGATCCGCGGACTCGGTGGCGACCGCGTCCGCGTCAAGGTCGACGACCGCACCATCACGCCGGCCTGCCCGAACCACATGGACCCGCCGCTGCACTATGCCCACGTGGCCTCCGGCGATCTCGTCGAGCTTTTCGCCGGGATCTCTCCGGTGAGTGCCGGGGGCGACTCGATCGCCGGCACGATCCGCATCTACCGCCCCGAACCCGAGTTTGCCGCGGCGGGTGCCAGCTTGCTCGGCGGCGAGCTGGGGACTTCTTTCCGCGGCGACCGGGATGCCTGGTTTGCCGAGGCCCGCCTCTTCGGCGCGACCGATCGGCTGCGCGGCGAATACCGGGGCAGCTGGATGGACGCGGGGAACCTGCGCTTTCCGGGCGGCACGGTGAGAGCCAGCGGCTTCGAGACCCAGCGCCACACCTGGATCGGATCGTGGCGGACCGACGGCGGATTCATCTCGGTGGACACGGGCTTCTCCCGCAGTCGCGACGTTGGGACTCCTGCCCTGCCGATGGACATGGTGCGCGATGATTCGTGGCATTTCGGGCTGCATCAGCTCGAGCGCTTCGCCTGGGGCAGCTGGGAGACGCGGGTCTATTTCCACGATGTCGACCACCTGATGGACAACTTCAGCCTCCGTCCCGCACCGATGCGGATGCAGGCGCCGGCGGCGAGCCGGGACTACGGGATCTCCAGTAGTATCGAGACCGGGCTGGCCGACGGGGTGCTCCGGACGGGACTCGACCTGCACCGGGCGGAGTTCGAGGCCGAGCAGGTCAATGCCGCCGGGCTCCGTCGCGACACCTTCCGCAACAACCGGCGGGAGCGCTTCGGGCTCTTCGGCGAGTGGGAGCGGGAGTGGTCCGACGAATGGGAGTCGCTGTTCGGCCTGCGGACCGACTACGTGCAGACCCGGGCCGGGGCCGTGCGCAACCAGTTCGGGCCTCCCCCGGTGGCCGCGGACCAGGCGGCCTTCAACGCCGGGAAGCGGACCCACTCCGACCTGCTGGTGGATGTGATGGCCGCCCTGCGCTGGCAGTTCCGCGACGACACGCGGCTCGAGCTGGCGGCTGGCCTCAAGAACCGGGCACCGTCACTCGTCGAGCGCTACCTGTGGACACCCGCGAATGCCAGCGCCGGCCTCGCGGACGGGCGCACCTACCTCGGCAACACCGCGCTCGATCCGGAGAGCGCCTTGCACGTCGCGCTCGGCTTGCACCACAGGCAGCAGCGGTGGGGCGCATCGTTCACGCCCTTCTACCAAAGTGTCTCGGATTACATCGAGGGCCGGCCGATCGCCCGTCTCGATGGTCAGGGACGCCCCGTGCTGCAGTTCCAAAACATCGACCGGGCCGAGCTCTACGGGGCGGAGCTTGAATTCGATGCCGCACTGCACGAGCGGCTCACGCTGCGGGCGAACGCGAGCTGGGTGCGGGGACGCGATGCGTCCACCGGCAACCCGCTCTACCGCATCGCCCCGCTGCGGGGATTGGCGGCGCTCGATTACGCGCATGCGGGCTGGGAGGCCTCCTTCGAGTGCGAATGGGCCGACGCGCAGAACCAGGTTTCGAGGATCCAGAACGAGCCGACCACGCCCGGGTATGCGGTGTTCCACCTCCGGGCGGCCCGGGAGTTCGCCAGCGGCGTCAGGATCGAGGCCGGGGTCGAGAACCTCTTCGACAAACGCTATGCCGACCACCTTGGCGGGATCAACCGCGTGGCGGGCAGCGATGTCGGGGTGGGGCAGCGGATCCCCAACGCGGGAAGATTCGGCTACGCCTCGGTGCGCTGGAGCTTCTGACCCGGAGTGGGTCTGCGCCGGAGTTTGGCGGCTCTCCTGTCA
>JAKZES010000150.1 GCA_022548915.1 Verrucomicrobiaceae bacterium E54
GAGGTTACGGATCAGGCCTGATTTTACCATCGTCAGCACGGGTCGATTTGCTACGACGTGGGCCGTTATGCAGGAATGGCACTATCTCGACAGTCGGGACGCCTCGCAGAAAGAATGGGCGTGAATGGACACTTATGGGATGGTGTGATTTTCCACCCTCTGATCGGTCTTCCGAGCCGGATCTCTCCGAACTGAAGTCGTGGTGAGCCGCAGGATCATCCCCATCAATCTGGCAAAGGATGTTCCACGCACCGGCTGAGTTATTGAGACTGCGGTTGAACACCCTCCCACTGGTGATCCATGCGCCCGTGGAACGCCCATCTCCTCGTCCTGTTGAGACCGGCAGCTTGTGACATTCCGATCTAACCCGGAGTCCGGCTTGCCCTTCACGCTATGCTGCCGGCGTGCGCCCCAAATTCATCCATCGACTGCGGCTCGATCATCATGAACTCCTGAGTCTCTGCGTGGCACTCACTCAAGAGCCGTGCCCTCACTGCCACCAGCCCGGAACGGTCAATCGTCACGGATATTCCTCGGGCTACCGCAGCCACGGCCATCAACGGGAGGTCCGGCGCGTCCGTTTTTTTGCTCCAATCGTCGCAAACACAAGGGGTGCGGGCGGACCTTTTCCATCCTCTGGAGCCACCTGATCACTCACTCCGGCATCTCTGCCTCGCAGCTCTTCACGCTGATTTCCGAGGTGGCAAAGGGCCGGCCACTTCACGCCGTGTGGCACGCCGGGCGTTTCGCGTTCTCCATCACCACGGCCTATCGGTGGATTGCCCGCTGGCATCGCAGCCAAGCCCATTTGCGGACCCATCTCACCCGCAACCGACCGCCGCCGCGTCACGCGACCACGTCCGCCAGCCAGCGCACCCTCATCCACCTCACGCAGGCATTTCCGGAAGTGACCTGCCGGATCACTGCGTTTCAGCAGCACCATCAGAGGCCATTCCTGCTCTGAGACATCTACCTGAAGGCACCTTGCCCACGCTCAGACCGCCTCCATGGCATCATTCATTGCCACTTTGTCATCGAGTCCCCCTCAGCTGCCTCCGGCAAAAACCACCGGCAACACAATCTGCGTGTCCGCCCCCGGGCAATCCGCCTGACACGTTTCCGCACCACTCATGAAACGTGTATCCAACTATACTTCTCGGCATCATTATTTCGGATTTCTTGAGTGTGGCAGATATAGTCATCATTGCGGCTGCGTATTAACTCCCGATGATAGAATTGAAGA
>JAKZES010000151.1 GCA_022548915.1 Verrucomicrobiaceae bacterium E54
CAGTCGGTGGTGGCCGGTGGTGGACGTCCTTCGGACTTCTACGCGGTGGACTTTGCCGATGCGCTGCTCGACGACAACAGCGAGCCGCAGACCGATCCGCTGTTTGCCGCCTACACGCGCGACGGATCGAACAACGTGACCTCGATTGATCCCCGCCCGACGGTGCTGAACACGAGTGTGCAGCCCGGTGCCCCCGTGGCAGCCGCCTACCGCGGAGCCTTCGACTCGGAGGACCTCTGGATCGCGAGCTGGACCGCGCTTGATGCCTACGGCCTGATCAAGAAGCCGGTCGTCGACGTGGTGGCGACGCAACTCGCCAACATCGACAAGGATGGCGTCGATTGGTCGACTCCCGTCCTTGCCAATGACACCACCTGGACCAACGACAACATCTATTACCTCACGGACCGGGTCTACGTTCCGAACGGCACGACGCTCACGATCGAGGCCGGCACGAAGATCTACAGCACCAACAGCGACCCGCTCAACACCCCCGGTGATCCCTCGGACGACCTGGTCGGTTCGGTGATCGTGACCCGCGGTGGGCGCATCATCGCCCAGGGAACCTGCGACGCGCCCATCATCTTCGATGCGGTCGAGAACCTTGAGGCTGAATATGGCGAGGACATCGATGGCGACTCGGTTGTCGCCACCGCACTCACCCCCACGGACACGGCGAAATGGGGCGGTCTGATTGTGCTTGGCAACGCCTCGATCTCGCTGGTCAACACGAGCGCCCAGCCGGTCCGCAACGACGTGATCGAGGGCACCACGCCCGTCGGTTCGCGCAACGCGGACGGTGATGCGTTCAGTGACCTGCTTGAGTATGGCTACGACAGCCTCCATGCGCAGGACGACGCCGATGACAGCGGGATTCTGCAGTACATCTCCATCCGCCACGGTGGATTCAACCTCTCGGCGAACAACGAGATCAACGGTCTGACGCTCGGCGGTGTCGGCACCGGCACGGTGATCGATCACATCGAGGTGTTTGCCAACGAGGACGACGGCATCGAGTTCTTCGGTGGAACGGTGGACGCCAGCCACCTTTCGGTGGCCTTCTGCAAGGACGACGGCATCGACATCGACCAGGGCTACAACGGCGACCTGCAGTTCGTGTTCGTCATCCAGAACAACAACGGCGACAACTGTGGTGAATGGGATGGTATCGACACCAACGACGGTGCGGCGAAGGTTGGGAACACGGCGGCCCT
>JAKZES010000152.1 GCA_022548915.1 Verrucomicrobiaceae bacterium E54
TCGCTCATCGACGAATCGTAGGCGTATGCCGCAAACCCCAGCACATCCACCCGGTTCACCGGGTCCCCGTGGGCGTAGAGATACAGGTTCAGACTCTCGCTTTCACCGAGCGGCTCGCGGCTCAGCCACTGGCCTGTCACCGGGTCGAAGTAGCGGTGGCCGAAGTAGTAGAGCCCCGTCTCCTTGTCGTGATACTTCGTGGCGTATCTCCACGGGTTTGCGTCGGCCATTTCGCCCTTGGCTTCGATCAACTCGCCAAACGGCCCGTACCAATACTCGGCGACCAGATTGCCCGCATCGTCGCTCAGCGCAACAACATGCCCGCTGCCGTCATACAGCGGGTAGTAGTCCTGCGTCGCCTGCCCGCGCTTCTCGCGCATCAGCAGCAGTCCGCCCGCACCGCCTGCCGACCCGTCGGCGATGTCCGGACCCCAGACATACTTGCGATCGAAGAGCCGGTTGCCAAACGCATCCTCGTGGCGTTCGTAGAGCAGATCCCAGCCGTCCCAGACGAACCAGATCGTCTTCCGCTCGACGGGGTCACCGTCTTCATAGCGCGTGACGACTTTCTTGAAGCGCCGCCCCTCCGCATCGTAGTCAAACTCCACATCCCACCCTTCCGGCGCACTCAGCCGGTCGCGTGTCGCCGCCCGTACCAAGCGATTGCGACCATCCCAGCCGTAGTCCCACAGCGCCGAACTGTCCCGGTTCCCATCGGCATCATAAGTGAAGTTCTCCGTTTCCGGCGGAAACCAAAGCTGCCCCTTCAGTTCGGACACCGCATCGGGGAAGGCCCCGGCATCGCCGCCGTTCTCGATGACGCCCTTCACCTCCCAGCCGACCCAGCCGCCCGCCGATCCGGGATGCCCGAGCGGCACCGCCGCGAAGCCGTCGAAGTCATCCGGTGCGGGGTTGAGTTCCGCGCCGTTGACCCAGACACGCGCGGAGGGATCCGCCGTGACGTAAAGAGGCTTCGGCACTTGCGGGTGAACCATTTGCAGAAAGCGGTTCAGCGTGTCGCCCGCATTGCCCGCGAAATCCACCCGCCGCCCGATCCCATCAGACGCGTAGCTGAAGATCTGTTCGGGCTCGTTGGGGTCAGCCGGATCGAAGATTCCTCCCGCGAGCTGGCCGTCCCCACCGTCGCCCCCGCGATAGCTGTAGGTCCAGGTGCCCCGATTGGTCACGACCGTCTTGCGCCTGCCCTTCGTG
>JAKZES010000153.1 GCA_022548915.1 Verrucomicrobiaceae bacterium E54
CACGAAGGGCAGGCGCAAGACGGTCGTGACCAATCGGGGCACCTGGACCTACAGCTATCGCGGGGGCGACGGTGGGGACGGCCAGCTCGCGGGAGCAGTCTTCGATCCGACTGACCCCAACGTGCCCTCAAAGATCTTCAGCTACGCGTCCGATGGTATCGGACGCCGCACGGATTTTGCGGGCAACGTGGGCGACACGCTGAACCGCTTCCTGCAAATGGTTCACCCGCAGGTGCCGAAGCTTCTTTACGTCACGGCCGATCCCGCCGCGCGTGTCTGGATCAACGGCGTGGAACTCAACCCCGCACCGGATGACTTCGACGGCTTCGCGGCGGTGCCGCTCGGGCATCCCGGATCGGCGGGCGGCTGGGTCGGATGGGAGGTGAAAGGCGTCATTGAGAACGGTGGCGATGCCGGTGCCTTCCCCGACGCGGTGTCCGAACTGAAGGGGCAGCTTTGGTTTCCGCCGGAAACGGAGAACTTCACCTACGATGACGATGGCAACCGGGACAGTTCGGCGCTGTGGGACTACGGGTGGGATGGTCGCAATCGCCTGGCGCGGGCGGCGACACGCGACCGGCTGAGTGCGCCTGAAGGGTGGGATGTGGAGTTTGACTACGATGCGGAGGGCCGCCGCTTCAAGAAAGTCGTCACTCGCTTCGAAGACGGCGACCCCGTCGAGCGGAGGACGATTTGGTTCGTGTGGGACGGCTGGGATCTGCTCTACGAGCGCCACGAGGATGCGTTTGGCAACCTGCTCTTCGATCGCAAGTATGTCTGGGGTCCGGACATCGCCGACGGGTCGGCAGGTGGTGCGGGCGGACTGCTGCTGACGCGCGAGACGCGCGGGCAGACGACGCGGGACTTCTATCCGCTCTATGACGGCAGCGGGCATATCGTTGGCCTGAGCGACGATCTGGGCAATCTGGTCGCGGAGTATTGGTATGGACCGTTCGGTGAGCTGATCGAGGCCACGGGCGAGATGGCGGATGCGAACCCGTGGAGATACGCCACGAAGTATCAAGACAAGGAGACGGGCTTGTATTACTTCGGCCACCGCTACTTCGATTCGGTGACCGGTCAGTGGATGAGCCGCGAGCCGCTGGGGGAAAATGAAAGTCTGAACCTGTATCTCTACGCCCACGGGGACCCGGTGAACCGGGTGGATGTGCTGGGGTTTGCGGCATACGCCTACGATTCGTCGATGAGCGA
>JAKZES010000154.1 GCA_022548915.1 Verrucomicrobiaceae bacterium E54
GGCCGCGCGAGATTTTTTCTGTAAATTGTGAAGAGGCACGGGGTTCTGGAGGTGGTTTGGAACGGTTGTTGGTTTCGGTGTTTGGCTCAGTTGTCGGTTGTTAGGGAGAGGTAGGCACGCCCGGTTTCCCATTCCTCGGAGGTGTCCATGAGGATGGCAGTGACGAGGCGCAGGACCGAGGCCTCGTTGGGGAAGAGTCCGGCGACCCGTGTGCGGCGTTTGATCTGGAGATTGAGGTTTTCGCTCATGTTGGAGGTGCGCAGGCGGCGGCGATGGGGCTCGGGAGCTTGGAAGACCGCAAGGCCTTCGGGGATGTTGGCTTCCATCCAGTCGGCGAGCTTCGAGGCGGTTTTTCGATACTTTTCAACCAGCTCGGCGAGGCGTTCCTCGGCCCTGGCCCGATCCGGGCAGTTGAAGATCGAGCGGATGTCGGCGGCAACCTGCTTGCGCAGGGCGACGTTGGGCACGTAGGCCTGGGCGTTCTGCTGGAGATGGAACTGGCAACGCTGCCAGGGGGTGGCGTTGAGGGTGGCGCGCAGGGCGGCTTTCAGGCCCTCGTGGGCATCGGAGGTGACGAGATCGGGGATGCCGATGCCGCGGGCCTTGAGCGAGGCGAGGAACTTGCGCCAGTGGGGCTCGGCTTCGGAGATGGCCGCCGAGACGCCCAGGACCATGCGTTTGCCGGTCTCGCGGCAGATGCCGATGGCGGTGAGCACGGCGCAGTCGCGCACTGCGCCATCGAGGCGAACCTTGATGTAGGTGGCGTCGAGGATGAGGTAGAGGATGGCCGGCAGTGCCCGGTTGCGCCACTTCTCGAACTCCTCGTCGAGTTCGGCGGTCAGGCGCGAGACCTGGGTGGAGGTGACCTCCAGTCCGCAGAGCTTCTTCATGACCTCGGTGACGCGGCGGGTGGAGACGCCCTGGAGATACATCTCGGCGATGGCGGCCTTGAGTGCTCGGTCGATGCGCGAGCCGGTTTCGAGCAGTGAGGTTCGGAACGGCTCCTCGCAGTCGCGGACCTGCGGGATGCGCAGATCCAGAGCCCCGAGGGAGGTTTGCAAGCCCCTCGGTTTGAAGCCATTGGCGTAGCCGGTGCGGGCTCCGGTGCGCTCGTGGGAGCCGGCCTGAATGTGGGCGGCACGTTCGAGGAGCATGGCGGCGTTGAGAAGCATTTCGGCGATGCGGGGCAGCCCGT
>JAKZES010000155.1 GCA_022548915.1 Verrucomicrobiaceae bacterium E54
GAAGATACCCGACTCCGTCCTCGAGAAAGAGGAGGAATCAAGCCATACGGATGATTAGTACCGCTCGGCTGCGCCTGTTACCAGACTTCGACCTGCGGCCTATCAACGTGGTAGTCTCCCACGATCCTTCAGGGAAAACTCATCTCAGGATTGGCTTGGCGCTTAGATGCTTTCAGCGCTTATCCAGTCCGCACTTAGCTACCCGGCCATGCCGTTGACACGACAACCGGTGCACCAGAGGTGCGTCGATTCCGGTCCTCTCGTACTAGGAATCGAACCCTTCAGTTTTCCTGCGCCCACAGAGGATAGAGGACCGAACTGTCTCGCGACGTTCTGAACCCAGCTCGCGTGCCGCTTTAACCGGCGAACAGCCGGACCCTTGGGACCTTCTCCAGCCCCAGGATGCGACGAGCCGACATCGAGGTGCCAAACTTCGCCGTCGATATGAACTCTTGGGCGAAATCAGCCTGTTATCCCTAAGGTACCTTTTATCCGTTGAGCGACGGCAATTCCACATTCAACCGCCGGATCACTTAGGCCTACTTTCGTATCTGCTCGGCTTGTCGGCCTCACAGTTAGGCGGGTTTATGCCTATGCACTCGACACACGGTTGCAAACCGTGCTGAACCCACCTTCGCGCTCCTCCGTTACTCTTTAGGAGGATACCGCCCCAGTAAAACTGACCGGCTGACACGGTCCCCCCGCCGGTTTCACGGCTAGGGGTTAGACATTCCAATACACAAGGGTGGTATCTCACTGATGACTCCGGATACCCCTAAAGGCATCCTTCAATGTCTCCCACTTATGCTGAGCATGTAAATCAAAATGCCAATGACAGCTTACAGTTAAGGTCTATAGGGTCTTTCCGTCCTTCTGCGGGTAGGCGGCATCTTCACCGCCATTACAATTTCACTGAGCACCTGGTTGAGACAGCGCCCAACTCGTTGCACGATTCGTGCAGGTCGGAACTTACCCGACAAGGAATTTCGCTACCTTAGGACCGTTATAGTTACGGCCGACATTCACGGGGACTTGGACTCGAAGCTTCGCCAATACGAATACCAGCTAACATCTCATCTTAATCTTTCCGCATTGGTCACGTGTCACATCCTATACTTGGACTTAGCGTCTTGGCAGAATGCTGTGTTTTTGCTAAACAGTCGGTTGGGCCGGTTCACTGCGGCCTCC
>JAKZES010000156.1 GCA_022548915.1 Verrucomicrobiaceae bacterium E54
CCAGCCATCGCATCCCGCAGACGATGAACACCCCGTAGATGAGAATCAGCCACAGATGACGCCGAATCCAACGCATGATCTCTCAGCAGAACGTCGAAGCGCTGATGCCCGACCCTCCTGGCGGCCACATCGCTCGACTGAAATCTCTCTACCACCGACCGAGTTCTCCGACAAGGCCGCTGGTAAGGGTCACTCAGCCGCGGCTTGTTCTGCTTCTTCAATTATCTGGGTGATTGCTGCTTCAAGCCGCTCACGGGACTTAAAGGCACCAATTGGAATCTCAGCTGGATACACCGTCAACTTGGAGCCCTCAGGGTTGGAAATGCACACGTGCTGACCATGCAGTCGAAGTTCCCCGTGCTTCAGGTTGATCGTCGTGACGTTCCGGTCGACAGAGACACCCTCTATGCCGCCACGGTGATCCCAAAGTGTGAGCGCAAAGCTGGAAAACTCGGAGCCGTCGACGCCATCTCGACTAATGAAGTTCTCGCTTGCGATTCCATAGTAGCGATTCCCATTAGCGGTAACGTCAACCCAGTGAGCAGAACCACCACGCACTTGACGTCCACTGGTCGCTTTACGGCTCTCGCAGCCAGCCAAGCCAAGGCAACCGGCCAATGCAACTAAGACTGCGATCCGTGGAATCATTATCTGCAGAACGAATCAGGCCATCCGGCCACCACCACCCAACCAGAAAAACGATGATGAAAAGTGAAAACCTCGATGCTGACCCCCCTCTCTCCAACAAGGGCGCTGGTGGTGGTCGGATGCGCCGCCTTGTTCGGCTTGTGAAGTGGACGGCTTGGAATGCTGGCATCGCCTCGCTGGCATGGCTGGGAGTGGTTCACAGCAATGCCGGGGCGGGGCGACTGCTTGCGTTCATCTGCTGGACCTTCGCGGTGCTGATCCTCCTCGCCGCATGCAACAAGGAGGTAGCGGCTAAAGCTCGCGAGAAGGGCCGCAGCATCCCCGCATGGATGTCTCATGGATTCGGTATGTGCCTGATCGGTTTTCTGATCTGGAATGGGTGGATCGCCACAGCAATCGCGCTGCTCATTTGGGAGATCGCCGAAGCCGCCCTTTTCCATCAGCCGAGACCCTATGGCTGCGACTGGAGCCAGCCACGCGCCTTCGGGGTGGTTTGAGGGTTGAAAGGGAGGTGCCGTGTCTGGTTCAAGTCGTGGG
>JAKZES010000157.1 GCA_022548915.1 Verrucomicrobiaceae bacterium E54
GGGGGCGCTTTCGTGCCCTCGGCATCCCGACGGTGTTGGATCGAGTGATCCAGCAGGCCATCGCGCAAGTGCTTGGCGAAATCCACGACCCGACCTTCAGCGGGCACAGCTACGGGTTCCGGCCCGGACGTAGTGCACATCAGGCCATCGAAGCGATGCGCCGGATGAGTCTGGAGAAGGGCTATGGAGGACGCCGCTGCCACGTGGTGGACTGCGATCTGGAAACCTTCTTCGACACCGTCAACCACCAGAAGATGATGCGCCGGCTACGCGAAAGCGTGGCCGACGAACGTCTGCTGGACCTGATCGGAAAGTTTCTCAAGGCGGGAGCGATCCTGCCGGACGGGACTTTCGAGAAGAGCCGCAGCGGAGTGCCCCAGGGAGGTCCCCTGAGTCCGCTGCTGGCGAACATCCTGCTCGATGAACTCGACCGGGAACTCGAAGGGCGCGGTCACGCGTTCGTGAGATACGCCGATGACTTCGTGATCCTCTGCCACGGTCGCAAGGCCGCTGAGCGGGTGCTCGCGAGCGTCACGCGCTGGATCTCGCGGCGGCTGAGGCTGACGGTCAACGAGGCCAAGAGCAAGGTGGTGCCGCTCGCCGAAGCGTCGTTCCTCGGGTTTCGCATCCTGCGCAAGAAAGTCCGCTGGACGGACCGCAGCCAGGAGAAGCTCAAGGAAAAGGTCCGCGCCATCACCAAGCGCACGCGGGGCGTGTCCCCGCAGCGGGTGATGGTGGACCTGCAACGCTACCTGCGCGGTGCGGTCAACTACTACGCGCTTGGCATTCCCTACCGGGACATCGTCGAACTGGATCGATGGCTGCGGAGGCGAGTGAGGCTCTACCATTGGAAACAATGGGGCAGGCCGCGCACGCGTCGCCGGAAGCTCCTCGCGCTCGGCATCGACCGGGACGAGGTGCACATGGCGAGCCGCAGCCGCAAAGGGCACTGGAGGATGAGCCGCAACAGTATCGTGCATCGGGCGATGACCGACGCGTGGTTGCATGGCCAAGGGGTTCCCGACCTTGTGCAACAATGGGTCGCCATTCGCTATCCCAACGGTCCGAAAGGATCACACGGAATGGCATGACGAATTGGAACCGCCCGGTGCGGATCCGCATGCCGGGTGGTGTGGGGGGTGACGGTTAGAACCCGTCACCTACCCGATTC
>JAKZES010000158.1 GCA_022548915.1 Verrucomicrobiaceae bacterium E54
TGAACCTTCGCTCCGACGAGCTGACTCCGTGCCCATTCTCGCGAAGAACCCTGTGGACAACTTTCCTCCAAGACCCGCACAAGCCCTTCCCCGAAATTAAACTATCACTCCCCACGAGTTATGGAAAAAACATCACTTTGCCCCTTGCCAAACAAGCAGCCATAGCAACGTCAAAGAGCACGCGCCGGCACTAGCGGGGGCGAGCGTTGAGACGGGAGTTAAGGTTCATACTACGGGTGACGTTTTCGACAAGGCGGCTAGTGGCGGTTGCTGTGGCTCGTCTTGTTCTGCCGTTTTGGTTTGTTAGAAGGGACGCGTCACATCAACTAGTAAGCAAGTTCATACGAGAACCAGATAAAAAGAACTACAATCCCTGGGAAAATCAAAAACCTCCGTATCCATGAGCTGAGAAACAACTTCACGTCGCGATAGGATCGACTATCATCCGTGGCCATTGCCTCGACCATCGATATCAGAAAAATCAATGGTCCAAGCGCCCAAATGAGTATCGCTCCAAGGGAAAGTACAAGAGCGGCGAATCCTTGGTGCCCATATCGATATCGCATGTTTCCGGACTCCTTCCAAGCATTCGTGTCCTCATAAATCCAAGGTACTACTGAGCCAAACCACCAACCCGCAGAGGCAACGTAGTAAAGAGAAAGAATTAGAGCGACGATAATCAAGTAGCTGCCACCAGCGAGAATTCGCTCGGTTTCGGTGCGGGTATCTGGCTTAGGCGCGTCTTTCCCATCTGCTTTCTTTGCATCGGAATATGCCTTAGTAACGGTTTTCTCGCGAGTTCCATTCATGCACGGCATGCATCTCCCATCAGTACGGGACGCCGTGGCTGACAGGATTTCGGCACCACATTCCGAGCATTTGGTTTTGGCTTCGGGCATTTTTAGCAGAACAGTTTATTGAACAACTGGTGAAATCAGAAAATTAGTTCACAGTGTGAACTAATTTGACTCTGTGCCGAATAGGTCGCTAGAGCCAATCCCCGAAATTTCCCGGTTGTCATTTGGGTTAAAATATCAGTTTGTCGTGGGATGACAAGGAGCAAGAAGGTCGGTTTCTTAAGGGATTTTGAGGCGCTGATGATCCGGGAGCGGGTGGCGGAACGGGCGCGGCCTTACTATCTGAAGCATCTGGAAAGGTGGGGT
>JAKZES010000159.1 GCA_022548915.1 Verrucomicrobiaceae bacterium E54
TATACTTCTCGGCATTAACTTTTCGGATTCTCGAACAGCTGGAAGTTCTCGGTAACCAGGCTTTGAAGGCATGCACGATTTTCGCCGCTGAGCGAGTCGATGAACTCGTCGATGGCTCCAATGAATTTGGGAAAGTCGTCGAAGTATCTGTTCCGCAGGCACCTCGCCTTGACCAGCCGCCAGACCCTCTCGATGAGATTCAGGTTCGGCGAGTAGGACGGCAGAAACAGCAGCTCGATCCCATACTTTTCCGCAGCCGCGAACACCTTCTTGTTTCTCTGGTAGCGGGCGTTGTCCATCACCAGCGTAATTTCCTCACCTGGGTAGGCTTGGTCGAGCTTGCGCACAAGCTCGCAAACCGTGTCGGCGTTCACCGATCCGGTGGTCCTGATGCTCACGAAGTCATGATCCCGTGTCTCGACGGCCCCCAGCACGTTGTAGCGCTGCCGCCCGCATCCGCTGGGCACGAAGATCCGTGTGAAGGACCAGATCATGCCGAGGAAGGCACCCAGCACGAAGTGGGCGGCATCAACGAAAAAAACCCTTCGTTCCCCGTTGCGCGCTTCTTCGAGCCGGGGAAGCAGTTCGTCCTGCAGAAAGTCGAACTGCATCTGGGGATCGGCCTTTCCGGGAACCGCCGCACACTTCCGGAACTTCAATCCGAGCTGGATCATGATACGGCGGGCCTGGGAGTCCGACAGCCGGATGCCCGAGATCGAATCGATGCGCTCGGCACCTTCGGCCGCGGTTGCCACCGGCGCTTCCGAGAACGACCTCTCGATCTCGACGATAAAGGGGGCGACGCTGCTTGTCGGCTTGTAGTGCCGGTTCTCCATGAGCCCGGCGAGGCCCTCGTCACGGTAGAGCTTCACATAGTTGGTGACGGTGTCGTCGCTGATGTTGAGTGCAGCAGCGATGGTGGCGTGGGGCACATCCAGGTCATGCATGCGTACCGCCATCAGCTTGCGGCGGATACGCGGGTCGACCTCGGGATCGTCGAGCTCCTCGGCAATCGCCTCCCTTTCGTCATCTGTAATCTTCAATTCTATCATCGGGAGTTAATACGCAGCCGCAATGATGACTATATCTGCCACACTCAAGAAATCCGAAATAATGATGCCGAGAAGTATA
>JAKZES010000015.1 GCA_022548915.1 Verrucomicrobiaceae bacterium E54
ATGGGCCGCGTGGCGCGGCGATTGGTTCTAGACATCCCCGCCAGCCTGCCGCCTTACCCCCCAGCGCGGTAGGGGGCCGATTTTAGGACGCTTACAATAGACCGACGTGTGAGGCCTGAGTTCGCGTCGATCCTCGGTTGCTTGGCGTTGCGTTGACGGATCTCGTGGAGTCGGTCGAGGCTACGGCTTGGAGCTTGGTAGTCCACGTGCGCACACATGCTGCCCACACGGACCAGCAATCAGTCGGTCCCCGACCGTGACGACCGTGCCCGCACGCGTTCGAGGAGGGCCTGCATCTCGGCGACCTTCTTCGGATGATCGCCTATCGCATTGTCGCGCTCGCCAGGATCCTCCCTGAGATTAAAGAGTTGGGGTGGATCGGAGACATACTTCCACTCTCCGTGACGGATGGCCACATCCTTGAAGGAGCATGTAACGATCCAATCGGCACCCTTGGAGTCCTTGCCGGTGAGGGCATTGACAAAGTCCCGGCTGTCGGCCGCCTGACCCGGCGGGATCTCGACCCCGAGCAAGCTGGACAGCGATCCGAGCAGATCAACCTGCGAGAACAGGGCGTCCGACACCCCGGGATCGACCCGTCCCGGCCAGCGGACGATGAAGGGCACCCGGGTACCACCTTCGTAGATCTGATACTTCCCGCCCCGATATGGGCCAGCCGCGAAGTGACCGTGGTCCGCGCCGCCGGATCCGCAGGTTTTGCAGCCGTCGAGGTAGCCGCCATCGATGTACACGGGACCGTTGTCACTGGTGAGGATCACAAGCGTGTCCTTGGCCAGTCCGAGTTCGTCGAGCAATCCCAGCAGGGCTCCCGCGCTCCAGTCGAAAGACACCATCGCGTCACCCCGGAGCCCGTGGTCGCTCTTGCCGCGGAACCGCGAATGGGGCCACCGCGGGGCATGGATGTCGTTGGCGGAGAAGTACAGGAAGAACGGCTCATCCCCGCTTTCCCGGATAAACGCCGTGGCCTCACGCACCAGATCGTCGGCGATGTCCTCGTCCTTGAACAACGCGCTCTTGCCACCCTTCATCTTGCCGATGCGTCCAATGCCGTTGATCACCGAGCCGGAGTGGGCGTGATCGCCGGGGTAGGCGGTAACCGCGTCCGGCTCGAGCAGCGCGATCGGATAAGGTGTGCCCGCAACGGAATCGGGAATCGGCTCCTCATAGCTCCCGCGTCGGACCGTGATCGGATCGTCAGGATCGAGGCCCACCACCCCTCCATCCTCCACATACACCGTCGGCAGCCGGTCGTTGGTGGCGGGGATGATGAAGTGATGATCGAAACCGAGGGACTCGGGACCGGGTTCGATTCTTCCGTTCCAGTCAATAGGTTCGTCGTCGAGCCCAAGATGCCACTTCCCAATCACCGCCGTCCGATAGCCGACCGCCTTGAACAAGTCCGCCAAGGTGAACTGGTCGGGAGAAACAATCATGTTGGACAGTCCGTGGGCAATCCCCATGCGTTCCTTGCGAAGCGGCAGCTCACCGGTCAGCAGCGAGTAGCGGGAGGGTGTGCAGGTCGAGGATGCGCAGTGGCCATCGGTAAAGCGCAGCCCCTCCGACGCCAGCCGGTCGATGTTGGGCGTGGGAATTTTCTCCGCCCCGTAGGCACCGACGTCACCATAGCCGACGTCGTCGCCGTAGATGAGCAGAACATTGGGACGGTCAGCCGCACATGCGAGCAGTGGACAGGCGAGGAGTAGCGCGAAGCAGCGGCTGGAACTCATGTAATGCTTCGGGGTTTCAACACCGGAGTGGAAATAGAGTGTCCGGATCATTGAATGGAGCAATAGTAAAACGACGTGTTTCAATTGGACTTCGCTTGGGCGCGGCTCTTCCCGTAGCGGGGGATCTTGCCGATGTTGTGCACCAGACAGTAGAGCAGCCACTGGGCCTCAAGCATTTTACGGTCTCCTTAGTAGAAGTCGTCCATGCCCCTGGCGTGCCGGATGTTGCCGAATTTGGGGTCGGTGATGTTGCTCTTCACCTCCTTCCTTGGGGCTACCTCACTCTGGAAGGTCAACCGTGAATGCACGCCAAGGGATGCGAAGCGGTAGTGCCACTTCGAGAGAGAGTCGACACGACGCATCTTATCAGCCAGAATGCACTGCCCGAATGCTCCGAAATCAGAATTTGTGTCCATTCTTAATTCCTGAATCTGCTCCGAGCGGGTTTTCAATGCCTAGGTTGACTATGAGGTCGCCCTGGCAGCATCTCTCAGGACAGCGCTACCTGATTCTCTTGCTTCTGGACAAGGCTCTCAGGCGGCTTCGTAGATTCTCCTCCGGGGAAAAATCTGTGGATAAATCTGTGGAAAACAGATCCTTAGAATTGGATTTACTTTTACTGTTAGAATAAGATTGGCTATCGGAGGCTGCCACGAAGTAATCCGGAGGCAGATTGAGCCGCCCGACCAACTCGGTCGGTGCCTTTTCGTGCTCGATCTCGATTCCTCGCCTGACCTTGGGGTTTAGAGACTGGTGTCTGACGAAATTCACGATGCCGATCCAGCTGTCCTTTCGAACGATCTTCCCGTCGGCCTCGAGCTTCTCGAAGGTCCTCTTAAGCTCCTTGGCCGACAGGCCCACGTCAAAAGCCGCTCTCCGATCTTACCTGAAAACTTGTATTTTTGCACCCCGGCACAAGCCGGGGGCGATTTTGTCAAGGAACCACCAAAGGGTTCTCTAATGTTGTAACGCACCCTGGTTCCCCGGGTCAAAGTACCCCATGTGGAAAACTGCTGCGGCCCGCACCCCGACATCCGATCCGACAAAGCCGGTATGTCGGAGTGACGGGACCGTTGAGAACGGATTCCCGTTGCAAACAAAGGGCCAAACGACTTCCCCCGCGTCGTGCCTGACGCCCCGACTTGCCGCAGCATCCGAACGGCTGCCGGGTGAGTCGTCAGGAAAAGCCATGACCGACATCACCATGCTGCGGCAAGTCGGCCCGCCAGGCGGCCACGACGCGGGGGGACTGGTTCAACGCGGGCTCCGGCCACACCGGACGAAGGATCCATCTACGGGGTGGAAAACGGTTTCGACGACGGGTTACCCGCCCACACGCCCTTAACGTGTTCCCCTGTCGGGAAGCGACAGCCGTCGAGGCAACGCTCGACCGCTGCCGGCCTCGGCGATCGAGGATCGATTTTCCGCCGCCCCGGTCTATGGGACGATCGGCAAGGGATCGCTGAGAAGCACCGGTGTCACTGAGGTCGCCGTGGCGAAACGAGCCACCCACTGACGAGGAACTGGCTGGCGGACGTTCCGTGGGATCTCGTCGGCTACCAGAACGCCGCCTTGTGCGAGGCGAAGTCGCCCCATCACGGACCCATCTCCGATGGCCATGAAGCTGCTGCCAAGCTGTGGGAAGAATCGCGTGGACGCGCGATTGTCCCTCTTCGAACTCGTGGACTTGTGCCGGACCTGTCATCATCTCGCACCATTCACCAACTTCAACGGCAAAACTCTTGCCGCCATTGCCCGTGGGCTAATCGATCGACTCGATCTCCGCGCCGATCGGGAGGCCGTGGTCCGAAGTCTGGTGGGACACATCGTGGCCGGTGTCGCGCCCGATCAAGAGGACCAGGCCTTCGAATCGTTCTGCAACGATTTCCAATAGCGGATCCGTGAGAGGCAGTTCTTCTCATCACAATTACCTCCGCTACCGCGAATCGACTCCAGCGGCGGCGCCCAGGAGCGGCGCAGCGGCGGTGGTCAGGGTGGCGAGCGCCGAGGTCTCGAGAAAGCCGCGGCGGGAGCAAGAGCAGCACATGGCGGAAGTGACAGGGGTTCAGCGACCTGATAATCCCCGGAGACGGTGAGACTGCCGCCGGAGCCATTGACGCGCAGACTTTTCAAGAATCCGCCGCCCCGCCCGGTGGAGCGGCCCGTCAGTGCCGTATTGCCAGCCCCATCCATGCCCGCCACACTCCGCCCATGGACGACACCCGCGACCGCGGCACGCAGCCCGTTGAGGCCCTGCTGGAACGCTGGGGACTGAGCAACCACGACCTGGTCGACGCCTCCCCGGAGCAACTCACCCACAAACAGGTCCAGCGGGCCTGCAAGGGCCGACAGCTGACCCTCGCGATGATGCAGAAGGTCACCCGCGCCCTGAACATCGCGGTGTGGTATCGGCTGACGAAAGAAGAGCGGGAAGACTACTTCGAGTACTTCCACAAGCACCTCTTCAACTACGCCAAGGGCTTCGATGCCGCCTTCGAGGATCCGAATGAGGCGCTGATGGCGAAGGTTTGCGAACGCGGCGGCAGGATCATCAACCGCGAGGGCTGATCGGGCGCCCTTTTCGCTGGCGGGAAATCGATGCCTCCGATAAATCCCGAGCGCTGCGGTTTTCCCGATGTAAGACAGCCCTTGTTTCCGCCATGCGTTCCATCCTCCTTCTGATCCCTGCGCTGCTTGCCAGCTGCGGGCCCACCATTTCCCAACGCGAAGTCCTCGGCCGGGCCCGGGCCGAGGTTGCAGTGCGCGAGACCTGGGCGGACTCGGCGCTGATCAAGGTCAGGAAACGCCCGGCATTTCCGTGGTCCCACTGGAAGATCCAGGCCGGGCAACTCGATGAATCCAACTACCCGCTTTACGAGGGTCTGGACCTGGTTCCCGGCACCGAGCGCGAATTGAGATTCTCGCGATCCGGCTGCCTCGTCCGCTACGGCGAGAACCTCACCGGCTGCAACGACCGCTACCTTTCCGGCGTCCCGGCACCTGCTCCGAGCAAGTAAGCCGCTCCGCGGAGGCCACCCGCTTGCCATGGCCAAGGCCCTTCCCACCGACGAATTTCTCGCACGTGCGAAGGATCTGCCGGTCATCGATGTCCGCTCGCCGTCGGAGTTCAACCTGGGTCACATCCCCGGGGCGGTGAACGTGCCGCTCTTCAGCGACGAGGAGCGCGCCAGGATCGGAAAGACCTACAAGCAACTCGGCCGACAACCGGCGGTCATGCTCGGACTGCGCTGCATCGGCCCGCGAATGGACGAGTTCGCCAGGGAACTGCTTGGCCATGCCTCCCGGGCCGGCGACCAAGCCCTGGTCCACTGCTGGCGGGGCGGCATGCGCAGCGGCAGCGTGGCCTGGCTGCTGGAAAGCTTCGGCTGCCAGGTGGCCACGCTGAAGGGCGGATACAAGGCATTCCGGAACTGGGTCCTCGACGGCTTCGAGCAGCCAAGGGCGATCCACGTGGTGACCGGGCTGACCGGCAGCGGGAAAACCGAGGTGCTCGGAGAACTGGCGGTGCAGGGGGAACAGGTCATCGACCTTGAAGCACTCGCCCATCACAAGGGCAGCGCCTTCGGTTCGCTCGGTCAGAAGCCGGCCCCGACCCAACAGCAGTTCGAGAACCGCCTCGCCTTCGAGTGGCGGGCCGCCGACCCGGACAGGCCGCTGTGGTTGGAAGACGAAAGCCGCACCATCGGCAGAATCCGCCTGCCGCTGGAGATCTGGCGCCAGAAGCAGGCGGGCGAATTCCATCGGGTCGAAGTGCCGGATGAGGACCGCGTGCAGCACCTCTGCGACGGCTATGCCGGACACCCGCCCACGCTTCTTGCCGAAAGGGTCGAAGCCATCCGCAAACGCCTCGGCGGCGACCGGGTCAAGGAGGCGATCGAAGCCATCGAGACCGGCGACGCGACCACCGCCTGCCGCATCGTCCTCGCCTACTACGACAAGACCTACCGGCACTCGCTGAAGCGGGCCGCTCCCGCCAACCTGACGAGCCACTCCTTCGACCGACTCGACCCCGCGGAAATGGCCTCGACCCTGGCGGCCGCCGTCCGATCATCTCCCCCATGAAACCCCGACTCACCCAATACAGCTCCGGCGCCGGATGCGGCTGCAAGATCTCGCCCAAGGTCCTCGACCAGATTCTCTCGGCAGCAGGTGGGACCGCCTCGACCGACCCCCGGCTGCTGGTCGGCAATGACCAGCGCGACGACGCGGCGGCTTTCGCGCTCGACGACGGCGAGACGGTGCTGCTGGCGACGACCGATTTCTTCATGCCCATCGTCGACGACCCCGAACAGTTCGGGCGCATCGCCGCGGCCAACGCGATCAGCGACATCTACGCCATGGGCGGCCGCCCGGTGCTGGCGCTGGCGGTGCTCGGCTGGCCCTTGGAAAAACTGCCAGCTGAAGTGGCGGGCGAAGTGCTCGGCGGCGCGCGGAAGGTTTGCGCCGAGGCAGGCATCGTCCTTGCCGGCGGTCACAGCATCGACAGCGAGGAACCGATCTTCGGGCTGGCGGTGAATGGCATCGTCTCCCGCTCGCAGCTCAAAACCAATGCCGGTGCAAAACCCGGCGACCTGCTCTTCCTCAGCAAACCGCTCGGTGTCGGCCTGCTCGCGACAGCCGAAAAGAAAGGCCTGCTGCGCGACGAGGATCGGGGGCGCGCGGCGGCCTCCATGATGCGGCTCAACTCCATCGGGGCCGAGATCGCGCCGCTCGACGGAGTCCACGCGATGACCGACGTGACCGGCTTCGGCCTGCTCGGCCACCTGCGGGAAATGGCCGAAGCCAGCGGGGCCATCGCCCGGGTGGACTTCCCGGCCGTGCCTCAAATCACCGACCTCGCGCCCTACCTCGAAGCCGGGGCGATTCCCGGCGGCACCCGTCGCAACTGGGCGAGCTACGGCGATGCCATCGATTGCCCCGACGAGTCGCGCCGACACATCCTCTGCGATCCGCAGACCAGCGGCGGCATCCTCACCGCCATCGACCCGGCACATGCCGGCGGCCTCATCGCGCTTTTCGAGAAGCACGGCCTCGCCGATCTCGCCCAGCCGATCGGCGAGATCGAAGCCGCCGGGCCCGGAGCGACACGGGTCCGCGTCGCCGGGTGAGGGAGCGCCGGGTTTGCCCGGCTCCAGCCTGGATCGCAACCGGCACGAAGGATCGGCCCACCTTTTGATTCCGCACATCCGCATCTTTCCCCTACCCCCGCCCCTCGCGCTATGCCACGTTCGGAGTAGCCATGAAAATCGTCTATTGTGCGCTGTCCGCCGCCGCCCTTCTCGCCGCGGCCTGTCACAAAAGCGAGCCCGCCGCCGGCACCGCCGAAACCCTTCCGGCGATCGACGCCCGGATCATCGAGGCCACCACCACCGACCTGCCCGTGCACGAGGAAGTAGTCGGCACCGTGCAGCCGGCACTGCAGGCGACGGTCTCCTCGAAAACGACCGGGCGCATCATCGAGATGAAGGCGATCCCGGGGGTCGCGGTGAAGCAGGGAGAGCTTCTCGCCAAGGTTGAGGCGCCGCAACTCGAGGCCGCCCTGGCGCGGGCCGAAGCGGCCTTGGAAAACTCCCGCAGTGAGGCCGAGCGCTACCGCTCGCTCCGCGACAAGGGCTCGGTTTCCCAGCGCGACATCGACCGCGTGGAAACCCAGCTGCGCGTCGCCACCGCCGAGCGCGACCAGATCCGCAGCCAGCTCGACGAGGCCGAAATCGTGGCCCCCTTCGCCGGACGCATCACCCGCCGCCACCTCGACACCGGCGACCTCGTCCAGCCCGGCGCGGCGGTGTGCCGCATCGAGGACCCGACCCGCCTGCGCTTCGAGATGCACGTCGCCGAGACCCTCGCCAACCGCATCGAGCTCGGCCGGCGCTTCAAGGTCGCGGTCGGCCCGGGCGGAGTCGAAACCGAAGGCACCGTCGCCGAGGTCTCGCCGGCGGCGGACACCGGCAGTCGCACCTTTCTGGTGAAGCTCGACCTGCCCGCCGGCGAAAAGATGCTCGCCGGTCAGTTCGGCCGCGCCTTCCTGCCGCGCGGCAGCCGCCCGGCGGTCGTCGTCGCCGAGTCCGCCCTGCTCCAGCGCGGCCAGCTGTGCTACGCCGCCGTCGTCGATGCGGAAAATCTCGCCCATCTGCGCATCGTGCGCACCGGCCAGCGCAGCCCTGAGGGGGTCGAGATCCTCTCCGGGCTCGAAGCCGGCGAACGCATCCTCGCCGAGATCCCGGCCGACTTTGCCGGTGGCACTCCGGTGAATCCGTCGCTCTAACACCTCCCCCGCCTTCAGACCCATGTCTCCCGACCCGGACGAGCATCGCGGCATTGCCGGCACGCTGGCGGCCAAGTTCATCAACTCGCCGCTCACCCCGCTGCTGATCCTCGGCTCGGTGCTGCTCGGCATCTTCGCCACCCTCAAGCTGCCGCGCGAAGAAGAACCGCAGATCAAGGTGCCGATGATCGACGTGATGGTGCAGATGCCCGGCGCCTCGGCCAAGGAGATCGAAACCCGGGTCACCAACCCGATGGAGAAGCTGCTGTGGGAAATCCCCGGCGTGGAATACATCTACTCGACCTCCTCGCCCGGATCCTCACTGGTGATCGTGCGCTACAAGGTCGGGACCGACGCCGAGACCGCGCTGACCCGGCTGAACCACAAGCTCGAGGCGAACTTCGACGTCATCCCCCCGGGTGTCTCGCGGCCGCTGATCAAGCCGCGCGGCATCGACGACGTTCCCATCCTCGCGCTCACGCTGCATTCCAGGAGCGCCGACTCGATCACCCTCCGCCGCCTCGCCGCCGAGGTCGAGCACCGCATCAAGCGCGTGCCGCAGGTGGCCGAAACGATCCTGATCGGCGGCGAACAGCGACAGATCCGCATCGACCTCGACCCCGCCAAGCTCGCCGCGCGCAGCCTCACGCCGGCCGGCATCCTGCCGGTCCTCCAGCAGGCCAACCGCCAGTTCCGCTCCGGAGAAATCACCGCCTCCGACGAGGTGCTGCTGATCGAGTCCGGCGGCTTCCTCCATTCCCCCGAAGAAGTCGGCGACACCGTGCTCGGCGCCTACGACGGCCGCCCGGTCTATCTTCGCGACGTTGCCACCATCCACGACGGTGCCGGCGATCCCGAGGCCTACGTCCTGCACACCGCCGGCGGCTCGGAGCAATTTGAGCCCGCCGTGACCATCACCGTCGCCAAGCGCCCCGGTGCCAACGCGATCACCGTGGCCGACAAGGTGCTCGAACAGGTCGAACGGCTGAAGGGCCACATCATCCCCGACGACGTCGAGGTCACCATCACCCGCCACTACGGCCAGACCGCCGCCGAGAAGTCCAACGAGCTGCTGCTGCACATGGGCATCGCCGTCGTCTCGGTCTCGCTGCTGATCCTCTTCGCGCTGGGAAAACGCGAGTCGCTGGTGGTCGCGCTGGCCATCCCGTCCACCCTTGCCCTCACGCTGCTGGTCTTCCTGCTCGCCGGCTACACGCTCAACCGCATCACGCTCTTCGCGCTGATCTTTTCCATCGGCATCCTGGTCGACGATGCGATCGTGGTCGTCGAAAACATCGTCCGCCACATGCGACTGCCCGACCGCGGCGGCAAGTCGATCGGTCAGATCGCGATCGAGGCGGTGTCGGAGGTCGGCAACCCGACCATCCTCGCCACCTGGGCGGTGATCGCGGCGATCCTGCCGATGGCCTTCGTCGGCGGCCTGATGGGTCCCTACATGCGCCCGATTCCGGTCGGCGCCTCGGCCGCGATGGTGTTCTCGCTGCTGGTCGCCTTCATCGTCACGCCCTGGGCTGCGATCCGCATCCTCAAGCCGCACGCCCCGCTCGCGGCCGGTGCCGATCCGCATGGCGAAGAAGGCCTGCCGACCCGGCTCTACCGGCGCTTCATGCACGGCATGCTTGAGACCGCGCCGCGGCGCTTCGCTTTCCTCGGTACCATCGCGCTGCTGTTCATCGGGGCCTGCGCGCTGGTTCCGATCGGCTGGGTGCAGGTGAAGATGCTGCCCTTCGACAACAAGTCGGAGTTCCAGGTGGTGATCAACATGCCCGAGGGCACCGCGCTCGAGACCACCGCCCGCGCCGCCACCGAGATGGCCGCCCGCCTCGGCCGGGAGCCGGAGGTCGTGAACACCCAGGTCTATGCCGGCACCGCCGCGCCGTTCAACTTCAACGGGTTGGTCCGCCACTACTTCATGCGGCGCGGCCCGAACGTCGCCGACGTCCAGGTGAACCTGCTGCCCAAGCACGACCGCAAGGCCGCCAGCCACGACATCGCCAAGCGCGTGCGCCCGGCATTGCACGAAATCGCCGGGCGCTACGGGGCCCGCATCGCCGTCGCCGAGGTGCCGCCCGGACCGCCGGTGCTGCAGACCCTGGTCGCCGAATGCTACGGGGAACGCCGTAGCGACCGGGAAAAGCTCGCCCGCAAGGTGCGCGGGATCTTTGCGGAAACGCCGGACGTGGTCGACATCGACTACTACTGGGAGGAGGACCAGACCCTCTGGCGCTTCGTCATCGACAAGGAGAAGGCCGCGCTCAGCGGGATCTCCGCCGCCACCATTTCCGAGACCCTTCGCACCGCGGTCGGAGGGTCGGCGGTCGACCTGATCCACCTGCCCGACGAGAAGGAACCGGTCGAGGTGGTGCTGCGCCTCGAACGACCCGACCGCACCGACCCGCGGCAACTGCTCGGCCTGCGGGTGCGGGCCGGCGATGCCAACCAGCTCCCCGAGCAGGTTCCCGGCGAGGCGCCGCCGCTGATCCCCCTCGGCGAGCTGGTCACGCTCGAGAGGGATGTCATCGACAAGTCGATCTACCACAAGAACCTGATGCCGGTGACCTACGTCATCGCCGACGTCGCCGGCGAGGCCGAGAGCCCGGTGTATGCGATCGGCGAGATGAACGACAAGATCGCCGCGCTCGACCCCGCGGAGTTCGGCGGCAGGGACACGGCGATCCGGGTCCACAACCTGGCCATGCCGGAGAGCGACATTGAGCCGTCGATCAAGTGGGACGGCGAGTGGCACATCACCCTCGAGGTCTTCCGGGACCTCGGCATCGCCTTCGGCGCGTGCCTGATCCTGATCTACATGCTGATGGTCGGCTGGTTCCGCTCGTTCATCACGCCGATGATCGTGATGGTCGCGATTCCCTTCTCGCTGATCGGTATCCTGCCGGCCCACGGGGCGATGGGCGCCTTCTTCACCGCCACCTCGATGATCGGGTTCATGGCCGGCGGCGGCATCGTCGTTCGCAACTCGATCATCCTCGTCGACTTCATCCAGCTCCGGCTCAGGGAAGGCATGCCGCTACTGGAGGCGGTGGTCGATGCCGGTGCGGTGCGCTTCCGGCCGATGGCCCTGACCGCGATGGCGGTGGTCGTCGGGGCGGCGGTGATCCTCACCGACCCGATCTTCCAGGGCCTTGCGCTCTCGCTGATGGCCGGCGAGGTCGCCTCGCTCTTCGTCTCCCGCCTCGCGGTGCCGGTGCTTTATTACATCGTCAACGCACGACGGGCGGCGGTTCCCACGCCGGAGGCGTGACATGACGGTAGCCGGTGGTTGAGCGAGGAACGAGCGACACCACCGGTTGACCATTGCCACAGAACCCGCATGCCGGAGGCATGCCACGATGGACGGTCGTTCCATCGAACCCGGCCACCAACACCCCACGCCTAACACCCCTGCCAGGGTGCTGGATTTTCATACGTCCGGCCCGGGGGGTGTCGTCCGCTGCGCGGACTCAACCCCCGGCTACCAGACTTCGACGCCTCCGGCGTCGGCCCCTCACAGTTCCTTCAGCTTCAGCTTGCGCCAGGCCACCTGGAAAGGGCCCTGGCCTTTGCCGATGCTGTGGACCTGGAGGCCGATGAAACCCTTCGGGTGACTCTTGAACCGTTTCTCGTCAACGAGATCGGAAATCATCTCACCGTTGATCCAGACCTGGATCCGCGGTCCGTTGGCGACGACACGGTAGGCGTTCCAATCGCCGTCCTTGAAATGCTTGTGCGGCCTCAGGTCGATCTGGGGCGTCATCCAACCTCCGATTGCCTCGCCGTAGATGTATCCGGCCTCGGCACCCTTCTCGCCGCTGGCCTCGATCTCGACCTGGGGTCCGTTCACCCGGCCCTTCGGCCCTCCGAAGGTGCCCGAGCGGATCTGCACGCCGGAGTTCAGCGCGTCGTCGACCTTCACTTCGAAGGTCAGCTCGAAGTCGCCATACTTCTTGTCGGTGCACAGGAAGCTGTTGGGGCTGCCCTCGGCCGTCGTCCCGACCAGCGTGTCGCCTTTGATTTCGTAGGTCGCCGTTCCATTGCGCTGGGTCCAGCCATCGAGGTCCTTGCCATTGAAAAGGTCCACCCAGCCCTCTCCTCCGAAGGCGGAGGCTGCGGCGGCGACCGTCAGGTAAATCATGGTCTTCATCATAAGATATGCGCACTACGTGCTCATCCGGCCGGTTTTCGCACCGGTTTTCGAGTTTTTTCTTGGTTCTTGGCTCGATGGTTGCTCCGGATGGCCGCGCTCTAACTGCTTTTGCAACGCCGGATGAAAGTCACTCCCCTCCTCACCGCGATCGCCCTGTCCTCCAATCCCCTGACAGCAGGGGTCATTTTCACCGACACCTTCTCCGGATCCGGCAGCCCGGATCCCGTGTGGGTGACCGACACCAGCGGCGACAGCACGGTCAACGCCACGGTCAGTGTCAGCGGCGGAGCACTCAACGTGAACACCGACAGCGTGGAGGGCCTGGCCGTCGCACGGCACACACTTGAACTGACCGGCTCGGGCGCCCCGGTTCTCACACTCGGATCAAGCTGGACCGTTCAGGCCAACATGACCCTTGCCGACGGATCGGCCTTCGCCACGATGGCCGGCGGTGAGGGGGTCGCTCTCTCCTTCGGTGTTCGAAACAATCTTCCATCCACCGACGACCGGGCACAAATCAACTTCGCAGCTCTCAACTTCGCCGGTGGCCCCGATTTTGCCGTCCGGGGAGCGCACGTGACCGCCGGTGCCGAAACCGGACCCATCACCAATCTCGGGGCCGCCTCGGCCCCGCTCACCGCGACCATGAGGATGGCCTACGATGCGGGTACCGGCCTGATTTCATTCGGGGCGGACACCGGAGTGGGATTTTTCGAGTTGGTCACGCCTGTCGATACCTCCGTCTGGTCGATGACGGCTTCCGACCCGCTCCTGATCCAACTGGAATTGGGAATGGCGAAGTTCGATGATCTCCCGGCCGACAGCACCTTCTCGATCGAGGACGGCGAAGCGACCATCAACTCGTTCACGATCTTCGACGAAGTCCTCGCCACCAACACCATTCCGGAACCTGGAACGCTGCTGCTTTCCGCTCTAGGCATGGCAGGTTTGGTTCTGCGACGCCGTCGCTGAGCCAATCCGCGCAGGGACGCGGAGAATGCATCGACAATCCGGACCCGGCTGGAGAAATTCCGCCATGCCGCCGGAGTCACCCGATCCGTCGAATAACGAGCCACCGCTGCTCGAGGCCCGGGGCGTGAGCAAGTCCTTCGGCGGCGTGCACGCGCTGCAGGCGGTCGATTTCGACCTTCGCCCCGGCGAGGTCCACGCCCTCATGGGTGAGAACGGCGCCGGCAAGTCGACCTTGATGAAGATCCTCGCCGGGCTGCTGACGCCGGACGAGGGCGAGGTCCGGCTGCGCGGGGAAAGCGTCCGCTTTTCCAACCCACACGAGGCGATGCAACACGGCATCGCGATGATCCACCAGGAGCTGATGCCGGTGCCGGAAATGAGCGTGGCCGAGAACCTGATGCTCGGCCGCGAGCCCAGAGGACGGATCCCGGGCACCATCGACCGGAAGAAGATGGCAACCGAGTCGAGGCGGCTGCTGGAGGTGCTCGACATGGGGCTGCCGGTGTCGCGCCCGATGAAGGAACTCAGCGTGGCCGGCATGCAGACCGTCGAGATCGCCCGCGCCATCGGCAGCGACGCCTCGATCGTGATCATGGACGAGCCGACGGCGGCAATCTCGGACCGCGAAGTCAGCGCGCTCTTCGCCGCCATCGACAAGCTGCGCGCGCGCGGCGTCGGCGCCATCTACATCACCCACAAGATGGATGAGGTGTCGCGCATCGCCGACCGGATCACGGTGCTGCGCGACGGCAAACACGTCGCCACGCGACCCGCCGACGAACTCGACGGGAAGCAATTGATCTCGCTGATGGTCGGGCGCGAACTGCTGGATCAGTCCGACACGTCCCACCCGGTGGGCGTAGAGGTGGTGCTTTCCGTTTCCGGCCTCGGACGGCGGGGCGACTACCACGACATCAGCTTCGAAGTCCGCAAGGGTGAGGTGCTCGGCCTGGCGGGCCTCATGGGAGCCGGCCGCAGCGAGGTGGTATCCGCCATCTTCGGGCTCGCACCGGCCGAGCGCGGGGTGATCGAAGTCGGCGGGGTGCCGGTGCGCATTCGCGAACCCGCCGGTGCGATCCGGCTCGGCATCGGCATGGTCACCGAGGACCGGAAGGACTACGGCATCATCCCCGAGCTTCCCGTCGCCCAGAACGTCACCCTCGCCGCCCTGCGCGAGGCTTGCCGTGGCCCGGTGATCTCGCCACGCCGCGAGATGGCGATGGCCGGAGAAGCGGTCGACCAGTTCGGCATCAAGTGCACCCCGCGGCAGAAGATCGGCCAGCTCAGCGGCGGCAACCAGCAGAAGGCGGTCATCGCCCGGACCATGATGGCCGGCCCCTCCATCGTCATCCTCGACGAACCGACCCGCGGCATCGATGTCGCGGCGAAGTCCGAGGTCTATCAGATCATCCGCGACCTCACCCGCAAGGGCACCACGGTCCTCCTCGTTTCCTCCGAGCTGCCGGAGTTGCTCGCCATGAGCGACCGGATCCTCGTCATGCGCGAGGGCAAAATCACCGCCCGCCTCGATCCGGGCCAAACCACCCAGGAGGAAATCCTCAGGCATGCCATCCCGGTCTGATAACCTACAAATTGACAAACTTAGTCAAGTTGACTAAATTGGCCGCATGCAAGTCACTATCCACGAAGCGAAGACGCACCTCTCCAAGCTGATCTCGGCGGTCGAGCGGGGGGAAGAGGTCATCATTGCGCGGCGGGACAAGCCGGTGGTGCGACTGGTGAAGGAAGAGCCGAAGGATGCTCCACGGAAACTGGGTGCCCTGGCCCATCTGAATTTCCAGATCGATGGTTTCGAAGATCCTGCCCTCAACAAGCAGATTGAGGACGACTTCTACGCCGAGGTCGAAAAGTGCGATCCTGAGGACCAATGACCTCGGCGCTCCTGGACACCGTCGCCGTTTTGCGCGTCTTGCTTGCCCCAAAGAAACTCTCTGCGATCGCCAGGGACGTTCTTCAGGGCCGGGGACTTGCTCTCCACTACTCGGCGATAAATCTCTGGGAAATCGGCATCAAGATGTCGGTCGGTGGATATCGCGACCTCGAGATTCCGTATGACTGGCAGGTTTGCTTCCCCGTGGCGCTGCAAGAACTGCGTGCGACCCGGCTGGAAGTAGAGCCCGAGGATTGTCGGAGAATCCAGGATCTCCCCTTCCATCATCGGGATCCGTTCGATCGGATGCTCGTTGCCCAGAGTCTTGAGCGTGGTTTGGACATCATCAGCCCGGATCGCAGCTTCGACGCCTACGGAGTACGACGAATCTGGTAGCCGCCCCCTCCCGCAGAACTGCTGAAATGCCCGCCCTCTCCCGCATCCCGTCCGATTGGCGCAGCCGCTTCGGCCTGCTGATCGCGCTGGTCCTCACGGTCACCATCCTGGCCATCCTGCGGCCGCATTTCCTCAGCTCGGCGAACCTGCTCAACGTCGTCCGCCAGATCTCGATCAACGGCATGCTCGCCGTCGGCGTGACCTTCGTCCTGCTCACCGCCGGGGTCGACCTCTCGCTCGGCTCGGTGGTCGCTCTAGCCGGGGTGGTCGCCGCCCATTTCGCCCACCCGGGGGACTACCCCGTCTTCGTGCCCGTCGCGATGGGCGTGCTGGTCGGCATCGGCTGCGGCGCGGTGAATGGCGGTGTCGTGACCTGGGGCAAGGTCGCCCCCTTCATCGCCACGCTCGGGATGATGACCGTCGCCCGCGGGCTCGCGCTGGTTGCCAGCGGCGGCCGACCGGTTTCCAACATGAGCGACGAGATGAAGGCGCTCGCCGGAGATCTGTGGGGCATCCCGGTGCCCGCCATCATGCTGGCGGTCGTCGCCGTCGCCGCCTGGTGGGTGCTCAAGTACACCCGCATCGGCCGCCACATCTACGCCGTCGGCGGCAACGAGAACGCCGCCCACGCCGCCGGCATCCACGTCGGTCGCGTCAAGATGTTCGCCTACACGATCTGCGGCGCGCTCACCGGCCTTGCCGGCGTGATGCTGGCGGCCCGGATCACCACCGGACAGCCGAACGCCGGCGTCGCCTACGAGCTCGACGCGATCGCCGCGGTGGTGATCGGCGGCACCAGCCTCTCCGGCGGCATCGGCACCATCGGCGGCACCATTCTCGGGGCCCTGCTGATGGGCGTGATCGGGAACGGACTCGACCTCATGAACGTCTCTCCTTACTACCAGCAGATCGTCAAGGGCGCCATCATCGTCGGCGCCGTCTGGCTCGATCGAAAACACTCGAAATGAAACGTCTTTTCAAAACCCTCGCGCTCCTCGGAACCGGCGCCCTGCTCGCCGGATGCGACCCCAACGCCGACGACACCCGTCCCGTCGTCGGCGTCTCGCTGCTCAACCTCGCCAACGAGTTCATCGTCACCATCGAGGGCGCCCTCGAGGAGGAGGCCGAGGCCCAGGGCGTGCGCCTCATCATCAACGACGCCCAGCGCGATGCCAGCCGCCAGATCCAGCAGGTCGAGAACTTCATCGCCCAGGGGGTCGATGCCGTCGTGCTCAACCCCTGTGAACTCGAGGCCAGTTCCCCGGCGGTCGAGCGGGCGCAGGCCGCCGGCATTCCCATCGTCAATGTGAACTCCGAAACCACCGCCGTGCCCGACGCCTTCGTCGGTTCGCGCGACGAGGAAAGCGGGCGGCTGGCGATGGCCTTCATCGCCGAGAAGCTCGGTGGCGAGGGCGGCGTCCTGATGATGCACGGCTACATGGGCCAGGCCGCCCAGATCAAGCGCGATGCCGGAGCCCGCGAAGTGCTCGCCCAGCACCCGGAACTCAAGCTCATCGCAGCCCAGACCGCCGAATGGGACCGCGCCAAGGCGGTCACGCTCATGGAGAACTGGCTCCAGTCCTACGGCGACGAGGTCGATGCCGTCTTCGCCCAGAACGACGAGATGGCGATGGGCGCGCTGCTCGCGATCGAGCGTGCCGGAAAGAAGGACGACATCCTCGTCGTCGGCGTCGACGCCATCGGCGACGCCCTGCAGGCGGTCAAGGACGGCCGCCTCGACGCCACCGTCTTCCAGGACGGCAAGGGTCAGGCCCGCGCCGCCCTCCAGGCCGCCATCGCCCTGAGCAAGGGTGAGACCGTCGAAAAGGAAACCTTCATCCCCTTCCAGTTGGTGACGAAGGAGAATGTGGGTGAGTTCCTGGAGTGAGAACTATTTCGGCTCTCAGTCCCGCTTGTCATGGAGAAAAGCCCGAAGCACCCCGCTTCATGGCACGCCTCCGGCGTGCAAATCCCCAACCTTCCGGACCCGGTGGTATCGCCCGCAGAAGCGGGCTCAACCACCGGCTACCATCATCTGACGCCGGAGGCGTCGCATTTCGGTAGCCCGGGGTCGACCCCGCGAACGCGGGGGAACCACCCCGGGGAAGAAAGCCCGAAACACCCCGCACCCCGGCAGGGGTGCCATGCTTTGCGGGTGGAGAATCCCCACCACCCGAAGCTCCCCATGTCATGCCCCATTTCCGGCATCACCGGCTGCTAGCGGGAGTCACGGCTCAATCACCTCCAAGCCGGGCACTTCCCGAAAGTGCGCGTCCCGCGTCATCACCGCCGCACCAACCCGGCGGGCACAGCAGGCGATGACCACGTCCTGCAAGGGCAACACCCGGCTCTCGCGATCGAGTTGCCATGCCAGCTGCCAGACCTCATCCCAAAGACTCCCCGAAGTCGCGACCGTCTGGGTCACCGCAAAGAAGCACTGCATGGCCTCAAGCCGCCTTGGGCCCTTGATCCCTCGCAGCACCTCCGCTTTCACCACTCCGCAGCTGACGACATCGTCGAGACTGTAGCGCCGACCGATCTCGGCCACCGGATCGAGCCCAGCCCGGATCACTTCGATGTAGACGCTCGAATCAATCAGGACGAGGCGCCTCATAAGCCTTCGGGTCTTCAGCGACGCGCAACTTCACCGGGTCGTAGTCCTCGTAAACCGCATCCTTCCATTCCTCGGCGGGCAGGCCGAGGCCGTCCTTCAACATCGCCTTCAGCCGCGCCTTCCGGTCCAACTCATTCAACGCGAAATGGACCGCGTCCGTCTTGGTCTCCAAGCCGTACTTTTCCATGACCCTTGCCAACAAGGCCTCGTCGATGTGCATGGTCATCTTCATGCCATACACGGTATGGCAAGCGCGATTCCCGGCCCGCTCTTCCCTTGTCGGCCGAAATCGCGAGACTCCCGCCATGAGAACCTGGCTTCACGGAGCGATCACGGCGGTCACCCTCCACACCGGCGCGGTGGCCGCCAGTCCACCAGAAGTGCTCTTCATTGCCATCGACGACCTCAACGACTGGGTCGGCTGCCTCGGTGGCCACCCGCAGGCGCTCACGCCGAACATCGACCGCCTCGCCGGCGAGGGCGTGCTTTTCACCAACGCCCACTGCCAGGCGCCGATCTGCGGGCCGTCGCGGGCCTCGATCATGACCGGCCTCGCCCCCACAACGAGCGGCATCTACCTGCAAATCGACGATCGCGACATCCGCAACGCCAACCCGGCAACCCGCCGGGCCGTGTTCCTCCCCGACTACTTCGAGAACCACGGCTACACGACCCGCGGCGCCGGCAAGATCTACCACAAGGGCGACGCGGCACGCACCTTCGACGAATTCGGACACGGCACCAACATGGGCCCAAAGCCGAAGAAGCGCTTCAAGTGGGACCCGAAGGCGATGGGGCTCGAGAGAAACACCCAGACCGACTGGGCCGCCTACCCCGAGCGCGACGCCCAGATGCCGGATTTCAAGACGGCGGCCTACGCCATGGCCCAGCTCCGATCGGATCGCAACCAACCGCTGTTTCTCGCCGCCGGCTTCGTGCGCCCGCACGTGCCCTGGTATGTGCCGGCGAAATGGTTCGCGAAGCATCCAGTCGCCGACATCGAAACTCCTCCCTATCGTGCCGATGACATGGACGACGTCCCGGCCATGGCGAGGAAAGTGGCCGAGGTCCCGATGATGCCCACCACCGAATGGGCAATCGCCCACGGAGAATGGAAAGCCATGCTCCAAGCCTACCTCGCCTGCGTGACCTTCGTCGACGCCCAGGTCGGCAAGGTTCTGGACGCCCTTGAGGAAAGCGGACGGGCGGACCGCACGGTCGTCGTCCTGTGGTCGGACCACGGCTACCACCTCGGTGAGAAGAACCGCTTCGCCAAGCAGGCGATCTGGGAGCGCGACACGCATGTGCCGCTCATCATCCGGGCTCCCGGCATCGCGGGCAGGCGGCGCTGCGACGCTCCGGTCCAGCTCCTCGATCTCTACCCGACGCTGCTCGAGCTGTGCGGACTGCCACCGAATCCGCAAAACGACGGCCACAGCCTCGTCCCGCTGCTGGAAGATCCGGAAGCCGACTGGCCCCACCTCGCCGTGACCTCCTACGGAGCCGGGAACGTCTCGATCCGCAACCGATCCCACCGCTACATCGTCTACGAGGACGGCTCGGAGGAACTCTACGACCTGCGCAACGATCCGAACGAATGGACCAACCTCGCCGACCGGCCCGCCTCGGAGGCCCTCAAAAAGGCCTTGTCGCAGGCACGCCCGACGAAGCCAGCCCCGCTCGCGGACAAGTCCCGCTACGACATCAACCCCTACTGGCGCCAGAAGACAGCCGCTCGGAAGAAGGGCGAACGTTGAGTTCCGAAGGATCCGGCGGCCCGGTGGCGTAGCCATGCCAGCACCATGACTGCCCGGACCATCCCCTTGCTCCTTTTTGCCTGCGCCTCATCTGCCCTCGCCGGGCCATCGACTCCACCCGCGACGCCCGACGATGCCATCGCCCGGGCCCGCGCCTCGGCAGAGATCGCCGGGCGCTCGCTGAGCAAGGTCCAGTGCTGGCTCCACGAGAAGGCGCTGCCGAAGATCGACCCGAAGACCGGGCTCTACATCTCCCACACCTCCGGCAGCGGCCGCTACCGGTCGTCGCTGTGGAACTACGACGACGCGGCCGCCGACACCTACCCCTTCCTCTTCTGGGCGGCGTGGTACACCGACCGCGAAAAGATCGACGGACCCATCCTCGGCGTCCTCGAGGCCGAGCAGCGGATCTGCAACCACCTCGACCGCATCCCGACCGCGGTGAACCCCGCGACGCTTGAAAAGCAAATCCGCAGCAAGGACGACCTGATCTTCGCCGCCTCGGAATACGTGAAGGACGGTCTGATCGCGATCGTCGAGGTCGCCGGCCGGGACAACCCGTGGTTCGAGCGGATGCGGGCCATCGAAGACGACATCTGGAAGCACGCCGACGTCGACACCGATTACGGTAAGATCCCCACCGGGAACCTCGAGGCCAACGGCGAGCAGATCCAGGCACTCGTCCGGCTCTTCACCGCGACCGGTGAGGTGAAATACCTCGACTGGGCCGAGCGCCTTGCCGACCACTACCTGCTCGGTGGCGACTTCCTGCCCACCCGTCTGCGCGACCACGGCTGCGAGATCATCGGCGGGCTCGGGCTGCTGTTCGCGGTCGAAACGGTCCACCGCCCGGAAAAGGCGGCCGCCTACCGGCCCCACCTCCGCCGCATGTTCGACGAGATCCTCGAGCGCGGCACCAACGAGGACGGCATGATGTTCAACGCCCTCGACCAGAAGAAGGGGCCGTTGAGCGACGGCTGGGGCTACAACTACGTCGCCTACCTGTGCTTCGACATGGCCACCGGCGAGACAATCTATCAGCCGGCCGTCGAGCGGACCCTCGCAAACCTTTCCAAGCCCCTTTATCAGGACTACCGCTGGGAGGGGAACTCCATCGACGGCTTCGCCGACTCGATCGAAGGCGGTCTCTACCTGATAAACCGCCTGCCGGTTCCCGAGGCGATCGCCTGGGCCGACGACCAGAGCGCGAAGCATCTCGTGAAGGTCGCGGACGAGGATCACCTCTGGGGCACCATGAAGCTCGAGTCGAACGGCGTCCGCACCGTCCTGCAGCATGCCATGATGCACACCCGCGGCACCACCGCCCACCCGTGGCAGCAGGGACTGCAACTCGGCGCGAGCCAGCAGGAGGATGGCCTGACCGTGGTGGTGAAGTCCGACAAGGCATGGACCGGACGGCTGGTCTTCGACAAGCCCCGCCACCGCCTCGGGATGGGCTTTTCAAAGGACTGGCCGCGCATGAACACCATGCCCGAGTGGTTCACGGTCGAACCGGATGCCCGCTACGTCGTCGAGGACCCCGCCACCGGACAACAGGCGACCCACCCCGGCACCAGCCTCATCGAAGGCCTCGAGCTGACGCTCGAGCCCGGGGTTGAAAGGCAACTCGTGATCCGCAAGAGCGCCCTCTGAGATCCGGTGCTCTGCCCAGCCCGCGGCGGCGGGGATTTTCTTCGATTTTGCGAATGCCCGCGTCTCCTGCTCATGTAATAGGGGCGGCGTCCGGCGGATCCGTCCCGGCGGCGCTCCTGTCAGTTCCAAGCTCATGATGTCCCCGCTCCACTCCCTCTTCGCCGCCCTGCTCGTCTTCGCAAGCATCGCCGCCGCCGACACCACCCGCAGTCGCGAATGCTTCGATCCCGGCTGGTCCTTCTTCAAGGGCGACCTGGAAGGCGCCGAGCAAGCGGACTTCGATGCTTCGGACTGGCGCCAGCTCGACCTGCCCCACGACTGGAGCGTCGAGGGCCCCTTTGATCCCGACGCCCCAGCCGGTGCCCCGGGCGGCTACCTCCCCGCCGGCATCGGCTGGTACCGCAAGGCCTTCAAGGTGCCTGCCGATCTCGAAGGGCGGCGACTGTTCATCGAGTTCGACGGCATCTACATGAACGGCGAGGTCTGGATCAACGGCCAGCGTCTCGGCAAACGTCCCTACGGCTACATCGGCGTCCAGTATGAGCTGACCCCGCACATCGACTTCGGCGGCCGCAACGTGATCGCCGTGAGAGTCGACGACTCTCTCCAGCCCTCCGCCCGCTGGTATGGCGGCGCGGGCATCTACCGCCACGTCTGGCTGACCCATACCGATCCGATCCGGGTCGACCACTGGGGCACCTACGTCCGCACCCCGGAGGTCACCGACGAGGTCGCCACGGTCGCGATCGATACCACCATCGACAAGGGCCCGCCCGGCGACCGCCGGATGGGTCTCACTCAGGAAATCCTCTCGGCCGATGGCGAAGTGGTCGCGACCGACACCCAGCAGCTGCTGGTGAAAGGTGCCAAGCGGACGACTACCACTCAGACGCTGTCACTGCCCCGGCCCCGACTCTGGTCACCCGACGCACCCAACCTCTACACGGTTCGCACGACCTTGAAGACCGGGAACAAGGTGCACGACATCCACCACAGCCCGCTCGGTGTCCGCACGCTGCGCTTCGACCGCGAAAAGGGCCTCTTCGTGAACGGCGAGCCCGTCATCATGCGCGGCATGTGCAACCACCAGGACCTCGGCCCGCTCGGCACCGCACTGTGGGACGAGGCCCTCCGTCGCCGCATGGAGATGCTCAAGGACATGGGGGTCAACGCCCTGCGCACCGCCCACTACCCGCACTCGCCGGAGTTCATGCGGATGGCCGACGAGATGGGCTTCCTCGTCATCGACGAAACCTTCGACGAGTGGCGGCGCGGCTGGAACTTCGAGGACGGCCAACTCGTCTCCAGCCCGAACGACCGCGGCAAGGCGCGCAACGGCTACAACCGCTACTTCACCGAGTGGTGGGAATGCGACCTCGTCGATCACCTCAGGCGCGACCGCAACCACCCCTGCGTGATCATGTGGAGCATCGCCAACGAGGTGCCCGAGGCCCAGAAATACGGAGAACTCGAAACGGTGCAGAAAGTCGTCACCCTCGCCAGGAAGACCGATCCCACCCGTCCCATCACCGCCGGCATCAACCACATCCACACCGCCAACGAGACCGGCTTCCTTGATCACCTCGACATCGTCGGCTACAACGGCGGTGGCGGCTCCTGCTTCCTCTACGAGAAGGACCACGAGCGCTTCCCCGACCGCATTATCTACGCCTCCGAGGTGCCGCACTCGCTTCAGACCCGCGGCGAGTACCGCACCCACACCAACTACCGGGAGAAGGAACACCAGACGCCCAACCTGACCGAAACCGAGGTCTTTCCCGAGACCGACGCCTGGTATGAGTCGTCCTACGACAACGCCGGCGTGCGCATCAATGCCCGCGACTCGTGGCACCTGACGAAGACCCTGCCCTACGTCCTCGGCGAGTTCCGTTGGACCGGCTTCGACTACATCGGCGAGTCGGGCGGCTGGCCGCGGGTGCTCGGCAATTTCGGCATCATCGACCTCTGCAACTTTCCCAAGGACACCTATTACTTCTACCAGAGCCAGTGGACCGACCAGCCGATGATCCACATCCTCCCCCACTGGAACTGGCCGGGCAAGGAAGGCACCGTGATTCCGGTGCATGCCTACACCACGGGCGACGAGGCCGAGCTTTTCCTGAATGGCGAGTCGCAGGGCATCCGGAAGTTCGGCGAGGAAAACCCCTACCACCTCGAGTGGATGGTCCCCTACGCTCCCGGCGAACTGAGGGCCGTCGCCCGCAAGAATGGCGACGAGATCGCCACGACCACCATCCGCACCGCCGGACCTCCGGCGCAGTTTGCCTTAGAAACCGACCAAACCGAACTCGACCCCCGCAAGCGCGAGCTCGCCTACCTCACGCTGCGCGTCGAGGACGCCGAGGGGAACTTCGATCCCAAGGGCGAGCGCTGGGTTGCGATCCGCATCCAGGGTCCCGCCCGCATCCTCGGCGTCCACAACGGTGATCCGCTCAGCCACCACCCGTTCCAGTCGCGCACGGTGAAGACTTTCAACGGCCTCGCCCGTGTGATCCTCACGGCAACGACCGGCGAGGACGTGATCAAAAAGAACGAGGAACGCGAACCGGGCGAGATCATCGTCACCGCCAACGTCCGCGGCTTCGAGCCCCGCGAGCTGCGGCTGAAGCGCACGCATGAAGGCACGTCCGAATCCGTCTTCGAGCCCGACAATGCCGGCCCCGGCGCCACCGACGTCTACGACGAGGGCGTTCCGCCGGTGGATTGAGGGGAGGGCAGACACTCCTGTCTGACTCGGAAGCCAAGGAGACGCGTGAGCCCCCTCGCGCATGAACCGGCCGGGCAGAGAACTCCGGCAGCCGAGCCCCGCACCGTCCTCAGGCCGGACCGCACGCATGCAGCGCCTTGAGTTCCGGCGAGTGCCATGGTTGAATCGCTTCATGCTTCCACTCTCTCGGCATCTCTTCTGGGACACCGACCCGGCCGCGATCGATCTGGAGCGGCACGCCGCCTGGCTGGTCAAGCGGGTGCTCGAACACGGCCGCTGGAGGGACTGGAAGATCCTTGTCGAGACCTACGGTCGCCCTCGCCTCGCGGAGATTGCTTCGGGCCTTCGATCGCTTGACCCCAGGGCTGCCGCCTTTGCGAGTGCCTATCTTTCGTCCTCGGATCCCTGCTGACATGCTCCGTTTCGAATCGGTTCCGGAGGCGGTCGGGGACTTGCTGGAAACGCTCGCGCCGGAGCCGTTCCTGAAGACCTTCGCCTTGGGTGGAGGCACTTCTCTCGCCCTCCGGTTCGGCCACCGGATCTCCGTCGATCTCGATTTCTTCACGACGGAGGAGTTCGCCCCGGAAGCCCTTCTTCTCGATGCCGCGTTCCCGCACGAGCCGATGGTGCTTGGCCGGTCGTCGGGATCGCTCACGCTTGAGTGTGGCGGGGTCAAGATCGAGTTCCTGCAGCATCGATACCCACTTCTTGAACCGGTGGAACAGGTTGGCGCAGTCCGCTTGCTGTCACTCGCCGACGTCACCGCAATGAAGCTCAACGCCATCGCGAACCGGGGATCGAAGAAGGACTTCTTTGATTTGGTCCGGATACTCGAGGAAAGGGGCCTCGAGGAGGCGCTGGACCTCTTCGAGCGCAAGTATTCGAATACCGATCGCTTCGTGGCGGCTCGAAGCCTGGCGTGGTTCGAGGACGCCGAGGGCGAACCCGATCCAGTGGCACCGGCAGGGCCGACATGGACCGAGGTGAAGCAATGCGTCACGGCGGCTCTGGCCGATTTGTCCTGAAACTTTTCCCGGCAGGATCTCTTAGAGCTTCCCTACCCCATCGGACCCGCCTCGCTCACTTGCCTTTCGGCACCGGCCCGATGCTTCCGCCCTCGATAAACTTCGCGCTGAAGTAGCTCAGTCGGGTGTCCGGTTTGCCGCGGGCGACGTGTGACGCCCATTTGGCCACCCGGCGCAGCAGCGGAGCATACTTCCAACGGATGTGGGAGACTGAAGGCTCACACCACTCAAAGCTGGGTGCGAGTTCGTCACAGACCAGTGAGACATCCCGGGGCGCGGCGATGCCCCGTTGGGCGAGGTGCTGCAAGGCGGCGGTGTAGAGTTTGGGTTCGATGATGAAGAGCGCGGTGGGGGGCGTGTGTTCGAACAGCCTGTCGAGGCAGCGGAGGAAGCCATCCTTGCTGTCCTCCCAATCCGGAAAATTGTAGGGCCCAGTGGGCAGGCCGAGGCGTTCCATTTCCTCGAGGAACTCCGCCTCGGCCAAGGCGGGGTGGGGTTTGCGGCGCTCTTCGCGCACCAGCAGCACGATCCGCCGGTGGCCGAGTTCGACCAAACGACGCAGGCCCTCGATCATGGCGGGCGACTTGCGGGGGCTGGCTCCGGCCATGTTGAGGCCTGAGGAGCGCCCGAAAATCGCAAAGGACGGAAAGGGTTGCTCGCTGAACCACTGAAGCACCGCTGAGGACCCCGCGATGATCACCCACGCATCGGCTGGGTGATCCCCCACAAATCTGGCGACCCGTCTCGGGTCCATTTTCAAATCGTGCAGGTCTTTCTCGGCGAAGTGGACCGCGTGACCTTCCTCTTGGAGCGCGTGTAGCAGGCCTTCGCCGTGAATGCTCTGCCGATCGGCTTTCTCGTAGGCGAGGATGCTGATCCGAAGCTGTGGAGTGGCGGCACTTTCCGGCAACACAATGAGTCGCCGCCGGCCCTTGCCCTGTGGCACCAGCCATCCTTCCTGCTCGAGCAACTTGACCGCGGTCTTGAGGGTGTCGCGGCCGACCCCGAGCCGGGCCACCAGACGGTCCTCACCCGGCATCGTCCCCGTCCAGATGCCACGCAGGATTTCCTGACGAAGGTGGGCCGCCACTTGCTCGGAGGCGGTGAGAATCTGCAGCTTCCGCATGGCAACAGACATAGTGGATTTGAGGTGTGGTCGGCAATGAGCAATGCAATGAAAAATGCGCGTTCGCACCGATACGACAATCAGCGCCTGCAGCCACCACCGGCCCGACTGCAATGAGATCCAACCCAGGAATCCAGAGGAATCACGCATCCCGCTTGACCCGGCTTGCGCTTCCCCGGGGAGCCCGCCTGACATCTCCCCTTCCGCCAAGGCTTGTGATTGCCGGGCCTGGAGCTAAAACAGACACGCCATGCAGACATCACGATTGTTGAGCATCACCCTTTGCCTTGCGCTGGCGCTCACAGGCGCATCCCCGGGAGTCCCGCCCCAGCCGCTCGGCGATCTCCGCAACGATCCCGCCCGCGAGCAGGAATTCATGGACTGGGGAGTCGGCATGTTCATCCACTGGAGCCTCGATGCCGAACTCGGCAGCGTGATTTCCCACAGCCTGGTCGGGGCCTCCGACGACTACGTGGAGCGTTACTTCAAGGAGCTCCCGCAGTACTTCAAGCCCACGCACTACGATCCCGAGCAGTGGGTCAAGTTGGCGAAGCTCTGCGGCTTCAAATACCTGGTGCTGGGCACCAAGCACCACAGCGGCTTCTGCCTGTGGCCGACCAAGACCACCGGTTTTTCCATCGTCAACACCCCCTAAAAAAAAGACCTGCTCAAGCCCTATGTGGAAGCCTGCCGCAAGCACGGCATGAAAGTCGGCTTCTACTTTTCACCCGAGGACTTCTGGTTCCTCCACCAACAGGGCCATGTGATCCGGCGCAAGGCCGATTACGCCGACATTTCGAACAACCCCGGCCTGCTGGCCCACAACCAAAAGCAGATCCAGGAGCTGTTCACCCATTACGGCCCCATCGATGTCGCCTTCCTCGACGCCTTCGACAACGCCGCCATCCGCGATCAGATCCACCAACTCCAGCCCCAGTGTCTGATCACCCGCGGCGAGATGGAGACCCCGGAGCAGGAGATCCCCGACGAGCCCCTGCCCGGGCCCTGATCTTTACACACATCTCGTTGATCCGTTGATGGAGAATGTCGTAAATTTTTGCGGACTCGGAAGTGGTCCTGGTTGGAGCCTCCTCCAGCCCATCCACCTCTCCCGCGGCCGGGGCGCGGCCCTGCAATCCGGGCACGCCAAACCGGACGGTCTGCAAAGACCGCCAGCCCCCGACCCCCTCCCTCATCGCCCGTGGATCGTCTCCCAGGCCAAGGCGAAGTCGCTTATCCGTCCCATTCCGACCCAGATTCTCTGCGGCCCGGGAGGACCGTCGCCCTTCCGCCCCGGGTGGCCACCAAGCTTCCCAACGATGCCGATGAATTCCCCGAGGGTCGGCTCCCCGGCTTGCGGGTCGCGCTTGACCACCGCGCACGCGGACTTCCATTCCGCTTCAGCAAACACACTGCCACACGGCAATTCCGGACAACGCCGTCCCAGATGAGTCAGGTAAAGGATCCGCCAGGCGATCACCACGTAGATCATCAATGCCCTGATCAACGCATCGGCCTGCTTGAGCTGGATGCGCTCGACACGGCACCCGGTCTTGAGCACCCGGTGGAAAACCTCGATATCCCAGCGCCGGAGATAGATCCTCACCATCCGGCAGGCATCCTCGAAGGACTCAACCGGCTTGCTCGTCAGCAGCAACCAACGGAGCGGATCCTGTCCTTCCGGCGGGTTCTCTTCTTCGGCAAGAATCGCCCAGAAAGTCACCGGCGCGACCTTTCCTCCGCCGGGTCGTTGAGGCGGGCGAGGAGTGATCTTCATCATGCGGAGGGTCTGGCGCACCCTCCTCGCGGTCCGCGGGTTGGAGACCCGCGAACCCTTCTTCTTGGTCACGCGCGACATCTTCGCGCTGATTTCGAACTCGACATGACCGAGGACCGGGGCGGCCTCGAGGGCGGCGAAAAGCCTTGCCGGACCGGCACCTTCAACCTCGACCAGAGCCCGATCCTGATTGGCCCGGATCAGCCAGTGGGCGGCCGCGCCGCCCGCCGCGGCGGCCTCGCGCCGCGCCTCGAAGACTTCGTGGATGTCTCCTTCCCGGTCGCTCACCGAGAAAACCTCGCGCCCTTCGGGCAGGGCGCGCGCCAGTTCGCAGGTCTTGCGGTATCCCGCCAGCCAGCGGTAACTCTCCTTCTCCTCAATAGGGCGCTTCTTGCGCTTGGAATTGATGCGGAAATGCTCGTCGTCACGGATGTTGATTGCCGCATCGAGGATGCCCAGAGGCAGGCCTTGCTCGGATCCGACATGGAGCGAGTGCATGAAAAAGCCACGACGCTGCTCGCTGTTGAGCGGGCCGAGTCCTTCGGTGGCCTCCATGTGGGTGAAATCCAACTCGGTGGTATCTTGGGAGACGATCAGGCATGCATGATCGGCGCAGCGGCGGGTCACGGCTTCCCGATGAGGGCCGAGCAGGGACTCCGGCGTCGCCTTGTCGCAATGCAACAGCCGGAGTGCGCCGACAATCTCCGCCCAACCTCCGCAAGCAGCGCTGATGCTCGCGGCGGGGGCATCGGCAAGGGCGGAGACGACTTTCAGCAGGCGCTCTTGAAGCCGCCCATCCTTGAGATCGGCACCCTTGAATTCATCGGCAATATTCTCGGACATTCGGACGACGGCATCAGCCGCAACCCGATTCTGGGGAAGTCCTAAAAAAAAAGTACAGATTTGAATTCGATTATTTCAAATAACTAACGATCAACAGGTAACGGAGCCTTCCGATGAGAGATGTGTATAAAGATCAGGGCCAAGTGCCGAGGCCCCGTTCGGGGCTTGAAGAGGATCCATCGGCCCCCTGGCTCCGGACCCTTCTGCAACGGTCCATTGCAGGTTCATGGTGCCGTGGCGAACGGTGTCGCGCTCTCACGTCTCTCAACCTCGTCCGGCATCCACTTCCAAGGATCGGCCCCCTTCTCTCCGAACACCGCCAGTCCGATCACGCCGACATTCCGGGTATCGCCATGACGTCGATTCGCGTAGGACGCCCCGACGCTGGAGAACTCGAAACGGGCCACCGTATCCCAACCGCTCCGCCAGCCCTTCACCTCCAGCGTATCACCCGGCGCAATCAGGTAGCCGCGCTTGGCGAAAGACGCCGGCTTGCCGTCCATCACGTCGAGCCCGTCCACGCTCAAGACCACCTCGACCCGGCTGCGACAACGGTTTTTCACCACGATTGAATAGGCCTTTCCAGGCGAACCCACCACGAAGCGCTTTCCTCCCGACTCGTAGCAGGTCGCGTATCCGAATCCGCTCTTGATCCCCCACTCCACCATTCCCCCGGCGGCCTGACGCGTTCCGCCGGTCTTGTAGGGGTGGGAGGTCATCGCCTCGATTCCGCTACGATCATTGTAGTAAATACGGTCCGTCCCGACTGGCTGCTTTGATGCCCTCACGAAGCTCCGCCGGACCATCGGGTCGCGCAACTCGTCGCCGTACTTCGTCGCCAGCCCGGGGCGCTCTTCCGCTGGGGGCATCGGCGCGTTCAGCGGCATCACGGCGTCGGATGCCAGCGGTGCTTCGGGCGACACTGAAGGCATCGCCCCCTCGGGACCCGTCGCGCACGAACTCCACCAGAGCGCCGGAAGGGCCAGAAGCACGAAGCGGAGACGACCGGCAAGAAGACTCATCGGCCCTTTCCACTCCCACCCCACCATCGACTCATCGCGCCATTCCCCGTTTCGTTCCCCGCGCTGCTCCCCGCCCGGCTCCCCTCCTCGTTCCCCATTCCGGCCCCCGTTCCGGCCCCCGTTCCGGCCCCCGTTCCGCCCGGTGAAGCCGAGGCCTGCGAGGCGGAGCGGCCCATTCCGGCCCCCGTTCCGGCCGTTTCCCATTCCTGCAACCCTCCCCGGACTCCCTTCTGCAGAGGCAGAGCTCTCGGTCGACATTCGCTTTCGGTGCTGTTTCATTGCTGCTAAGAAAACAGCACTTCAGGAGGCGAAGGTCAACGCCAAATGCTGTTTTTTTAGCAGCAATGGCTTGCGTTCGGCGAAGGGGAGCGAGTAGGGTCCGATCGCATGGGGAAAACGGGAGATCTCGGCGGCGGGCGGGAAGAAGCGGGGGAGAATACGCGCATGGGTGACGGCCTGTCGCGGCGGGAGAGGGAGATCATGGACGCGCTCTATCGCGCGGGCGAAGCGTCGGCGCACGACATCCGCCGCGTCATGCCCTCTCCCCCCAGCTACTCCGCGGTTCGTGCACTGCTGGCCGTCATGACCGAGAAGGGCCTCATCCGCCACCGCAAGGAGTCGCGCCGCTACCTCTACCGTCCGGCGGTTTCGGAAAAGAAGGCCAAACGCTCCGCCCTGCGACGCTTGCTGGGTACCTTCTTCGACGACAGCCCCGAGAAACTCGTCGCGGCACTGCTCGACCCCGCCGACCCGCAACTCAACGACGAGGAGATCGACCGCATCCGCAAGCTCATCAACACCCGAAAATCCTGAATCGCCCCGCCCCGGCATGAGCACCGTGCTGCCCGCCGCCTTCGCCTTTTCCGTCGTCGCCACGTTCGCCGTCCTGCTGGTGGGACGCCGCGACGCCTTCGGGACCGATCGGCTCAGCGCCGCCGCCCTGCTGCTCCTGGTTGCCCTGCCCTTCCTTTCCCTGCTCCCCGGGTGGACGGTGCTGCCCGCCAGCGAGCAAGCCCGTCCCGGCGCTCCGGCTTTCTTCGTCGCCTGGCTGCTGCCGGCCGGCATGACCGTCGGACTTGTCCGGCTGCTCTGCGCGACCCGACGACTCCGCCACTTGATCGGAAAGTCGCGTCCGGTCGATCAATGCCTCACCCCGAAGGGCCGCCGGATCGAAATCCGCATGCTCGACGAAATCACGAGTCCTTGCGCCGCCGGCGTGATCCGCCCCGTGGTCCTCGTGCCGCCCCACTGGTCCGCCCTGCAGCCCGCGCATCGGAAAATGGTGCTCGCCCACGAGATCGCCCACCACCACCGCCGCGACCCTCTCTGGCGCCTGCTCGGCGTCCTCGCGTGCGCCCTCCACTGGTTCAACCCGCTCGTCTGGTGGCTCGCGCGGCACCATGCCTACCAGGCCGAACTCGCCTGCGACGCCGCGGTTCTCGCCACGGGTGCACGCCCTGATCGCTACGCCCACCTGCTTTGCGACCTGGCCCAGACACGCGCCACGCCCCTGGTCGCCGCCATGGCCGGGTCAACGCTTGGCAGACGGATGGAGCGACTGCATCAGCCACGACCCCGCCTTACGCGCGCATGGCTCATCGCCCATCTGCTCCTGCTCGTGATCACGGGACTTGCCTTCGGGCTCAGTCGTCCCGCCCGGCCGCCGGTTTCAAGCTCCGAGGTCCACCTCCGCCTCACCGCGGAGCCATTTCCCGGCAACCGCTGATTCCTCTGGCAGCTCCGGCATCCTGCCGCATTACCTCGCCGCGGCTTGGCACGGGGTCCGTCAACCCTCACGAACCGACCATCTCCTTCAATTTGGGATAGTCGATTTTCGACTGATGGCGCCGGTCCATCGGCAGCAGGTCCACGGACCTCACCTGTGAACAGCCCAGCTCCCGCGCCGCTCTCTCAAACTCCGGATCCGCCTCGCCCTCGACCACCAGCACCACCTCGTCGGCGACTTCCAGCGCCGCGGTTCTCCGCTCCGGAAAACGCAAGCGCAGGGCAGCCTCGATTTGCAGGGGATAGCGTTCGCCCAGTTTCGCCGTGCAGCGCCCGACCAGCCAGAGTCCTCCGCCGGCATCGAGCCAACCGGCATCGCCGGTCCGATGCCAGACCCGGTCGCCCACCCGGATCTTGGTTTCGTCGTCGTCGCGGCCATCCAGATATCCCGTAAGAACCTGCGGCCCGGCCACCACGATCTCTCCGATCTCGCCCACGGCCAAACGCTGCGCCTCGAAAGCGTCGGCAGTCATCGCCTCCACCGGCTCCCCGAAACGATCCGGAAGAACGGCCACCTCCAGGACCGGTCTCCCGGCGGGAAGCCCCCGCCCTGCCTTGATCTTCTCAAGCACCTCGGGCGTCCACCCCTTGGAAGGAAATTCCGCGACCGGCTCGGCTTCGGTCGAACCGTAAACCGCCGTTGCTTCGATCCCCACCTCCCGGAGACGCCGGATCAGATCGGGAAGCACCGGGGCGCCTCCGGTGAATACCTTTCGCAGGGTGCCTGCCTCGCCGCCGGCAAGGAGGGCCTCGAAAAAGGCCGGGGCCGCCGTCGCGCGTTCCACCTCCCAACGCCGGCACTGGGCGACGATCCGCCCGGGATCCGCCTCGCCCGGACGCCCGAGATCGGCATCGGCCAGCACGCTGGTCACCCCGCTCGCCAGATTGGCCAGGGCAAAGACCGGCAAGGTCACCAGGTCGCGCTCGCCCGGCACCAACTCAAGGGCCGCGCTCAGTGCCTGATGCTGCGCCAGCAGGAACCCGTGCGTCCGCACCGCTCCCTTCGGCTCACCGGTGCTGCCGCTGGTAAAGGTGATCAGGGCCGGATGCTCGGCCTGCACCTCGAAAAGCCCGGCCTCCCGGGTGCCGTTCATCACGGGTCGCGATGCCGGCCACCATCCCCGCGGATGCATGCCGTGCGGAATCCGCCGCAGCGACCCGATCGTCCACCGCAGCAGGTGCGCCTTGCGGCTTCCGAAAAAAGCCTCGGGCCGCACCCGCTCGCAAACCTGCTCCAGGAATCCGCGCCCGCCCGAGGGGTCTGCCAGCACCACCGCCACTCCCGCGTGGAAACACCCGAGAAGGAATTCATACAACTCGATCGCCACCGGATGAAACACGAGCACCCGGTCACCCGGACCGAGCCCCGCCCGATCCAACTCGGCCGCAACCCGGCGGACGCTCTTCCACAGGCCGCCGAAGGACACCGCCCGCCCGCCCCCGTCCACCAGCGCCCATCGCTCCGGATCCAGCTCCGCCTGAGCCCCGAGTTTTTCTACGAGATTCATAGTGGTTTCGACAACAAGGCGTAGCGCCGCATCACCGAGCCCCCGAAACGACCGGTGATCCGCAACGAGGTGTTGGCCTCGTGCTGCAGGGCGTGGATGGCATGAGTAAAGCCAGCCTGAAGCCCCGCACTCTGGACCCGGTCGACCAGGAGGCTCCCGAGTCCCGCCGTCCGGCGGTCCCGCTTCACTGCCAGCGTCTTCACGATCAGGTCAGGGGGCTCGCCGCGCTGCATCGCCAGCGCGTCCGGCACGCTGAAGACGAATCCCGCCAATCCATCCTCGTCCTCCGCCAGCCAGACCAGCCCGGGCCGCACCAGTTCGCGCACCTTCGCATACATCGCCACAAACTCGGGCTCCGCCAGCGGGGTGTAGAGGAAGTTTCCGGCGAAGCTTTCCAGTGAAAGCCGATGAATCAGCCGCAGCTCATCCTCGAAGCGTGCCGGATCCAGCTCCCTCACACGCACTCCCCGGTCGGCGAGGCGTTGCTCGATCCGGTCCATGCCGGCTTTTGCCTCGCCCAGCACAAGCCGCGACGACGAATACCGGCTGAGCACCGAGAAGCCCTCGTCCTGCCACCACCCCGGCCAGTCCGGAGGATTCGATGGCTCGAGAAAGAACGGCGGTCGTTCCCCGGGCTCGACCACGAAGCGATGGCGGCGCCAGGTGTTTCCATCCATCGGACCGATCGCCCGGGAGCAGCCCACCTCCCGCAGCCGGTCACAGGCAGCCGTCAGCAGTGCCTGTGCCGCTTCACGATCCACCGCCTCGAAGCCTCCAATGCAACCGACCATTTCGCCCGGCATCGACGGCACCTCGCTCCACCACAGTCCGGCCTGTCCACGCTCGCCGCCACCATCATGGGCAATCCACGTTTCGTCGGCACCCGCCCGGCCCGGATTCATTCGCTCCACTTTCATCATCCATCAATCCACAAGGCCACCAGCGACGGCACCAGCGCGAAAGCACCCCGCGCCAATCGGAAGGTCGATTGATCTCCACCCAGCCGGTCGCAAAACTCGAAGAAAACCCGTCCGGAAACCAACGCCAGCAGGCCGCCCGCCAACGCCAGCCACCCGCTCCGGCCGACACCAAGCCAGACGACAACCGGTGCCAGAACCACCAACAGCTTCACGATTCCCCACATCCAGCCGGCGCCCTCCCTGCCCAGGTAGCGCCGGGTCCCGAGATGCATGATCCAGAGCATGGCCGCGGCACCCAGCGCGCAGCCCAGCAAGGCGGTACTTTCTCCAACCCACAAGTTCGCGGCCGCCCATGGCAAGGTCGCCAAGGCCACGGCAAAGACCGGCTCCCGCCCATGCCGCAGTTCCCCGGCGAGGCCGTGCCACCAGGTTGTTGCGAGATGCACGCCGAAGACGCCCAGCGCCGGCAACAGAAATCCGATCCCGCCGAATACCGCCAAACCGTAACCGAGAAGTCCCGCCGCCAACAGAGCCGCGCCGTCGAGCGTCGAGAGCTTTCCCAGCACCACGACCAGAACCAGCAACCCGACCACCGTGCCACACCGGATCATCAAGGCCGGCTCACCCAACTCACCGAAACGGCTCAGCAGGAAGAACACCCACAAGGGCAGGACCAGATTGTCACTCCCCCGGTCGGAAAGCCCCTCCGCCATGGTGGCCAGCAATCCGACGGTGAGCGAAATCCACATCACCTTCCCGGGCGCGAAGCGGCCATCAGCGACCAACGGCACCGCGACGCAGGCGATCGCCAGAAAAAGGAAGGCCGCGGATCCCTCGACCGACTTCCACCCCGCGCCACTGCCGTAGCGTGAGACTCCCCACTTCGTTCCGGCCAGCGCACCGGCCGCATCGGCCAGGGTCAGCACCAGCACCGATGCAAGATAGTAGCCGACCTGCTCCCCGGACAAGGCGAAGACCAGAGCCACCGCCGGCGCAAAGAACAGCTCGCCCAACGACACCCGGCCAATGCCGTGCAAGGCACCACCGATGCCACCACGAAGCGCGGGCAGGAGCCTGACCAGCAGCAACCCGAGCGTCGCCACCGCCGCCAGCACGCCGACGGCCCATGCCTCGTCGAAGACCCACGGAAAGGCCAGACACACCAGGCCCATGAGTCCGTGGACAAGCTTGCGCGAAACCTCCGGCGACCAGCCGGCCCTGCGGCCGAGGCTGCCCACCGCCCACAGCAGGGCTGCCAGAATCGCACTCACCCCCGCGATGCCCAGCAAGGGGTTCACGAGGCCACCTCCTCCACGATGAAGCGACTGTAGAAGAACGCCTGATCCCGTCGGAAGAGTTCCTCCGCCAGATCGGCCAGCGGACGCACCCCGTCGTGCAACGATGCCGGGGACGATCTCGGCGCGAGCATGTTCCAGTACGCCCAGCGGGTGCCCGGCGTCGACGCGGCGGCGATCCCTTTCATCAAGCGCCCGCAGTTCGCCTCGCTCATGTACTCGAAGATGTCGCTCAGGTTGAACGCATCGGCCTTCCGGCCCTCCTCCAACCATCCCTCGAGACTGCCCTCGAAGCACTCGAAGCGCCCCTCGCGCAAGGCATCGGCGATCGACTCGAAGCGGTCTTCCCGCAGTGCCTCCGGCAGTGCCTCACCGAAGCCCCCGGTGAGAATCCACCAGAGATAGGGATTGGCCGCCGGCTCAAGCTCGACCAGTGCATGACGGGTCCTCTCGAGGATCCGGTCCGCCACCGAGCCCTCGACGTAGCGGAAGAACTCCGGATCCCGGCCAAGGCGACCCATCACGAAACGCGAGAAGAACACCTGGAAAATCCCGCGCCAGCGACGGTTGTTCCACACCTGCTCGTAGAATCGTTCCCGATCGTCCGGCGACCGAGGCTCCAGCAGCTCCCGCACCCGGCGACGGGTATGGGCGAAGGGCAGCGCCCGCCTTCGAAACAAGCGGAAGTAGCCCTCGAACCTCCCGACTCCGATCGCCCCCGTCTCCAGCCATCCCGGCAGGTTCCGCCAAAACTTCCGCGCCTTCTCCGGCATGTCCCCGGCGACCTTCTCGAACAGCGTCCGCCGTCGCCCGGATGGCCGGGCACCGAGCAACTCGAGCATCTCACCGTGCCGCAGATTCAGATACGCCGCACGCCGTAGTTCGATGCACGCCACCTGCGCCGGGTTCATCTCCACCGCCGTCACCCGACTCGCTCCGGCTCCGAGCAGGGCGAAGCTGTTGTCACCGGCCGAACCGATGCTCACGCAATGGCGGCCGGCCGGCTCCAGCGCCTCGACCAGGATCGCCGCATCCTCCCAGCACTGGCCGTAGCGCACCTGCTCGAACTTCGCCCGCTGCTGGATCTCGCTGCTCATTCCTGGTCCTCCTCCACCTTCACCACCTGCCCACTGCTCCCATCCATTTCCACCCACTGACCCGTCTCCAGCCAATCCATCACCCCCGGCAGACTCACCACGCAGGGCAGGCCCAGCTCGCGCGACACGATCGCCGAATGCGAGAGCACGCTTCCCCGCTCGACCAGCAACCCCGCCGCCTGGGGAAACAACACCACCCAGCCCGGATCCGTCTGCCGCGCCACCAGAATCTCGCCCGCCTCGAGTCGCGCACTTCTCGGATCCTCCACCACCCTTACGCGGCCCCGCACCACCCCCGGGCAGGCTCCCACCCCCTGAAGGTTTTCTCCATCAGGCTTCACCGCCCGGCTCATTGCCTCGAAGCTTCGATAGCGATGCAGCGGACCCCGCGTGGCCAGACGATCCGGCGGCGCCGTCGCCTCCAGGCATCGGAAATACTCGGCTTTCCGGGCCGCGGCCAATGCCCCCAGAGGCACCGATGTCCGGGTTCCCTCCCACGCACCGAGCAATTCCTCCAGCTCGAGATGGAACACGTCGGCGAGATCGGCCAACTGTCCGTCCGCATGCAAGCGCCGGCCCAATTCGCGCACGATCCGCCTCACCCGGCCGAACAAGCGGGTCCTCTCGAAGCGCAGGTTCTCCCGGTCCCGCACCCGGGCCCGGGTGGCCGCCAGCACCTTTCCAAACAGCCAACCGGGCGGCACCTCGACCGGTGCCGCATCCCGACCGCTCGCCCCGCCCCTCAGGGCCATCGCCCCGATCGAGGCAAGCAGACTGCCGGGATCATCCTCCAGGGTCGGGCTCTCCAGCTTCAGCTCTTCCAGGCAGCGGTCCCCGAAGTCCGCGACGTACTGATCAAAGACCTCCGCCAGCTCCGGCAACTCCCGCAGCCTCGAGCGCTTGACCCACGACTCCACCCCGGGATCGGCCAGCATCTCCGCCAGGCCGTCCACCTTGGACGCCAGCTCACCCATCTCCCGAATCCTCCGCGCCGGCTCGGCCGAAATGATCTCTCCACAATCCGCGATCAGCCCGTTGGCCAGGTCCTCGCCACCGGGACGCTTCGCACACATCTTGCGCAGCACGCCGTTGCAGATCATGGCCAGGAAATCGTTCACCAGCGGCGCGTCCCAGCGTTTGAGCAGGCTCGACTCCAGCCGGCGGTATTCCGCCACCAACTCATCACCACTCATCCGGGCATGCGGCACTTCGGGCTCACCCAGGGCCTCGTCGAGGCGCTCGCGGAATTCCGCGATGCGGCGCTTCAGGGTCAGCTGACTCCAGACCAATCCCAGCAGCGTTCTTGCCAAGGCCATGCCGTCCGCAAACTTCCCTTCCCGCGTCTCGGCGGCGATGGCCTCGGTCAGGTTCCCGGGCAGCGACTCCTTCACGCCCATCATCTGCTCCATGAAACGCCGGTTCACCGAAAATCCGGGCAACAGGGCCAGCACCCGGTACCAGCTCAAGAGGTTGTAATACACCCGCCCCTCGATCATCCCGAGCATCCGGGAAAAGACGGCATCCCCGCGCTCCATCCGACGGCCGGGAACCTTCATCATCCGGCAGAACTCGCGATAGACGTGCTCGTAGATCCGCCTCGCGAACGAAAAGGTCAACGCTGAGGTCACCCCGCCATAACTCTCGGCGATGTTGCTGTTGTCCCAGATCTGAAGTTCGTCGTCGGGATCGGGAAGCCCCCCGAGCGTGGTGATCGCCCGCGACTGAAGCAGCCACAGCTTTCCATCGCCATCGACGGCCCACTCGATGTCCTGCGGACGGCCGAAGAAGGCCTCACACCGCCGTGCCAGATCGATGATCGACCGCACGGTCTCATCATCCAGCAGCGTTCCCTTCTCACGCCAGTCACCATCGTGACACCACATCTCCCCGTCGACCTCTCCCGACACCAGACGCTCCGCAGTCCCTTCGACCGCTGAGATGACGGTCACCCGCCGTCTCCCATCGACCGGATTCGCGCTGAAGGCCACCCCGGCAAAACGCGCCTCAATCATCCGCTGCACGATCACCGCCGTTTCCAGCTCTCCCGTCACGCCACGCTCGTCCTGATACTTCCGCACCGATGCCTTCGCGCCCGACTCCCTCACATCCTCGACCCGCGCCGTCACCTCCTCCAGTGGCACCCGGAGAAAGCTCTCCAACTGACCCGCAAACGAATGCTCGCCCCCGTCTTCACCCTGCGCCGATGACCGAACGGCAAACTCCGTGCCACCAAGTGCCGCGACATCCTCCAACGACACCGCCTCGCCCGGCAGCACCGCCACCCATCCCGGCACCGGAAAACCCGCCCGCTCCAACTCGCGCAGCGCCGCCCCCTTTCCTCCGAGCCTTTTGAAATCGTTTTTCATGCTCCTGCGCATCCAACGTTAGAACCACTTCAGCCCCATGGGAACCACACCCAGCATCGCATAGAGCACCAGCGTCCACGCGCCGGCCAGTCCTTCGATCACCCTCCCCTTCAAACCGCCCTTCACATAGCGGATCCCGACCGCCAGCGAGACGACCATCAGGACCGCCAGCGTCGATGCCACCGGCAACGCGAAGCCGATCCTTGCGGCGGCGACCGTTGCAAAGACGAGGGTCAATCCCTGGCACCCGATCCAGACCGCGAGACCCCGCTTGCGGCCCCACAGGGCCGAGTAGGTTTCCACGCCCTCCTCCTCGTCCTCCGGTTGGCGCAGCTTGCGCCCGACCTCGATCACGATCCCATTGAAGAAGCTCGCCGCGAGAAAAGGACCCAGTCCCGCCGGCGGACCACCACGCGGCATCCAGTCGCAGGCCGTGGCAAAGAAGTCCACCAGCGGCATGATCCCCATGTGGGTGAGCAGGTAAACGACCGGCCGCGCCTTCAGCCAATCGCGGGCGAAGAACTCGACACTCATCAGGGCCAGGTAGGCCCACCCGATCGCCAGCACCCAGCCAAGCCGGAAGTCATAGAACAGCGACAACCCGAGCTGCACGACCGCCGCCATCACGAACACCCACCCCAACTCGCGCAGTTTCACCAGCCCGCGCGGCACCGGGCGATACGGACGCCAGCGGGCATCCTCCCCGGCATCCTTGAACTCGTCCGCGATCCGCAACTGGAGGAAGAACAGCAGGCACACCCCGAAAGCCACGGCATACGCCGGCCAGTGCGGCTCGCCGCCGCGAAGCAACGCCGAATACGACACCGCGCAGGCACTGAACACCAGGATCAGCGGCCCGTGCGCGAGCAACGGAAACCGCTCCTTCTGATAGATCCACCATCGCATGGAATGAGAGGCTATCACCTCCGGAGTTCTCGATGAAATCGAAGTTTCATAAGTCATTATCGATTCTATCGATGTTACAGGCTTCCTCCCATTGGACCTGTCGGACCCATGGGACCTATTGCCCCACGCTCCTCTCCCGGGCGAGCTTGCGATGGGCCCGCGAAAAATGACCGGCCGCCATGGCACCGATGATCGACAACTCCCCGGCCAGCATCAGTCCGGCAGCCACTTCGGCCAGCGCCCGGGCATGACCGGCCCCGGCCAGCCCCATCAGCTCGAGGCACGCCCGTTGCGTCGGCAGCCCGGTGCCGCCGCCCACGGTGCCGATCATCAGGCCGGGCAAGGTCACCGCCGCGTAAAGTTCTCCGGCGTCCCCGACCTCGAAGCGGGTCACACCCACCGCCGATTCCGCCACACAGGCCACATCCTGACCAGTCGCCAGATACAACGCGGCGAGTCCGTTCGCGAAGTGGCCCTGCACGCCGAAGCTCCCGCTCAGCACACCGCCCATCGCCGACACCCGCCAGTAGCGCTCCAGTTCCTCCGGTGTCGTGTGGAGGCGCTTTTCCACCAGCGCCGACGGGATCCTGACCTCGGCGGTCACCTTCTTTCCCCGCGTCGTCGTGAAGGATTTCGCCGACGCCTTCTTGTCGCCGGACAGGTTTCCCTCCACCCACATCCTCTCCGGCTTCACCGGGCTCTCGGCCATGATCGCATCGCACACCGCCTGGGTCGCCAGGGTCACCATGTTCTGCCCCGACGCATCGCCGGTGGAAAACTCGAAGGTCAGATACACATGATTGCCTTCGAAGGTCGCGCCGAGATCGATCATCTCGCCGTGGCGCGTCGTGCCGGCGGCAAGCTTCTTGAAATGATCCACCTGACTCACGACCCACGCAATGAACTGCCCGGCCTCAGCCAGGGTGCGGAACGCGAATGCCGGTGAACGGCCCACCGTTTCGTAAAGCAGCATCGCCGTGCAGCCACCGGCCTCACCGATCAGGGCGCAGCCGCGGTGGTAGGACGCCACCAGGGCCGCCTCGGTCGTCGCCAGCGGAACGAGGTAATCGCCCTGCGCGCAAAGCCCGTGCACCCGCAACGGTCCGGCCAACCCCACGGGCATTCGAACCTCGCCCAGGCAGTTTTCGATGTTCCCCTGATAGACGGACGGATCGCTCTCTCCGAGCAATTCGCGGCGCAGCGTCTCCGGAGCCCCGATCCGCTCCCACAACTTGATCGTGCGCTCCCGGCTGACCTTGCCACTGGCGGGCAGCAGACGCAGTGCGTCGGACGGATCAGGGCTCAGGGCCTGCTTCAATTCCTGCAGATCGCGGCCGTCGACCAGACTCCTCACCTGACGCGCCGACAGTGAATGCTTTCCCGACATGCAGGCATTCCACCAGCCGGGGTGCGGACTGACGAAACAAATCAGTCCCCGCCCACCGCAGCCACCCTACCAGCCAGCTCCGCCAGGCGCCCGGCCAGGGCGACGCCCGGCGTCGTCGGGGGGATGCTTTCCAAGTCATCCAGATTCCAGCGGAAGATCACCTTGTAGCCGTCCCATTCGGCCGCCGCGCCGGTGTCGCGCATCCAGCGAACCGCCGTCACGTTCTCCGGCATGGTGTAACCGACAAACCGCCGCACACCCGCGGCCATCGCATCGACCCACGCCGCCGCAAGGAGGAGGGTCCCGACACCCCGCCGCTGGTCGGCATCGAGCACCGTACAGGAAAACTCCGCTTCATCCGGGTCCTCCCGGGATCGCCACCAGCTACCGGCCCCGACCCCGGGATACTCCCGGGCCGGATCCAGCACCGCCCAGACCGCGTGGTTCACCGGATCGTTTCCCAGGATCCGGTCGAGCATTCCTTCACCGATGGTTTCTCCGGTCCGGACCCAGAACCGCTGATAGCGGGACTCGGGCGACAACAACCGGTAGCCTTCGGCCAGACCGTCGCGGTCGTCCGGACCCAACCGGCGCAACCGGACCGCGGTGCCGTCGTCCAGCGTTGTCTCGATCACGTGGAAACGTTATCCCGGTGCGTGGCCGGCGGCGAGCCTGTTCGCCTGCCGACCCGATTCCTCCGAAATTCCCCGCCCCCTTCACCTTTCCTTCACGCGCCCCCCGGAGACTCCACCCACCTTCACCACCCACCAGGCACCATGCGCATCCTCCTTGTCGAAGACGAACCCTCCATCGCCGACACCCTCGTCTATGCCCTCAAGACCGAGCGCTTCGAAGTCGAGCACTCCCTCACCGGCGGCGGGGCGCTCAAGCTCCACGCGGACGACCCCTTCGACTTCGTCATCCTCGACATCGGCCTGCCCGACATGACCGGCCTCGAGGTCTGCAAGCAGCTCCGCGAAACCTCGGCGGTTCCCATCCTTTTCCTGACCGCCCGCGACGGCGAACTCGACCGGGTCCTCGGCCTGGAAATCGGCGGCGACGACTACGTCACCAAGCCCTTCAGCCCACGCGAGGTCGTCGCCCGCGTCCGCGCCATCCTCCGCCGCTCCGAAGGCAGGGAAGAGCGGTCCGGGCCGTCCGATGAACCCACCGGCGACTCCGACTCCCCCCTCGCCCACGACGAGTCCGCGATGCGGATCCTCTGCCAGGGGCAGGCACTCGACCTCACCGCGCACGAGTACAAGCTTCTGCTCGTCTTTCTCCGCCGGCCCAACCGGGTCTTCACCCGCGACCAGCTTCTCGACCACGCCTGGGAGGATCCCGGTGCGGTGACCGACCGGACGATCGACGCCCACATCAAGACCATCCGGGCCAAGCTCCGCGCCCTTTGCCCCGGCACCGAGGAACTGATCCAGACCCGCCGCGGCCTCGGCTACGCCTACGTGCCGTAACGCGGCTCAGCCCCGAAGTTCCAAGTCGGAAAGTTCCAAGTGCCAATGAAGAGCCACAGGAATGAGCGAAGCGTTTGGAACTTGGCCCTTCTCACTTGGAACTTCGAACCATGCGCCTGACCCGCCTCACGCTGATCGCCATTGCCCTCGTGATCGGCGTGGGCTTCTACTTCCTGCTGCGCCAGCAGCTCGAGGCGGTGGAACCACGGACCTATCAGGCCACCGAGGAGGTCATGATCGACACCGCCCAGGTCCTGGCATCGATGGTGGGTGAGGATCTCGATCCCGGGCCACTGGCCGACGCCTTCGACAAGGCGCACGGCCGCGCGTTCGAAGCCCGGATCTTCGAGCACCTCAAGAGTCATGTCGGCATCGACTGCTACATCACCGACGCCGAGGGCATCGTGATCTTCGACTCCGACCGCGGACGCCGCGTCGGCCGGGACCTCTCCGACATGCGGGACGTGGTGCTCACGCTCGACGGGAAATACGGTGCCCGCAGTAGCCGGACCAACAAGGAGGACCCTCTCACGTCCGTCCTGCACGTCGCGGCGCCGATCGGCGACCCGGCCGACCCGGCAGGCGTCCTCACCGTCACCAAGCCGCAGGCCGACGTCTTTCCCATCGTCCGCCGCCGCCGCGCGGAGATCTGGTGGGGCACCGGGCTCATCGGCGGCGGCATCCTGTGCTTCGTCACCGCCGTCTTCATCTGGCAATATCGGCCGATCAGCCGTCTGACCGACTACGCCCACGCCATCGAGCAGGGCAAACGACCCCCGCTTCCGCCGCTCGGAGCCGGCCGCGAGGTCAACACCCTCGCCCGCGCGCTCGAGTCGATGCGCGAGGCGCTCGAGGGCCGCAAGTATGCGGAGCGCTACGTCCAGAACCTCACCCACGAGATGAAGAGCCCGCTCGCCGCCATCCGGGGCGCGGCGGAATTGCTCGATGAGGACATGCCGGAAGAGGACCGGCGACGGTTCATGGACAACATCCGGGCCGAGACACTGCGCGCCGACCGGCTGCTCAACCGGCTGCTCGAACTTTCCGCCCTCGAGGGCCGGACCGGCCTCGAAGATGCCGGCGAGGTCGACCTCCGCGAAATCACCCTGCGCGCCATCGACCAGGCCCGGCCCATGGCCGAACTCGCAGGCGTCGAGCTCGAGCCGGAGCTTCCGGAGGACCCGGTGGCGCTGTGCGGCGATGCCTTCATCCTTCGCGCCGCCATCACCAACCTGCTCGAGAACGCCATCGACTTCTCGCCGGCGGGCGCAGCCGTCCGGGTGTCGCTCGGCACCGCTGATGCCATCGTCCTGACCATCGAGGACCGCGGCCCCGGCATTCCGGATTACGCAAAGGAGAAGGTCTTCGATCGATTCTTCTCGTTGCGGCAGTTCAAGGCCGGCCGCAAGGGCACCGGCCTCGGCCTGACACTGGTCAAGGAAGCCGCCGAACTTCACGGCGGCAGCATCGCCTTGGAGCCCGTCGAACCCACCGGCACCCGGGCCATTCTTTCCATCCCCCAGGCGGGCGGTTCACGAGCCGCATAAGGCAAGGGACGCGGAACTCGGCTCGTGACGGTGCCGTCCGGAAGCCGACGCCGGGGCACTTCAGGACCTTCGGGATCGCGCATGGAACAATTTTTCACCTCGTGGGCGACTTCTGGACTCCACCGGGGTTTTCCCCTCGGCCCGCGGCCCCTGCCGCCGGGTCATTTTCCGTGCGGCAGCGCCGCGACGGAACCACATGACAAACCAAACACCATGAGAACCACGACATCCCTCGTGATCGCCCTCGGCCTCGCCGCGACTTCGGTCGCCTTCGCCGAAAAAGCCCCGGACGCCCCCAAGAAGGGCAAGCCCGACCCCGCCAGGGCCTTCAACAAGAAGGACACCGACGGTGACGGCTTCCTGAGCAAGGACGAGTTCACCAAGGGAGCCAAGGATCCGGAAAAGGCCGCGAAGGCCTTCGAAAGGAAAGACAAGACGGGCGACGGGAAACTCAGCCCCGAGGAGTTCAAGCCGCAGAAGAAGGCCCCGAATCCCGACAAGAAGAAGAAGGACAAGGGCACCAACTGATCCCGCACTTTCTCCAAGCGCCCTTTCCGGCCCCGCCGGAAAGGGCGCTTTTGCGTCCCGGGTGGATCCCTTCATCAGGACATCACCGCGATTTCGAGAATCCCGCATCACGACTTCATCCCCTCCCGTGGAAATGAAGCCACTCGAATGCGTGACCTCCTCGATCCACCCATCCAGACCCTCGCCCGTGCCGGGGCGCGCGACCTTGGTCGGGCGGCGGTGGTGACGGCGATGGGCTTCGCCCTCTACGGGTTCACCGTCGGGTTCTGGCGGTCGCCGGTCATGGGCCTCTACGTCGCGGTGAAGATGCCGCTGCTCATCGCCTGCACCCTTGGCTGCAACGGGCTCCTCAACGGCATGCTGGGCCTACTGCTCGGCAGCGACCTCGGCTTCCGCCAATCCCTCCAGGCGCTGCTCAGCGCCTTCGCCATCAGCGCCCTGGTCCTCGGCTCGATCGCGCCCGTCACCTTCTTCCTCGCACTCAATGCCCCGCCGCCGGACTCACCCCAGGCGACGACCGCCCACGCCGGCTACCTGCTCTCCCACACCACGCTGATCGCGATTGCCGGCTGCATCGGCCTGCTGCGCCTCCGCCGCCTGCTGGAGCAGCACTGCCGGACCCGGCGGATCGCTCTGGCCACCCTCGGCGCATGGATCGCCGGCAACGCCTTCATCGGGGCCCAGTTCTCGTGGATCCTGCGGCCCTTCTTCGGCTCGCCAAGGCTCGAGGTCGCCTTCCTTCGCGACCACCCGATGCGCGGCAGCTTTTACGAAGCCGTGTGGGCGTCCCTCAACCGCCTGCTCTTCGACTCCGTCCCGGGACTCCCGGGATTTCTCGTGCTGCTACTCATTCTCGGAGGCCTCTTCTACTGGATGCACCTCCGCCTCAACCAACCACGCCACACAAGACCATGACCCACACCAACGACCCCACGCCACCACCCGTTCCCGCTCCGGAACCCACGCCCCAACCGGAACCCCGGCTCGAACCACTGCCGGACCGCATCGACATCCGGAACCTCTTCGAGGCCCTGCTCCGGCGGCCCGCCGATCTGGCCGGCCACCCGAGCATCGACACCCCGGCGACCCTTGGTCGTCTCGCCATCATGGCCTTCGTGGCCATTCTCGTGTTCGGCTTCGTCCTCGGGACCTTCGCCTATCACGAACAGCTCTGGGCCGCGCCGCTCAAGCTCGGTGTCGGCCTGATCTTCGCCGGGCTGATCTGCTTCCCGAGCTTCTACATCTTTTCCTGCCTCGCGGGCTCGACCGCCTCGGCCGGACGCCTCGCCTCACTGCTCGGTGCCACCCTCGCCCTGGCCGGACTCCTGTTGCTCGGCTTCGCCCCCGCCGTCTGGATCTTCACCCAGGGAACCAGTTCCTTCGGTTTCATGGGCACGCTCTCGATCGGCTCCTGGCTCGTCGCGCTGGGCTTCGCCTTCCGTTTCGCCACCACGGCCCTCAAGGTCCAAGGCGCCCGCCAGCGCGGACCCATCGCCATCTGGTGCGTGATCTTCCTGCTGGTCACCCTCCAGTTGACCACCTCGCTGAGACCCATCCTCGGCCGCTCCGACCGGCTCCTGACCGACGAGAAGAAGTTCTTCCTCCAGCACTGGAGCGAGACCGCCGGGAAGTCGCTCACGGAATGTCGGGAAACCCCTGGCGACGAATGAAGGACCATCCACCGGAACCGCCGCCCGAAGACGATCTCTTCGAGGCACTGCGTGAGGAGCTTCTCTGATCGGGGATCAGATCGGTGACGATGATCTTGAAGATCATCTTGTTATCGAGATCATCCTCAGGCTGATCCAACACAAGGGGCTGGTCTCCGTATGCGAGGAGGAAACCCGCACGGAAACCAGTCGGCAGGATGCCGACTCTCCCCGCCTTGCTTTCCCACTGGCAGGGCGCGCTTCGGTTTGTTTTTCTTCCACCATGTTCCTCGGCCTCGATTCCTCGACCCAGTCGCTCTCCGCCCTCGTGATCGATCCGGCATCCGGTCGAATCGTTCACGAGGAGTCCGTCAACTTCGGCACGGACCTGCCGCAGTACAGAAGCCCCAGCGGCTTCATCCCGGGAGGACCTGACGGCGAGGTCCATGCCGATCCCCGGATGTGGATCGAGGCGATCGACCTGCTCTTCTCCCGTCTCGCGGAGAGGACCGACCTCGGAACGATCGACGCCGTGGCCTGCTCGGGGCAGCAGCACGGATCGGTCTACCTCGACGACTCCTTCGCCGGGCGCCTGGCCGGACTCGATTCCGGGTCGTCACTGGTCGAGCAGCTTTCCCCCGCCCTCAGCCGCGCCACCTCGCCCATCTGGATGGACACCGCCACCGGCGCGGAGTGCCGCGAAATCGCCGACGCCGTCGGCGGCGACGACGAGGTCTGCCGGCGCTCCGGCTCCGTCGCCATCGAGCGTTTCACCGGCCCGCAGATCCGGCGTTTCTTCAAGCAGGACCCGGAAGCCTACTCGAAGACCGCCGTCATCCACCTCGTGTCCTCCTTCGTCGGTTCGATCCTGGCCGGCAAGAACATCGCCATCGACCATGGCGACGGCGCGGGCATGAACCTTCTCAACCTGCGGTCTCTCGAGTGGGACTCCGACCTTCTCGATGCCACCGCTCCCGGCCTGGGGGACAAGCTCCCCGCCACCGCTCCATCCGCGACCGCCGCCGGGGAGATCAGCGGCTACTTTGCTTCGAAATACGGCCTCTCCAGTAGCTGCAAGGTCATCCTTTCCACCGGCGACAATCCTTCCTCACTCGTCGGCATGGGCGCCACCTCGCCCGGCACCTTCGTCATCTCGCTCGGCACCAGCGACACCTTCTTCGCGGCGATGTCCGAGCCGGTCACCGATCCGGCCGGCTTCGGCCACGTCTTCGGCAATCCGGCCGGCGGGTTCATGTCGCTGATCTGTTTTCGCAACGGCTCGCTGGCCCGGGAGCAACTGCGCGATGATCTCGGCCTCGGCTGGGATGATTTCGACGTCGCCGGCCTGGGCAAGACGCCTGCGGGCAACGAGGGAAGGATCATGCTGCCCTTTTTCGGCCCCGAGATCACGCCGCGCCATGACTTCACCGGGCCGGTGAGGAATTTCAGCGACGACGCCCCGCCGGAAGTCCAGGTCCGCGCGCTGCTCGAAGGTCAGTTCCTCAACATGCGGCTTCATTCGCAGTGGCTCGGTGAGAAGCCCACACTGATCCGTCTGACGGGTGGTGCTTCCGGAAACGATGGCATCGCCGGACTCATCGCCGACATCTTCCAGGCGCCTGTCGAGCGCTTTGCCGTGGCCAATGGTGCCGCTCTCGGCGCTGCCATCCGGGCCGCCCATGCCTGCGGCAACGATCTCGCGCAGCTCACCGCGGCATTCTGCCAGCCGGCCGCCGATTCACGGATTGATCCCGACCCGGACCTGGCCGCGGTCTACGAGGCCGAGCTGGCCCGCTACCAGGCGCTGCTTGGGGAGGCGATGGAGCGCCGGTTATGAAACCGGCATCCCGACGGCCGGTTTCAGCACCGGCGTTCCATTCAGCTCAGCTGTGTCTCGACCAGCATGCGGTAGGTGGCGCCCTGCCCCATCAACTCGTCGTGAGTGCCGCTCTCGACCACCTTCCCGTGATGCATCACGAGGATGCGGTCGGCGTGGCGCACAGTCGACAACCGGTGCGCGATCACCAGGCTGGTCCGGCCCTGCATCAGCCGTTCGAGCGCCTCGTTCACCAGGCGCTCGCTCTCGGCATCAAGCGCGCTGGTCGCCTCGTCGAGGAGCAGGATGCGGGGATCGGCGAGGATGGCGCGGGCGATCGCGATCCGCTGCCTCTGCCCGCCCGAGAGCTTCACGCCCCGGGGGCCGACCACCGTGTCGTAGCCCGCGTCCGTGTTGAGGATGAATTCGTGGGCGTTCGCCTGCTTCGCCGCCTCCTCGACCTCTTCCGCGGACGCGCCGGGGCGACCGTACTCGATGTTCTCCCGGATCGTCCCGCCGAAGAGCATGACCTCCTGCGGCACCACCGCGATGCCGCGGCGCAGGGACTGCAGGTCGAGGGCGGTTGCGTCCCGCCCGTCGAAAAGCACCTTCCCAGCCTCCGGCCGGTGATAGCCGAGGACGAGGGTGAACACCGTGGACTTCCCCGCACCCGAGGGACCGACCAGGGCGACCCGCTGGCCCGGCTCGACCCCGAAGGACACGTCGTCGAGCACGACGTGATCCGGCCGGGACGGGTAGCGGAAACGCACGCCCTCGAAGGCGACCCGACCCTCCAGACTTTCGACCACCTCGCCCCCTTCGCCTTCCGCGGCCTCGCCCAGAATCTCGCGCAATCTTTCGGTGGCACCCGTCATCGCCTGGATCTGCGAGACGATCTCCGGCATCGACCCGAGCGACGCCCCGACGAAGACACTGAAAAGCACGAATCCGGTAAGCTCTTCCTGGCTGATGTCGCCGCGCACCGCCATGCGCACCCCCAGCCAGGCCACCCCGGCGATGGTGCCGAACATCACGAAAATCACGAACGCCAGGAAGCTCGCCCGGGCGAAGGCACCACGAAGGGTCACCCGGTAGAAGTCCTCCAGCGCGCTGGAGTAGCGCCGGCGCTCGAACTCCTCGTTGGTGAAGGCCTTGACCTCGGTGATCGACTGCACGCTCTCCTCGATCACCGTCCCGGCCTCGGCCAGCGAGTCCTGGGCGTCCTTCGAGTAGTTCCTCACCTTGCGTCCGGCCAGGGCCACCGCCAGCACGACGAAGGGGACGCAGGCGAGCATGGCCAGCGAGAGTTTCCACGACATGACGAAGACCAGGATCAGCGACCCGGTCAGCACCACGACCTGGCGACCCGCCTGCGGCAGGGTGCTCATCAGGGTTTCGCGCACGGTCGCGAGGTCCGCCGCCACCCGCGTGCTCAACGCGCCGGCCCGGTGCTCGTGGAAAAACGAAACGGGAAGGTGCAGCAGGCGGCCGAAAAGGTCGTTGCGCAGGTCGTTCAACGCCGCTTCTCCCGAGCGGATGAATCCCTGGACACGGAAGAAGCCGATCACCGCCTGAAGCGCCAGCGCTCCGAGCAGCCAGCCGATCGTCCGATTTGCCGAGCTGAGGATTTCCTCGGTGGGCACCCCCCGCCGCAGATCGTCGATGGTGCCGCCGAAGAGTTCCTTCATGAACCACGGGAACGCCAGCGAGAGCGCCGCGGTGGTCAGCAGCGCGATCATCGAGGGCACGAACACCCGCCCATGCGGCCGCAGGTAGGAGAAGACCCACCGCAGCCCCTCGGTGGAGAACCTCGATTCCTTGTCGCGCGCCATCCGCGCGATGGGAGACCATCCCCCGCCCGGCGTCAACGACGGCGATGCCCGATGCCAAGTAAAGCAGCCAGCAGCAGCAAGACGACCGGACCCGGCTCCGGGATTCCGGTGATCAACGCGATGTCCTCGTAGTAGGTGCTGATCCGGGTCGAGTAGAAGCCGCTGGGTTCCGGTGCCCCTTCATCTTCCACCAAGGTCCATCCGTCGGCATCCGAGCCCACATACATGCCGCGGGCATCATAGAGGGCGGCACGGAATCCATTCCCGTCGGCGACGCCATTGTAGTCCCAGTCGCCATCGACCGCGTAGTTGATGCCTGCCAGTTTCCACACCCCGCCATCCTGGATGAACACGGCACCCCCGGAATCACCGCTCGAGAGGTGCGCCTCGTCGCCACCCGCTGCCGCGTCGAAGGTGGCGTAGAGGTAGTCCGCTCCTCCAAGCGCGACGGTTGCCGCTACTTGGTTGGTTCCCCAGCGGGCCTTGTTATCGGCGGTGCCCCAGCGCCAGCCAATGTCGTCGCCGGAGAGCGTCACCGTGGTCCCCCGCTGGGTGCCGCGGCCCATCACCACCAGATCCTTGCCGACTTCGTCGGTCCCCGTGTAGAGCGGCGCATAGGAAGCGAAAGTTTCGTTGATCTCGTAGATCCGCAAATCCGTGCCGGTGATGTCCTTGTAGCCCACGCCGGCAAAAGCGGTCGTATTGACCGTGTAGGTCACGTCGGAACCGCCGTTGTAGTAGCCTTTCGAAACGAAGGTGCTCGACGGCACCCCGAAGTGCACCGCGGTGATGAAGTGGTTCGGAGAGATCGCCGTGCCGGAATACACCCCGAACTCACCCTGAAATTGCCAGCCCGAGCCCGCCAGCGCCCCTCCGGGAGCCACCTCGCGATTGTGCGCCGGATCCGCGGTGGCATAGAAGATCACCGCCGATGCCGGCGACGCCAAAGCCAGAAGACAGGAAACAAACCTCACTGTCGCCAGTTTAGGATTTTCCGGTCCTTTGGCAAGCTGCCGCTGCCTCGTCACGCGCCCAGTGATCCGCCGCGATCACCGACTCGAGCGATCCTGCATCCCGGACCTCGTGGGCGTCCATCGTCCCGCCCACAACCTTCCAGATATCGGTGAAGCCGATCCTCCGCTCGACGAAGGCATCGACCGCCACCTCGTTCGCCGCATTGAAGACCGCCGGCAGGGTGCCGCCGGCCAGTCCCGCCCGCCGCGCCAGGCCCAAGGCCGGAAAGTCGTCATGCCGCGGGGCCTCGAAGTCCAGCTTCGCGAGTCCGGCGAAGTCCAAGGGCTTGAGGCCGCCCTGCACCCGATCCGGCCAGGTCAGTGCATACTGGATGGGAAAACACATGTCGGTGCGGCTCAGCTGAGCGAGCACCGAGCCGTCGACGAACTCGACCATCGAATGGATGATACTCTGCGGGTGAACCACCACGTCGATCCGGTCCATGCCGATGCCGAACAGCCAACGGGCCTCGACCATTTCGAGCCCCTTGTTGAACAGCGTGGCTGAATCGATGGTGATCTTGCGGCCCATGTCCCAGGTCGGATGCTTGAGCGCCTGCTCCACAGAGACCGACGCGAGTTCCGCCGATGGCGTCTGCCGGAAGGGTCCGCCCGAGGCGGTGAGGATGAGCCTTGAGACCTCCTTGGCCCCACCGCGGTGTCCGTCGAGACACTGGAAAATCGCGTTGTGCTCGCTGTCGACCGGCAGGATGGACACGCCGTGCTTCTCCGCCGCAGCGGTGACCACCTCACCCGCCATCACCAGGATCTCCTTCGAGGCCACCGCCAAATCCTTGCCGGCCTCGATCGCGGCGAGGGCCGGGTGCAGGCCACCGGTCCCGACGATCGCCACCAGAACCACGTCGGCCTCGGCCAGGGTTGCGAGTTCCACGAGTCCTTCGGCACCCACATGCACGGTGACATCGGCGGGCAGTAGACTCCGGAGTTCCGCTTCCTTGGCGGGATCGGCGATCGCCACGTGGCGCGCTCCCGTCTCCCTCGCCTGCTCGGCCAGACGGCCGACATTCGAGTGGGCCGCCAGCCCCACCAGTTCGATCCGCTCCGGAAGCTGACGGGCGACCTCCAGGGTCGAACATCCGATCGACCCGGTCGCCCCGAGCAGCACCACCCGCTTGCGCTTCATCCCGTCACCCATGTCACGTAGAAGTAGAGAAGCGGAAGCGTGAAGCACATCGAGTCGATCAGGTCGAGCGCCCCGCCGATGCCCGGCAACACCTGTCCGGAATCCTTCACGGAGAGGCTGCGCTTCAAGACGCTCTCGGCCAGGTCGCCCACCACCGCCACCAGCGCCAGCGCGATGCTCAGCCCGATCACCAGCCCCCAGCCACCCAGCACGTGGAGGCCGGCCGAGAAGTTCGGCATGTCGTCTTGGAACAAGGCATAGAGTCCGCATCCGGCGAGCAGGGCGAAGGCAATCGCCCCACCAAATCCCTGCCAGGTTTTCCCGGGACTGATGTGGGGACACATCTTGTGGCGGCCGATGGCCGATCCCACGATGTAGGCGCCCATGTCGGTGAACTTTGTCACCGCGATCCCCCACAGCAGGAGCATCGCCCCGGGAACCTCGCCCGGTCCGGGAACCGCGAAGACCACCCGGGCACCGAAATTGAAGAAGAAGGCGATGTAGAGGAAACCCAACACGCTCATCGCCACGCCGGTGATCGAACCCAGCCCCTCGACGGGTCGCCGCAACTGGAGGACAAAGGCACCCGCTAGCGAGGCAAAGATCGCCAAACCATCGAACCACACCGGCACACCGTCGCCCAGGAGGAAGGCGTAGAGACCGACCGAGTAGGCGATGGTCAGCAGCAGCGTGTAGCCGGGGAAGCCCTTCACGCCGCCATCCTTGAGCATCCGGAAATACTCGATGGTCGCCAGAACCACCAGCAGCCCGATCAGCGCCACGTAGGCCCAACCGATCCGGCTGACGAACGCCAGCGTCACCACCGCCCAGAGTCCGAGCGTGCTGGAGGTGCGCTTGACGAAGGTCAGGGCCTTCGAGTCTTTGGCGGGAACTGAGGTCATCGCGCTGAGGTGCGGGCATCCAATCGGCCCGCGTCCCCGCTGGCAAATCATTCCGCCGCGCATTCCGCCGCGCAACCTTTTGCGAAGCGCCGGGTTTCATGATGCAGATTCGGGATTCTCCGTTTCCCAAAACATCCAGACAACAACGACATGAAATACGCAATCACCACCACACTGGCCCTGGCATTGGCAGGGTCCCTTGCCGCCGCCCCCCGCGACGGAGACGGCGCCAAGCCGGAACGCGAACGCCGGGGTCCGCCACCGGAGATCGTCGAGAAGTTCGACAAGGACGGCGACGGCAAGCTCAACGAGGAAGAACGCAAGGCCGCGATGCAGGCCCGCCGCGAACGGGCCGGCCAAATGCGCGAGAAAATGCTCGAGAAGTTCGACACCAACGGCGACGGCAAGCTCGATGAAGGCGAGCGCGAAGCGATGCGCGAGGCCATGAAGGCCAAGCGCGAGGAGATGCTCAGGAAATACGATGCCGACGGCGACGGACGCCTCAGCCCCGAGGAACGCAAGGCGGCGATCGACGCGGGTGAGAAGATCCCGCCGCGCCCGATGCGCCGGCCCGGCGCCCGCGATGGCAAGGGCAAGGGCGCTCCCGGTCCCGGTGGCCCCGGTCGCGGCAAGGGTGGCCCCGGTCCGCAAGGCCGGCCGGGTCCCGGCGGTCCCGACGCCTGAGTCCACCGCTCTTCATTCCCTGGCCCGGAGGTTCGCCTCCGGGCCGTTTCTCGTTCACGGCTGATGGTCCTGCTCGATGGACCTCAACTCGAGGTGCAGCCGGTCCCACTGGTCCTGGCGGGGTTTCAAGGTCTCCTGACGGTCGGCAAGCTGGCGGCGCACGCCGATGAGACCGTTCGCGTATTCATCGAAGAGTGCCCGGACCGCCTCGCCGTAATCCTCCCGCATCGCCGTTTCGAAACGCCCGACCGAATCCCGCAGGCGCTCGCGGGTCTGACCCACGATCCGAATCCGGCTGACCCAGGCCGAGAGAAGAAGCACCCCACCCATGCCCGCCGCCGCGAAGGCCAGCGGCCACGCCCAGCGGTCAATGCCCAGCGCCCCGCACGCACCCGCCGCCGTCGTCAGCAGCAGCACCATCGCCAGCAGGAACCGGAGACGTCGATTGCGGGCCCTCAGGGGAGAATCCAGACAGGCCCGCACCCGGAGCTGCCCCAGCACCCCGGGAACCGCCCTCGCGACGTTCGCCACGAAGCGACCGGTGCTCGCTTCGCGCCCGTCGCCATGGATGGCCGCGGTGCCCGGATCCAGCCCCATCCGCTCGATCACCCGCGGACGGACGTCGTTCCAGTGGCCCTCGCACTCCTCGAGCAGCCGCTCCGCATCCACGGCGGCAAAGTCCCGGATCGCTTCGCCCAATCCATCCGCCAACCGCGCCTCGATCCGCGCCGGCGAGGCGTCGCCAACGAACAAGCGCCACAGCGTCGGACCCACGCCCAGCATCCGGCCGAGTGCCCGGGAAAGACGCGCCACCTCGTTCTCGTAGCGCCCACGCGCTCCGGCCAGCGTCTTCGGCGAGTTCTCAAGCACCAGGTCCCTGAGCTGCCTGGCCTCGCGCTCCAGGCCCGCCAGAAACCAGCCGTCGTCATCCATCGACCGCCTCTGGCGATCGAGCGCCGACTCGATGTCGCGCAGGCGGTCCCCCGCCTCCTGCATCGTCCGGTCGATCAGGTAGCGACGCGACGGGGACTCGCAGACCGTCGCCGTGAGAAACTCCTCGAAGGCCCCGAAGCGGCTCGCCGACCACGACTTGCGGGCCTCGCGCGGGTCCAGCTTCGCCTCCAGCGCCAGACCGGCGGCCACCGCCACGATCGGCAACTCGCGACCGACCTTCTTCAGGCACAGGTCGCGCATGTGCCCCTCGATCACCCGGAGATCCTCCGGCGACTTCTGGTCGGACTGCTGGACCACCAGCGCGGTGCGCTCCAGCGCCTCGTCGCCCAGCGCCGAAACGAGATCCCAGGTTGCGGCCGTCCAGGTGTTCCCGGAGGGAAACACCACCAGCAGCAGGTCCGCCTTCTCGAAACGGGGGATGTCCGCAAAAACCCCGTCCCTCCACCCCGAATTGGTGCCCGGCGTATCGATCAACTCGAAGCGCCTGAGCAAATCCAGCGGCCGGCCGAGGATCTGCCAGCCGTTTCTTTCGGTCGCCCGCTCGGAAGACGCGTGGCGGTAGAGCGTGGTCCGCTGCGTCGTCGGCAGCGGCCCCGCCGGGCAGAGTTCCGCGCCGACCAGGGCGTTGAGCAGGGTCGACTTTCCGGCATTGATCTCGCCGAGCACCACCAGGCGGATCGGCCGGGCGAGTTTTTCCCTCGCGCTGCCGGACTCGTCGGGCCATTCGACGCCGCTCGACGCCGCCAGGTCCCGGATCCGGGAAAAGCAGCCCAACAAGCGATCCCGTGCAGCGAAATGACGCTCGCCGACCATTGGAGCCGCCCTCGGTCCCTCAGGGGTTGGACGGGGTCACCGAAGCCTGCGCCGGCGCTTCCTCCTTCGGCTTCATCGCCAGAAGCTGGGACACGGTCACGAACTTGTAGCCCTTTTTCAGCAGGCCATCGAGCGTGGCCGGCATCGCATCCACCGTCGGCGCATGCAGGTCGTGGGCGAGGATGATCGCACCGGGTGTCGCGCCGGAAAGAATGCGCGAGGTCACCACCGAAGGCCCGGGGCGCTGCCAGTCGCGCGGGTCCACCGACCACATGATGGTCGGATAATTGAACTCGGAGTGGATCCAGGTCCGCTGGCGCTGGAGCAGGGCCCCGTACGGCGGGCGCAGCGTGCGCGGCTGGACTCCCGTCGCCTTGGCGATCGAGGCCCGGCACTTCATCAACTCGTTGCGCACCGAGTCATCCCCCATCTTGGTGAGGTTGCCGTGCGTGTAGGTGTGGTTCCCGATCTCATGGCCTTCGGCCACGATGCGGCGGGTGATTTCCGGATACATGTCGACGTTCCGGCCGATCACATAGAAGGTCGCCTTGATGTTGCGGTCGCGCAGCATGTCGAGCAGCCGCGGCGTGTTGCTCGGATGCGGCCCGTCATCAAAGGTCATCGCCACGAAGGGCTGCGAAACCGACACCCGTGAGAAGGTCACGCCGGCATCCTTGCCGAAGCTCGACGAAAGCGACATGTCCGGATTGCGCGGCACCGGCCCCCTCGTGCTCGGGGCCCGGTAGGCATTGTTGGCCTGGCTCTTGACCGGCTTCACAGCGTCGTCCGCCAGATTCTTGTCGGCATTCTTGCAGCTTCCCAGCGACATGCCGAGGAGGGTGAAACAGAGGGCGTGGAGGGCGACTTTCATTAGCAATTGAAGCTGAGTGCGATTCATCAGATGGGTGGACTATGCCGGACGGATCCGAAATGTCACGTCCGCATTTCTTGCTTTATTGTCATCCGAATCTCTGAAGCAGCGGCCACAGGCTGCGGACGGTTTTTTCAGGCCAGCGGGCCTTTTCCGTCATGATCGCACCGTCCAAGGCACGGTGCTCGGGCCAGTCAGGGGTCTCCGGCACCAGGGGAATCGCCCGTGCCAGCACGCTTTTCGCGAGGCTCACGTTCGCCTGGAGATGACTCATGACCGACCCGGCACTCACCGCCTCCTCCTCGATTTTCCAGCAATCGTAGTCGGTGATCATCGCCATCGTCGCCGCCGCGATCTCGGCCTCGCGGGCCAGCTTGACCTCGGGAAGATTGGTCATCCCGATCACGTCGAACCCGAGCTGGCGGTTCGCCTCGCTCTCCGCGCGCGTCGAGAAGGCCGGGCCGTCCATGTTCACGTAGGTCCCGCCGTCGTGCACCTTCGCCCCCTCGGCATCGAGTGCCTGCTTGAGGATGCCACGCAGGCCGGCACTGATCGGTTCGCCGAAGGACGCGTGCGCGGCGATGCCACGGCCGAAGAAGGTGTGATGCTCGCGCCGGCTGGTGCGGTCGAAAAACTGGTCCGGCAGCAGCACGTCGCGAGGCGCGTATTCTTCACGCAGGCTTCCCACGGCCGTCACGCAGATGAGGAACCTGACATCGAGGCTTCGCAAGGCCCACAAATTCGCACGATGATTGATCTCATGAGGCAGCAAGCGATGACCCCGACCGTGCCGCGGCAGGAACCACGCCTGACGGCCCGCCAGCTCGCCGCCCACCAGCACGTCCGACGGTTCACCGAAAGGCGTCTCGACGCGGCGTTCCTCCGACTTCTCGAAGCCTTCGATTTCATAAAGCCCGCTCCCTCCGATGATCCCGATCGCTGCTGACATGCCCGAAGCCCTAGCCAAGCCCTCCCGCCCCGTCGAGTCCTCAAACGGACCGCGAGCTTTGGCTCGCCGAACCGCTTCAACAGCTGGCCCGACCACTTCACCGCCTCAACACCTGCCGCTCGTTCTCGCCCTCCTCTCGACCCTTCTCATTCCCTCCTGCCGTGGCCAGGATCCCTCCCGCGTGGAGGACTCCGTCGACAGCTCACTGCCCGGCCCCGAGCGCGCCGCGGCAGCCGCCGCACGGGTCAAACCCCTGCTCGCCCCCGCCCTGGCGAAGCACGGGCTGGCCGTCGGCGACCCGGTCTTCCTTCGCGCCTTCAAGGAGGAAAAGGAGCTCGAAGTCTGGATGCAGCCGGACGGTGCCGACAGGTTCGTCCTCTTCCGCACCTACCCCATCGCCGCCACTTCGGGAAAACCCGGACCCAAGCTCGCCGAGGGCGACCGGCAGGTTCCCGAGGGATTCTACTATTTCTCCCGTAGGGGGCTGAAATCCGACTCGCGCTTCCACCTGGCGATGAACATCGGATACCCGAACACCTACGACCGCCACCACGGCCGCACCGGCTCCTTCATCATGATCCACGGCAACCGCGTGTCGATCGGCTGCCTGGCCATGACCGACCCCGGGATCGAGGAAATCTACACCCTCTGCGATGCCGCGCTCGCCGGAGGACAGCGCTTCATCCGCGTGCACCTCTTCCCCTTCCGCATGACCGACGCCCGGATGAAGGAGGCCTCATCCAACCACCGCTGGATCGAATTCTGGAGAAACCTCAAGGAAGGGCACGACCATTTTGAGCAAGCCCGCGTGCCGCCCGACACCGTGGTCGAGGGCGGACGCTATGGGTTCAGGGGCGCGGACGCCTCACTCGATTGACCCGCCAGCGGCGTCGGGCTGATCGAAGAGCGCCTTCACGCCCGGGCGCTGGAGGACGATGATGGTGAAGATGCCAAGGATCGTTCCCAGGGGCATGTTGATGCACTGGATGCAGGCGATGACGAACACGAAGGTCCACTTCCGCCGGTGCGCCAGATTCCTCGCACAGAGGAACAGGCACACCGCCAGGCCGAGGGCGTACAGGGCCCCCAGACCGCCGAAGAACCCATAGACCCACCCCATCATCTCGAAGACCCGCGCATCGGCCGGCGACATCCCCGAACTGCTTCCCGCACCCGAACCGCCGGAAGTCGCGGCGACCGGAATCATCGCCCCGAAGAACACGCCGATCAGGGCGTACATTGCGGCGAAGCACGCCCCGAGGACCGCGAGCCCGGCCATCACGTAGTGGAAGATCGACAGGAGTCGAAGGTGCTCCGCGTCCTGGATGGACTGCGGGGTCGGCATCGGCGCGGGCATCTGAGGCGGGGGCTGGGCCTGCATGGGAGTAAGTTCATCAGATCAAGCTCCCCGCCTCCAGTCTTGTCTCGGCCCGGAATCGAAGCTACCCCTCGGCCCGCGCAAGCGCCCGTAGCTCAGTTGGATAGAGCACCCGCCTTCTAAGCGGATGGTCGCTGGTTCGAATCCAGCCGGGCGTGCGTTCACAGCGTGGACAAGCGCCGTGAGCATCCCATCGCGAGCGGCGGCGAGCGCACGTCGGGATGGCGTGAGCGGAGCGAGGGCAATCCAGCCGGGCGTGCGTTCACAGCGTGGACAAGCGCCGTGAGCGGATCGCCCACGCCCTCGGGGTGCCCGCTCATCCTGCCCTCAGCACACCCGCCACTTTTCGCGAACGGGTTGCGGGCCCAGCATTTTTGCGGCCTCGGGATTGCCGACGACCTTTTCCTTCTCCGGGTCCCACTCGACCGCCTTGCCGGTGAGCGCGGCGGCGCGGGTGAGGTGGCAGATGGCGTCGCAGCGGATCGCCATTTCCACCGGGCAGATCGGCTCCTCGCGCGACTTCACGCAGTCGATGAAGTTGCGGTTGTGCTCCTTCGACACCGGCAGGCGTTCGTCGTCGCTCCTGAATTCGTTTTTCCACAGGCGGCGGTCGCTCGCATCGAAACCGCCGGAGATGTTGCCGATCCAGCCCTCCGTTCCGTGAAAGACGACCCCGTCGTCGCCCCGCCATTCCTTGTCGTGATAGCCGGCGACGACCGGTTGCGCGGCCCGCGTGTCCATCAGCCGAAGGATCACGCCGTTCGCGTACTCGCAGCTCATGTCCCAGTGCTCGAGGGTGCGGTAGATCCCCTCGTCCGGGATGTTGCCGGTGCCCTCGTAGCGAACCGGGCTGGTGTCGTCGCTCCGGTTCCCCCACTGCGCGACGCCGAGCGGGTGGATCGCACAGCCGGCAAGGAAGCCGAGCGATGTCTCCGGACAATGGAAGCCGCCCCAGTTGGTGCAACGGTCCACCGTGTAGGGCACCATCGGCGACGGCCCCTGCCACGCATCGAAGTTGAAGCCATCCGGCACCGGCACCTCCTCGGTCGATCCGTAGGGGGCGACGTGATACTTCGCCTTGTCGTTGTGGACGTTGCGGCTCCACACGTCGATCCGCTCGAGCTCGCCGATGTATCCGTTGCGGACCAGCTCCACCATCTGCCGGTAGCGCCCTTGTGAACGGTACTGGGTGCCGAACTGGAACACCCGCCCGTGTTTCCTGACCGCCTCACGCAGGATGGGGGTCTGGCTGTAGTCGAGCGCCAGCGGCTTCTGGCAATACACGTCCTTGCCGGCACGCACCGCGGCGATCGACATCGGCGTGTGCCAGTTGTCGTGCACCGCCACGATCACCGCATCGACATCCTCGCGCGCAAGCAACTCGCGGAAGTCGTCGTTCACCGTCGCGACCTCGCTGCCGTAGTCCTTGTTGTACTGGCTGGCGCGGGTCACCGCCCGGGACCGGAACGCGTCACAGGTGGCCACCACGCGCACGTCGTCCATCTGCCTGAGCTGGCTGCGGTGGAAGTAGTCGGAAATGTTGCCACAGCCGATCTGCCCCACATTCACCCGGTCGTTGGGCATCACCCGGCCCCGCCCGGCAACGACCTGCGCCGGAACGATGGTGGGGAAGCCGACCGCCGCACCGGTCGCGGCCACCCCTTTGAGGAAATCTCTTCGCCTGATTGGTTTCATGGTTCGTTGGGAGTTGCGTCGTTTCGGAGATAATCCACGGCCTTGGCGACCGCCGCCGCCATTTCGTCCTGCGGCAGTCCGCCGTGCATGAAGGGGGTCATCCAGTGGGAATAGTTCACCGCGGAAAGGGCCCGCATCCACGGCTCGAAGTCGGCCGGCCCGTGACCGGGCAGTTGCTTGGTCCCGCCCGCCGACTGCCACGCGTAGAAGAACAGCAAATGGTCGCCGCAGATGCCGATCACCTCGGACACATCGGCCTTGCGCTTCTGCAGGTGATAGGGCGCCACGCCGAGGCCCACGACATCGGGCGCGGGGTTGTGTCGCTTGAACGCTTCGAAGGACTGCGGGGAGTCAAGAAGGGCGTGGCCGTGGTTCTCGATCGCGAGGCGGACCTTGTGTTTGCGGGCAAGTTCGATCTCCGGACGAAGCTCTGCGAAGAACTCTCGCATGGCCGCGTCGAGTTGATCGGCGGCGAAGCTTCCATACTTCGATTCGCGAACCACCACCCCGCCGCCACAGCCACCGATGAACTCGGCGAAGCCGGGAAACCCCTCGTCGTGGCCCTTGGTCCGGTAGGTCGTCCAGGCACCGATCTCGAGGTCGTGCGCCCGGAGCAGCTTGCGGAATTCATCAACACCGAGTTCGCGGGCCCGGGCCAGATGGCGGCAATCGCCGAAGGGCCCCCACAGGTCGATTCCCTTGAACCCCAGCTCCACTGCCTGCCGACAAAGTTCCTCGAGCGACAGGTCGGAGAACATCACCGATGACAGAGCGAGTCTCGGCCGCCAGGCGTCGGTCCCACCACCTGCACGCAGCAATCCGGGGGTGCCGAGCAAGGCCGCGATCATGGCGGACTGCTTCAGGAATTCACGTCGCGCGGGATGTTTCATGCACTGTCGGGGTGATACGGTTGTGCGAGCTTCGTCTTGTGGATTCAGCATGATGGGAGAGGTCTTTCGCAAAATTCGCGGTCCGGTCGGGCTCTGGAGATGGATTTCAGGCCCCGATCTGCTTCCTCAGGAAGTCGAGGCTTCTCGCGGCTTCGTCGATCGTCCCGCATTCGACGCTGAGGAAGATCTCGCGGTCCACCGGCTCCATGATCCGGATCACCCGTTCCCAATCGACCACTCCATCGCCACAGGCGCAGCCCACCGGCGTTCCGGTGACCTTGCCCTTCTCGCGCTCGCTGTGCTCCATCGAGATGTCCTTGGCGTGGATGTGGAAGACCCGGTCGCGGACCTTTTCCAGCGCCTCGTACGGATCCTCCAGGCCGGCGAGGTAGCTGTTTCCGGTGTCCCAGTTGACCTGGATCCACGGTGAATCGACCAGGTTGACGATCCGCATCAGACCGTCGGTGTGCGCGGTGTAGATGCCGTGGGGCTCGATGCAGAGGTACTTGCGATGACGCGCGCAGACCTGCTCGATGCGGGTCAGGGTGTAGCGCATCGTGTCGTGGGCGAAGTCGTCGTCCATCCACTCCGGCCTGACCATCTCGTCGGTGTTGAGGAAATCGCAGCCGACGAAGGTGGCCAGCACCGCGGCGCGGGTCAGGCGGTCGACCGCCGCCTCGGGCTTCATCAGGGGCGAGTGCGCGGAAAGGCTGGCGACCTTCACGCCGTGGCGGTCGCAGATTTCCTTCATCAGCAGTGGGTCCTCCTCCATCGAGAACGAGTGAAAGTATTCGACCTCGCTGAGCAGCTCCCAGCCGGTGTGCACCATCGGCTCGATCCACTCGTAGCCGAGTTCCGACGCGATCTTCACCCCCGCCTCGAATGACTTGTCCGCCGAGCGACAGAATTCCATATTGATCGCGATCTTGAACGTGGCCATGGCGGCATCCCAGCAGGTCCCCTCCGGCCTCGCGTTCCCCATCGACCGCGAATTTTCATGAACACCGGGGATCCAGCGCACCAAGCCGACGACTGCCAGCCCCTGCGGCAGGCGGTCACCCGCGGCGAGGTCAAAATGGAGGCCCGCGTCCGCGGCCAGTACCCCGGCACGCCGCTCGGCCGCGGACGCCTGCCCGGCCTCCGCACCATCGGCTATTGGGATGCCGTGGGTCCCCAATCGTGGGGCTTGCCGATGCACCGCAACGAGGGCATCGAGATCTGCTACCTGCTGCACGGCGAGACGGTCTTCGCCACCGACCGTGAATCGGTGCTGCTGCGCCCCGGCGACATCACCATCACCCGCCCGTGGCAGCGCCACCGGCTCGGCGACCCGGCAATCCGACCATGCCGAATGTTCTGGCTCATCCTCGATGTCGAGAACCGCAAGGACGGCCAGCAGTGGCAGTTTCCGAAGTGGATTGGACCCGACCCGGAGTCCAGACGCGAGCTACTGCGGATCTTTCGTGCCAGCCCCCGCTGCCATGCCGTCGATGAAGGACGGTCACTGACACCCTTTCTCGAGGATTCCTGCCGACGCCTCGCGGACTCCGGTCCGCTGGAAGCCGCCCATCTCGCCGACACCGTGAACCACCTGTTGGTCGCGGTCGCCCGAATCATCGCCAGCGAGGCGACCGACCCTGGAAACGACCCGCACGGTTTCGACCCGACGGTGCGGGGCTTCTTCCACGGTCTCGAGGCCAGCGTCGAGATCGCCGCCGAGCCTTGGACGGTGGCCGAAATGGCGCGGGCCTGCCGGGTCGGTCCGACCTATCTCAACGCCTCGTGCAAGGAGATCTTCAACGCGACCCCGTCCGACCAGTTGTGTCGGACTCGGCTGGCCCACGCCGCACGGCTGCTGAGGGAAGACCCGCAACGCCCCGTCACCGACATCGCCTTTGCGGTGGGCTTCAACTCCAGCCAGCACTTCGCCACCCGCTTCCGTCGGCAGTTCGGCACCACGCCCGGGGCATTTCGCGAGCCGGAGTCCTCTAGGTAGGGGTCAGCTCACTGCGCCTGAGGGCCAGCTCGTAGAGGATCTCGCCCGTGGCCTCAACGAGCTTGTAGGTCACGGTCGGATCCACTTGGGAAACATCAAAGGCGAACTCGTTGTCGAAGCCGTAAAGCCGGGTGGTCCACTTCCCGCTCTTTGCCGCAGGGCCACTCCTTCCACCCAGGCTGGCGGGCTCGATGGGAACTTGGAACTTTTCACTTGGAACCCAGCTCGGTCAGTCTCCCGCCATGTTCATCGTCCTCGAAGGCATCGACGGCACCGGCAAGTCGACCCAGTCCCGCCTGCTGGCGGAGTGGTTCGGGCAACAGGGACGGGAGGTGGTGACCAGCCGCGAGCCGACCGACGGCCCGTGGGGCCGGAAACTGCGCGAGTCGGCCTCGACCGGGCGCCTCTCGGCGGAGGATGAACTGGAGTATTTCCTCAAGGACCGGAAGCAGCACGTCGACGAGTTGATCCAACCCTCCCTTGAGGCCGGCAAGGTGGTGATTCTCGACCGCTATTACTTTTCGACGATGGCCTATCAGGGCGTGCGGGGATTCGACCCGACGGAAATCCGGCGCAAGAACGAGACCTTCGCGCCGGTGCCGGATCATCTTTTCATCCTCGATCTCGATGTGGACAGAGCGCTGGATCGGATTGGTTCCCGCGGTGACGCCGCCAATGAGTTCGAAAGGCGGGACGCTCTACAAAAATGCCGCGACATCTTCCTCTCGCTCAAGGACGAACCATTCGCCCACGTGATTGACAGCCGGAGGGACCTCGAAGAAGTGCAGGAGGCAATTCGGGCGGAGTTGGCATAACCTGTGGCACCCCTGCCGGGGTGCGGTTTTCTCGCTTTCCCTGGTCCGGCGGTGTCGCTCGTTCCTCGCTCAACCACCGGCTACCAACATTCGACACCTCCGGCGTCGTCCCCCGGCCTTCCGAGTTCCAACTCCCAACTCCCAACTCCCAACTCCCAACTCCCGACTCCCGACTCCCGACTCCCGACTCCCGACTCCTGACTCCTGACTCCTGACTCCTGACTCCACGCTCACTTCACATACACCTCGCGCGCCTTGGCGCCGTCTCCGGGACCGACGATGCCGCGCTGCTCGAGGATGTCGACCATGCGGGCGGCGCGGGTGTAGCCGAGCCGCAGGCGGCGCTGCAGCAGGCTGGTGCTGCACTTCTGCTCCTGGCGGACGACGTCGATGCACTTGATGATCATCTCCTCGTCGGCGTCGGAAACCTCTTCCTCGCCATCGTCGGCAGCGCCGCTCTCGATGGTGGCCTGGACGTCCTCCTCGTAGTTCGGGTCGGCCTGGCCGGCGCAGTGGTTGACCAGCCGTTCGACCTCCTCGTCGGCGACGAAGGCACCCTGGGCCCGCTCCAGCTTCGCCGAGCCCGGCGGCAGGTAGAGCATGTCGCCCTTGCCGACGAGTTTGTCGGCGCCCTTGGTGTCGAGGATCACGCGGGAGTCGAGCTGCGAGGAAACCTGGAAGGCGATGCGGCAGGGGATGTTGGCCTTGATGATGCCGGTGACGACATCCGCCCGCGGCGTCTGGGTGGCGATGATGAGGTGGATGCCCGCCGCGCGCGCCTTCTGGGCAATGCGAGCGATGTTCATCTCGACGTCCGCCGGTGCGGTCTGCATCAGGTCGGCCAGCTCATCGACGATGACGACGATGTAGGGGAAGCGGTCCGGGATGTCCTCCTCGTCGGGCTCCTCCTCGTGTTCCTCGGCCTCGGGACCGAGGTCGCCGCTCTCCAGAGCTTCGGCGATCGCGTCGATCTGCTCCTGATCGACTTCCTCCTCCGGCTCCGGCTCGGGGGCCTCCTCCGGCTGCTCTTTTTCCGGCCGGACGCGATTGTTGAAGCCATCGAAGTTCCGGACGCCGCACTTGGCGAAGACGCGGTAGCGCTTCTCCATCTCGTTGACGACCCACTTGAGGGCGGCGACCACCTTCTTCGGATCGGTGACCACCGGCACCACCTGGTGCGGCAGCTTGTTGTACATCTGCATCTCGACCACCTTCGGGTCGACCATGATGAAGCGCAGTTCGTCCGGGCCGAACTTGAACAGCATCGAGGCGATGATCGAGTTGATGCAGACCGACTTGCCCGAGCCGGTCGCGCCGGCGACCAGCAGGTGCGGCATGGCGGCGAGATCGCCGATGACCGTCTTGCCATAGACATCCTTGCCGAGCGCGAGCGGGATCTTCTTCTTCGCCGAGCGGAACTCGGGATCCTGCAAAAGCTCGTGAAGGTGCACCGCCACCTTGTTGGAATTCGCCAGTTCGATGCCCACCGTGTCCTTGCCGGGGATCGGCGCGAGGATGTTGATCCGCTCGGCCCGGGTCGCGCGGGCGATGTCGGCCTCGAGTTGTGCGATGCGCGACACCCGCAGACCGGCGCTCGGATAAATCTCGTAGCGGGTGATCGTCGGGCCACGGGTGATGTCGCCCGGACTCGTCTCGATGCCGAATGAGCGGAGCGTGTCGACGATGTTCTTCTGCGTCGCCAGGAGCAGGTCACGGTTGGCTTCGGGAGCCTCCTCGGCGTCCTCGATGTCATCGAGCAGGTCGAATCCCGGAAGCTCGTAGTCCTCGAAGCCGCTGGTCGAGAGGAACTGGTGTTCCGGTTTCTTCCGCTCGAAGGGCTTGTCACCGGGCTTCGGGGCATCGACCCGCCGCTGCGAAGCATCGATGATCTGCGGGGCCGGGGTTTCGCGCAGCGGCAACTCGGTCTGCGGTGCCTCGGCATCCTTCTCCCGTTGCTTCGCCTCCCGGGCCGCCTCCCGTTCCTTGCGTCGCCGTTCCTTCTCCTTGTCCTTCTCCGCCTCCATCCGCTCGCGGCGTTCACGGTCGGCCTTCGATTCATTCCTCCGCTCGCGAAATTTCCGGATGCCACCGGCAATCAGGCCGAAGGTCCCCTTGATGAACCGGAACGGCCGCTGGCCGGTGAGAAGAATCAACGACACCAGATACCCGCAGCTGGTCAGGATCAGCGTGCCCCACTTCCCGATCAGCGGCACCAGCCGTGGATCGAACCCCGGCTCCTCCACCCTCGGCGGAAATCCGGCGATCAACCTCCCGATCACGCCCCCGGCACTCATCAACTCCCCCCGCTCGCCCCATCCGGCGTGCAGGAAGGCCGCCCCGGCGATGGCGAGCACCGCGAAGCCGATCATCGTCCTCGGCCACAGCCGGCCGTCGAAGACCAGCTTGACCACCCCGAACCAGATCAAGGCCACCGGCACGACGAAGCCCGCCTTTCCGAAGAGAAAGATCTGGGCCAGCCCGAGCAGGGTGCCGACCCCGCCGATCAGGTTCTTGCGGGGCATCCGGGCCTCGGCAGCGGGCGCGATGTCCTTGCCAATCCCCCACACCGGCAGGTCCATGACCGTGAAGGAAACCACCGCCAGAAACGCCAGCAGACCGAGACCAATCAGGATGATCCCGGTCACCTCATTCGACCATTTCGGCGCCTCGGTCCTGGTGCCACGCTTCCGGTTGTCCTTCCTCGCCATGAAAATATCGCGCTCCCCAGCATCCCCCGAGCGCCCGACCGGAGCAAGGCTAGTTTTCCGGAACCGGAATATCAGGAAAAGCTAAGGACCCTGCTCAAGCCTCCCCGGCCGGAGCGGCTCCGCCCCGGATCAGCTCGTTGGGCACCGTCCGCACGTGCAGATCCCGCTGCGGGAAGGCGATCTCGATGCCGGCCTCCTTGAAGCGGCGATCGATCTCCTCGTGGATCTCGGTGATGGTCCTGAGGCGGTTGTCCATGTTCGGCAGGTAGCAGCGCATGCTCAGGTTGAGCGTGCTGTCGGCAAAGGCCTCGAAGTTGATCAGCGGCGCGGGATCCTCGAGCACCACCGGGTGGGCCTCGGCGATTTCGGTGAGAATCCGCCGTGCCTTCACCGTGTCGCTGCCGTAGGCGACCCCGACATTGATGGTGATCCGGTTCAGCGGGCTGCTCAGCGTCCAGTTGATGAGGGATCCGGTGATGAAATCCTTGTTCGGCACCACGAACTCCTGCCGCTCCCAGTTGGTGATCGTGGTCGCCCGCATGCGGATCCGCGAAACCGTGCCGGTCACCTCGCCGACCGTGACCACGTCACCCACCCGCATCGGTCGCTCGAACAGCAGGATGATGCCGCAGACGAAGTTGGCGACGATTTCCTGGAGACCGAAGCCGAGGCCGACGCTCAGGGCGGCGGCGATCCAACCGAAACGCGACCAGTCGAGGGCGAGGACGCTGGCGATGGAAAACAGTCCGATCGCTCCGAGGGCATACTGGCAAAGCGTGGCGACCGCGTAACGCGTGCCCGGCTCCATGCCGGCTTCACGGAAGCCCAACAGGTCGACCAAACCCGGAAGATTCTTGATCACCGTAAGGACGACCATGGCGATGAGCAGGGCCTTCGCGACTCCGATCCAATCGAGGCTGACACCGATCGACAGGTACTGGGCCGCTTGTTCGAGCGGAAGCGTCCGGGTGATGCCGTAGGCGATCGCGACCAATACGCCGACCCCGACCAGCGAGCGCAGCAAACGCCGGGTCTGGCGCGCGACATCGTCCAGGCCGAGTTCGATGCGATCGTCGTCCACCATCACCATCTCTTCCCCCTCCTCCTCCGTCTTGTCGCTGGCATCGCGGCGGGCTTTCCTCTCCTCGATGGCCTCCGTCAGGGCAAGGCGACGCTGCCGGATCATGAACCAGCGCAGCACCACGCCATAGACCACGACCCCGACCGCCACCCAGCGGAGGATCAGGAGAAACTGCTCGCTGAGGAGGAAGGCCGTGAGGACGTAACCGGCCCACGCCATCACGCCGAGCCCGAGCGGAAATCCGACGAGCAGGCTCATCCAGAGCAGGCGGGACTTCACCAACAAGCGGTCGGGACGCTCCCGGATGAGCGTCGCGAAGACGCCCGTGTCCGGCCGGAACAGCCCCACCATCGCCCACGCCAGCGCCGCCTGCGAGAGGATGAAGGCGAGACGCCCGAGGCTGTCAAACGCGTGCAACTTCCCATCGAAGAGGGTGATCATCACCACGAACAGCGCCGGCAAATACAAGGCCACAAGTCGCGGAAGCCACTTCCTGAGGGCCTGCGCCGAGTCCGCCTCCCAGCCGAGGTGAACCCGCCCGATACCGCCATCGGCGGCAAGTTCCCGGAGCGAGAAAACCCACATCAGCGACCATCCCGCCCAGCCCAGCCAATGACCAACCCCGCGGACAAAGGGATCGGGATCCGGATCACTCGCGAGGGCCCACGACAAGAACCCGAGAACCAGCGGCACCGGCAGGGCCAGAAGCAGGGTCGCCAGCAGTCCCCGGAAGGTGTGAATGAGGCGATCCGTGGAAATCCTGCGAATCCTCCGGCCGCTGTTTTCGATCGACTGCCGCAAGCGGCGTCGCGGGATCAAAAGACCGACCACCAGAACGAGGATGATGGCGGTCGCCAAGGGATGCCTCCGGGGAACATCCCGCAATGAATCAAAAATGCCGCCCCATGATCCGGCGGAGAACAAGATGGGTGACGAGCGGGAGAGGCCCTGGAGAAAGCGTGACCCGATCGGCTCCGAACTGCGCCTCCAGAAAAGCTGATCCGAAAGGAACTCGCGGAGTTCGAGCACGAGGTTGCCGTAGGCTTCCTGATCCGCACCGAGATCCGCGAGGGTGCGGATGAGGGTGCGCTGGCTTGTCTCGTAGCGTTCGAGTACATCGGCGCGGGTTTCCAACAGGGGCTCGGCCCCGGCATCGCCCTCCCATCGGGTCTCCAGGCTGTCCTGCTCCTCCTGCAGGCTTTCGATCCGCAGGCCCTCGAGTTGGGCATTCGAGAGTTCGCGCTCGATTTGATTCAAGTCGTAGTCGAGCACGCGCGCATCGGGCAGTTGCTGGAGCTGTTCGAGCAGCATCTGGGTGAACGCACCCTCGAGACCCGTGAGCTGGACCTGCCTCCGGATCTTCTCATTGGCGCGCCGCAGGTCGCCAAGCCGTTCACGGACGGTGCTCGAATGGACGAACGCCCGGTCGAGGTCCCCAACCGTTTGCTCGAGGTCATCGAGCAACTCGGGCAGGCCGCCCGCCACGCCGGCCAAGTCCGGCCTGGCATCGGGAACCGCTGCGGCGAGCGTCGAAACACTCCGCCGCAACTGGCCGACCTCGCCGCCGACCTGCCTGCTCCAGGCCTGCTCGAGAGTGGCCAGCTTGGAGCGTTCGATGGCGAGGCGCTGCTTGAGGATTTCCAACTCGAGTTCCGCCAGCTGCTCGCGCTGCGGCTGGTCCACCCGCTGCGCCTCCAGCAGGGCGACCTCCGCGCTCAACGCCGCGCTCTCGACCTCCAACGCAAGCCGGTCCGCCGTCTGGGCGAGTGAGGGATTCTCGATATCGCCCGACCCGGCCACCATCGCCTTCGCCTGCGACAACTCGGCATTGGCCGATGGCAGACGGTTGCTGATTTCAACCGGAAGATCCCTCAGCTCGTCCAGCTCCCGCCCTCTTTCGGAAAGCTCGCTCTCCAGTTTCGCCACCTCGGACTGCACGAGTTCGAACCGCCCCCGCAGGTCGGCCGTTCCGTCCGGCGGGGTCACCTCCACGCCGGAGGGATCGGGCAGTTCCTCCAGCGTCGTCTGCGCCTGCTGGATCGCGTCGGGCAAGCCAGGCGTCGTCGCCTTCAGCGCCACCGTCTGCGCGAGGTCGTCCCGGGCCTCTTCCAACCGCTGCGCGGTCTTGGTAAGCGTCTCACGAACGGGTATTTTGAAGGACTCGTCCAACTCCGAGGCCTCAAGCCTCGTTTCCGCCTGTTGCAAATCCTCGGACAAGGCATCGAGCGTCCCGAAATCCGCCGCCCGCAGCGTCAACGCGCCGAGACAAAACAGCAGGGCGAGGATCGCCGTGGCCTTTCGAAGAAGGAATGACATCACCCCCTTCATGACACCGGTCTGCCCGCCCGGTCAAACGATGATCCAGCCCGGGTTCGACTTCCCGGACCCCGCACCCTACTTTTCCGGCATGCTTCCGATCACCTTCACCCCTCTCTACAAGCAACGCGTCTGGGGCGGCCGGATGCTCGCCAGCGAATACGGCCGCAAACTTCCCGACGACGCCCCCTACGGCGAGTCCTGGGAAATCGTCGACCGCGAGGAAGAGCAGTCGGTGGTCGCGCAGGGTCCCCTCGCAGGCGTCACCCTCCATGAGCTGTGGACAACCCGGCGGCGGGAGATCTTCGGCGAAGGACTGCCGGATGCCGGGCGGTTTCCGCTGCTGATCAAGGTCCTCGATGCCCGCGACGACCTTTCGATCCAGGTCCATCCTCCGGCCGCGATCGCCCCTGCCCTCGGCGGCGAGCCGAAGACCGAGATGTGGTACATCGCCAAGGCCGATGCCGGTGCCAGACTGTATGCCGGGTTGAAGAAGGGCGTGACGCGGGAGCAGTTCGAATCCGCCCTGGCCGATGGTTCGGTCGCCGAAGCCGTCCACGCGATCGAACCCCGGACCGGCGAGTCCATCTTCATTCCGTCCGGCCGCCTGCATGCGATCGGTGCGGGCTTTCTGATCCACGAGATCCAGCAGAACTCCGACACCACCTACCGGGTCTTCGACTGGAACCGGATGGGGCTCGACGGCAAGCCGCGCGACCTCCATGTCGACGAATCGATGCGCAGCATCGACTTCAATGACCACGAGCCCGGCATGGATCCGCCTCGCGGATCGGTGATCGCCGAATGCGAGCATTTCCGCGTGGAGAAGCTGGAACCCGCCAGCGGTCAGGCTTTTGGCAACGCCGACGCGCGGTTCTCGATCTTTTCCGTCGCCGAAGGCCGCGCCAGCAGCCCGGACGGGCGCACCTTTGGAAAAGGCGACTTCTTCCTGCTGCCTGCAGGTGGCGCGCCGTTGACCGCAATCGGGGACTCCACCATCCTCCGCACCACCCTGCCGGACCGCCACTTCAGTTCGTAGTTCCCGCTTCAGCGGGTCTTCCGCCACCTCTCAAAACGATGCCTTACCATTGGCGCAGCCTCACCCCGGCCCAACGCGCCGGGGTCTTGCTGCACCGACAGAAACTCAGTCGCCCCTGGCATCGTCCTCCGCACTTTCACGAGGGCACCCGACACTTTATCCTATCCGCTGCCTGCTACGAGCACCGTCCACATATCGGCCTCTGCCCGGAGCGAATGACCTCCTTCTCCGAAAACCTCATCAATGCCTTGCCAAACGCACCTGTCGCCTGGTGCGTTCTACCGAATCACTACCATCTCTTGATCCGGAGCGGGGATTTGAAGGGCCTGGTTCAGTCGCTTGGAAAACTCCATGGCCGCACCTCGTTTCAATGGAACCGCGAGGAGAAAAGGCGAGGGCGAAAGATCTGGCACGGCACCTCCGATCGAGCGATCCGCGACTCCGGACATTTCTGGGCGTCGCTAAACTACATTCACCACAATCCGGTGCGTCATGGCTACGCGCAGACCTGGCAGGATTGGCCGTGGTCGAGCGCTTCCGACTACTTGCAGGAAGTCGGAAAGAAGCAGGCCGAGACAGTATGGAAGGACTATCCCATCCTGGAATATGGAAAGGGCTGGGATGATCCGGCGATGTAGACCCGCTGAAGCGGGAACTACGAACCCAACTCGCCCGCCTGTTATGTTCGTAGTTCCCCCTTTAGGGGGCCGCACAACCCAAGCCCACAACCCAAGCCTCAGCCCAACTGCCGGGCCGCCTTGAGCGTGTTCTTCATCAGCATCGCGATGGTCATCGGCCCGACGCCACCCGGCACCGGCGTGATGGCCGAACACTTGGGCGCGACTTCGTCGTAGGCGACGTCGCCGGTCAACCGGTAGCCGCGCTTCTTCGAGGCATCATCGACCCGGTTGATGCCGACGTCGATCACCACGGCGCCGTCCCTCACCCAGTCGGCGGTCACCATTTCCGGGCGGCCGACCGCGGCGATGACGATGTCCGCACCGCGGCAAATCGCCGGCAGATCCCGGCTGCGGGAATGGGCGACGGTCACCGTCGCGTCCGAACCTTTCGCCATCAGGAGCAGCGCCATCGGCTTGCCGACGATCATGCTGCGACCGATGACCACGGCGTTGGCTCCCTTGGTTTCCACCCCGGCCTCCTCGAGCAGTCGCATGCAGCCCGCCGGCGTGCACGGGACGAAGGCGCTCTGATCCTCGAGCACCAGCTTGGCGACATTCTCCGGATGAAATCCGTCGACATCCTTGCGCGGATCGATCGCGCGCACGATCGCCTCCTCGTCGATGTGCGGTGGCGGCGGACTCTGCACGAGAATCCCGTGGATCGCCGGGTCGGCGTTCAGCTCCTCCACCACCCTGAGCAGTTCGTCCTGCGTGGTTTCGGCCGACAGCTCGATCTTCCGCGAGTGCAGACCGAGATCCCCGCAGGTGCGGACCTTCGATCCGACATAGATCTTCGACGCCGGATCCTCGCCCACCAGCACCACCGCGAGTCCCGGGGTGATGCCATCCGCCTTCAACTGCCCGACTTCCGCGCGGCACTCCTCGAGTACCGCCGCGGACACCGCTTTGCCATCGATCACATTGCTCATGATTCTTCGTGAAAGTCTTCGACCCCGCTACGCAGAACCGCCTCGACACGGTCCCGCCACGCTTCGAAGGCAGCATCCGAAAGCCCCGCCGGAACGGCAAGCGCCTCGTCGAAAATGACGCGCACGCGGCTGAAGGGCTTGGGGAGGTGAAACCGGTCCCAGCTCTTCAACCGCCACGCGGAGGCAAACTCGACATGGATCGGAATCACCGGTGCCGTCGATGCCTCGGACACCTTCACCACCCCGGGTTGCAACGAGTAGCGCGGACCGCGCGGGCCATCCGGCGTCACGCAGGCGTCGTCCCCTTTCCTCAGTGCCTTGCGCAAGGCGACCAGCGCCGCCGCCCCGCGTCGCGAGGACGAGCCGCGAACCGATCCCAGCCCGAACACCCCGACCGCCCGGGCCAGCATGGCGCCATCGTGGCTCGCGCTCGTGAGCACGACACACTTCCGCGATCTCCCGCACAGCCGCCGCCAGGCGGCCGGCACCACGAAAATCCGGTTGTGCCACAGGGCATAGATCACCGGACCCTGGATTCCATCGGATTTCCCGAGACCGGCGCGGTCCTCGATCTCGAAACGGAGCGTCGCACACCACAGGCGCATGACCCACCCGGCGAGGGTGCCGAGAAGCGTCGCCTTGGGACTCTCACGAACCTCGTTGCCCATCAGAGGAATCCGCTCTCGTGCAGGGTCTCCGCCAGATACTGCTGGCGCGCCAGCAGGTCTTCGTAAAAGGCATGTCGCGCGGCGTCCGGCGTCCGCCGGGTCGCCTCGTTGGCCGCCACCACGTAGCCCGCGATCTCATCGAACCCGAGGTCCTCGCCGCGCTCTTCGAAGTAGGCCACCGCCGCCTGCATCGCCGCCCCGGCAAGCGCTCCCCCGCCGCCCGTCACGGTCACCACGGGCGCCCCGAAGACATCGGCCAGCAACTGCCCGGCAGTGGGACCGATGTCGCGCGTCAGCCTCACTTCCGCCGGCTCGAAGCCGATGTCGTTGAGCCGGCTCATGGCGTAGCCGAAGCCAAGCGCGACGCCCTCGGCCGCCGCGCGGGCGAGATTGGCGGGCGTGTAGTTGTCGAGCGTGATTCCATGCAGCACCCCCTTCGCCTCGGGGAGGCGCGGCACCGATTCGCCCCGCAAGTACGGCAGGAACAGTAGCCCATCCGCGCCGGGCGAGGCCTCCGCCATCATCCGGTCGAACTCCGGCATGCCCCACCCGTAGTGGCGCCGCACCAGTTCGGTCGCGGCGACCACGTTGCGCATCGCCATCCGGGTGAAACCGTGGCCGCCGATCCCGCGGCCGACCGTCGCCTCGCCCCGGTAATCGACCCTCACCTCCTCGGACAACCCGACCAGGGCGCCATCGGGAGACACATCGGCCAGCAGGTTTCCGGGAATCGCGGCACCGGATGCGAAGAGCGCGGCGGCTCCGGCCTCGCTGCCGCTGGCGACCAGCACCCCGGACGGCAGGCCCCAGTTGCGTGCCAGCGACGGGCGCAGCAGCCCGCGCGCGGGCCGGGGTGGAAGAATGGCCGGCAGGCGTCCCGACAGTCCCTCGTCGATGAAATCCACCAGCGGCGCACACCATTGCCCGGCGGCCACATCCATCAGACCGCCCGCTGCCGCCGAGGAAACCGAGATCCCGGCCTCGCCGGTGAGCCAGTAGCCGATGAAGTCCGCGGTGGTGAAAATCCGTTCGGCGCGTTGGAAATGCTTCGCCTCGTGCTGCCTGAGCCACAGCAACTGGGCGGCGGTGGACCCCGCACCCGGAGCATTGCCGGTCATTTCGATCAGCCCCGGCCCGCCGCCGAAGGTCCGGCCGAGTTCCTCGACTTCCGGCCGGGCCGAGCGGTCGCATCCCAGCTTCGCCGGACGCACGATCCGGTCGTCGCCGTCGAGCACCACCAGCCCCCCGGCCGGTGCCGTCACCGCCATCGCCGTCACCGCCGACCGGGCATCGCCGAGCTTTTCCAGCACGGCGCGGAGGGCCTCGTCCAGGGCACTGATCCATTTCGCGGGATCCTGCTCCGCATAGCCCTCCGGAAGCCCCTCGATCCACTCGATCGGGCGCGAACTCTGAGCGACCATCCGGGCGCCTTCCAGATCGAGCGCCCCGACCTGCACCGAGTGATGACCGATTTCGATTCCGAGGAAGTGCATGGGATTGCGCTCGTCATCACACTTCCCGCCGCCGCCCGTGGCAAGCCCGGGCTTGATCCGCGCGCCGCCCCGTCCATCTTCAGCCCATGAGCGATTTCGAAGACAAGGTGCGCGACGCCCTCAGCGACCCCCGGAACCAGGGTGAAATGTCCGACGCCGACTCGATCGGGACGGTCGGCTCGCCCGACTGCGGCGACATGCTGCGGATGTGGCTCAAATTCACCGAAAAGGACGGCCGGAAGGTCATCGACCGGGCTTCCTTCCAGAGTTTCGGCTGCCAGACCGCGATTGCGGTCGCCTCGATGGCCACCGAAATGCTCAAGGGCAAGACCCCGGAGGAGGCCGCCAACATGTCCGCCGACGAACTCACCGGCGAGCTCGGCCCCCTGCCTCCGATGAAGATCCACTGCGGCCAGTTGGTCGAAGGCGCCCTGCGCAACGCCCTCGGCGGCGAAACGGCCCCATCCGAACCCCAGGCCCCCACCCTTTCCGGCGACCTCCGCAAGCCCCAGGGCAAGGTCCGCATCGTGCCGCTGGACTGAAGTTCCAAGTAGAAAGTTCCAAGTGCCAAGACTTCAGGTGAGGGACTGGTCGGCTCCAACATTTGGAACTTGGACCTTCGAACTTGGAACTTGGCTCTTGGCACCTCCGCCCGCCCGCCGGAAGCTTGGCGCGATGGAATCCCACGAGTGGCGAGACAGCACGGATGAGGGACTGCGCTTCTGGCGGGCCAACCGCCACGCCGGCCGGTGGTCGTTCCAAACCACCCTCAAGACCGACCCGACCTGGCAGGCCGTCGATCCGGTACCACGCGAACTCTGGAGCGCCCTGCGCGAAGTGCTGTGGCGCAAGTACCAGCGCAAGCGGGTGCCGTGGAAGCACATCGAAAAAATCGACAAGCTGCTGGAAAACGACGACTCCGAATTCCCCGAGCCATGACCAAGAACCAACGCGAATTTCTCTTCAAACTCCTCGAAACCCCCAGCCCCACCGGCAACGAGATGCCGGGGCAGCGGGTCTGGGCCGACTACCTCGGATCCTGCGCCGACGCGGTCGACTGCGATGCCTACGGCTCGACCTGGGCGACGCTCAAGGGCCGCTCGGATCACACGGTCATGCTGGCCGCCCATGCCGACGAGATCGGCTGGATGATCCGCCACATCCAGGACGACGGATTTCTCCGCATCGACCGCGTCGGCGGCTCGGACCACGCCACCGGCCGCGGCCGGCGCCTGCGCATCCTCGGCGACAAGGGCGAGGTCCCCGGCATCATCGGCAACACCGCCATCCACCTGCGGCGCGATTCGCTGAGCGATGAAAAAACGCCGAAGGTCCACGAGCTGTGGGTCGATGTCGGAGCGTCGAGCGCCGAGGAGGTCGAAGAGATGGGCCTGCGCGTCGGCCACTACGCGGTCTATTCCGATGGGCCCACCGAACTCGCCCACAAGCGGCTCGTTTCCCGGGCATTGGACAACCGCATCGGCTCCTACATCATCGCCCAGGTCATGCGGCGACTCGCCAAGGGCAAGAAGAAGGCGGCCTCGTCGCTGCTGTGCCTCAACGCGGTGCAGGAGGAAATCGGCGGCCATGGTGCGATCATGGCGACCTACCGGCTGCGGCCGGATGCCTGCGTCTGCCTCGACGTCACCCACGCCACCGACACCCCCGACATCGATGCCGCCCAGCATGGCAAGGTGAGTTTGGGAGGGGGTCCGACCGTGACCCACGGGACCGCCAATCATCCGCTGATCGTCGAGCGCCTGATCGACATCGCCGCGAAGGAATCGATCCCCCTCCAGCACGAGGCCAGCAGCCGCGTGACCGGCACCGATACCGACAAGATCTTCCACCAGGCCGGTGGCGTGCCGAGTGCACTCGTCTCGCTTCCCCTGCGCTGCATGCACTCGGTGGTGGAAACCGCGCATCTCGACGACATCGAGAACACCATTCGCCTGCTGACCGCATTCGTGCGATCGGTGCGGGAGGACGAACCCTTCCATCAGAAACTTTGATCCGGGTTTCCATCACCTTCGCCGGCCTGCTGGTCTCCTCCGCGATGGCTTCATCCGGAGCCGGGGACGCGGCGCTCGCCTTCCTCGAACGGCTGCCATCCGCCGATTTCGATCTGCGCACCCGGACGGCGATTTCTCCCGACGTGACGGAAACCAAGCTCGAGAGCATCGAGCAGCGCCTCGACCGCCTCGGCACCCGGTTGGAACACGGCCGGCTCGACGTCGCCGCGGAGAAGATCGACGGCAAACTGGCGGCCGTCCTGATTTCCCAATCCACCGATTTCGATCCCGCCACCGCCCAGGTCCACGCCGTCGGTCTGATCCGGCGGGACGGGGCGTGGCTCCCGGCTCCCGTGCCGGCTTCGTTCGAGAATACCGGCATCCGCTACCATCCGGAACTCGGCCCGGCGGCGACCCGGCTCGAAGCGTGGATGCTCGAGGAACGCCCCCAACAACTCCAATCCCTGCGCGAAGGCCTCGAAGGCACCCTGCTCGACAAGGTCCGCGCCGCACTGCCCGCAAAGACCCTGGCCGAAGCCGGGCCCGCCGAATTGGCGGAACTCTTCCTCGATGCCTGCCGCAAGCGCGACCTGCCCGCCACCGCCGCCCTGATCGGCGGCCTCGAAGAGCCCCGGCCCGCCGGATGGCGGGACTCGGTGTCGCTGATCGCCGCCGGCCTGAGGAGTTCCGGAACGGCGGGAAGCGTCTGGCTCGAACTACTCGACCCGAGAATTCTCCGGGCCACCGTCAACACCGACTTCGAGGAGGACCGGGCGCTGGTCAGCATCGGCTTCTTCGATCCGACCGAATCCCGCTCCAGCGTCGAGAAGATCCGGATCCGCAACCTCGGATTCCGGCGCTCCGACTCGGGCCGCTGGGTGCTGCGCGTGCCGTCATGGCTCGGGGGCGATGCCCCGGACGCCGGGCCGAATCTTCCGGTCGCGGCGCTGCAGCGTTCCTTCCCCCTGGCGATGAAAAAAAACGCTGGCGACCGGGCGATCGAGGACCCCGTCGCCCTGGGCGAGGCGCTGATGCTCGGGCTCGCCTCGGCGGAGCTCGAACCGCTCCTGAGCCTCGTCCATGCCGAGACCGAAACCGCCGCCGCCCATGCCCTGATGTCCTACAGCCGGCTGTGGCGCGGGCACCGGGACACGGCGCACCTGCGCCTCACCCTCGACGTCCGGACCGAAGGCGACCGCGGCTGCGCCGTTCACTGCGAGCTGAATCCCTTCGACCCGAGGATCAACCGGAACGACATCTCACCCATCCTCATGGTGCGTGGGAAAGACGGCTGGCAGCTCGATCCCGAGGCCCATCCGGAGGTGTCGGACATCCCCGCGTCCCTGAGGCCGTGGTATGAGGAATGCAAGGAGCGGGACCTCGACGAGTGGCTCGCCGGGCTGGGCCTGGAGGACCGGCTCGGGGGACTGCCGGCCAGCGGGACTCCCGAACCAGACGCCGCGCGCCGGGCCGCCAACGCCTGGATCGACGCCCTCAACTCGAAGGATCCGCGCCAGGTCATCGCCCGCACCACCATGTTCGACGACGACCGCTCGGTGCGACGGCTGTTCGCCTTCATCGGCCAGGAACTTCCCGCGCACAACACCCTCGAACTGGTGGGCATGCACGAGAACGGCCGCTGGGCCGCCGCCAGCATCCGCCACTCGCCACCACCCGGTTCCGACGAGGATCCGATCCACCTGCTGCACCCGATCGTCGGCACCCGGAGCGGCCCGAAGATCCTCGCCGAGGCGGTGCTTTACATCGCCGACACCCGCGCCCGGACCTTCCTCAACAACGAGGTCTGGAAGCGCCTCGGCGAACGCCTGCCGCAGGAGGCCGTGGATGAACTCGAAGCCATCCTCGAGGCCCACGGGAAGCTCTGCCAACCCGCCGCCGAGGCCGACGAATAATTCCATGTCCGACCCCCGCCAGACCGCCCTCCGTCTTGAGGCCTCCGTTCACCAGGTCGTCCTCGGCCAGGACGAGGCCGTGCGCCGCATCCTCGCCTGCTTCGCCGCCGGCGGCCACGCCCTGGTGGAGGACGTCCCGGGCACCGGCAAAACCACCCTGGCGAAAAGCATTGCCCGCTCGATCGAAGGTGCCGCCTTCAAGCGCGTCCAGTTCACCCCGGACCTGCTGCCGACCGACATCCTCGGCGTCTCGGTGCTCGATCCCCGGACCCAGGAGTTCCGCTTCCGGCCCGGACCGGTCTTCACCGACATCCTGCTCGCCGACGAGATCAACCGCGCCTCGCCCCGCACCCAGTCCGCGCTGCTCGAAGCCATGGCCGAGCGCCAGGCCACCATCGATGGCGAGCGCCACGACCTCGACGGCCTGTTCTTCGTCATCGCCACCCAGAATCCGGTCGAGTTCCGCGGCACCTACCCGCTGCCCGAGGCGCAGATGGACCGCTTCATGCTCCGCTCGCGCCTCGGCTACGTGACCGTCGAGCAGGAATGCGCGATCCTCTCCGACCAGGCCGAGCGCCACCCCGTCGATGCCATCGAACCCTGCGTCAACCGCGAGGACATGCTGGAGATGGTCGAAGGCGTCCGCCAGGTCGGCCTGAGCGACGAACTCCGGCGCTACATCGTCGAGATCGTCGGTGCCACCCGCCACCGTGAGGACGTCCAGCTCGCCGCCAGCCCGCGCGCCTCGCTGGCGCTGATGCGGGTGGCCCAGGCCGTCTCGCTGTTCGAAGACCGCGACTTCGTCATTCCCGAGACCATTCAGGACATCGCCGCCGACGTCATCGCCCACCGTCTGGTCGTCGAGCCCGAAGCCCGCCTCGCCGGCACCGAGGCCCGCAACATCGTCGCCGAGATCCTCGAGGAGATCCCGGCACCGTAGGCAGAGGCGCGGCTTTGGCGTATTCGCGCTGGAAGTCCGGGGAGGGATGTGAAAGGACCAGCGCGATGACGAAGAACAACGATGCAGCAGCGGTGATTGTGGGTGGAACGGTGGCGATCGACCACGTGAAGACCCCGGACTCGGAAGCAGCCGACCTGCTGGGCGGCTCGGCCTCATACGCGGCCCTGGCGGCCACCTTCTACGCGCCGGACGTGCGGCTGGTGGGCATCGTCGGCCACGACTTCCCGAAGCCCCATCTGGAAATGCTGGAAAAGCGCGGCGTGGACCTGCGCGGGATCGAGCATTCCGACGGTGAATCCTTCACCTGGAGCGGCGAGTACCTCGAGAACCTCAACGAACGGGTGACCCACCGGGTCGGCCTGAACGTGCTGGAAAACTGGGAAGTGAAGGTGCCGGCGGAGGTGGCCGATGCCGAAATCGTCGTGCTGGCGAACATGTCGCCGGACAACCAGCTGCAGATGCTCGGCGAATGCGGTGTCGGGAGCACGGAGCGTGGAAGGTTCGTGATCGCCGACACGATGGACCTGTGGATCGAGATCGCCAACGAGCGGCTCCACGAGGTGCTCAAGCAGCTCGACCTTTTCGTGATCAACGAGAGCGAGGCGCGGGACTTCACCGGCACTTCCAACTTCATCGAGGCGGGCCGCATCCTGTTGGGGAAGGGCCCGAAGTTCGTGGTGATCAAGCTGGGCGAGTTCGGCGCGATGCTGTTCTCGGCCAATGGCGGCTCGGACACGGTCCCCTGCCCCGATTCCTTCTTCCGCTGCGCGGCCTTTCCGCTGCGCGGGATCGCCGACCCGACCGGTGCCGGCGACAGCTTCCTGGGAGGCCTGGCGGGCTACCTCGCCTCGCATGCCGGCGGCGACTATTCCTTCGAGAACATCCGCCAGGCCGTGGCCCATGGCTCGGTGGTCGCTTCGTTCACCTGCGAGGCGTTTTCGACGCAGCAGCTGGAAGCGATCACCAAGAAGGACGTCGAGGCGCGGCTCGAGGCATTCCGCAAGATGACCGCGTGGTGAAGGAAGGGACCGACCTTCAATCTCCGCCCAGGAGTTCCCGTGCTTGCGCGGTCGCTGCGGTGATGTCGGGGGCGCTGAGGAGGTCGGAAACGATCACGACCCGCCTCGCTCCGGCCGCGAGCACATCGGGCAGGTTGGCGCGACGAATGCCGCCGATGCAGAAGACCGGCAGGCGGCAGGCGAGGTCCTGCCGGACCGCGGCGATGTCGTCGAGACCGATGCCCGGGCGGCCGAGTTTGGTCGGGGTGGGAAAAAGCGGACCGAAGCCGATGTAGTCGAAGCCTTCCGCGACGGCCGCGGCCGCTTGCCCGGGCGAATGGGTCGAGCGACCGACGATGGCATCGGCACCGACGACGGCGCGGGCTTCGGCCAGGGACCCATCGTCCTGGCCGAGGTGGACACCGTCGGCACCGATCCGACGGGCGATCTGCGGATGGTCGTTGATGATGAAGGGCACCCCGGCTTCCCGGCAGACCGGCAGGAGCCGGCGGGCCATCGATTCGATATCCCCGGCCTCGTGTCCCTTGGCGCGGAGTTGGACGATGTCGGCGCCGCCACCGATCAAGGCACGGGCGACCTCCTCCAGGTCGGCAGCGGCCGTGTAGCCGAGATCGACGATGGCGTAGAGGCGGGCGTCGGAGAGGTCGCGGGACATGGGTGGGGATCGGAACACCGGTTTTTCCCGACATCGCGTCCGGGGCAACAGGTGCGCGACGAAGCAAACGCGAACAGGCGGCGCGAGGCAAGGCTCCACGCCCCCCCGGTGCCCGGGCTCGCGACGACCTCCCCGCCGTCTCAGCAGGCGCCCTTCCGCTTGAAGAAGGTCAGCAGCATGATCTGGAAGTCGAGCAGCGCGCTCCAGTTCTCGATGTAGTCGAGGTCGAACTTCACCCGCTCCCTGAGGCAGGTGTCGCCGCGGAATCCGTGGATCTGCGCCCAGCCGGTCAGTCCCGGCTTCACGTTGTGGCGGACGTTGTAGTGACGGATCTGTTCCTTGAAACCCTCGATCAGTTCGGGACGCTCGGGACGCGGCCCGACCAGGCTCATCTCGCCCCTGAGGACGTTCCAGAACTGCGGCAGCTCATCGATGTTCCACCTCCTCATGAAGGCACCCACCTTGAGGCGGCGCGGATCGTCCTTCACCGTCCAGCCGGGCGAGCCCCCGCGCTCCGCGTCCGGCTTCATGCTGCGGATCTTGAGGATGTCGAAGGGCCGGCCGTTGAGGCCGATCCGGCGTTGGCGGTAAATCACGGCACCCGGTGACTCGAGATAGACCAGGGCCGAGAACAGGGCGATCACGGGACCGAAGAGCAACAGGCCGACGAGCGCCCCGACGATGTCGACCGTGCGCTTGAAGACGTTGTTGAAGGCGTGGTGCAGCGGCAGGCGGCCCACCCCGAGCACGGGCATGCCGTGGATACTCTCGAACTGGAGGCCGGAAAGCAGCACCTGGAAACAACTCGGGACGAGCTTGAAATCGACGAACTCCTTGCCGCAGGTCTCCGCCAGGTCGAGCATGGCATCGCGCTCGAGGGCGGAATCGACCGCCATCACGATGTCGGCACCCGTGTCCCGGATGATGGTCCGGACCTCGTTGATGGTGCCGAGCACGGGGACCGAACCGGGCACCTTCGCCCGGGCATCGGGCTCCTGCGGCAACACCACCCCGGCAACCGCGTAGCGGTGCGCCCGGCCTTCGGAAAAGCGCTCGACCGAGCGTTCGCACTCGCTGTTCCAACCGACGAACACGACCTTCTGGCGCAGGGTCGACGCGATCGGCTCGCGACGCATCACGCAGTAGAGGAACCAGCGCCACCCTCCGAGCCCCATCAGGGCGAAGCCGGTCGCCAGCACGCAATAGACGCGGCTGATCGCCGGCTCGAGCTTGAGCGTGAGCGTGAGGCCCAGGAACACCGCGAACCAGATCGCACAGGATTTTGCGATGAGCTGCAGCGTCCGCCGGATCGCGAGGAAGTGCCGCGGATCGTGGGCGCGGAAGTTTGCGAGCAGGAACTGGAGCAGCACCGCACCGAGGATCACGTGACCCAGGTAGCTGTTGAAGTCGATGGTCTCATCGCCCACACCGATGCCGGCGAGGTGGCTCTCGAACCGCACCAGATAGGCCGCGAGCATCGCGAACAAGACGATGGCGGCATCGCCGAGAAAACTGAGGGCGACGAGCTTCTGGTGGGCCACCCAGCTGCGGTGGCGATGGCGAAGCGAATAGGTCGCTTCAGCCGGTGGCTGGATCGGGGGGCACGACGCCGGGGCAGCGTCGTCCCTCGGGGGGATGGCGGTTTTCATGCTTGGGGGGATGGGGGGTGAAACAGCGCGGACGGGGGGTCCGCTCATGTCTTCGCGGGGTGAGCGAAAACGGGGGATCTTCCAATAAATCAGACTCGGATGTCAATCTCGGGGTTCGGGGTTGTCATGATCGACCAGGGCGGTCGCGCTCGGATCGGAAAGCTTGTGGCGTGCCACCGGGAGGCTGGGACCGCCATTGGCGTGGGCCGGGTGCTCGTTCCAGACAAAACCGACGAGATTCGCACCTCCCGCCCGGAGGAGTTCGGCGCTCTGCTTGAGTTCGCGACGGTCTCCGCCGCCTTCGCCGACGACCAGGCAGGTGTGATCGGCGTAGCGGGCCACGACCTGGGCATCGCTGTTGGAAAGCACCGACGGAACGTCGATGACCACCCGGTCGAACCAGCGCTGCGCCTCCTCGAGCAGCGCCGGGAAGCGGGTGCCGGAGAGCAGTTCGGACGCATTGCTGCGCATCTCGCCGGAGGACATCAGGTAGAGCCGCTCGACCGGGGTCCGCACGCAGGCTTCGGCCGGGCTGGTTTCGCCGGCGAGATAGGCCCCGAGGCCGAGATCGCCGCCGGGTTCCTTGAGGTGGTCGCGGCTCAGGCCCGGCTTGCGCAGGTCGGCATCGATCAGAAGCGTCCGGTATCCCTGCACCGCCAGCGAAACGGCGTGGTTCACCGAGCAGAAGGACGTGCCCTCCCCTTCCCGGGCGCTGGCGAAAAGCACCGTGCGCATGCCCTCGCGGGGCGAGGGCGGAATGAGCACCGCGCGCAGGCGACGGAAGGCTTCGGCCGTCTCCGACTGGGGCGACGAAAGCATGACCATGCCATCACCCGCCGCACCGTCCGGCAGCCGGGTTAGCAAGGGCACGCCGGTCGCCCGCGTGACGGTGGCCGCATCGCGCACCCGGCGATCGCCGAACTCGAGGCCGAGCATCAGCAGGCAGCCGAGGAACGCACCGCCCATGCCGGCCAGCGGGGTGAGGATCATGCGGCGCGGCCGGTGGGCATGCTCCGGGGCCAGGGGCTGGTCCTGCCAGCTGAGGAAGGACGAGGAAACCGAGCCGACCATCGCGGTCTCGCGCAGGCGGCGCGACACCGAGGCGTGCAGTTCGCGATTGGCGGTCGCCTCGCGGGAAAGCTTGGCAAACTCCGCTCGCAGACCCTCGACATCGACCGCCTCCCCGCTCGCCAGGGCCACTTCCGCCTCCAGCTTCGACTCATTCTGCCGGGCGACCTGATAGCTCTTCTCGATGGCCTCCCCGGCCGTGAGCACCGCGCGGGCCAGGTTTTCGCGGACCCCTTCGACCGCCCCAGACGCCTCCTTGAAGGTCGGGTGCTTGAAGAGATAGCGCTCCTTGATCTTGGCAAACTCCAGCTCGCGGTTGCGAAGCTCGCGGACCAGCGACAGCACCTCGGCGCTGTGCTCACCTTCGCTCAGGCCCGCCAGACCGTCGGGATCCGCCGGATCAAAGCGTGCGAACGCCTCGCGCTCGGCCTCAAGCTGGAGCCGCTCCGCCTTGGCCTGGGTCAGCCGCGAGTTGAGAATGTCGAGGGTCTCCTGCCGCGACCCCCCGGTCACCGCAAGCCCCGGCACCGGATGATTCTCGCGAAATTCCTGCAGCGCCGCTTCCGATGCCTCCATGCGCATCCGCAGGCGCTCCTCCTCTCGGGCCAGACCGGCACTGGCCTGCTCGAGAAGCTTTTCGCGCCCTTCCTCGGACCACATCTCGTACTCCGTCTTGATCGCCTCGACCAGGCGCGCGGCACGCTCGGGATCGGTGTCCTCGACCACGATCTCGATCACCCGGGTGCCCCGGCTCAGGCCGACCTCGACGCGATCCGCCAGAACCCCGAGCACCGCCTGCCGTGTCGCGCCAGGCTCCGCGAAGTCGGGATCCTTCATCAGGCCCTCGCGATCGATCACGCGCAGCAGCACGCTCGTTGAACTCATGCCGCGCTCGACCGAGAGCATCTGCTCGAGATCCCGCGCCTCTTCGGACGACACCGGACGCACGTCGAAGACCTGCGGCGTTTCGGTGCTGATGTAAACCGAGCCGCTTGCCCGGTAGACCTTCGGCATCTGCCCCAGCACCCACCACGCCGCCGCCGCCGCCAGCAAGCCGGCGACGATCACGATCCAGCCGCGGCGCAGCAGCATGCCGGCAAAGCGGGGAATCTCCGCCTTGGGCATGTAGAAGGTGGGATCGGACGAGGCGGGCGAAACCTCGGTCGTGAGGCCTCGTTCGCGGTCGTTTTCCCAGGGAAGGCGCGGTGATTTCATCGAAACGGAAAGGGGGGTGGTCAGAACAGACTTTCGGGCACGGTGACGATGTCGCCGTCGAGCAGCGGGATGTCCTTCGAGGCTCCCGAGGTGATCGTGCGCAGGTTGATTCGCATCGGCTGTTCCTGCCCGCGGCGTTTCAACGTGATCTTCTTGTCGTTGGCGATGCGGGTGGTGCCGCCGGCCATGCCCAGCGCCTCGACAAGCGTCAACTGCCGGTTGGGATCGAGCCGGAACACCCCGGGCTTCTGGACCTCTCCGAGCACCGTCACCGATTTCCGGACGCGGGCGGTGATCGCCACCGAAACCTGCGGCTGCACCAGGTAGCCGTCCTTCAGCTTGCGCTCGATCAAGGTCGCCGCCTGGTCGGTCGTCAGGCCCGCGAGGCGCACCGCGCCGATCAGCGGCATGTGGATCGTTCCCGCCGGCGAGAGCTGGCCGCGGGTGGTCAGGTCATCCTCGCGGAAGACCTGGATGGCCACGCTGTCGCGGCTGCCGATCGTGCCGGAAGCGCGGTCGTTCTGGGCGTGCGCCGCCGGCAGCAGCAAGGCGGCGATGAGCAGGAAATGGAGGCGGAGCGTGTTCATGGCGGTCAGAAGTCGAGTTCGGCATCGACGCCGAACCGGTTCACATCATAGCCGAAGGCGGCGACGTTCGAGTCGTTCTGTTCGTAGCGGTAGAAGACGCCGAAGCGGAAGCGGTCGTTGAGTTGGTATTCGAGGCTCGGACGGATGAAGAAGATCCCGTCGGAGCGGCCTCCGACGCCGGGACCCGAAACCACCTTGTAGTCGGCGGTCTCGTATCCGGCACTGAGCCGGGCGGTCCAGTATTCACCGAAACGCCGGGCGACCCCGGCTTCGAAGCCGGCAACCTCGATGTTCTCGCCGGCGAAGATCGCGGAGCTCTCTTCGCGGAGATAGCCCGCGAGGAAGACCTCGGTGCCCTCGCGCGGCATCCAGACCACCCGGCCGTCGAGCACGGGAAAGGTGTCGGAGTCGATGCCGTAGTCGCGATGCTCAAGGCCGGCCTTCAGGTCGATGGAAAGCTTCTCCCGTGGCTTCCAGATCAGCTGGGTCGTCGCCCGCAGGAAATCCTGATCCATCGCCTGGTCCACCTCGATCGTGCCCCCCGCGACCGCGAACACGAGCTCGGTCTTGGGCGAATAGGCGTAGCGCAGGGCCCCTTCGAGATAGGTCTCTTTCGAGTCCGAGAAAACAGCATCGTCGTAGTCGGTGCCGGCCATTCCCGTCGCGATCTCCAGGGCGAGCTTCTCACGGGGGCGCCAGGCGGCGCGCAGCTCGGCCGCGTAATCGGTGCGGTCGACCTGGGCACCGATCTCGGGGGTCGCCCCGCCCAGCCGGTCGAGATTTCCGAGGAAGCGCAGGCCGGACCGCCGGCCATTGATCGCCCCCTCCAGATCCAGGCGCTGGTCGAGCCGGGTCTCGTCGCCATTCTCGATGTAGATCACCGCACTCGGCCGATAGGCGAGCTTGAGGTAGGCCGCCTCGTCGTCGTCGCGTCCGGCAATGAACCCGACCCTGGGAGTCACGCTGATGACAAGGTCGGACTCCGGCGCCGCGGCGCTGAGGAAGATGTTGTCGTCGTAGGCCACCTCCAGCACGAGGCCGAGGTCCCAGCCGCTCTCCGCCGGCTCCGGCATTTCGTCGCGCGCCGGGGTCCACTCCACGCCGCCCAATCGATCATCCACCCGGCCCGCTTGGTCGTTGACCCGGGCATCGTCTCCAGCCTCCAGCGACAGATCTTCCAGCGGCACATACTCCACCGCCTGCGGGACAAGATCCTGTGCCGACACGGCCGTCGCTCCGATCAGAATCGGAAGCGCAAGCAGTGCCTGCCGGAGAATCTCGGCTGACCTGATGGGGGGCATGTGAGTTATCAGAATGAACTGAATTTCAGCGATTCACAAGGAGGAAGGGGGGCACGTGATCACGGGGGTCACGACTGCGGTTGGTCCATGGCGGTTCCGACGGCCGCCCGAAGCTCGGCGGCCACATCCTCGGCCAGCGGGCCGACATTTCCATCGTCGAACAGCGTCAGGTGCTCACCGGGGACCTCGATGATCTTCAGGGCGTCGACATGATCCGACCACCCGTAGTCGTCGGGGATCTCGAACTTGTCGTTCACCGCGGATGCGCGGAAAAGATGAAGAGTGCCGCGGAACCGCGACGGCTGGTAGGCATCCATGGCCTTTTCGTGGGCCTCGCGCAGTTGGACGGCCCGGCGCTCGGTATGGGCGGACGCCGCCTCGCCCCGGGCGGCGGCCGACTCGGCCTTCACCCGGAGGTGGGTTTCGACGCCGTCCTTGAAGCGGCCTGCAAGCCGGCGGATCCGCTCCGCCAGGGAGGCTTCGGACTGGGAATTCCAGTAAACCGAGACCCGCTCGCCGAGGGCGTAGGGGCGGATGTCCGCCGCGGGGTTGACGGTGTCGAAGAGCGCCAGGAACGGAACCTCCTCACCGGCTTCCGCCAGCTGACGCGCCATCTCGAAGGCCACCACTCCGCCGTAGGAATAGCCGGCGAGCAGGTAGGGGCCGTCCGGTCGGACCGCCTTGAGCATCTCGATGTAACGGGCCGCCGTTTCCGGGATGGCGCCGACCTCGATCCGGTCGTCCCGTCGCAGCTCCGGCGATTCGATCGCCAGGAACGGGCGATCCTTGGGCAGGCGCTCGGCGAGTTCCCGGTAGAAGAGGATGCCTCCGTCGCCACCATGAACGGCGCACAGCGGCGGCAGGTCGCCCTCGGGCTGGACCGAGGCCAGGTTCTCCAGCGCGACCGGTTTTTCCCCGCCCCCGGCGGATTCCACGGCCACCGCCAGTGAACGGATGGTTCGCGCCCGCAGCAGGGTCGAGAGCGGCAGGGAAACCTCGAACTTGCGCTGGATCTGGGCGAACATCCGCAGTCCGGCCAGCGAGTTTCCGCCGAGGTCGAAGAAATCCTCGTCCCGGGCGGGCGGATCGATTTTCAGAAGCTCACTCCAGATGACGGCAAGTTTCCGCTCGGTTTCACCCTCGGGTGCCTGCCGCGCCACGACCGGCTGCGGCTGATGGCCGGAGGTTTCGGGAAGCCGGTCGACGGCCACCTTGCCGTTCGCCGTGAGCGGCATGTCGGGAACCTCGATGATCCGCTCTGGGACCATGAAGCCCGGCAGCCGGGCAGCCAGCCACTCGGAAAGCTCCGACAGCGCACCGGTGTCCCGCGTGCAGACCCACGCCAGCAGTCGTTTCCCGGAGGCTCCCTCGCCCCTCACCGCCACCTTGCAGCGGGCGACCGAAGGATGGCTTCCGAGCACTGCCTCGATCTCGCCGGGCTCGATCCGGAAACCACGCAGTTTGACCTGCTGGTCGATCCTCCCGACGAACTCGATCGTGCCATCCGACGCCCAGCGGCAAAGGTCGCCGGTGCGATACATGCGACCCGCCGGCGTCTGGATGAAGCGCTCCCCCGTGAGGTCGTCGCGACCGAGATAACCGAGCGCCAAACCCGATCCACCGCAGAGAAGCTCTCCCGGAACGCCGACCGGAACCGGCTCTCCGTCCTTGTCGACGATGCCCACCGTCGTGCCGGGAACCGGCCGACCGATCGGAATCGAGCCGGCTTCGAGGTCTTCCGGCCGCACCCGGTGGCAGGTGGTGAAGGTTGTGTTCTCGGTCGGGCCGTAGCCATTGATGATCGCGGTATCGGGCAGGAGTTCGAAGGCGCGGCGGACGTGCCCGGGCGAGAGGACGTCCCCGCCCGCCAGCAACTGGCGCACACCGCGGAGGCATCCGGGATTCTCCTCGATCATCAACTCGAAGAGGCCGGCCGTCAGCCACAGGGTGGTCACTCCCTCGCGCTCCACCAGCGAACCGATGCCCGCCAGCGAGGTCTCGTCCTCCTCCAGCAGGACCAGCCGCCCGCCGTGAAGCAGCGGGCCGAAGATCTCGAGCGTCGAGGCATCGAACGCCGGGTTCGAGGCGTGGAGAAAGACCTCCTCCGGACCGAACTCGATGGTTCCGCCGTTTTCGACGAGGCGAAGCACGCCACGCTGCGGCACCACCACGCCCTTCGGCCTGCCGGTCGAGCCGGAGGTGTACATCACGTAGGCCGGATCCTCGGTGGAGAGCTCGAGCACGGGCGCGACGCCCTCTTCGATGTCGCCGGGATCAAGGACGGCAACGCCCTCCGGACGCTGGTCGGAAAGGACGAGCTTCACTCCGGCGTCCTCGATGATTTCACGGCGGCGCGGCTCGGGATCGGCCGGGTCGATGGGCACGAAGCACGCACCGGCACGCAGGACTCCGAGCGAAGCGGCAATCGACTCGCGGCCCCGCGGAAGAAGCACGGCCACACGGTCGCCACGACCGACCCCGGCACCGGCCAAGGCCGAAGCCACGGCATCGATGCGGACATTGAGCTGGCCGTAGGTCCACGACCCGGCGGAAGCCGTCAGCGCGACCCGGTCGGCATGGACTTCAGCGATCCTGCGGAAACGGGCATCGATGGACTCATCGGCGAGGCGAAGCTCGCTGCCACTCCAGTGCTGCAGGTTCTGGCGGGCGTCGTCTCCGAGCAGCTTCAGCGCTGCCAGGGGGCGGGAAGGATCCTCGGTCGCCTGGCCGAGCAGCTCGCGGAAGGCCACGAGCCAGGCCCGCATCGTCCCGGGATCGATCAGTTCCCGGTTGTAGGTCGAGGACAGCAGGAGGCCGTCGGGCGACTGCATCAGGTTGAGGAAGATCGTCGAGTTGCTGTAGCGCGCCGGAACGGTCTCGACCTTGGCCTGGAGCCCGCCGAAGGACCCCGGGTCACCCGAGGGCTCGAAGTTGAAGATGACTTCCATCAACGGACGGCGGCCACCCTCCCGGCCGAGCTTGAGCGCCCGCAGGAGACGCCCGTAGGTCACGTCGCCGTGCTCGAGGGCGTCGAGTTGGCCCGCCGACGCCGAGGCGACCAGTTGCTTGAAGGAATCGCCCTCGCCGATCTCGGCGACCAGAGGCAGGAAGTTGACGCAATGCCCGACGAGTTCCTCGTCGCCGTCATTCATCTGCCCGGCGGTCGGGAAGGTCATCGCAAAGCGTTGCTGCCCGGTGAGCTTGTGGAGCAAGGCCTGGAAACCCCCGAGAAGGGTGCTGTTGAGCGTCGCGCCGCAAGCCGCCGCAAGCTTCTTGAGCCTCCCGAGCATCTCGGTATCGAGCATCAGCTCACAGGTGTCCGAGGCGTACAGCGGGGTCCGCGGATAGGCCTTGCGCAGCGGCAGCTCGACCTCGGGCACTTCTCCGGCAAACCGCCCGGCCCACCAGTCCAGGGAGTCGCCTCCATCTCCGGAGCTGCGATGCTCCCGCAGCGCCCGGTCGACGATCGACGGCACCGGGGTGAACTTCGGCTTCGACCCGTCGAGCCGCGCCTCGTAGGCCTTGGCAAAGTCACGGATCAGCACTTCGAAGGACCATCCGTCCGCCGCAAGGTGGTGGGCGACGAACTGCAGCACCACTTCATCGTCGGCGACACGCGCCGCCACCACCCGGAACAAGGGTCCCGTCGAGAGGTCGAAGGCCGACTCACGCTGGCGCAGGCCGCACTCGCGCACCGCCGCCTCGACGTCCTCCTCATCGCGCAGGTCCTCCTCGATCACGCAGGCGTCCTGATGATCATCGATCACGAACACGGGTGAGCGACCGGCCGGCACCCTCATCCGCAGGGCGTCGTGGCGATCGACGAGATCCTGCACGGCGGACCGGACCGCCGCGTGATCCACCGCCCCCTTGAGGCGGAGTTGGAGCATCTCGTTGAACGCGAGGTTCGCCTCGTCACCCAGCAGCGAGGCCAGCCAGATCTCCGACATCGGCTCGGTCATCGGGAACGGCCCGCGCTCGCCGGCGGCCGCCTCCTCCTCGCTGGATGTCTCGTTCTTCGGGAAGAAACCGCCGTCCTGCAGTTCCGCGATCGTCTCGCGGAAGGCGTTGATCACGAAATCGACGTCGGCGTCGGTATGGGCCGCGGTCAGGTAGAAGGGCAGGCCCTCCATGGCAAAGACCCCCTTGCTACGAAGGTGATAGTAGATCAGGTTGCCGTGCCTGGCCCCGTCCCCGATCCGCAGGTACATCTGCGAGTTGAAGTTCACCATCCGCACGTCGATCCCCTGGTCGCGGAACATGCGGTCGACGGTGGTCGCCAGGCGGTCGGCCCGGCGTCCGATGCCCTCCCAATACTCGGCGGGCTGCTCCTTCACGTGCTTGAGCACGGCGCGGCAGGCCGCCATCGCCATCGGCAGGCGGACGAAGGTGCCGGCGAAGAAGGTCACCTCCTTCTCGGGGAAGGAGTCGTCGCCGAACTGCCAATGGCCGCCGTCGAAGGTGTCCATGTACTTGGCCTTGCCGGCACAGATGCCGATCGGCAGCGCGCCACCACCGAAGACCTTGCCGTAGGTCGCCAGGTCGGCCTCGATGCCGTAGAGTTCCTGGGCGCCGCGCGGACCCTGGCGGATGCCGGTGATGACCTCGTCGAACACCAGCAGGAAGTCGTTTTCCTCGCTGATCTTCTTCACCTCGCGGACGAAATCGACCGGAACCAGCTCCGGTTGGCGGCTCTGCACCGGCTCGACGAGGACCGCGGCGAGTTCTCCGGCGACCTCGCGGATCATGTCCAGCGCCTCGGGCTTGCCCCACGGCACGACGATGATGTCCTGCACCGAGTTGTCCGGAATCCCCGGCGCCAGCGGCAGGGTGCGGCGGCGCTGGCCCTTGCCGACGCTGCGCACGAGCACCGGATCGAAGTTGCCGTGGTAGTCCTTGTCGAAGACGAGGATCTTGTCGCGTCCGGTCACGGTGCGGGCGATCCGCATCGCCGCCTGGACGGCCTCGGATCCGGTGTTGAGGAAGCACACGCGCTCGTTGCCGGTCACTTCGCAGAACAGGCGCGAGGCTTCCATCGCCGCCTCGCACTGGGGACCGACCTCGAGGCCGGTGGCGAGCTGCTCCTGGATCGCCTCGGTGACGAAGTCGGGCGCGTGGCCGAGGAAGTTCGGGCCGAAGCCGTTGACCATGTCGATGTACTCGTTGCCATCGACGTCCCACATCCGCGAACCCTTCATCCGGGTGGCGACGACCTGATAGACCATCTCCTTCCACAGGCGGTTGAAGCCGTTGACCGTCCGCGGATCCGCATGCCATTGCCGGAACTCCTGGGTCCGGGACTTGGAGGTCCTGGTCTTCTCGCAGTAGCGCTCGACGAGGGCGTCGAGATGGGCCCGCTGCGAGGGGGTGAGTTCGTCTGACCGCTCCTCGCGGTCGATCCGGGTGCGCGGACCGGCGACGCCGGACTCGGTGCCGTCGTCGTCCGGATCGGCTGCCACGACCTCGACCTTCGCCGGGGTCGGCTTCGAGCTGCCGGCGGCGGCGGAGACACCACTGGCTTCGAGGTGGGCGACCAGTTTCCCGAGCGTCGGGAAGGACTGCATCAGGTCGCGGAAGGCGATCGCCACGCCGAAGTTCTTCTGCAGCTCGCGCGCCGCCTGGGTCAGCAGCAGCGAGTCGAATCCGAACTCGAGGAATCCGGCGCCCTCGGCCATGTCCTCGGCCGGGATGCCGGAAAGGTCCTCCAGCACCTGGCGGACGCGGTCGATGAGCGAGCCCGCGGACTCCTCGGGAGCCGCGGCTTCGGCAGGCACGGCCGCGGCGGCAACTGCCGGGGCGGCTGCCACGACGGGCTGGTCGAGAAGGCGGCACTCCTTCCAGTAGCGCTTGCGTTGGAAAGGATAGGTGGGAAGCGGCACCCGCTGGGCCGGCACCTCGCGGAAGACCAGCTTCCAATCGACCTCCACGCCACGCGTCCAGAGTTCGCCCAGCGAAAGCAGCATCCGGGGACGATCCGGAGCGCCGGATGCCGGATGCTCGCAGCTCGAAAAACAACCCGCCGCCCGGCGTCCGGCGGTCTGGCGGGCAAGGGTCGTGAGCGTCTGGCCGGGTCCGACTTCGAGATACACCCGGCCTTCGGTTTCGGACGCGGCGGCATCGAGCGCCCCGTGGAAATTCACCGTGTGGCGGAGGTGGGACGCCCAGTAGCCGGGATCGATCGCCTGGGCATCGCTCAGGCGCTCCCCGGTCACCGTCGAAAGGATCGCCATCCGTGGCGTGTGCAGTTTCACGCCCTCGATCACCCTGCGGAAGCGATCGACGACCGGATCCATCATGTGGCTATGGAAGGCGTGGGAGGTGTGGAGTTCGCGGACGTTGACGCCCTCGGACTCCAACTGCCGGGCGAAGGCATTCACCGCCTCGGTTTCGCCGGCGACGACCGACAGGGCCGGGCCGTTGCTGGCGGCGAGGTCGATGCCCTCCGGCAGTCGCTTTGAAAGCTCGGCGGCGGCCAGGCGCACCGACAGCATCGATCCACCGGGCAGCTCACCCATCAGTCGGCCACGCTCGGCGAGGATGCGCAGGCCGTCGTCGATCGAGAACACCCCGGCCAGGCAGGCGGCGGTGAATTCGCCGACGCTGTGGCCGAGCATCAACGTCGGACGCAAACCCCAGCGGGCCCACTGGCGGGCCAGCGCCCACTCGACGACGAAGATCGCCGGCTGGGCGAGCACGGTGCGCTTGAGACGCTCGGCAGCTTCGCCTCCGTCTTCGGCGAAGAGAGTCTTGCGCAAGTCCTCGCCGAGAAGCGGCTCGAGAAGGTCCGCGCAGTAGTCGATGTCTTCGCGGTAGCCCGGCTCGGCCTCGTAAAGATCGCGGGTCATCCCCGGGTGCTGGGCTCCCTGGCCCGGGAACATCCAGACCATTTCCGGCACCGATGTCGCCGCCTCGGCCGTGGTGAATTCGCGGCTGCGCAGCTTGCCGGCCAGCGAGGCCCAATCCCGGGCGACCACCGCCGCGCGGCGGGCCATGGCCTTGCGACCGACCGCCATCGTCCGGGCCGCCGTCGCAAAGTCGGTGCTGCTCGCTCCGTCCGCGTGCGCGGCGAGCTTGTCGGCCATTTCCGCCACGGCCTCGTCGCTGCGTCCGGACAGCAGCCAAACCCGCTCGTCCTCGGGGGCCTCGGGCGTGACGTCCCGCGGCGCTTCCTCGAGAATCACGTGGGCATTGGTGCCGCCGACCCCGAAGGAGCTCACACCCGCCCGCCGCGGCGTGTCGCCTTCGCGATTCCACGCCCGGAGGCTGCCGTTCACGAAGAACGGGGAACTGTCGAAATCGATGCGGGGATTCGGCTTTTCGAAATGCAGCACCGGCGGCAGCTCGCCGTGCTCGAGCGAGAGTGCGGTCTTGATCAGGCCGCAGACGCCCGCGGCCGTGTCGAGGTGGCCGAGGTTCGACTTGAGCGAACCGACCGCACAAAAGCCCGTGTCGGACGTCGCGTGGCGGAAGGCCTGGGTCAGCGCGGTGATCTCGATCGGATCACCCAGCGGCGTCGCGGTGCCGTGGGCCTCGATGTAGCTGATCGTGCGGGGATCGACGCCGGCATCGAGGTGCGCCCGGCGAATGGCATCGGCCTGGCCGTCCACGCTCGGCGCGGCGTAGCTGTGCTTCACGCCGCCGTCGTTGTTCATGCCGAAGCCGCGCACGACCGCATGGATGTGGTCGCCGTCGCGCACCGCGTCCTTGAGTCGCTTGAGCAGCACCACGCCACCGCCATTCGAGAAAACCGTGCCCGAGCTGTCGGCATCAAACGGGCGGCAGTGGCCGTCGCGCGAGAGCATGCCGCCCTCCTCGTGGCGGTAGCCGCGCTTCTGCGGCACGGTCACGGTCACGCCACCGGCCAGGGCCATGTCGCACTGGCCCGTCCGCAGTGCCATTGCCGCGTGGGAAACGGCGACCAGCGAGCTGGAGCAGGCGGTCTGCACCGTGAGGCTCGGACCCTTGAGGTTGAGCTTGAAGGCGACCCGCGTCGCCAGGTGGTCCTTGTCGTTGCCGAACTCGACCTGCAGCGCTCCGACCTGCGCTTCCTCCAAATGCCGGCGATGCACTTGCGGGTCGGAGAGAATGTTGTGGGGAAGGTAGGTGCCGTAGTAGCAGCCGGCGTAAACTCCCACGCGACCGCCATCGGCCTCGGCGTCATCCGGCACGTAGCCGGCACGCTCGAAGGCCTCCCAGCAAAGCTCGAGGAAGACCCGCTGCTGCGGATCGATGATCTCGGCCTCGCGCGGAATGATCCCGAAAAGCCCGCCATCCAGTCCTTCATAGACCTCCGGCTCGAGCAGGCCGCGGGCCCGCACGAAGCTCGGGTCGTTGGCCGGCCCCGGAACCTCGAGTTCCTCCTCGGAGAAACGGGTGATGGACTCGACCCCATCGCGCAGGTTCTTCCACAACTCCTCGGGCGACGAGGCCCCCGGCAGCCGGACCGACATGCCGACAATGGCCAGCGCGTTGTCGTCACCCTCGCCGCCGCCAATCGGTGCTTCCGGAACCACCGAAGCCTGCTCGCGCCCGGCGACCAGCTCGGCCTGGGCGGTCACCGTCGGGTTCTCGAACATGCGGACAAATTCAAAGCGACGACCAAAGGCCCGCTGGATGGCGGCGTGGACGCGGACCAACTGCAGCGAGCTGCCGCCGAGATCCACGAAGCGATCGTTGCGGCCGACTTCCTCCAGACCGAGCACCTCGGACCAGATCGTGGCGATTTTTTCCTCATCCTCACCCACCGGCGCGGCATAGCGCTCCGAGATCTCCGGACGCGGGCGCACCGGATCGGCGGCCCAATTCACCAGCGAAGCACCATCGGTCAGCACATGGGTCGTCAGGCTCACGGCCTCCGGATCGACCAGCGGGGTGGTGATCGAGCTCGCCGCCTTCGAGCGCGAGGCGGTCGCCGTCGGCAGCAGCGGGCACGACGCCGCCACCTCGGAATCGATCAGGCGCATGCCGTCCTCCCAGCGCCCGGCGACGCTCTCGAGGAAATCCTTCACCGGCTGGTTGCGCCCGGTGTCGTTGAACCAGATCGCGACCTCGGAAAGCCCGAGGTGCCCGGCCAGCTCGCCCAGGTGCCGGAGCATGCGTTGCTCGACGCCCTTGCCGAGCGCGCGGCAACTCAGGAGGAAGGTTTCCGCCCAGAGGCGTCCCCCGTCTTCCCGGGAGCACATCAATCCGACCGTGCCATAATCTCCGAAGCGGTCGCTGACCCTGACCAATTGGGCGCGCATGCCCTGGCAGAAACGCGCCAGCGTGACCTCGTCCCGCGGCTGCGGGCAGGCGTTGAACTGGTTGGTCCGCTGCGTCAGCTGGCTGGCCCGGGCCAGATCATCCTCGGCCACCGCCACGATCTCCATCCGCAGGTCGAGGCCCTCGATGAATTGCTCGTAGCTCGCCGTGCGCTCGCGAAGCGCCAGGCGGCGGGCTTCGTCGTGGTAAAAGTCGGCACGACGCGTGTCGTCCTTCGAGTGCTCGGCGCGGTCCAGCACCCACAGGTGACGCAGGAAATCCGGCAGGTCCACGCTGGCCTCGGGCAGCCGCAGGGCAAGCACGGCCGGGGCGTTGGCCGAGACCTCCGCGACCTCGGCGGGGTTGTCATCAAGGAACAGGAAGCTGTCCAGCCCCAGGCCGAGGCGCTCGGCGAGCCGGCACAGGTTCGCCGACTTCGGATCCCAGTTGACCATTCCATCGACGAAGGCGTCGCGGGAAATCACCATCCCGGGATTCTCGCGGAACACCGCTTCCACGTCCTCGGGGTGATTCTTCGACACGAGGCACAGCAGGTAGCCCTCCGCCCGCTTCGCCATCAGCTCCCGCTGGAAGGCCGCGCGTCCTTCGTCGACCAACACGCCACGCGGGCCGGTCTCGCCGCAGACCCCGGTCCAGAGGGTGTTGTCGCAATCGACGGCGATCACCTTGAAGGGTTTGCGCAGCAGCGCGAGAACCCGGCGCGCCAGGAAGGTGCCCAGGGCGGCGAAAGCCTCCTCGCGGTAGGGCAGGCAGGCCGCCTCGGCCGCCTCGGCATCGTAGGCGTCTTCGATGCCGTAGATCTCGAAGGATTCCGAGGCATCGATCACCTCGACCCCCGCGACCGGATCCAACTGGTCCCGCAGGTCAGCGGCGAAGTTCTTCTCGATGCCGTTGTCGTGCTCGCTCGGCGCCAGCACGACGAGCGTGCGGCGGGCACCGTGAGCCATCGACTCGCCCACCGCCGCCGCCACTTCACGCGCGGTCGAACGCGCCCTCGCGGGTCCGTCCGCGCCCAGATCGCGGGGCCGGACGATGACCAGGTTGATCCCGCCATCATTGGTCGCGAGCAAGCCGCCGGGATCCAGGAGTTGCTGAAGCACCTGGTTGAACGGGGCGAAACCGACGTCGGTCTCGAATCCAAAAATCGCGAGTGCCTTCGAAAGGTAGGCATTCAGCGGCTCGGCGGTGAAGGTCGCGGCAATGCGCAACCGGACAGCGTGAGACGTGGGGGTCGTCATAAAAATGAAGGGAACAGGGTGGGAACGCCGATAAGAATGAGGTCGATATTTTAAAAAATCAAGATATTCAGCGGAGCGGATCTTTTGACGACACACCTTTCAACTCGTTATTTTTGAATGACTTTTGGAATTCACAAAAGTTCCCCCACGCGATCCCGTAGCCCGGATATCTCACGATTCTCGTGGACGGGGGAATGGTTCGGACTTTCGAATTTGAGACCTTCGACCTTCCGAGCGCAGCACTCGAATAGGAACGGTGAACAATAAGTGGGTGTCGGATCGCGCGGAGATCAAGTTCGTCAGCAACCTCGCCCATCCGTGGCTGGAGCGAAGGACGCGACTTGCCATCTGATCTGGCGCTGGACCTCCTAAAGGAGGAACTACAAACAGAACCGGCGCGCCTGTTCGGTTCGTAGTTCCCCCTTCAGGGGGCCGCGAAGCCAGAGCCGCACCGTTTCAGTCGCCGCGGATCACCAACCGCCCTCCTCACAAAACATGGACCTCCCAACCCGGAGGGCCGACTTTGTCGGAGTTTGCGCCGATAGCCCCGACTTGTCGGGGCGTATCGGTCTGGCCTCCGGCCAGATGCATTTCTCACGTGTGAGAAATGCAGGGCAGGGGCTTGATCGGGATCTGAAGCGAGACGGCGCGTGACAAGCAGCGGGCAAATCCGCCAGCGTCAGGCACGCGAATGGGACGGGTGACGCTCCATCTTCTGACTTCTGAATGGGACCTGCCGGAGAAGCCGGAGAGTTTCCTCGATTCGGACGAAATCGAAAGGATGGGGCGCTTCGTCTTCGAGCCCGATGCCCGTCGCTGGTCGCTCTTCCGCGCCAAGGCGAAGCGGGCCCTGGCCGGCCACACCGGCGGACGGATCCTGCCTTGGCTCGAAGGGCCGGGTGGCAAGCCCCGGGTGGACCAGCCGGGATTGGAGTTCAACCTGAGCCACAGCGAAACGCTGGCCGCCCTGGTCGTGTCGGACGCCGGCCCGGTGGGAGTCGATCTCGAACCGCTCGACCGCGCCCCCACCCTGCTTGAGTGCGAGGACAGCTTCTGCCATCCAGCCGAACGGGCGGAATTGCCCGTCGACACCGGCTCCCGAGCCATCGCCCTGCTCCACTTGTGGACGGCAAAGGAAGCCCTCTTGAAGGCCGTGGGAACCGGCCTTCAGTTTCCGCCCACCGAGTTGATCGTTCGTGACGACGCCGGAATCGGCGGCCCGGAGCGGTGCGATCAATTTCACCTGCGGCGTCCCGTCGATCCTGCAGAGATCGCCCACTGCCTTGCCGTAGCGGTCCCGCGGCTGGTGGAAACGGTGACGCTTGCCTGAGGGCCTGTCTGAGATCGACACCCGCGGCAGTTGATGTTAGGGTTTCGCCGTTGAAAGGCTCTCATCCGCTTCCGCCATGGACTCTCTCCAGTTTCCCTGCCCCGCCTGCGACAAGCGCTTGAGAGTCCCTGCGGCGGCGGCCGGTCAGCGGGGACCCTGCCCGAACTGCGGCGAGGAAATCATCGGACCCCAGCCCGCCCTGGGCATCCCGGCGCGCATCTCGCTGCAAGCCGGGCCGCCGCTGAACGAGATCCCGCTGCCGCCCGCGCCCGAGGCGAACCTCCCGGAGCCCGGCGAATCCAGCCCCGTTTCCGCGGCACTGGAAGTCTTCCAGCCGAAGCAGGCGACCCGCGAGGTCCCCCGCGACCGCGAGCCGCCCCGGGCGTCGGCTGAGGAGCAGGCTCCGGCCAAGGCTCCGGTCCCCCGGCCCGCCACCGAGCCTGCGCTGCGCTCCGCGACCTACGATGAGCCCGCGAAGCGGATCCGCCGCCTCTGGGCCGCCGTCTTCGTGCTCTCCTGCATCCTGTGCACCGTCCTCGCCTTCATCGGCGGCTACCTCACCGCCCTCAAGCGCATCGACGTGACCGCACCCATTTTCGCCCCGCCCTCGACCAAACCGGCACCCCGCCTTCTTCCCTCAAACCTTCCCGAAACGCCTGCCCCGCCCGTCGAGATCCGGGAGACTCCCAGCAAACCACCGATCGAGGAGCCACCGCCGGAGGTGGACGAGCCACCGTCTGCCGAAACCGGTTCGCGGACCACCCTCGAGGCATTTCTCTCCGCTCCCGACTGGACGGCCCGCTCGGCCTACGTGGCCGAGGCCGCGCTGCCCGCGATGAAGGAGGTGGCGGAGGCAGAGGGCGACGGGCCAATCAAGGTGACTTCCATCGAACCCTCGCTCCTTGACGGGGATCTCCATCACTACCGGGTCACCACCGAAGCCCTTCCGGACGGCTTCCCCGTCACCCTTCGACAAACCTCCGGCGGCTGGCAGGTCGACTGGTCCTCCTTCCACGAGTTCTCCACCAACCGCTTCGCCCGTTTCCTCGCCGGCGACCTGGGAGAAAGCGGAACCTTCCGGGTTTTCTTCAAGCCCACCGAGGATTCCCAGCCCGCCTTTGCGGCGTACCAGATTGCCGCGCCCGCCGGCACCCGCACCACGACCGCCTACGCTTCACGGTCCGGCGTGGCCTTTGCCTCATTGACCGCGCTTTTCGACAGTGAGGCCATCGCCAACCACCCCCGATATCAGGAGCTTCTGCAGCGCTCCGGCCTCCCGATGACCGTCGAGCTGGCACGCAAGACCAGTTCCGATGGACGATCCTATCTCGAAATCACCGGCCTGGTCGCGGCGAGCTGGAATCGGGGATAATGCCTCCGGGCTCCCTGAGCTTCATCCCGCCTGGGGACCGTTCCACGGGTTCACGACCTTCAGCTCCTCCAGATCCTCGAAGTCGGCAACGTTGCGGGTTGCCAGAATCAGATGGTGCTCGAGGGCCGTCGCGGCAATCAGGCAATCCGCCAACCCCCTCGTCCGCCCGGCAGCGATCTTGCCGGCGCGCTCCGCCACGGCGGCAGTCACCGCCAGCGTCCGCCCCTCGAAAGCCGGTTTGACCCTGCCCTCCAGCCACTGTCCGAGAAGTTTCCCGAAGCGAGGATCCTTCGGCTCGATCTGGTCGATGCCCCGGCGGATTTCCAGCAGGGTGACGACGCTGATCCAGCAGGAAGCCAATGGAGTTTTCTGCTCCCAGGCCCGCACCTCGGGGGCACAGCGCTGAACCGAACGCAGCTCCGAAATGACGTTCGAATCCAGAAGGAACCTCATCGCACAAAGGTCAGATCGCGGGAACCGGAGTCATCACGTGGTATGGCGAATTCCCTCCCCGCGGCCTCTTCCATCGCCAACGCCTCGAGCAGGCCACCCGCAACGGCCTCGTCTTCCGCCAGCTGCTTGCTCACGACCTCCGCGATCCAAGCCGACAGCGAAAGCCCCCGATCCACGGCCCGGTGCCGGGCCTCCCGACACAAGGCATCGTCCATCTTGATGGTCACATTCATCGTGCAGCACGGTTGCACGAAAGCACGAGCACGTCAAGTTGCAACTTAGAAGGAATCATTCCACCGCCCGTTGTCGGAGCGCCCGCAGTGAGAAAATAGGCGCGGCACTTTCTCGGACCGGCCTGGCACCATCTCTGCGTTTTGTGCCGAAATACTCACGCCGTTGCTCGAAGAGCCCGTCGACGAACTCGCGGCTCCCGATCGCCACGCCGTCGCTGAAGTAGCGAACCCGGCAGCGCAGCAACTGTTCGCGTGTGAGCTTCCCTCCCCCTTCCCGAACCTGGCGCACCTCCTCGAGGCTCATCCCGCGCCGCTTCGGTTGACCGGCCTCATCGGGAAGCGACAGCCCCTCACCGAAAAGCCAGCAGCGATACCATTCCGCCGCCGTGAGATCGCTCTTCGTCGGCTTTTCCTCCCAGGAATCCAACGGCCGATCCAGCGCCCGGCACAGGCCGCGCCGGGCCCGCTTGCTGCCCGCCACCGCCTCGGCGTAGCCGCACCAGCGGTAATCCTTCGGATCGTCACAAAGCCCGGCGCGCACCGGGTTGAGGTCGATGTAGGCGGCGATGGTTCTCAGTGCCTCGCCATCTTCGACGATCACACTCTTGTAGCGATCCATCCACAGCGTGCCCCGGCGGCCGTGGTGCTTGTTGAACCAGCGGCTGAAGCGTTCCTTCAGTTCCTTGACGAAAATCTCCAGGTTGCAGAAGCGCTTGTGGAAGCGGGACAGCAGTTCCTCGGCGGCCTCGGGCATTCCCTTGCTCCTCAAATCGGCCAACTCGGCCCGCAGCGACTGGAGGTAGCTCCTGGAATACAGCAGCTTGAGGTGCTCC
>JAKZES010000160.1 GCA_022548915.1 Verrucomicrobiaceae bacterium E54
CGCTCAGCGGCGAAAATCGTGCATGCCTTCAAAGCCTGGTTACCGAGAACTTCCAGCTGTTCGAGAATCCGAAAAGTTAATGCCGAGAAGTATACAAAGGCCTACCGCTGAATCAGGCGCTTGCCTGTACTAGTTGTGACGGAGGAATCAGCTTCATCGATCACGATCTTTCCTGCCTTGACTTCGCCTTGATCCACACCCCAAATAAATAATCGCCAGTTCTCAATACGAACTGAGACCGAGCCCGCGACGAACTCACTCCTAAAGCCACCCTCGGTCTTGCAATGATTTTCCGATCCTTCCCCGGCAAGGGTTCCGCGTATAGTAATCTCGCCTGCCTCCCACGATGCATTCATCTCACCCTTTGGGCTGTCTATCGCCACGCGGGGACTCGCGCGCATCAACTCATCATTAAGCTCAATCAAACCCTCTTGGGGGTCGTGAACAATTACAAGGGACGAGCGGGCCGCATCGGCAAAGCGCATCCCATTAACGATTAGATCGTCTCGGATCCGCAATATTCCGACATTCTCGTGCACAAGCTGCCAAACCTCCACCTCGGCGTCACCCAGCACTCTCTTAGTTTTCGTTTTTCCCCAGAATGGTCCGGCCATAGAATAGACAACTGCACAATTTCCTAGACTGGCAGATCGAACCCGGTCTTCGCCAAGTTTATCTGGAGAAAGCTCGCTTTCAGCGTCGCCGCTATAGAGTGGCCCTTGGAGAATCGACAAAATTCCGAGCAGGAGCTTTATGACTTCTTTGTTCATGATTAACGGATTCACTAATTCTTTGAATCAAGTTTGGGACAGCATCTGGCTTTAATCAGCTTCTCCATCTTGTGACGCACTTTGCCTCCCTCTTGGAGGCCGGGCCCATCGCTCCACGATGGGCCCGTATTGTTGGTAAGTGACTTGAACAGCGTGAATCACACCTGCCAAACCATGGGTGTGACGTATTACGGCTACCGTTGGTATGATCCCGTGACCGGCAGGTGGCCATCCAGGGACCTGATTGAAGAACGGGGCGGAGTGAACCTGTATGTGTTCGTAGGCAATAA
>JAKZES010000161.1 GCA_022548915.1 Verrucomicrobiaceae bacterium E54
GGCGGCTTCTTTTTCCCTTCGGCCTTTCGTCCTCCTCCGGTGCGGGGTCCTCGCCGTCGGACTCGGGAGGAGGGGCGGGCTTTCCCAGCACCATCTCGTCGAAGAGCAGCTGGAGCTGGGCGGGGTCGAGTTTTTCGCTGCTCGACCCGAAAAGGCGTTGCTGGAGCCCCTCGATGATCTTGTCCTTGCGGGCGAGTTCGGCGCGCAGCAGGTCGAGTTCGCGCTCCATCGACTCGACCCGGTCGAGCAAGGCCTGCATCTCGTTTGGAGGACTCTTTGCCACTAGATGCGCAGTAGCAAGAGGCGTGCCGGACGCGCCGGAAAGACGATGTTTCTCCGCCTTTCCGCGCGTCCCTTGCATCGCGCCTCACTCGGGGCGCTCGTACCACGGCTTGAAGCCCGCGCCGCGCAGCTCGACACCGTCGAGGAGCAGTTGCAGCGCCTCGGCGTGGAGCCGGATGCGGCGCTGGTCCGGCTCGCTGGGCGAAGGCCAGCTGAAGCGCCCCTTTTCGAGACGTTTCGCCGCGACCCAGGTGCCGGTGCCGTCGAAGTAGAGCAGCTTGATGCGGTTGCGCCGCTTGTTGGTGAAGACGAACAGCGCGTCGGGCGCGGGCGTGAGCTTCAGGTGGTCGACGGCCATGGCGTGCAGGCCGTTGAAGGACTTCCGCATGTCGCAAGGCTCCAGGGCGATGAAGACCTTCAGCGCGGCGTTGGCGAGGTTCATCATGGCCGGCCTCCCTTCGCTTCGAGTTCTTTCCGGCAGGCGGCGATGAATTTTGCGGCCATCGGGATGGCGGCCTCGTCGGCGAGCAGCAGCGAGAAGCCCTCGCGGAACTCGACGACGATCCGCGGCCGGGTGACGGACGGAAGCTCGACCTCCGCGAAGCGGAAGTCCGAACACTGCATGGGCCGCGTGGCGCGGCGATTGGTTCTAGACATCCCCGCCAGCCTGCCGCCTTACCCCCCAGCGCGGTAGGGGGCCGATTTTAGGACGCTTAC
>JAKZES010000162.1 GCA_022548915.1 Verrucomicrobiaceae bacterium E54
GCGGTGCAGGCAGCGGTGGAGGTCGACGGCGGCGGCGAGCGTGCGCTGGAGGGTGGGTACGCGGACCGGGTCGGGCGGAAGGGCCTGGCGGGCGAGTTCGATGAGTTTGGCGGCCACCTCGTCGTGGTCGCGGATGCCGTGTCGGCAGAGCATGGAACTCAGCGACGAGGGGCGGCGGCGGGTGACTTCCGGCGCGCTGAAGCGCTCTTGCATGAGCGTGAGGGACGCCTCGGTGAACGAGCCGATGCCGGAACGCGCGGCGTCGAGGAAACCAGGGAAGAGCTGGTCGGCGATGGCATGGATGCGGTTGCGGCTGGCGGTCTGCTGGCGGACCAGGGTGCGGCGGTGGCGGGTGAGTTCGCGCAGGTGCTGATAGACGCTGTCGTCGGCGGGTTCGGTGTCGCGGGCGCGGCGCGAGATGAGGGTGTGGGCGATGCCGAGCAGGTCGATCTCGTCGGTGCTGGCGTGATGGTCGGAGCGGTTGTGTTTTGCCTCGAAGGCGTTAACACGCATGACGAGATATCCCTTTTCGCGCAACGCGGTGAGGAAGTTCGAGACGTAGGGAGGCTCGTCCTCGCCGCCGAGGAAGATCTGGCTCTTGGGGATCTTACGGCGGTCGGCGGTGGTTTCGACGGCCTCGACGAGGAAGTCGATGCCGGCGCGGTTGTTCTCGACGGGGAAGGGTTTGCGCAGGATCTCGCCGTTGCCGTCGCAGCACAGGGCGAGGTGCTTGGACTTGGCGAAGTCGAAGGCGACGCAGAGGACCTTGCGGGGGTCGCCGGCCTGCTGATAGAGGGCGTTGAGCTTCGCGCTCTGGTTGCGGTAGATGGAGGATCGGTTGGTGGCTTTCATGGCAATGTTAGAGTGCCATGAAAGCGGACTTCAGGGCAGCTCCGTTACCGCCGCCGGAGCAGTCGGCCGAGCGAGTCCCTCACGGGCTCGCCCGCCTGCTCCGGACGGGTGTTGGAATGGTACC
>JAKZES010000163.1 GCA_022548915.1 Verrucomicrobiaceae bacterium E54
CAGATCAAGGCGGGTGCGGTCCTCGAGGATCTGTCGAGCAACCCGCTGGACACGACCTCGGCCCTGACCGGCGGAGTTGCGACCATCACGGTCAATGCCCAGGAGGTGCGGGAAGTGGTGACGGTCGATGGGTTCCTGGCGATTGATCCGGAGCAGAATGATGTCGCCACGATGACCTTCGATGCCAGCGGCTCGGACAAGCTGGTGATCGTCGCCACCAAGGAGAATCAAAGCACTCCATTCACCAGCCTCACCTACGAGGACGAGCCTCTGATTCTGGCGGTCTCTACCAGTTCTGACGACGGCAACAGACACTTCAACGGCATCTATTATTTGGATAACCCGGGACTTTATGACAACGGCACCGGGGACTTGGGCGAGATTCGCGCCCAGAGCGGCTCCAGCCGAAACATCGTCACGGCCTTCGCCTTGTCCGGCACCGCTCCCGGCGCTGGCGGAGTGGCAGCGCCGCCGGCACCGGACAACTCGAAGTCGGTGGGAATCGGGCTGAACTTCGTTGGTTCGGCGGTGATTGCCTCCCACGGAATGGGACAGGACGGCAACACGGCCAACGTCACCAGCGTCGATGCGGATCTCCCGCTCACCGAGACCTCGGCGATTGAACGGGGCAGCAACTGGGTGGGCCACGTCACCGGATATGCCACCAACCAAGGTCCCGGCTTCTCGACCTACTCCTTCACGGGAGGCAGCACCACCGGCGTGAACACCATCGCCGCGGAGTTCTACGGAGCCGTGGTTTCCACTGCGGATCCCTTCGCGGACTGGTCGGTGCTCGACGGCGCGACGGGCGTGACCTTCGAGGGTGATGCCAATGGCGACGGCGTGCAGGACGGCCTGGCCTTCCTGCTGGGAGCGGCGAATCCGAACGTCGACGCCAATGCCGCGGGACTGCTGCCGACGGTGACCGAAACCGGTGGCGGACTG
>JAKZES010000164.1 GCA_022548915.1 Verrucomicrobiaceae bacterium E54
TCTTGACGGCGTTCTGCGCATTTGGTAGGAGAACCACAAGTCGATGAAAGCCAACGAGGAAAGCACGATGGAACCTGTCGAGAAGGCCGACCTGCCGACGAGGCAGTATCCGGGCGGATTCCGGCGGGGGAACGGCGCTGGGAGGAAGCGGATCCTGGGTCCGGAAGGGCGGTCGAACCGTTACCATGTGATGAGCCGCACGGCCGGAGGCGAGATGCTTTTCGGCGAGGTCGAGAAGGAGGCGTTTTGCCGGGTGATGCGACGGATGGAGAGGTTCTCGGGCGTGGAGATCCTGACCTACGCCGTCATGGGCAACCATTTCCACCTTCTGCTGCGGGTGCCGGATCGGGAGAAGTACCTGCAGCGCTTCGAGGGCACGGGCGGGGAAGAGCGGCTGCTGGAACACCTGAAGCTGCTGTATTCGAAGAGCTTCCTCGCTTCGCTGCGCACGGAGCTGGCGGATTTGCGGAAGAATGGAATGGCGAAGGAGGCCGACGAGTTGCTGGACCGCTTCCGCCGGCGCTTCTGCAACCTGGAGATCTTCGTCAAGGAGCTGAAGGAGCGCTTTTCCCGCTGGTTCAACAAGCACCACGGCCGCAAGGGCACGCTGTGGATGGACCGCTACAAGAGCGTGATCGTCGAGGACGGCGAGGCGCTGCGGACGATGGCCGCCTACATCGACCTGAATCCGGTGAGGGCTGGACTTTGCCAGGACCCGAAGGACTACCGCTGGTGCGGCTACGCCGAGGCGGTGGCGGGAAGCAAGCGGGCGCGTCGCGGGCTGTGCCGGGTGCTGGACCGGCCGCTGGATTCGTGGGAGGAGCAGCCGACGAAGAGCGATCTGACGGCCGCGTGCTGGTATCGCTGCTGGCTCTTCGGCGAGGGACTGGCGGTGCCGGATGAAGCGGGGCGGACGAAGCGCCGTGGGATGAGCCTGGAGGA
>JAKZES010000165.1 GCA_022548915.1 Verrucomicrobiaceae bacterium E54
GGCCGGCGCTTCGGCCGGCTCCGCTACGCTCCGCCGGCCGAAGCGCCGGGGTCACAGGTGATCGGGCAATTTACAGACGAAATGTTGCACCGGCAAGAAAGGCGGAACCTGTATGCCAATCGGACGTGGTACAAAGTTCGGTAGTGATTCTGAGTATCCAAACGCTAAAGATCGGGACGAGAGGCGGGGCGCTTTTGAGATAAGGTGCATTGATAGAAACGCAGCGAGTTGAGATGAAGTTTTTTGTTATAATGCTTTTGGTTTCTACAGGTGTTCTCAAGGCGCAGGGCGGCCTCGTGGCGAAGCCGCTTTGGTGGTATGATATTGCCTATCTTTCTGACATTGTTCTTATTGGGGAGGCGACCAATTTTGAGGAGGCCCTTGAGTGCGCCCCCGAGGTCGATGGTAAAGTGGTCAGAGGGACGCTAGATATTCACCCTGAAAAACTCTTGCACTTTACTCCGCAAGCGACCTCAGTAGGGGAATTGATCAAGATCAAGGGCAGATCCGCTACTTTCGGCACCAACTCTTTCGAAGTTGTGGATAAGTCCCGAATTATTGATAAAGAAGAGGTTTCCCCAAGGGTTGAGCTGAAAAGGAAGCGCATTTTTGTTCTTCGGTATGCTTATCGACAAGATGGTTCCAGTTTCGAGCTGCTACATTGCATTGAGTTGAAGTCTTTGCGGGAAGTGAAAGATGCAATCCGTTTTCGAGGAGCCTATTGGCATCAAATTCTCAATCTTGATAATCTCTCAGAATAGAGGATGGGCTCGGTCCTCGCATTTCGCATCTGGCTACAGACCCCATTCATTCTCGATCTTCCATTAGGCGCTCATGGCGAGGGTCAGTAGTACCAGAGCTTGGCAAGGGGTTTTTTGAAGGTCGTTTTGAGGGCGTCAGGGAGCGGATCGATCCGGGCGGGCCGGTTCGACCTG
>JAKZES010000166.1 GCA_022548915.1 Verrucomicrobiaceae bacterium E54
GCCTTCCACCTCGTGCCCGACCACCGCGCGGCCACCTCGCGGCGCTACGCGAAAGTCGCGATGTTCGGCCTCATCGCCCACGGCCTGCTGTGCGGCGCGCCCGACGTGAAGGCCGTCTGGAAACGCGCCGCCGCGCTGAGCCAGACACAGCGCAAGGCCATCGGGCTGAACGTCCGCAACGAGCATGGCCGGTTGGTCATGCCGAGCTACGACGCCATCAACAACTTCATCAACGGAGTCGATCCCGAGGCGCTGGCCCGGGCCCTGAACTCCTGGCTGGCGGCCCATCAGGACAAGCTGCCCAAGAGCCTCGCGCTGGACGGCAAGGACCTCGGTCACCTGCTGGGCGCCATCGTGACCCTTTGCCGCCACGAGGACGGGCGGCCCGTCGCGATGGCCAGCTACAGCGGCAAGAAAGACGACTGCGAACTTCCCGTTGCCCAGAGGCTGCTGCGGGAAAGCGGCGACTTCCTCGAAAACGCCACGGTCACCGCTGACGCCCTGCATACTCAAAAAAAACCAATCTCCTGATCCACGAGTTCGGCGGCGACAACCTCGCGGCGATCAAGGACAACCAGGAAGAGTATCGCAAATACGCCGAAAGGCTGCTGGAGGGTCGTCCCGTGGACCTGGTCGGCGAGCTTGAGCGCGGTCACGGTCGCTTCGAGATCCGGGACCTCACCCTGGCTCCGGTGGAGAGTGATGTCAGCCCGTTCCCGCACATCGCGCAGGTGGTGAAGCTCACCCGGATTTACCGGGAGGCCAAGGCGGGTGCCGAGCCCCAGATGTCGGTGCGCCTGTTTGGCACCTCGCACCGTTACGGCAGCAAGAGCGCCGCGCAGATCGGCAAGATGATCCGCGACCACTGGAGCGTGGAGAACCTCAACCACTGGAAACGCGACGCGACCTGCTGGCGGGAGGACCGGGC
>JAKZES010000167.1 GCA_022548915.1 Verrucomicrobiaceae bacterium E54
ACAAGCCCTTCCCCGAAGTTAAACTATCACTCCCCACGAGTTATGGAAAAAACATCACTTTGCCCCTTGCCAAACAAGCAGCCATAGCAACGTCAGAGGCTAGGCAACCCGCTACGGGAGCCGCACGTTGATACACGATTGAGGGTTCTAATCACGTTGAAAATCCGACTCGGAGCGGGTAGTGGGGTTGCCTACGCCGGCTTGTTCGACGATGCGTTTTCGAGACCTGGCGGGCGCTCCGTTGCTCGTGCCATAATCATCCTCGACGAAGGAGTCCGGATTTGGTGCAAGGCACCGCCTGGATCAAAGGAAAGCGGCCAGCGACAGTCGGCTTCAAGGATCTCAGCGATCATCTCAGGATAATCCGGATGAAGGAAAATCGTCTTCTCCAAGGAAGTGTTGAGCTCGCTCAAGGCTGGGTATCGGCTCATGAAGAGGAACGCCTTAAACCACTCCTTGTCGGAAAGTCGGGTCTTGAGTCTGGTAGGGACGGTAGCTCCGTGCTTCTCGATCAGCGCGATCATCTTCTCTGGGTCATGGCCCGCGGAACGACACTCGATAACGGTGGAGCCGGACCGCAATGCCAAGGACTTGAACGCAAGCTCAATCGCTAGGGCAAACAAGTGGTCCTTAGGAAATCCCCACTGGCGCTCGCCTGCCACCAGCGCGAGTGCTGCAAATTGAATCGCGGTGTGTGCGTAGGAGACACCATCGATGACCGACATCGGCAAGTTCCGGTCGGCTTCAGGAAGCTTATCTAGATCGATGTAGGCCACCGTTTGGTAATTCTCTGTCGATTGAGGTAGGGACGCCGGTCGCCCGGCGCCCCCCTCGCAGATCCCGGCGTGCGGAACTACCGCACCGGGCTCCTCGGATGGACGCGCAGCGG
>JAKZES010000168.1 GCA_022548915.1 Verrucomicrobiaceae bacterium E54
TGCAGATGGGGTCAGGTGCTGCATTTCAACATTTTCGCCAGTTTTCTCAATTCTTTCTGATTCTTCGGTTGCTTCTGGGCCGAGCTGACCAAGCGGCTCACTGCTGACGGATGTCCCATCGCCAAGCGTTCCGCGAGCCATCCATTACCGACCGAACTGGTGCGACGCAAAAGCAGTGCCACGAGAACCTTGCGGCGGTCCCCCTTGCGGAAATCCGAAAGGCTCTCAGCATCTTGCGGCAATCCCAGACATTCCAAGGCCTTCTTGGCAAGTTCCTCGGCGGCAACTGCGTCATGCGCCCTCCCAGCATGGTCACGGCCTGCCACCTTTCCAAGCTGCTTGCCCTCCACCAAGGCACGGAGCTTGTCGGCAAAGTCCGGCTCGCCCAGATACCAGCCACGCCTCAAGGCCTTCATCGCCGCCTCATCCACCCTGCCGCCGTCGCTGGCCACCCTTGCCTCCAGCCAGGAAACGTAGGCCCGGCGCCCGCGGCCATCCTCAGCCAGCTCAAAGGCCCGCAGGACTCGTTGCGTGACCAGCCACTCGGGCTCCCTGCCTTTGGCGTAGTATGGCAGACTGCTCCACTTGTAGGAAGCCAGTCCACCGCGTCGGGCCTCCGCCAAACCGGCACGGGCTGGATTAAGATGAATGTAGTCCGCGACGATCCGGAAGTAGTACGGACTCGACTTTCCTGCAGTCACGGGAATCGACTTGTAGCGGCCTTGAAACACATGCCCGCGCCGCGCCCGGCGGGCGTTCCAGCCCTGGCTGAAGGTCCCCAGCAGCCACTTCATTCCCGTCACGAGATTCGGCTCCGGTGTCTCAAGGAGCAGGTGGAAATGGTTGCCCATCAGCACCCATGCATGAACCCGCCAGCCATGGC
>JAKZES010000169.1 GCA_022548915.1 Verrucomicrobiaceae bacterium E54
GCGCAGGGCGGAAGAGGAGCGCAGGGCGGAAGAGGAGCGCAGGGCGGAAGAGGAGCGCAGGGCGGAAGAGGAGCGCAGGGCGGAAGAGGAGCGCAAGGCGGAAGAGGAGCGCAAGGCGGAAGAGGAGCGAAAGGCGGAGGAGGAGCGCAAGGCGGAAGAGGCGCGCAGGGCGGAAGAGGCGCGGAAGGCAGAGGACGAGCGAAAGGCGGAGGAGGAGCGTAAAGCCGAAGAGAAGCGCAAGGCAGAGCAGAAGCGCAAGGCGGGAGAGGAAGCAGCCCGCAAAGCCAAGGAGAAAGCTGAGCGTGAGGCTGAGAACCAGGCTGCCCGAAAAGCCAAGGAAGAAGCGGCTCGCCAAGCCAAGGAGGAGGCCGCACGCAAGGCGAGGGAACAGGCAGCTCTCAAAGCCAAGGAGGAGGCCACCCGGAAAGCTCAGGCGAAGCGCAAAGTCCAAGAGGAGCGCGAGGCCGTGAAGGCTCGCCTCGCCGCTGAGAAGCAGAAGGCAGCGGACGCGCGTCGGGCAGCCAAGGCGCAGCGGGCTGCGGAGAAGCAGCAGGCGCTTGCCAAGGCGAAGCAGTCGAAGAGCGCCAAGCAGGCCCAGGCGAAGGCAGGGGCGCAGCAGGTCGCTTCACAACCCCAAAAGGGAAAGGGCCTCAAGGTGGCCATGATCGCCGCCGTTCTGATGCTCGCAAGTGTGGGTATTGGGATCTGGAAATTCCTGCCGCAACCGCCTGAGCCGGATCCGGTCGTTCCACAGGCGGGAACCTTCTCGGTTCGTGCGGATGGCCTCGATGTCACTGAGTATTTCGATCTTTTGTTTTCCAGCATTGATGGTGCGAGGACTGGAATCGAGCGCT
>JAKZES010000016.1 GCA_022548915.1 Verrucomicrobiaceae bacterium E54
CTTCAATTCTATCATCGGGAGTTAATACGCAGCCGCAATGATGACTATATCTGCCACACTCAAGAAATCCGAAATAATGATGCCGAGAAGTATATTGACCTTTCCCCGCACCTGATTGATTCCTCATGTCGGTGGGCTACGATTGATACTTATTATTCCTGCCAAAGTGTTCCTGGATCGTGAGTAAGATTTGGCCGAGGGGAAGTTTGGCGAGTTCCCGCAGACTTGCAAAGAGATGCTTCTGATTCCAGGCTGGCCTTCTCGACCTCTTGAAGAGAACTCTGACCATTGATCTAATCCTATAGTCAAAGTAGTCGTCCGCTGGACCTCCAGCAAAATGGTGGCGCATATTTCTGAACATATTGAGCATGCGCAATGAGTTGTCAAAACTATTGAGAGTACCATCCGAGGTCATTCCCCCGGCATGCCGCCGGTACACACCCAGTTTTTCCGGAATTCTGGCGATCGGGCCTTTCGAGGCCAACTGGGCAAACGTGAGAATATCTCCCACCGGCGCATTGAGGCGCCACTCCGGGAAGTCATCCATGGTCATGCACGACTCTCTGAGTACCAGGCTCCCAAAGGCGATCGGCGTCTCGAACGTCATCAAATCATCAAACCCAATCAGCGTCTTGTCCCCGTAATCGACGAATATCTGCTCACCCGCCCAATCTCCGATGATTTCCACGTCATGGAATGCAGCAGAAAGTTCGTTGTTTGATTCCAAGAGGTCCACCTGACGTTGCAGTTTGTCAGGTGAGGTCCAGTAGTCATCGCCTTCAAGCAGTGCAATGTACTTGCCGCGACAGGCCCGCCGAATCCTGATTCCATTGAGCAGGCCGCTCCCGGTGTAACGACCCAGGTTCGAGACTGAGCGAAAGAGCCTGATTTTATCCGGGTTTTGCTTCTGATACTCGCTGAGAATCTTGAAGGCTCCGTCGGTTGAGCCGTCATCGCCGACCACAATCTCAAAGGGGAAGTCCGTGACCTGGTCCAGTATCCCGTCCATACACTGTCGTACAAAGGCCTCATGCTGATAAGTGCTCACCCGGACACTTGCCAACGGATTTGGGCACAGATTCTCCGACGAGATCTCTTCAGTGTAGGCGTCTATAAGCTCGTTCGCCTTTTCCCAAGTCAAATTGCTGATCAGATGGGGGTCAGACATCATTGGATTTTTGACTTTTTCAATGGTTGGATGCTATTCATGCGGCGACAGATAGGATCCGAGAACCTTCCTTGCTAAGTCAGTACAAATTGGAGCACCCTTCCCGCAACAGGCAACCTAGCGGCAAGGCTGGCGAGTTCACGGTGCTCTGGGACTCTGACGATTCTGATTCCGATGAGGTAGATTAATACACCAAGTAAGACCCCAACGAGGACCTCGACCCAGGGCGAGGCCTTGAGGCCATACACCACAACCATCACTGCCACCGCCATGATCAGAGAGATGATGGCATAGGGAGCCATAATTTGAAGTTGCTTGCGGATGCCAAAGTGCATTAGCTTTCGGTTTGGCCAGGCATTGATGAAGAATGCGAGGATCGAAGTGGCAACTTGCCCCCAAAGCATGGCTTCAATCCCGTAGGGATAGGTCAGCGCGATGACGATCGCCAGATTGAGTTTCTTGATGAGGTTGATCTTGAGGCTGATGTCCGATCGACCCTGAGAAAGAATGGCGTTCACGTTGATCGCTTGTACAGGCAGAATGGTCGCCGAGAGGCACAGGATCTGGAGGTAGGGAACACAAGGGAGCCACTTCTCTCCGATCATGAGCCAAACTAAGGGTTCCGCCAGGGCGGCCAGGCCAAGTAGAGCGGGAAATGAGAGTATTGTTGAAAGTCGTAGAGCTTGGCTGAATGCACGTCTGAGGCGATGAGGTTGATCCTGCACCGAAGAAAGCAGCGGCAGCATTACCTTGGCGAGTACCGAGTAGATACTTCCTGCGGGCAGTTGTTGGTAGTGGCGGGCACGGTTGTAGAATCCTACTTCGATGGGACTGTAGATCCGGCCGATGACCAAGGTAAGCAGGTTCTGGAAAACCGCATTGCTTAGGCTCTCGAGAGCGGTGTTCACTCCAAATCCAAACAAGGCCCGGAAAGATCTTGTGCTAAAACAGAGACCTGGTCGCCACGATGATACCCCCCAGATTGTCAGGCAAGTAAGACCGGTGGATGTAAGCGCCATCCCGACGAGTGACCAGGCCCCAAAGCCGCTATGGGCCATCCAGATTGCCACGGCAGCGCTGACTGCGAACGCCGGCAGTTGCACCAGCGCCAGCTTACGAAACTCCATTTTGCGTTCGAGCCGGGCTTTTTGACAGATCGCTAATGCGCCAATGATCACTGTGGCTCCAACGACCCGGGTCATTGAGACCAGTTCCGGTTCGGAGTAGAATGCAGCCAGCAGCGGCGCCCCGAACCATACGGCAGCATACGCTGTCAGACTTGCGCCGAGATTGAACCAAAAAACCGTCGAGACATCCTCGTCGCTCAGGTCCTTCCGCTGGACAACAGCCAAAGCCAGTCCCCCTTCAACCGGTATGTTGAAGAATACTAGAAAGACACCCACCAATGCAAACAGGCCGTAGTCGGCAGGATCGAGAAGGCGCGCCAAGACGATTCCGACCACAAACTGGAGGATGATCTGTCCGACCTGATGGGAGGAGGTCCAGAGAACGCCGGAGACGGCTTTGTTGGTGAGTGACAAGGAAGCAAGGTGCGGGATGTGCAGGGCCTGAGGATGTGCTAGGGGCGGAGCGGGGAGAGCACATCTGTCTCAAACGGTGGCAATCGGTGTCACGGGACTGCCAACCGCCCCAGGCAGACGGAGCGGCGGTGCCGTGAGAAGAAACCGGCTGCGGTCGTGCTCACTCAGCCACACCGCAAGGTCGGCCAGATGCCACAACTCCCCGAGATGCACCCCAAGGCGGAACAGGCAGCGGTCGTGCAGCGGCAGCGCATGCCCTCCGTGATCGTCTGGAAGCGGTTCGCCAGCGGCCTCGACGGCGATCGAGTCGGAGCCGATCGCGGCCACTCCGCTGGTCTCGATCCACTCCAACAATCGCTCGTCACGACCGTCCAGCACGGCGCAGGCATGTTTGATCCAGGGTTCCGGCTCCCCCTTCATGTCCAGGATCAAGCGATCGAGCCCGGTCCAGAAACAAAAGATGTCGCCGGGCTCCACCACCACCTTCTGATCGTCGAGCGCGCGCATCAGGTCGTCGTATCCCACCTTGTGCCGTTTGTTGCCGTAGATTCGGTGGAAGTCCACCAGCACCCCGCGCCCCTGCACGCCGTGGACAGCCATGTGCTCGACGCCAAGGCGGTGGGCCTTCACGTGGCCGTCGCCGTCAAGTCCGAGAGCGGCTTCGGCCCGCACGCCGTTGTAGTAGCATGGGACCTCCTCACCCGATCCCTCCGGATCGAAAAGCGCGCCGCGATGGGCAAGACTGTCCCACTGGGTGGAATACTGCGTGTAGAGCGTCACCGAATCGTCCGCGGCGACTTCCTTGAGATCGGGATTCACCTGGCACCAGCAGTAGTTGTAGTACTCGGTTCCGTTTCGGATCACCGGCTTCATCTTCGGGGGATGGCGTACCGGGCTGATCAACGTTCCACCGGGCAGGTCGAGCGGCAGGCTCAGGCAGAAGGTCTTGCCCTCTCGCACCTCCTTCACCCCCTTGAGCACCTGTTCGGGGCCGATCAGGTTCAGGCGGCCGAGCTGATCATCCGGCCCCCAGTCTCCCCAAGTGGAATGGTCGGGACGTTTGATTGGTGGTCGTGTCATGGATCGGTCTATGATGCTTCAGACTCGGGAAAGCACCCGGTCGATCATGGCTCCGGCCACGCCGAGGTAGTTTGCCGGCGACAACAAGCCATCCAGCTCGCTTTCAGAAAGCCGACCGCTCACTTGCTCGTCCTCCAGCAAAGCCTGCTTGAGCGTCAGGTTCTCCTCGATGGCCCGCGATGCCGCCACGGTCACGATCTCGTGCGCTTCTCCGCGACCGACGATCGGTGCCAGACCCATCATGACCGCCTCGGCCATCAGCAGCCCATTCCCGATCTGCAGGTTCCGTTCCATGCTCTCCACATCGACCTGCAGGCCACCCAACATCTCGCGGGATTGCAGAAGACTGCCCGAAAGCAGCACGAAAGCGTCGGGAATCGTCAGCCACTCAAGCGGTTGGGAAGCCACGGCTCGCTCGTGATCCTGCACCATCGCCTCCATCTGGCAGCTCACGGTCTCCTTCAGGCACTTGCCGAGGGCGATGATGATCGGGCAGGCGATCGGGTTCCGCTTCTGCGGCATGGTGCTGCTTCCCCCACGACCTTCCTCAAAGGGCTCCCGAACCTCGCTAACCTCGGTCCGCATCAGCATGGCGACCTCCTCGGCGATTTTCCGTAGCGTGGTTCCAACCATCGCCAACCAGAACACGAGTTCGGTCCAGCCGTCCCGCGCGGTATGCCAGGAAATCGGAGGCTCTTCGAGATCGAGTTCGCGACTGAGGGCCTTGAGCACGCGCAGGCCGTCATCACCCAAGGTCGCCAGGGTGCCCACGGCACCGCCGAACTGGCAGACGAGCGCGCGCCGCTTGATCGCCGGCAGGCGCTCCCGGTGACGCAACAGCTCATCAAGCCAGACCGCCACCTTGAAGCCGAAGGTGATCGGCGCCGCCTGCTGCTGGAAGGTCCGACCCGCCATTACCGTGTCACGATGCTCCACAGCCAAACCGGCGAGGGAGCTGATGATGGCATCGAGATCCGACTCAATCGGTTTCAGCGCCGTCCGCATCTGGAGCACCAGGCCGGTATCCACGATGTCCTGGGTCGTCGCTCCCCAATGAACAAAGCGAGCGACCTCGGGATCGCAGGCGGCGGACAGTTGCTTGACGAGCGGCACGATAGGAAAGCCCACACGACGGTAGTGCTCGCGCATGGCGTCCGGCTCGAGGTTCTCAAACCTCGCTGCCGCCGTGATCCCCTCCGCCGCCGACTCCGGGATCAACCCGACCAACGCCTCCGCCCGGGCCAGTGCCGCCTCGACCTCGAGCCACGAAGTGAAGCGCTGTCCGTCGCTAAACACCTCCCGCACTTCCGCATTTGTAAACGCGTCCCCGTAGTAGGGAGAATCAATAATCGTTGCCATAGGAGTCCCTACTCTGGAAATGAATCAATAGATTTCCCGGAGCATGACCGGGTTCCCATCGGAATCTCGAATCTCGATATCGGTCAGGATCTCATCGATCTTCAGCAATCCCTCTTCCTCCGAATCAGCGGAAATCGTAAACGACGCAATTCGGTTGTTGCTGGAGATTTCCTCTCCAACTCGTGTGCCTGGAGCTTTGTATATCTTCAACCAATCAACTCGTCCCTCCTGTCCGAGTTGCTCAAGGCCTTGAACACCCCCCAGGACGCACGGGCGCGCATACAGATAGCTATCCAGAAAGATCTTTTCAGGCTTCCGCGGCTTGATTACAGGGACCTCACCAAGGTAGGAATCGATCGCTGCGCCCAGCACGTCGCACCCCGTCGCCACCTCAATGATGTGATGGTTCTCGCCGCCCCCGATACGTGGCGCGAACTCGATCACACTCACATCTTCGCCGTTTACGATCGTTTGAACCATCAGGGGCGTGTTGCGGAGACCGAAAGTCTCGGCGATCCGATCACCAACCTCAGTAAGCTTGGCCTCAATGTCACTGCTCACGGAGGCGGGCCAGAATGATCCAAATATCTGCTGTATCGGACCGCCTGCCTCGCCGATCTTGCGCCGCTCCCGCGTCATAAGGATCCGCACACCCTTGTCCGAGACGTAGGAGTCGAAAGCAATTTCCCGCCCGGTCACGAACTCCTCGACCACTGCCGAACCGGACCGACTGTGCGTCAGAGCCAATTTCAGATGACAACGCACCTCGGCAGGCGTGTCGCACCGCCGGACTCCTTTCGATCCATTGCTGTCACTCGGTTTCACGATAAGGGGGAAGCGAAGATGCCTCCACTCCTCCGACAACGCATCGCTCACCGTCACAAAGCGCGAGGATGGAATTCCTCCTTCCGCCATCCGCGCCTTCATCCGAACCTTATCGGAAACCAGCCGGGCCGTCTCATGACTGTAGGGGACGTGCTTCCCGAGTTTCTCAAGCACTCCGACGGCAGTCACGTTCGCCTGATCCACGCAGGTTGCGATCACCAGCTCGGCTCGACGCTCCCGCGCGATGGCTAGCACCTTGTCCGGATGAAGAGTGCTCTCGACGAGATGTTCGTCGGCGAAGAACTTCGCAGGCGGCGCTTCGAGATAGTCGATCAGGACGACATGGTAGCCGCGGTCTTTCAGCCGAAGGCAAAGCTCCGCGTGCGGGGCTGTCCCGCCCAACACCAGAGCGATTGGCATTCGGGAAAGTTGCGTCATCCCGCGACGGGCTTGGATTCTCCCCGCGAAGTGAGCCGAGCCATCAGTTGGTTCTTCAGTTCTTCCGGCTCCATTCGGAGAACCGGAACGTCGGCGCGCATGCCCTTGCAAATCCTCATTTCAATGAAGCCCGGACCTTTCCCATGCATTGACCTCACCGCCTCGGTCAGTTCATGACCCTCGCGAAGTGGCCCGTTGACCGAAGTGTAGCCGCAGTTGCGGGCAACCGAACAGAAGTCTGTAGCGAAGCCAGCGGTTCCCTGCCCGCCGACAGACTCGTGAACCCCGTTGTTCAGCAGGACATGCAGCAGGTTTGGACAGCGGGACTTGCCGGCAATGGCAAGGGAGCCCATGTGCATCAATCCAGCCCCGTCCCCATCGAGACAGATGACAGGGAGATCCGGCCGAGCCAAAGCCAAGCCCATTGCGATCGAAAGGGCGTGCCCCATGGCCCCGACATTCAGGAAATCACGGTCATGCGGCTCGTTGCGCGCAACCCTCAACGCATGAAGTTCCCGGGTCGCTCTTCCGGTCGTCGCCACGAAAAGCGCGTCGGATCGCGCGGCGGAAATCACTGCTTCGATGGCCTGCTCACGGCTGACCTCGTAGCCGTGCGCCGAAGGCCCGAAGCCTGCCTTCTCGGGAAGCGCAAAAACGCCCTTTCGAATCACCAGCGCTGTCGGCGTGCTCGATTCCAGGGCTGCGGCAGTGGCCCAGATCGTCGCGGCGACCGCTTCGGCCGGCTCGGAGACCACCCGATGGGGGATCCCCATCGCTGTCAACAACTTGGGAGTCAACTCGCCCTGCCGCTGGTGTTGTGGCCAATCATTGGTTCCCGGAGCACCGCGCCAGCCAACCACCAGCACCATCGGAATCCCATAAACGCTTCGGTCGGCAAGGGAGGCCAAGGGATTGACGGCGTTTCCCAGTCCTGAATTCTGCATGTAAACCATCGGCACGGTGCCGGTGGCGAGATGATAGCCCGCTGCCAGAGCAATGGCCCCTCCCTCGTTGGCGGCGATGACATGCCGTCCCTCGGGCCAATCCCTTTCAAAATAGAGGCACAGATCATTCAGTAGCGTGTCGGGCACTCCGGAGATGAATTCGACGCCGCATTTATCAAGACATTCGCGGTAGGCTTGTAGATCGATCATGGGATTGGAGCAGAAAATGGTGGAGACATGCCGGATCCAGGCATCGCCCACATGCTAAAGTAACTGATACAGGTCGGCTGCATGCTCATCGAACTGCCGGGCCGCGTCTCGAAGAGCGGAGGCCCGGTCGGGCTCCAAGCCCGCAAATCGGGCAAGGGAAAGAAACTTGTCGTCGACTTCCTCGTCGGAAAGCGGTGCGCCCGGATCCCCTTTCGGCTCTCGCACCTCGGCCGTTAGAATGCTGCCGTCATCCAGGGTCAGATCGACTCTGGCGGGCGTCTGCGCGGGAAAGACCGCCGTGTGACCGTCGTCTGCGGAAACTTCCACCAATCTGGCAAGCGAGATGACCAGCACGTCGCGGATCGTCTCCTCCGTGTATTCGTCGATACCGGCCCGTCCGCGTAAAAGAGCCACCGCCACGCTGAATGGGATGCTCATCTTTGCGGAAGAGACGCTCTCTGGCGCGACATGATCATGCCCAGCCACTGCGAGCTGATAGGTCCTGACCCTAATACTCCGGATTCTCCGCCCATCAAAGCCGGGCACGGCTCTCAGTTCTAGAGCGGCGTCAATCGCAGGATGACAGTAGCGGCAAGCGGCGTGCGGCTTGAAGTAGACTCTTTCGACGGCAATGGGTGCGGACGACTCACTTGTCAAGGTCGCCTCGTTCCAGCTTCCCGCCATCATCTCGAGGAACCCGGAAGGACCACCCAGAGGATCATCGGGGCCTTCAAATCCTGCTTCTGCCAGAGCCATCGCCGTGATTGCCGAGACGGATGCGTGTCCGGGGTTGAATGGCTTGAGGTGCGAATCGCCTTGAAGAACCTTCAGTGATCCCCCGGCTGAAACGACGGCTGCCGAGAAAGCGTTCTTCAGGGCCTTCGACTCCGCCGACCGCATGACCATGATTCCCACTGCCGCCCCGACCGCGCCGCAGGTGGCCGTTGCATGCCATCCGCGCAGCTTGTGATGCGGCTGGACCGCCTCCGCGAGTTTCACGGCCGCCTCGTATCCGACGACAACCCCTCGCAAAAAGTCCTCGCCGCGTGATTCGTGGTGTTGAGCCACCGCCAGCAACGATGTGAAAACCGGCCCACCCGGGTGAATGATTCCGGAAATGACTCCGTCGTCAAGTTCCGCAGCGTGTGATGCAATCCCGTTGATGAGGGCCGCATGCGTCATCGAGCTACGGCGATTCATCCCAATCATTGACGCCGTCGGTGCGCCCTCACCAAGGGCGTTCAGCAGGCGGCTCAACTGGTCGCCGATCAACCGCGACCCGGCGAGGGTCGCACCGAGGTAATCGAGAAGACAGCGGCACGCATGATGCCGCGCAGCCGGAAGAACAGGCTGCTCGGCCAGTCGTACGATGCCGCGGAGAAATTGGTCGGTGATGTTCATCGAGTCGAAAGGCAGGACCTGCTTCAAACAGAGCTCCGGAAATATGAGGGGCACTCGGGTCGGGCTGCCTCCCATGCGGCATCGAATGCGGATACAATCGGCTCCGGAAGCGGTGACCTTTGCATCGCGGAGAGATTCTGCTCAAGCTGGGCCAGACTCGAGGCACCGAGGATGACTGCATCACCCTCAGATGGATCAAGAGCGGAATGCGAAGCCAACCAGCGGAAGGCGGTTTCAACCAGCGAAGCTCCCTCTCTTTCACACGCTTGGCGGAGGATCTCAAGGGCGTCAAAAAACGGCTTCTTCCAGTAGCGGTTGCGATAGTTCGGGCGTTCGGTGAAGCGGCCCTCCGAAGGATCACCGCCAAAATCCCGATACCTGCCGGCGAGGATTCCACCGGCAAGCGGATTGTAGGCACAGAATCGCATTCCGAGCCACCGTAGAGCAGGGATGAGCTCACTCTCAACACCCCTGCTGAGACCGTTGTAGAGCCCCTGATAAACCGATGGCGTAGGCCACCCCTCGCAACGGCAGATATGCCAGATATCTATCACCTGCCACGCTGCGAAATTACTGAGTCCCAGTTCGTCGAAAAGTCCCTCGCTGTGCAATTCCGCACATGCCTCCAGTGCTCCTTCGACCGGGGTTCTCGGATCGGGAAAGTGAAAGTAGAGGATATCGGCTTTGCCGAGATTCATGCGTTCGAGCGACTCACGAAGCTGCGCTTGCACCGCCTCCCCATCCAGCCTGCCGCTGATGCGGGGGTTGACCTTCGTCGCGATGGAAAAGCTGCTGCGCTCGAGATCCGGAAGGATCCCTCCCAGCATCCGCTCGGTGTCGCCACTGTTGTAAACAAAGGCGGAGTCAATCTCACGATGACCGGCATCGAGGAAGCGGCGGACCATTAAGGACGCCTCATCGGAGCCCACCTGCGGCCCGAAGGTCATGGTACCAAGGATTGCGTTCATCAGAATGCCATGTCGTGTTTCAGGAAACGGAACCCATTTCCGAAGCGACGGCTTTGGGGTAGTAGGAGTCGATCATGCGCTTCACCAGCATCACCTGCTTGGCGCGCTTCCTGGCATCGGCATCCGACGACTCCCAACTGTGGGTCTTGGCCACAGAGCCGCCGGTCTTGAGGTAGATCGGCGCGCAGACGCGGATCATCTCGGGCACCTCGTAGTGACGGATGAAGCCGCCCGACGAGGCCGGATTCTCGGTATGGACGTCGATCGGAATGCGGATGGCGGCTCGAATTGCGGCGAGTGACTGGAGCTGCGAGTCCCGGACCGGATTGAACGAGTCCGCCCCGATCTCCTCGAGCAGTTTCGCCGAGCAGGGATTCCCATGCCCGGCGTGGGCCGAAACCTTGAATCGGCAGTCGTTCGGGATCTCCCCGGCTTCGCGGAACTTGTCGAGCGCCCACAGATTGCCCTCGTCATAAACCAGGAACGACCGGCAGCCGAGATCGGCGGCTCGTTTCACATCCTCGATGGCACGCACCACCTGATCCTGTCCACGCAGACGATAGCCCATGCGCTGACCCTCCGGCGTGTGTACCGAGGCGCTGGTGTCGTAGGTCGCACGGGGACCGATCGAGAGGACCAGCTCGACGTGATGCTCGGCGGCGAGGCCAACCATTTCCTCTATCTCCCCGTCGGAGAGCAGCATGATGCCCTTGGTCTGCGTCACGCGGTGGACGGGCTGGCCGAGCGATTCGAGTTCGGACAACAGGGCCCGCATTGGACCCGGCGACTGGATGCCGGGAACTTCGAATCGGTACTGCGCGCCATCGGGGAAGCGCTTGTCCGAATCCGGCAGCGAGTAAAGGTCCCCTCCAGGCAGGTGCAGGCTTTCGAGAAACGCACGAGTGGCTTTCATGAATCGTCGGTGATTGGTTGGGATATTCCGGGATCAGACGGACTCGTGGTCCTCCTCGAAGAACAGCTTGATGTAGTCGGCCTCGCTTTCGATCACGCCAAACGCCTCGGCCCGCGAGGCGACCTGGAATGCCCAGCTTCTATGCGGCTCGATTTCGTTCATCTTGTTCGCCTTAGCGCTCTTGATAACACCGCCGGAAGCCTCGAGGATCTGGATAGCATCCTCGTGCTCCTCGCGCGTCACCGCCTGCATGGCGTTGACGAAGCGAAGGTGCGAGGGATGGATCACGGTCTTGCCTATGAAACCGTTCGCCTTGTCCAGCGTAACCTCCCGCAGCAGCCCGTCGATCGCATCGTTGAGGACCTGCTGGCGGTTGAACAGCGACCGATGCAGGTCTCCTTCGAGAAGCCCCCGGATGTCGTCTTCCCTGTAAGCGAGGAAATACTCCCAGACCGGTGCGGAGACGACGTAGCCGCTCTCCGAGCGCCCGAAGATGTTCAGGATGTCGGCCAAACAGTCGCGAACCGTGATGATGTCGTATATCGACGAGTTCATCCCGCGACGGACCCCGAACAACGCCGAAAAGTCAGTGCCACCGACGCGGACGTTCAGAATCTGGGAGCGGAACGGCTCGAGCTGCGACCGCAGATCACACAGCTCCTCAATCCGGGTCTCTATGTAGGCGATGCTGCGTCCCTCAAGAATGGGCATTCCGTAGAGCTCGACGTCGAGCCGGGCGTTCAGGTCGTAGAGGATGGAGAGGTAGTCGGTGGCGTTGCTGGTGTAGAACTTCGGAAACACGAAGCCGCTCAGAGAACGGGCGTGGCGAGCGTCAAGACGACCAACGAACTCGCGGAACTGCCCGACATCCCGGACCCTTAGGAAGATCAGCGGGATGTCTCCGATCTCCAACCGGCCTGAGTCAAGGGCGCCGGTAATGCTCTCCAGATGGTAGAGCACGTTTGCCTCGGCCCGGGGCAGATCGGCCTTGGCGATGGCATCCTCGAAGCACATCACCATCGAGGTCATTGCCTTGATGTGTCGCGTGAGGATCTTGTCGAGGACTTCCTTCGTTCCCGGCATGTAGAGCGTTCCGCCGAGGCAGTACTGCAGCTTCTCCTTCTCGCTCCTCTTGTCGAATTCGACCGGTTCGTGGACGAACTGGAAGTCACGCTTGCGGTCGTGATGGTGCTTCATGGTTGGTGGAAAAGGCGTGGAGCAATCCTTCGGGTTCACTCACCGCAGCAGGGAGGCGACCCGCCGAATGTCGTCATCCGCGAGCTGACGGTAGAGCGGCAGGCAAAGGATGCGCGATGAAAGATCCTCGGAGATCGACATCCGCGGGGCTCCCGGCACGATCTTCTCCAGCGTGTTCACTGAGGGATGAAAATAACGCCGCGCTATCACCCCAGCGTTCTGGAGTCTTTGATCGGCGTCAGTGCATGCGGCGGCATCGCCAAAGAGCACCGGAAAGTACGAGTAGTTCGGCTCGCCCCGTTCCAGCTTCTGGAACACCAACCCTGGCACGCCGTCCAACAGCTCGCGATAGAGCGCATACTTGCGCTTACGGTCGATGAGGATGTCGTCGAGGTGGCGCAGATTCGCCAGCCCCAGCGCAGCGTGGAGCTCCGAGAGCTTGCCGTTGCACCCTTCCTCAACGATCTCCTTGCCGTCGTCGAACCCGAAAGAACGAAGTCGCCGGAGGCGGGCGCTCAGTTCCGGGTCGCGGGCAACGCAGGCACCGCCTTCTGCGGTGTTGAGAATCTTGGTGGCATGCAGGCTGGTCGCCGAGATGTCGCCATACTCCAGAAGACTGCGCCCCCGATAGGTCGAACCAACGGCATGAGCGGCGTCGTAGATCACCTTGAGTCCATGCCGACCGGCAACTTCCTCGATGGCCTCGACGTCGCAGGGATTGCCGAAGACGTGGACCGGCAGGATCGCCACCGTGTCCGGAGTGATCGCCCGCTCGAGCCCTTCGGGATCGATGTTGAAGGTATCCGGCCGCACATCGCAGAAGACCGGACGGCATCCTTCCCATTGGATCGCACTGAGGGTCGCAACCCAGGTGAAGGGAGTGGTAACGATGTCCCCGCGCAGATCCAGCGCCCGAATCGCGAGCTGGATGGCGAGCGTTCCATTGCTGACCGCCACGAAGTCGGGCAGGTTCAGCTGTCGTGTGACCCCCGCCTCGAAGCGCTGGAGAACCGGACCGTTGTTGGTCAGGATCCCGCGATCCCATATCTCAGCGAGCAACTCCCGGTATTCGTCCAAGGGAGCGCACGACGGCTGCGTGACCGGAATCATTGAATGAGTAAGTGCTAACTCTTCGGCGGCCACCTCACTTGAGGAGCTCGCGGAGGTAGGTGGCATAGCCCGTTCTCCCGAGCTCATCGATGCGGCGACCGAGTCCGGCGGCATCCAGCCAACCGTTGCGCCATGCAATCTCCTCCAGACAGGCCACCTTGAACCCCTGGTGATGCTCGATCGTCCGCACGAACTGGGACGCCTCAAGCAGCGACTCGTGAGTACCGGTGTCCAGCCACGAGTAACCACGGCCGAGCACTTCGACAAAGAGATCCCCTCTCTCGAGATAGGCGCGGTTGATGCAGGTGATCTCAAGCTCGCCCCGTGCGGAAGGCTTCACTTCCTTGGCGATCGAGACGGCGTCATGATCGTAGAAGTAGAGGCCCGTCACCGCGTAGCTCGACCTCGGCTTCTCCGGCTTTTCCTCAATCGAGACGGCCTTGCCGTCAGAACCGAACTCCACAACGCCGAATCGTTGGGGATCGTGGACCTGGTATCCGAAAATCGTCGCACCACTCTGGCGCCCCACCGCCTCCTTGAGTTTTGGCGAAAAGCTCTGACCATAGAAGAGGTTATCGCCAAGCACCAGCGCACAGCCGTCTCCCGCGATGAACTCCTCGCCAATCAGAAAGGCCTGAGCGAGTCCCTCGGGTCGGGGTTGCTCCGCATACTCAATACGGATCCCAAATTGGGAACCATCACCCAGCAGGCGTTCGTAGAGCGGGAGATCGACCGGCGTCGAGATGATCAGGATCTCGCGGATCCCGGCAAGCATCAGGACCGACAGCGGGTAGTACACCATCGGCTTGTCATAGACCGGCAGCAACTGCTTGCTGACCGCCATGGTGCACGGAAAAAGGCGGGTGCCCGATCCGCCTGCGAGAACAATGCCCTTCATGAGTAAATGCTGAAAGTTTGAAATTCTGAGACGCTGAAATCAAAATCTGCTACCGGCACATTACGAGGTCCCAAGGCGTTCGAGTTGATACTTTCCATCAAGGATGTCCTGCCACCAGGTCTCATTCTCCAAGTACCACTGCACGGTCTTGCGGAAACCGGACTCGTGGTCCTGCTTTGGCTTCCATCCGAGCTCACGCTCGATCTTGGAGGCATCGATCGCATAGCGCAGGTCGTGTCCCGGTCGGTCGGCCACGAAGGCAATAAGGCTTTCGGAAGTCGGAGGTCCGAGGCCCGAGGTCAAATCCTTCGAGCGGAGGGCGGGGCGGGATTCAAGCTCGTCGTCGAGAATCCGGCAGAGAAGCCGGACAAGGTCGATGTTGCGCATCTCATTGTTGCCGCCGATGTTGTAGGTCTCACCGGGGATACCCTTTTCGACAACGGTCAACAAGGCGTCAGCGTGATCCTCGACGTAGAGCCAATCCCTGACGTTCTCCCCCTTCCCATAGACCGGGATGGCTTCGCCGCGCAGGGCCTTGAGGATGACGACGGGGATCAGTTTTTCAGGAAACTGGTAGGGGCCGTAGTTGTTCGAGCAATTGGTGATGAGCACCGGCAGGCCGTAGGTATCGCCCCAAGCCCGCACAAGGTGGTCGGACGCCGCCTTGCTTGCGGAATAGGGAGAGTGGGGGTCGTAGCGTGTTTCCTCGGTGAAGAGTCCAGTGCCACCCAGGGAGCCGTAAACTTCATCGGTGGAAACGTGGAGGAAGCGAAAGTCGGAAGGCGAGACACGGGAAGCGGAAAGGTAATCGCGGGCAGCCTGAAGAAGAGTGTAGGTGCCGTTGATATTGGTGCGGATGAACTCGCCAGGACCGTCGATGGAGCGATCAACATGGGATTCAGCGGCCAAATGAAGCACCGCGTCGGGCCGAAACTCTTCGAAGGCTGAGCGGAGGGCCTGAGCATCGCAGATATCGGCCCGAACGAACCGGTAGTTCTCGTGGTCCTCCAAATCCCGCAACGACGAAAGATTTCCCGCATAAGTCAACTTATCGAGATTGAGCACGTGATGACCTCTTTGCAGGGCAAGGCGCACAAGATTTGATCCGATGAAACCAGCTCCGCCAGTGACGAGGATTCTCATTTGCTTGGACATGCTATTCAGTTTGGCCTCTCGGATCCTTGTTGCGCAATCGCGCACAAACTTGATCCTCGCGTTTCGCCACTTTTCACAAAAGTGTCAAATATGCCCCCTCGGTGGCGGTGCAAGATTCGATTCAATTTCAAAGTCAAAACCGTCAAGCTCACGGGCAAGGGCTGTTTCACACAGGCTGCTTTCGCCGGTTGAGAACGGCCAGCGGAACATGCACGCCGCGACCCTTCCGCGCATAAGCGGGCAGAGGCAAGTTTTTCTCAAAAATCCTGACCATCGCGTAGCTGGCGAAGGCCCCTGCAACATCCTGGCCAAACCCACCCACAATAAAGGTGAAGATGAAAGGCTTGGCGATCATGGGGATGCAGAAGAAGAGGGCGACGGGATACCACTCGGTTCCACGACAGCGGAGGATCTGTCTGTGGGCATGCACCGCAATCCGAATCATGAGTGTCAGCACACAGATAAGCCCAACGTATCCAACCGTACGCACTGTTTCCACCGGAGCGCTGTGGTAACCACCCGTGATCATCATGCCGACCTGCTGTGAGCTCAACTCCGAGCCTTCCGTGCCAATGCCAGAACCACCTTCATTGACGTCCTGGAGCATTCGCAATTCTCTTGCATTAAAGCCAAGCCCATCCCCCAGAACCTTGTTGTCGATCCAATAGGGAGTGAACAGAGCTTCTTTCCACATCTCGACCCGCCACTCGGTGGAGGCTTCAGCTTGTTTGACATACTGCTCCTCCCATGTCCCCGGAAAAGGAGTAAGGGCCCGCTGCACGTTCGGGGGAAGCGGCGCGGCCACATTGACGAACGCGAGCGCGGCCAGCGCCATCACCCCACCCCCCGCAGCGATGATGAGCGACTTCACCCCTCCCCGGTAGGCGATGCCAATGAGATAAAAGATACCAACATAGGCGATCATGTTCCGATACCCACTCCCTGCCGCAGCGACAAAACTGATCAAGACGACCGGAAACCACAGGGGATGAAGCATTGCCCGGACCGGCGAGACGAAACTGCTTACAACTCGTGACAAGTGCACCCCAAACGATCCGAGCACCCCGATCTGCGCGGTTCGCCGATCATCCCCCAGCGTTCGATTGTCCATCGTGCTCTGATCGACTTGCCGTCCCACACCCATGCGGAAATGGCTCAGAACGGGCCCGATAAAGCCGGCCCACAGCGAAATCCAGAACGCCCACCTGATCTCTTTCGCAGGCACCACGATATTTGCCAACACCATCCCGTATAGAAATGCGACTCCCATCAAGAAGTATGGGCGGCCGCCGACTGCTTCGGCCCCAAACATGCTTAGGCCTACCGGATTGCGCAGATACACCTGGATCACGCAACCTGCCACAAGAAGCATCCATAGCTCTAGCTCGGTGAACTTGAAGCGCAGGGGCTGCCTCCGCATCAGCACCAATAACAAGGTAAAGCCAATGAAGAGAAAACGCCCGATCTCCAGCGTGCCAAACCCCCGGATGAGCTGAACATCCAAGACCGAAAACAGGATCGCGAGCAGCCAGATCCGGCGACCCAGTAGCAGACAGGTGATGAGGAGTGCGACCGCGCCGCCCCTCAGAATCGTGTCGGTCTGATTGGTGACGATGGAGACACCCAACCAGATCGCCGTGATCATCCCCACAATGAGGACGGCGATGCCTTGGATGGACCGGGTGTTGTTCATTCAGTGAGAGAACGATGTCCCTTGCCAATTGGCGGGCATTACAGCTCTTGTTTTAAAGCACACGCGACGGCACTCGATTTCAGGGTCGCCCCTTTTCGGTTGAGATGTTGCGGCGAGTCGGCGAACAATTGGGGCTCACCATGTACGCCAAGCTCCGGTTCATGCAGCACCGGCATGACTTCTGCGACGGACTCAAGCAGCGCCTTCTTGTTGCTCCGGCTGACTTCGACCCCATCCGGTTGTGTCAGAATCCATGGCATCGAATAGAGGGTTTTTACTCCTCGGCGACTACCGACTTCCTCAACGGTTCGAAGAAATTCGCGAGCCTCAGCGGTCAACTCGCGGGACCGGCTCCGCCCCGCTGGAAGCAGCCCCTCCGACGCCGGAAATTCCAGGTAGCCGCCAAATCCAATGTTCTTCCTACCGTAGCGGTATCCTTTCCCAACCATCGTCTTTCCCGCAAGAACCACGCTGTAGGAGGCTCCCGGCCGCAGAAAGGAGAGGTGATCACTGAGCCCCGGTTGCAGGTCGAAAGTGGCCCCGCCGGCGGCTTCGGAAAGATGGCCACTTGCTGCGGCCAGCAGATAGCCGGTTGCCGTGGGTGCTGTCTCGAGCTGTCCGGAAGCCGTCAGCAAATCAGGCTCGAGACAAACGACCAGGATGTCGCCTCGCTTGGTTTCCCGCATGGCCTGGTGGACGAGGTAGTGGCCACCACAGGCGACAGGAAGTCCCATGTTCACCGCCGGGATGCCCGTTTTTTCCTCAATGATGGCGGGATCGATCGAAAAGGCGCAGCTCGAACCGCCGGTGAAGAGAATGATGGGCGTGCCGGGTCTTTCGGCTCTCAGTTTCTCGATACGCTCTTCGCGGAGTCGGATGACTTCGGTCCAGAACTTGACCTCCGGATTGGCTCTGATCGTCAGCCATGCCCCGACGCCATAGGCGAGGACGGTGGTGATCAAGAGGGTGAGGAGGAGGCGCACGAGAGGGTAAGGCAGAAATGCTGACCCCCCTTCGCCAAGGCTACGGAGGGCAGGAAACTGAAATGCTGAAATGCTGACAGAAGATCGATGAGTGACAATTTGCGTGGGCTGTAAGACAGGGCGGGCTGCTTTCCGGTCGGCTTGGGGTCTTGCCGGGCGATCTGGAGATCACCTCCCCTGTCTTATGGCGCTTGGAAAGCGCCACTCCTTAGAAATTGAAGTAGATGAAGGAAGATTCGACTTTGGGGGCGAGGAGGACGGTGAGGAAGACGAGGATAACGCTGGCGACGGGGTGCCGGAGGAAGACGTAGGGTTCAGGGCTTTTTCGAAGGCCGAGGCCTTCGAGCAACATCGCGACGGCGGCGAGGGCGAGAATGAAGCCGGTGGTGACGAGGTTGCCGGGACCACCGAAGAGGTTGGGCGCTTGGCTGAAGGCTGCCACCGAGTAAGCGGTCGGCTGGATCATGGCGAAGGATTTTTCGGCAAGCAGGGTGGCGTCACGCTCGAAGAAGAACAGCCAGGCGGCGGTGCAGAGTGTGAAGGTGAGAATCTGATAAAGGGGACGGAGCCGACCCGGCTTGGGCACGAGGGCGGAAACCACAACGCCCAGGCCGTGGAGCACGCCCCAGACCAGAAATCCCCAACCGGCCCCGTGCCAGATGCCAGAAACCAGAAAGACAATCAGGGCATTAACGGCCCACCAACGGACACGGCGTCCGCCGAGCGGGAGGTAGATGTAGTCACGGAGCCACGCGCCGAGGGTGACATGCCAGTTGCGCCAGAACTCGCGGAAGTCGGCGGCGAAGTAGGGGCTGCGGAAATTGAGGGTGAGCCGGATGCCGAAGAGCAGGCCGAGACCGACGGCAATGAAGCTGTAGCCGGCAAAGTCGAAATAGATGCGGATGCCGAAAGCGAGGCATTCAAACCAGACGTGGATGGGATTCGAGGGGTCGATGGTGAACTTGTCGGACTCGACCGCGATGTTGTCGGCGACGATGAGCTTGTAGGCGAGCCCGAGGACGATCCAAGGAAGGGCGGCGTCAAGATTTTCGCGGTGGAGGCGGAAGCTGGTTTCGCGGATCTGGGGGAGAAGCGCTTCACGCTTTTCAATTGGGCCGGCAACAATCTGGGGAAAGAAGGCGGCGAAGTTCAGGAAGTCGATGAAGCGAGGTCGTGGAGCGGGCTGCCGGAGATTGTCGATCCAGAAACCGATGGTCTGGAAGGTGTAAAACGAGAGACCCATCGGGATGAGGACCGAAGGAACCCGGAGGTCGAGGCCGAGGATCTGGTTGAAGAGGAAGTCCCAGTATTTGAAGTAGAGGAGTGGGGTGAGCTGGGCGACGAGCAGGAGGATCCACAGGGCAGTCTTGAGCCGGGGTTGCCAGGGCCGATCCTGAAGGAGAAGGCTGATCCAACCGAGGAGGACGACCCAGACGAAGGCCCCAACAGTGAGCCAGCTCTCGGTGGCGAGGAGGATGAGGCCGGTGGCGAGAAGGCAGAGCTTGGCAAGGTCGGATCCAACGGCGGGCGAGAACTTCCCTGCTCCGAGAATCAGCAGGCGCGAGCCGAGGAAGCAAAAGAGGAGCGTCTGCCAAAACTCATAGGACGCGAAGTTCATTCAAAGAAAATGACTAAACGCCGAAATCCTCGGATAGAACGCATCGGGGCAACACTTCTGGGGAGTGCTGCGACACTGCAGAAGTGGATCCTAACGCACTTCGATGGCGGTCCAGCAAATCCAGTCGGCACCCGGATGACTGTTCATATCGACCTCAAATTCGAGCACCTTCGTCGCATCAAACTCAAGATTCAAGGATGCTCCCCGACTCTCGCGGTTAAGCCTTTTCCTAAAGATCTCCACCCCGCCAGCTTTCACAATCGCCGTCGCATCGCCATATGCACTGGCCAAAGACACCTTGCCTCTGAAGCGATTTACCGCCTGAGGCAGCTTGAACCGAATTTGGCAAGGCGCAGGACTGACAAGCACATTCTCCTGCTCCTCCTCGCTGAGAGCTTTGAAATGATCTCTCCAGAATTCCCGCTCCTCGGGTAAAATCTCGGAAAGCCTTCCTGCGGGATATTTGCCCCTTCCCATCACCTCTATCTTTTCCGCCAACAAAGACCGCCACTCGCCAAGCCTGACGCTGCCACTATCCCCTCCGCGATCCAGGAGCTTGCGAGCGGTGGTGATCCCCGCGTCGTTCGACAAAGTTTCGCGCATCCGCTTCGCGGCGAGGGCGTCGTCGATCTTCCCGGCGCGGGTGAGGTCGGCTTCCTCCTTCATCAGCGCCTGGTCCATCTTCGCGGCCAGATCAACCAGGGTCTCGGCGTGATTCTTGAGGATCCTGTCGCGCGCCTCGGCATACTTGTCCCGCATCTTACCGAGATCCCCATCGGCATTCTTCGGCAGCGCGGGGAGCGGATCCGCCCCGGTCTCAATCGCCTCGATCTCGTCGCGGACCGGGATGACCCGCTCCAGCTTGCCGCTGGCCTTGACCTTGTCCATGTGGCGCTGGAGGGCGCCGAGGTAGCTGGCTTCGAGTTTCCTGAGGTTCTGGTCGCGCTCGGCGTTGGCCTCGTCGTAGCGGGACATGAAAGAGGTTTGCAGCTGCTCAAGCGAGGACGCCGTGGCGAGGGAAGCGACGGTGAGCGTGAGGCAGAGCGCTGTGAGGAGGCGGGGCATGGGCTGAAGTTCCAAGTGAGAAGGTCCAAGTTCCAAATTTAGAGGAAGATGCTATGGGGTAAATGCTGAAATGCTGAATGCGGCGAGAGCGATAGCAACCCTTCTCCCGGCGAAGCCAAACCGGTATGGCGTGAGCGCTAGCGAGGGCAAAAGCTGACCCCCCTTCGCCAAGGCTACGGAGGGCAGGAAGCTGAAACTAGAAGGAGATGGAAGAGGCGGGGCATTGTTGTAGTGCCGAGTGATCGGTGATCAGTGATCGGTGGGTGGGAGAGTCGCAATTTAACCGCAGCCTACGTCGCTGTCCAGCTATGGGGGGCCAGAAGCTGCGGAGAACGCAAAGGAAGACTCTGACGGTGTTTCGGTGTTTCAGTGACCGGTGTTTCAGGAAGCGAGAAGATGGCTGGCAGGCTGAATTGCGGGCCAAGTTGGGTGCTTCGGACTTCGAGACCTTCAGACTCCACTTTGAAGCCAGGCGGGGGGCAGGCAGGAAGGGACCAGGGACTACGCTCGATCGGCTCGCCGTATGTCGGTCACTTTGACTTCGCCCACGACGTGGTCGATCCAATAAGTGACGGCGAGCGGTCCAATCACCTTGATCTCGATTTCGCGCTGGGTGTCATCTTTCTCAACCTAGTCACCAGACTGAGATGGGTCCGAGGCAAGAGAATCGATAAACCGCGCAATTCAGCTCTTGTGAGTCCCCCGAACACCCTTCAACGATTCGAACGCCTCAAGACGCAAGAAAACCTTGTAAGGCCTCATTCTGCCGATTCCGAATCATCGATGCCGAGTTCAGATCTTGCGTCGTCCCACGAGATCCACTTGCCCGGCTCCTTTTCATCCAAGCGGCGTTGGAGTTCGGGCATCATGCCTTCCCGCTTCATTCGGAGTAGCGTCAAGAACGCGGCAAGGCGGTCCTGTTGGTTGGCCGGCAAAAGCTCAAGTTCATGCTGGATGGCCGTGACGTCCATAGGTCGAAGTCTCGCAGATTTCGAAGCCAATGCAAGAGGCCGCCTTTTCGCCACCGTCGCGCGGACCGAGTGCCGGGCCAAAGTTCCCCGCCGTCGTTCTACGAGCTTCCGCCTTCACTCGGTTTCGGCGCGACAAGACGGAGGGCGGGAAGTAAATGCTGAAACGCTGACCCCCCTTCGCCAAGGCTCCCCCCTTCGCCAAGGCTCCCCCCTTCGCCAAGGCTACGGAGGGCAAGACGGAGGGCAAGACGGAGGGCAGGAAGGAAGAGGAGTTGGAAAGCGCGAATCATTGGACCTTCATGGGCTGAACAGGTGACCGGAAAATGCGAAAGTTGCGAGGATAGGTGCTGAGGAATTAGATCACCGGGAGGACAGAAGGAACACAAAACGCACGAGGGAGCTTGGAATAGAAGCTGACCCGCTTTCGCCAAGGCTACGGCGCGAGGAGATGGCAGGAAGGATGATTCTAAGGGCCCGAAAAATGATTGGCTATTCCGCCCTGTTTGCGTCGCATGAGTGGATGTCGACAACTTTCACCTCACCTACCGGTGCGTCGATCCACCATGTCACGGCGAATCCAGCCACCTCCGTCACTTCATAGGGCCTCCCCGTCTCCGGATCGGTGCGACGATAGTCTCCACCCAGATGCGCAATCTTTCCAAGAACCTGCAGGAAGCCCAATACCGCCGCTCGGCGCCTGCCCGTCCGGGGAAGAAGCCCAAGCGCGTCAACATGGGCATAGACCTTGTAGTCCCGTGCCATCAGTTCACGGCAAGATCGTCAACGCTGATCCAACTCTCTTTCGTCTGGTCCTCCACCCGGCGGCGGATTCTTTCCCAATAGCCCTGATCCTCCTCAAGTGCCAGTTCCGTCAGAAACGAAGAGAGCTTGTGCCTCTCCTCGCCAGAAAGGCCCCGAATCTCCTCTTTGATTTGGTCGATCGACATGGAGGCAGCATATGCCGGTTCGTCTGGATTTCAATACGGCAGCTGCGGGCTGGTGTTTCGGGAGGCGGCTATGCCGCAGTCTGAAGGTCTAAAGGTCCAACCGTCGCTTTTCAAGCTATGGCTGGCAGGCGGAAGTGCAGAAGCGGCGGGGCATTTCGGACTTTGTGACTTTCAGACTTTGGACTTTCGGACCGTTTGCCAGGAGCCGGTGTTTCGGTTGATTAGGGAGATTGAACCGCGCCCTACGTCGCTGTCCAGCTGTGAAGGGCAGGAAGACGCGGGGAACGCAAAGGAAGACTTTGACGGTGTTTCGGTGGTCGGTGGTCGGTGGTTCGGGAAGCGGGAGTCGGTGAGCGGCAGGCGGGAGAACTGCGATCCGGGCGGGATCCAGAGGTCGGGGTCAAAGAATCTCCCTGGAGAACGACTCGATGGACTCGGGATGCACCTCGAGTAGGTCGGCATCGGCGAGCATCGCAGACAATTGCGGCCACCGGCGAAGGAGAAGGCTTTCGAGTTCTTTCCTGCGGATGTTTCCCAAGCGCACCCAAATCACTTTCGGTGGAGGGCCTTCCAGGATGATCCGGTCAAAAAAGTCGGCGTCGCGTGTGAGCACGACCTGGTTCTTCTCCCGCGCGTGCTCCCAGATTTCGCCGTCGGTGGGTTGGCGCCCGAGGTCAGTTGCGTGGGAGCACGGGACCGGGAGGTGCTTTGCGAGGGAGAAAGGAAGATTCTCGTCGATCAGCAGGTGGTTCACGATGCAACCTTGACGGTCGAGCGGGAGGCACTGAGACGACGGGCATAGTCGATGCACGCAAGCACATCCTCCCGGGCAATTCGGGGATGGGCCTCAAGGACGTCATCCACGTCATCGCCCGCCCCCAGATAACCGAGAATCGTATCGACCGTAATCCGGGTGCCGCGGATGACCGGACGCCCGCCGCAAACATTGGGATTCAGCTCGATTCGCTCGATGTTCATGGATGAATACTACGCCTCCGGAAGCCCGGTCTCAAGGGCAGAGAAAAGATGCTGGAATGCTCAAAGGATGAGCCAGGGGGTGGTGTGAAGTGCCGAGTGATCGGTGATCAGTGGTAACTACTGGAATCGAACCGCAATCTACGTCGCTGTCCAGCTATGGAGGGCCAGAAGCTGCGGAGAGCGCAAAGGAAGACTCTGACGGTGTTTCGGTGACCGGTGTTTCAGTGACCGGTGCTTCGGTGGCCGGAGGTGCCGGTGTGTGGAGGACGGAAGAGACACAAGGTCCTCGCATTCGCTTTTCCACGTCCCGGCGCCTGCAATGCGCCGCTCCCTTCGGGCTTCGCCCGGAAGAAAGAGGGGGCAATTCGGCGCGATTCGCGCACCGCTATCCGGCGAAGGGAAACACACACCAGCGTTCAACACGAATTCGCCCCGCAACCCGGACATCTCAGCGGTCCAACAGTTTGCGGACGGCGACAAGCAATTCGGCGTTGTGGACGGTTGCCGAATCCCAGATGATCGAATCCTCGGTCTTGAAGTAAGAATGGGCCAGAACGTCACGAAATCCGGCGATGGCCCGCCAGGGAATCCCAGGGAATTGTCCTGTCAGATCTTCCGGGAGATGCTTCACCGCTTCTCCGATGATTTCGAGGTTGCGGGTCACCGCGTCCACGGTTCGTCGGTCGTCGATGAACCGGTCATAGTTGTAACCTAGAAGATAGGCCTCGATGGTTGTCGCAGCTTCAAGAATATCCTCCAGCCGGAGTTGGGGTCACGCGACATGGAGGAGTTCAGGCAAAATGCGGCGCATGAACCGCTCAGGGCAGGAACTGCGGGTATGGAGATCGACTGGCATCCGAAGACGATCTTCAAGAAAGAATTTCAGTCCCATGAACCGGTTCAATGTCGGAGGGGAGGAAAATTCCACCAGAAAATCCAAGTCCCTGGAGTTGTCCTCCCCCCGTGCAACGGAACCAAACAGCCAGAGTCCCGAGACCCCGAAAGGTTCAAGCTCCTGGCTCAATGAGCGGATGGATGAAATCAATGAGTCGCGGGTTTTCACGCGATGAAGATAAAGAACGTGGGAGCATTTTCAAGTGTGGAGCGCAGGGATACGAGGGCGGCTTGTCCGCCGGAGCCTTTGGCAGGGGCCGGGACGTTTCGGCGTTTTAGGAGCCGGTGTTTCAGTTCTTCAGTTCCTTGATGAACCGTTCGAAGTCGGGGAGATGACGGTCGAGGATGGCTTCGAGGATAGGACGCTGGAGTTCCTGATAGGCGTGGACGGCGATGTTGCGGAAGCCGACCATGTTGCTGAGCGCGCGGGCGGTCCCGGCCGAGAGCGCGCCCGAATTCTCAATCAGGCGGAAGGCGTCGCGACTGGATTGCGGGACTCCGAGCTTGTTCTCGGCAACGTGGTGCATGGCGAGATCAATCGCCGCTTCGCAGGCGCGGAGAAGGTTCAGGACGATGGCATCCTGAATCGTGAAATCGTCGAGGCGGGCAGGGTTGCCTTGGTATTCCTCGGCGATCCGGGCCACACAACGTCGGATGATCGCGGTCTTGTTCCGGACGATGTCGTCACTCATCGGGCGAGGATCTCCGCGCGCTCTTCATTGAGCCGGGCGTAGTCGGAAAGCGCCAGCATCTCGAACTGGCGGGCTGCGGAAAGGTCGGCCGCCTGCAATCGTTCGCCAGTGCGCAGGACCTCCTTGCGCATGACCGTCGAGGCGCGGTCGAGATCAACGAGGTCCACCTCCAGGTGGAGACGTTCGGCCAGGTGGTTGCCGAGTTCAAAGAGTTCGACAGGATCGAGCGGGGTCGATGTCAGGATCGCGAGATCGAGGTCCGACCCAGGATGCTGTCGGTCGGTGCCGTAGGAGCCGAACAAGTAGACCGCGGCAGGCTTGAGAACCTTGACGCTCTCAAGGATGGCATCACGTCGATCTGGAGACAGGCGGGGCATTGTTTTGGTGCCGAGTGATCGGTGATCAGTGATCAGTGGGTGGTGGAATCGGAATTTAGCTGCAACCTCCTTCGCCAAGGCTTCGGGGGTCAGGAAGACGGGAAGAGCGCAAAGGAAGATGAAGAGGCAGGGACCGGTGTTTCAGTGAGACCCATCCGCATCAATGGATTCCAGATGAGAACGCAATGATTCGAGTTCTTACCTGCCACAAAGCCGCCGATTTCATCAATCGCGGTCAGCAAATCGTGCCGAATGGCCTGGAGCCTATGCCGCATAAAGGGCTTCGCTGGTCTCCTCCAATTCCTTCTTGAAATGAGGATTCACCAAAGACCTCGAGGTGACAAGATCGACAGGACGATCCAGAAGCTGTTCCACGGCTTCCTTGAAGCCAAAAAATCTCTGGAATTCATTCACCAAGTCGGAGTCGTCGAATTCGACAAGCAAATCGATGTCGCTATCCGCACTGAAATCCTGGCGGAGCACCGATCCAAACGCTCGCAATGAAGACACACCAAATTGCTGGCACAATACCTCGAGTGCCGGAAGATGCGGCTTGATGTGAGGATTCATGAGAGTAGATGCTTAAACACTGCCCCCCCTTCGCCAAGGCTACGGCGCGACAAGACGGAGGGCGGGAAGGAAGGAGATGGTGTTTCGGGGTCGGGGGGCTGAAGTGTTCCCAGGAGGCGTCGGGAGTGGGGCCTGGAAGGTCGAAGGGTGTGACTTGGGAGGTTTTCAGGGGCTCAGGCGACTTCCATCATGGGGCGGGTCTTCGACTTCGGAAGTTCTCGTCCCGTCCCTTGGAAATGGCTAATCACATCTTCAAGTACCTCACACAGGTCCTTGAACACCTGCACCGGATCGTCGCCGTGAATCCCCGTGATCAAGTCCGGGCACTTCCCGATATAGGCCTGATCCTCCTCGGACCACTCCACCCATTTGTGATACTGATCGACTGTTTTCATTGCTCGACTTCTTCGATCGCTTTTTTGACCTGCTTTTCCTGATACGGTTTGACACTGAGGATATCCTGAAGATCGACGTCACCGACCAGCGCGGCGGAATCGGCGGGGCGCTTTGCCTCGATGCGGGCGAGGCAACGCCCGAGCGAGTCAAGTTTCCGCTGAATGAGGTGGCTATCCATGACTGAGCGGAAAATGGCGCTGCCGTCGCTGGCTCATCATGTCCTCGACCGCGGGTCGAAGATCCTCCTGCCAGTCGAGAAGGCGCTCGTAGAGAAGTCCACGGGCACCAGCCCGGCGGTCAACCAAGGTTTGGCCATGACGAAGAACCCTGCCGAGCAAGGCTCCTCCGGTGGTCGCCAGGTCGATGATATCGACGCTCCGTCCCGTCTTCCCGGCAATCCGGTCGGAAAGCTCCTGCCGACGTTCCGGGGTCATCGCCGCACCGCAGGAGACCGCGAGGTCGAGATCGCTGGAGGGACCCGAACGGCCCTCGGCGAAGGAGCCAAAAAGGATCGCAAGATCGATGTCCGGACTTCCCTCAAGGATGGGTTGGAGAGCGGAAATCATGGAGCACATGCTGAAATGGAGAGGCGGCTGCGCCGCCGTCGGAAGGTCCAGCGGTCGCTCTCCGAGCGATGGGCGGGAGGCGGGAGGCGGGAGGCGGGAGGCGGGAGGCGGGAGGCGGGAGGCGGGAGGCGGGAGGCGGGAGGCGGGAGGCGGGAGAAGATCGGAGCTGCGAGGGCGGGTGGCCACTTCGGACTTTGAGGCGAACGACCGAAGGATGGTATCTCAGATTCTTGCCCACCGTAGCCTTGGCGAAGGAGGGTCAGCTTTTCAGCGTTTATTCCAAACACGCTGCCGCCCTTGGTGAGAACCTGAGCGGTCACCTTCCCTGATCTCCTCGGCCGGAGGGCCGCCATGTGTGGTGTGACCCGAAGGACACGCCCAGAAGCATGGTCGATGGATTGGGTTGTTCAATTTTTTTTGAACGAAATTTGTGTGAAGATGAGGCGCTGTTGGCGAACGGGATCCGTCCAGGAGGACATGCTGTGTCGCTGCCGTTTCGCGACGGTGGAAGGCTGAAGATGCGCTCGGCAAGATGCCGAACGCTGCCGGCGGGACGCCGGCGCTCCCCTTTTCCGATCGCCCCTTCAGATGGCGGGCTTTGCGGCTGGCAACCCGCGGCGCTGGAGTGGGTTGCTTTGGTCGAGGAGAGGGCGCCACCAGGACTCGTGGTCGAGATACCATTCGACGGTCTGCCGCAGGCCGGTGTCGAGGGACCGCCGGGGTTGCCAGCCGAGTTCCGTCCGGGCCTTGGAGGAGTCGAGGGCGTAGCGGAAGTCGTGGCCGGGGCGGTCGGGGACGTGGTGGACCGATGTTTCGGCGGATCGGTGTTTCGGTGCTTCAGTAAGATCGTCGAGGATCCGCAGGAGCTTGGTGACGAGGTCGAGGTTGGGGAGGTCGTGGCCGCCGCCGAGGTTGTAGCTTTGACCCGGGCGGCCGCGCTCGAGAAGGAGAAGGAGGGCTTCGGCGAGGTCGTCGACGTGGAGCCAGTCGCGGACCTGGCGGCCGTCGCCGTAGATGGGAATGGTCTCGCCGCGGAGGGCCTTGAGGATGACGAGCGGGATGAGCTTTTCCGGGAACTGGCAGGGACCGTAGATGTTGCAGGGGTGGACGACGGTGGCCGGCAGGCCGTAGGTGGCGCTCCAGGCGCGAACGAGGTGATCGGCCGCAGCCTTACTGGCGGAGTAAGGCGAGCGGGGCGCGTAGGGACTGGATTCCGTGAAGGGTGGATCGTCGGTGCCGAGACTGCCGAAGACTTCGTCGGTGGAAAGATGGAGAAAGCGGGGAGTGGGGAGCGGGGAGCGCGGACCCTCCTTCGCCGAGGCTACGGGGGGCGGGTTGAGCCAGAAATCGCGGGCGGCTTGGAGGAGGGTGGAGGTGCCGGTGACGTTGGTCTGGATGAAGTCGCCCGGGTCGTCGATGGAGCGGTCGACATGGGTTTCGGCCGCGAGGTGGATGAGGCTTTCCGGCTGGAAATCGGAGAAGGCAGCGCGGACCGCGTCGGCATCGGCGATGTCGGCCTGGAGGAAGTGGTAGCCCGGGTGGCCGTCAAGGTCGGTGAGCGAGGCCGGATTGGCGGCGTAGGTGAGCTTGTCGAGGTTGAGGACCTGGTGACCGCGTCCGATGGCAAGGCGGACCAAGTTGCTGCCGATGAAGCCGGAGCCACCGGTGACGAGGAGGCGCATGAGTAAAAGCTGAAATCCTAAAACGCTGAATGCGGCAGGAGCGATAGCGACCCTTCTTACGGCGAAGCCAAACTGGCATGGCGTGAGCGCTAGCGAGGGCAAAAGCTGAAATGAAGAGAGGCGCTTCGCTCTTCAGTTTCCCGGATCTTTCTTGCCCGATGAGGGCATGGTTCAGCTACAGAAGATCTCGAAATTGATCCGGAGTCAGGCCTGCATCCTTCGCGATCGCTCCCATGGTGATCGCGTTGATTGGATTGTGCCTCGGAATGGTCAGTCGATTCTGGCCATCCGTCATGATGATGTGGCCCGACTGTCTGGCAATTCGGTAGCCGAGCTTCTTGAAAACGCGAAGGCATCCCGCTGGCCAATGCCCGGAATCTTCGGCATCAAATGGCGACGTCCAGGGTCTCCGTACTTCGGATTCCCGACTCTTCGGCTTCGACCTCAAGCCATCCGATGATGGCTTCCCGAATGGCTTCAAGAGCCTCTTCCCGAGTCGCCCCCTGCGAATGGCATCCAGGAAGATCCAAGCACGAAACCGACCAACCTTCGTCGGCTTCTATGAGGCGGATCCGATACTTCATAAGGTCAATGGTAATGAATCAGACGATGGGGTCAAATGATCAAGTCTGACGTGGACTTCTGGAGTAAACGCTGAAACGCTGGAAACTGAAATGCTGAAAGGAAGAGCCCAGGAGTGGGGCTTCGGGGGTCGGACACGAATGTCTGAAATCGTACGGCCCTCAGATCGTCACCGGGAAGTCGGGACAGAGGGCTGAGGTCGGGACGGTGACATCCGGTGCCGTGAAGAACTCGAGGTGGCCGTCGTCGTGGCAGAGCCAGACTTCGTCGGCTCCGGCGTCGAAGTAGAGCTTGCGCTTCTCGCGCATCTCGGAGGCGGTGTTGCTCGGCGACAGGACCTCGACGCAGATCTCGGGTGCGCGTTCGAAGGCGATCTGACCGTCGACCTCGGCGAAGCGTGCCTCGGAATACCAGCCGACGTCGGCCGCACGGACGCCATCGAGGGTGGACACGGGGCATTCGGGGAGTGCCTTGCCCCCCAGCAGACTGCGGAGGCGGAAGGCAATCTCGCCCTGACGGTCACTGTGTTTGCCAGCAGGTGGAGGGCTCATGAGGATCTGGCCGTGGGCGTTGGTCTCGATGCGGCCAGGGAGCTTCGCGAGCTCGGGGTCGGCGCACAGTTCCTCCCAGCGACGCCGGTTGAAGGCGAGCTGCTCTTCGCGGGGAGGAAGGTCGATGACCAGTTGCATTGGCTCAATAAACGCTGAAATGCTGAAAACTGAAATGCTGAAATGAAGAGGGGCGCTTCGCGCTGTCGAGTGCGCTCCTCGTTATCTCCTCGGGGCGCGACTGGGGTCGTGCGGTCCGTCCGACCGGATGCCGATTCGGAGATCGGCGGTCCGTTGCCAAGCTGATTTCAGCTTTTTAGCTTTTCCGTATCCTGCCCTCCGTAGCCTTGGCGAAGGGGGGTCAGCTTTTACCCTCAGACAATCATCCCGGCGGCGACGGTTTCGTTGGTGCCGGGGTCGACGAGGATGAAGGAGCCGGTCTGGCGGTTGCGGCGGTAGCTGTCGTGGATGACCGGGCTCGCGGTGCGCAGGGTGATGCGGCCGATGTCATTCATGGCGAAGCCGTCGATGCCCTCGACCTTGTGCAGGGTGTTGATGTCGACGTGGTACCTGACCTCGCGCACCACCGCCTGCATCTCGCGGGTCGTCTGCCGGAGGATGAGCTTGGCGCGGTGCTGCATCGGCTTGTTCGAGAACCAGCAGATCATCGCCTCGAGATCCTGTGCGACCTCCGGCGGGTTGTTCTTCTTGACGATCATGTCGCCCCGCGAGATGTCGATCTCGTCGTGCAGCGTGAGCGTGACGCTCTGCGGCGCGAAGGCCTCCTCGAGCGGTCCGTCCGCGGTGTGGATCTCCCTGATCTTCGACTGGAAACCCGAGGGCATGACCATGACCTCGTCGCCCGGCTTGAAGACGCCGCCGGCGACACGTCCGGCGTAGCCGCGAAAGTCGTGCCATTCGTCGCTCTGCGGACGGATCACCCACTGCACCGGGAAGCGGGCATCGACGTGGTTCTCCTCGCCGCCGACGTAGACGTGCTCGAGGTGGTAGAGCAGCGACGGCCCCTGGTACCAGGGCATGTTCTTCGACGGGTCGACGACATTGTCGCCGTTGAGCGCCGAGATCGGGATCGGGGTGATCTCGACGATGTTGTCGAGGCGCGAGGCGAACTCCTGGTAGTCCCGGACGATCTGGTCGTAGGTCTCCTGCGAGTAGTCGACGAGGTCCATCTTGTTGATGCAGACGACGACGTGCTGGATGCGCAGCAGGTTGGCGATGAAGCTGTGGCGCTTGGTCTGCTCGATCACGCCCTTGCGGGCGTCGATGAGGATGATGGCGAGGTTGGCGGTCGAGGCGCCGGTCACCATGTTGCGGGTGTACTGGATGTGACCCGGGGTGTCGGCGATGATGAACTTCCGCTTGGGCGTGGCGAAGTAGCGGTAGGCAACGTCGATGGTGATCCCCTGCTCGCGCTCGGCCTTGAGGCCGTCGGTGAGCAGCGCGAGGTTCACGTTCTCGTCGCCGCGGCGCTTCGAGCTGGCCTCGACGGCCTCGAGCTGGTCCTCGAAGATCGACTTGCAGTCGTAGAGCAGGCGGCCGATGAGGGTCGACTTGCCGTCGTCGACGCTGCCGGCGGTTGTAAATCGAAGTAAATCCATGGGAAAGTGCCGAGTGATCAGTGATCGGTGATCCGTGTCGTCGTCTCGGGAGTTTGAAGGTTCTTCAAGTCGATGAGGTAAAGGGTGAACTTGCGAAGTGGAGTTGGAGAGACTGTTGCCATCGTTCAAGACCACTGATCACCGATCACCGATCACTTGGCACTCCCGCCGCAGGTGGGCTTAGAAATAGCCTTCCTTCTTCCGATCTTCCATCGAGGTTTCGGAGCGTTTGTCGTCGGCGCGGTTGCCGCGCTCGGTCTGGCGGGCGGCGGCGACTTCCTCGATGATCTTGTCCATGGTGTCGGCATCGGACTCGACGGCGCCGGTGATGGTCGCGTCGCCCATGGTGCGGAAGCGGATCCGGCGATTGACGACTTCCTCGCCCTCACGCGGTTGGACGAACTCGCTGACGGCAAGGATCGTGCCATTGCGGACGAGGGTATCGCGCTCGTGGGCGTAGTAGAGGCTGGGGAGAACGATGCCTTCGCGCTTCATGTACATCCAGATGTCCATCTCGGTGAAGTTGGACAGCGGGAAGACGCGGAAGTGCTCGCCGGGGTGCATGCGGCCGTTGAAGAGATTCCACAGCTCGGGGCGCTGGTTCTTGGGGTCCCACTGGCCGAAGTCGTCGCGGTGCGAGAAGAAGCGCTCCTTGGCGCGGGCCTTTTCCTCGTCGCGCCGGCCACCGCCGAGCACGGCGTCGAACTGCTGCTCCTCGATGGTGTCGAGCAGGGTGGTCGTCTGCAGGCGGTTGCGCGAGGCGTCGGGTCCCTTCTCCTCGACCACGCGGCCCTTGTCGATGGACTCCTGGACCGATCCGACCACGAGCCGCGCGCCGAGCTTTTCGGCGAACTCGTCGCGGTACTGGATGGTCTCGGGGAAATTGTGGCCGGTGTCGACGTGGACCAGCGGGAAGGGCAGCTTGGCCGGGTGGAAGGCCTTGCGGGCGATCCACGCCATCACGATCGAGTCCTTGCCCGCGGAGAACAGCAGGCCCGGATTCTGGAACTGCGCCGCCGTCTCGCGGAGGATGAAGATCGCCTCCGCTTCGAGCTGGTCGAGATGGGAAAGGTTGTAGCTGGGCATCCTGTTAAACGCTGAAATTTTGAAACGCTGAGAAGCTGAAAGAGGCTGCAAATGACGTCGGACCGGAGTGTCTGACTTCCCTTGCGGGGCGCGGAGAAAAGAGGCTTGTCCCGGGTGAGGCAAGGATTAATTGGTAAGTTGCCTGACTTGGTGAGGATTTGGAATGACGGGTCCCGAGTCGGGCCGCGCCGACGCCCCTCTGGAACTTGGGGCTTTGCTTGGCGCGGAGACCACGGGGTGAACCCCGTGGTGACGGGCCTGCGCACCTCCGGCGCTTTTGACCCCTGGCTACGTGGTGATTCCCTTGTCGCGGAGGTATTCGAGGATCTCGAAGACCGAGTCGCGGGCGCTGGCGTGTTCGGTATCGAGGACCAGGTCCGGGTACTGCGGTTCCTCGAAGGCGCTGTCGAGACCGGTGAAGTCCTTGATTTCGCCGGCGGCGGCCTTGGCGTAGAGGCCCTTCGGGTCGCGGGCCTCACAGGTGGCGTAGTTGGCCTTGACGTAGAACTCGTGGAAATCCTTGCCGAGAATGCCCCGGGCCAGGTCGCGGAAGGCCCCGCGCGGGGTGATCAGTGAGCACAGGACGATCACGCCGTTGGCCGCCAGGACTTTCGCGAGTTCGGCGGTGCGGCGGATGTTTTCCAGCCGGTCGTTGTCGCTGAAGCCGAGGTTGCTGTTGAGCCCGCCCCGCAGGTTGTCCCCATCGAGCCGGACCGCAAAGCGGCCCTTTTCGTGGAGCACGTGCTCGAGGGCATTGGCAATGGTCGACTTTCCGGAACCGGAAAGCCCGCAGAACCAGAGGACGCAGCCCTTCTGGCCAAGCAGGGTTTCCTTGTGGTGGCGGGGCAGGGTATCGCTGGGATGGAGGTGCATGGGGTAAACGCTGAAATGCTGAAAATCTGAAACGCTGAAATGGGGGAAGCCGAAACCGTCCTGAAGGGATTGAACCACATCATTTCAGCTTTTCAGTATTTTAGCGTTTCCGCTTTTACTTTTTCGCGTGGTCGAGGAGGGAGTAGAAGAGGAAGAGGGAGTTGTGGACCACGTAGCGCTTGAACAGGCGGCGGGGTTCGGCGGCGAGGCGGTAGAGCCATTCGAGGCCGTTCTTCTGGAGAAAGGGCGGCGCCTGCGAGACCTCGCCGGCATGAAAGGCGAAGGCGGCACCGATGCCGAAATAGACGCCGGACGGCAGGCGGTCCTTGTGGCGGGCGATCCAGTGCTCCTGCTTGGGGCAGCCGAGCCCGACCCAGATCAGGTTGGCTCCGGAGTGCTCGATGGCGGCATGGATGCGATCAAACTCGTCGTCCGGCCATTCGCCGAAAGGCGGCGAGTAGCTGCCGGCAAGCACCGCCCGGGGAAAGTCGCGGGCGAAATTTTCTTCCAGTTTTTCCAGGGTCTCCGGCGCGCCGCCGAGGAGGAAGTGCCGAAACCCGGGCTGACCGTCGGTCGCCCGCAGCGTTTCCCGCATCAGCGTCGGGCCATAGACCCGGTCCTTGAGTTTTTCGTGCGGCGGGAGCTGGAGGTTCAGCGACCAGACCAGCGGCATGCCGTCGGGCACGATCAGGTCGAAGCGCCCGATGGACTTCCGGAATTCCGGGTCGTGACGGGCCATCGCCGCGACGTGCGTGTTCGCCGCCTCCACGGCAACGGTGCGGGTCGAGGCGAAGGCCTGGGAAAGAATCCACTCGATCGCCCCCGCGTAGTCGGTGCAGGCCAGCGGCAGGCCGATGACGGAACGGGTGAGCATGGGAGTGGCGCTTTCCAAGCGCCATACCGGGGCATGGCGGCTTTTAGCCGCAGATTGCGGCGGGATCTAATGTTGATTCTGAGCGTCAGGAAAAGCGGCCCACTAAACGCGATCTGAAGATCGCCCGCCCTTCTCATGGCGCTTGGAAAGCGCCACTCCTACCGGCAGAACGGCTCGACCGAGCGCAGCGCGTCGTGCTCCGCGAGGGCCCTGGTGCGCGATGCCTCGTCGGGGAAAAGGTAGAGCGCGTAGCCGCCGTAGCCGCCGCCGCAGTACTTGCGGGCGAGAGCCCCGGTGATTTCCGGCAGCGGATCCATGCCCTCGTCGAGCTGGGTCTGGTGGTAGGTTGAGATCCCCTCGGCCAGGCCGGACAGGTCGGACGCGAGCGCCGCCTCGCGCGCGATGGCACCGGAGCGGGCGATGCCGTCGTAGTCGCGCGGCAGGTCGACGACGCCCGGCGTGTCGTGCATCTTCCCGGTCCAGAGGATCGCCAGGCGGCCCTTGAGAAAGTCGCCGCTCTGCTTGAAATCGAGGACGGGGGTCTGACCCGAGCGCCACACGCAGAGGCCGGTCTCGCGGATCACCGCGGGATCCTGCCATCCGACGCCGAGTTCGATCTCCGACTCGATCCCGCAGCGGCCGTTGAGCAGCGCCCAGGCTCCGCTGCCTCCCAGTCCCGCCTGCCTTTCGTAGGGCCATTCGCGGAGCGAGACGAGCGGTGAGATCGCGCAGTTGACCACGAAGGCCCCGTCGCGGGCGAAGCGCGGAACGTCGAGCCAACCGCCGGCAAAATCGACGCGAAGCGGTGCCTCGGTCGGGGCCTGGACCCAGCGCACGATGGACGAGGTCGAGACCGGCGCGAAGCGCGGCGGTGTCTTCGGCAGGACGACGTAGCGGGCGCCGACTTGGTCACACAGGTCGCGCTTGAGTTGGCCGTACTGGTCATCCTCGGTGACGGCGAGGATGTCGGGCTGGATCCGCAGGAAGTGGTCCTTGAAGTCGAGCCCTTCCTCGTGGCTGTCGCCGATCACGACCGCATCCACGACCCGCATGCCCTCGAGCAGCGCCTTCTTGTGCTCGTCGGGAATGGACGGCTTGCGGCGCTTGTGGATCCACAGCACCTCCTCGGAAGCGAAGGACACCGTCAGGTGATCCCCGAGCGCACGAGCCTCCTCGAAGAACTGGAGGTGGCCGCCGTGAACGATGTCGTAGCAGCCGCTGACAAAAACTTTGGTCATGGTCGGGAAGCGGGAAGCGGGAAGAGGCAAGCGATCATTGCTTCGAGCCCAGATGACGAATGAATGCAGTCAATTTGCGGGCGACCTTATCCGCCTGCTCCAGGAGTTGATCAGTGTCCGTTGGTGCGATGAGCTGCATCTTCTCGAAGCTCAATGCCATCGACGCCAGCTCAGCTGTCGAGCGCCGGGCGATGTTCAGGAACTGGATGAACTCCTTGTCGTGGTGGCTCGCCGAACCCTCTGCGATGTTGTTGGAAGGCGAGAGCCCAGCTCCACGAAGTTGTTCGGCATATCGATAAAAACGCCGCTCTTCGAGCTTGGCCGCCACCTCGTGAAACACCACCGCCAGACCTGAAGCATCCTGCCACACTTCGAGATCCTGGAATCGGAAATGAGGGCGAGACATCGTTTTGGGAGGCTTTTGTCGTACTACGCTTGCCGCCTACCGCATTCCTCTTCCCGATCTTACTCCTTGGCGACCGAGACGTGGTGGCCGTGGGCCTTGAGAAGGGCGTGGCGACGGGCAACCTCGAGGTCGGAGGCCACCATCTCGGCACACATTTCCTCGACGGTGATCTCCGGCACCCAGCCGAGCCTTTCCTTGGCCTTGGTCGGGTCGCCGAGGAGCGTTTCCACCTCGGCGGGACGGAAGTAGCGGGGATCGACCTTCACGATCACATCCCCGACCTTCACGCCGGGGGCATGGTCGCCCTCGACGGCGGTCACCGTGGCAATCTCGTCGAGGCCTTCGCCGGAGAACTCGAGGGAGATCCCGGCGTGCATTGCCGAGAGCCGCACGAAGTCGCGCACCGAGATCTGCTTGCCGGTGGCAATGACGAAGTCCTCGGCTTCGTCCTGCTGGAGCATCATCCATTGCATCCGGACGTAGTCCCTGGCGTGACCCCAGTCGCGAAGCGCGTCCATGTTGCCGAGGTAGAGGCACTGCTCCAGGCCCTGGGCGATGTTGGCGATGGCGCGGGTGATCTTGCGGGTGACGAAGGTCTCGCCGCGGCGGGGCGACTCGTGGTTGAAGAGGATGCCGTTGCAGGCGTAGATGCCGTAGGCCTCCCGGTAGTTCACCGTGATCCAGTAGGCATACATCTTCGCCACCGCGTAGGGCGAGCGGGGATGGAAGGGTGTGGTCTCCGTCTGGGGAATTTCCTGGACGAGCCCGTAGAGCTCGGAGGTCGAGGCCTGATAGAAGCGTGTCGTCTTCTCCATCCCGAGAAAGCGGATGGCTTCGAGCAGGCGCAGCGCCCCGAGCGCATCGACATCCGCCGTGTATTCGGGCGACTCGAAGGACACGGCGACGTGCGACTGGGCGCCGAGATTGTAAACCTCGTCCGGCTGAACTTCGCTGAGGATGCGCGTCAGGTTCGAGCTGTCGGTCAGGTCGCCGTAGTGCAGCCGGAAACGGGCGTGCTCGACGTGCGGATCCTCATAGATGTGGTCGACCCGCTCGGTGTTGAACAGGGAAGCCCGGCGCTTGATGCCGTGGACCTCGTAACCTTTCTCGAGAAGAAACTCGGCGAGATAGGATCCGTCCTGGCCGGTGATGCCGGTGATGAGGGCTTTTTTCATGTTGAGCAGAGAGGGATGAGCTGAGAGCAGAGAGTTAGAGAAGTGTTTTGCGGAAGCCGGTGATCATTCGGCTGATCTCGTCCAGTTCTGCCAAATGGGCTTCGACTTCGGCAATCGAACCCTCGCCGTCGACAAGCATCAAGATGTTTGCTGTTTCAAAGACAGAGCGTCTGGCAAAGTTGAGAAACTGGGCAAGCTCCGCTTTTGAAAAGCTACCGGAGCCTTCGGCGATGTTGTTCGTGATACTGAGAACTGCAGCCCGAAGCTGCTCGGCCCAGCGGAACTTCCGTCGATTTTCAAGCTGATCTGCCAACTCAAACAATGGACGGCTGATGGCCGCAGCACGCTGCCAGATTTCAAGCTCCTCAAACCGGAACATCTGTCTCTGTGCTCCTGACTCTTTGCTCCTCGCTCACAACCGCGCCACTCCGGCTTCAAGCGAGGCGAGGAAGTCCTGATAGGCATCGGCGAGGCCTTCCTCCAGGCCGATCGCCGGCGACCAGCCGGTGGCCTTGATCCGGGACACGTCCATGAGCTTGCGCGGGGTGCCGTCGGGCTTCGACGGATCGGTCTCGATCCGGCCTTCGTAGCCAACCGTTTTCGCCACCAGGGTGGCAAGCTCGAGAATGGTGACGTCCTCCCCCACCCCGACATTCACCCAATCGGGCGGATCTTCAAGGGCGAGAAGATGGAAGCAGGCGGCGGCGAGGTCGTCGACATGCAGGAACTCGCGGCGCGGGGTGCCCGTGCCCCAGATCGTCACGCGTTCCGCCCCGGACTCCTTCGCCTCGTGGAAGCGCCGGATCAGTGCCGGGATCACGTGCGAGTTCTCGGGGTGATAGTTGTCGCCGGGGCCGTAGAGGTTGGTCGGCATCGCCGAGTGATACACCAGGCCGTGCTGGGCACGGTAGTGCTGGCAGAGCTTCAGTCCGGCGATCTTGGCGATGGCGTAGGCCTCGTTGGTGACCTCCAGCGGGCTCGTCAGCAGGCAGTCCTCGGGCATCGGCTGCGGCGCCAGCTTCGGATAGATGCAGGATGAGCCGAGAAAGAGCACCCGCCCGACACCGGCCCGCCGGCAGCCTTCGACGCAGTTCGAGGCGATGGCCAGGTTCTCGTAGATGAAGTCGGCGGGATAGGTCGAGTTGGCGTGGATGCCCCCGACCTTGGCCGCGGCGATGATGACGACGTCCGGCTTCTCCCCGGCGAGGAAGCCGAAAGTCTCGGACTGGTTGCAAAGATCGACCCGGTCGCGGCCCGCGGTGACCAACTCGAAGCCACCGCGCTTCCCGGCCTCGCGAACCAGCGCGGAGCCGACCATGCCGCGGTGTCCGGCGATGAAGAGTTTTTTCATGGGGATGGGGAGCGCGGCTTTCCAAGCCACAGTCTTGGGGCCCGGCGGCCGCGCCCGGCGGGATCAAGCGAAGTTGATATTACCAGTGATTCCGTCTTCTCCGGCGATCCTGAGAAGCCGCAGCAAATGTCCTTGCTCGGCCACGGAGCTTCGCCGTCGAATCAAGATGATCAAGCCCGCGTGCTCACGGTTTTCGGCCTCCCGGATGAAATCATCGCGGTTGCAGGTGATCAGAACACGCCCGGTTCGAATGGCATGGTCGAGGACCGCAGAATCCGGGGCGTCCATCGGCAACTCATCCTTGAGTTGGCCGACCTCGTGGCCGTGTCGTTCAAGCGCCTCGGCAATCTGCCGAGGCACGTCATGATCCAGAAAGATCCTCAAGAATCCCGGGTTTCGATGGATTCCAAGGCGAGCTTCTCGATTTCCTCACGATGGTCCTCGTAGAATGCAAGACATTCGTAGATCCGGGACAGGGTGAGATCGTCGAATCGACCCGCGATTTCCTCCACCGAATTTCCAAGCAGGTGATACGCCACCACGTCGTGGACGGCGATACGGGTGCCTTCCACACGGGGATGCCCTCCGCGCACACCGGGAGTGCGGACGATGTAGCGATAAGTGGGCGCGGTTCCCTTCACAGTCGAGAATTGTAGTCGAAGGTCGGTTCTTATCAAGACAGCAACGGCGGCAGTCGGCGATGGCGGCTTGCAAAGCCGCGCTCCATATTCACGCCTTGACCACCCGGTCTTCGGCGGTCGTCACCGCGGCCATGGCGTTGCGGGTGTCGACGATCAGGTCGGACCAGGCGGCGAGCTCGTCGAGCTTGAAGGCCCGGTGGTGGGTGGCGATGACCACGCAATCGAAGGCCCGGACCGTCGCTTCCGACCATTCGATCGATTCCACGCCGGCCCAGTCCATGTGCTCGCGGGTAGGACCCACGACCGGCACGTGGGGATCGAAGTAGGCCACCTCCGCACCGAGGTTTTTGAAGCCATCCAACAGGTGGAAGGTCGGCGACTCGCGCATGTCATCGACATCCGGCTTGTAGGCGAGGCCCATCAGCAGGATGCGGCTGCCCTTGACCGCCTTGCCGCGGGTGTTGAGCGCCTCCATCGTACGATGGATGACGTAGTCGGGCATGCCGCGGTTGATCTCCCCGGCCAGCTCGATGAAGCGGGTGTGGACCCCGTACTCGCGGGCCTTCCAGGTCAGGTAGAAGGGATCGATCGGAATGCAGTGTCCGCCAAGGCCCGGCCCCGGATAGAAGGGCTTGAAGCCGAAGGGCTTGGTCGAGGCCGCCCGGATGACCTCCCAGATGTCGATGCCCATGCGGTCGGCGGCGACCTTGAGCTCGTTGACCAGGCCGATGTTGACCGCGCGGTAGATGTTCTCGAGCAGCTTGGTCAGCTCGGCCACCTTGCATGAGCTGACGGGCACGACCTCGTCGAAGACCGCGGCGTAAAGGGCCACGCCCGCCTCCAGGCAGGCCGGCGTGACGCCGCCGACGACCTTGGGGATGTTCGTCGCCGCGTAGTCCGGGTTCCCGGGGTCCTCCCTTTCGGGCGAATAGACCACATGCACGTCGACCCCCACCTTGAAGCCGGCGGCTTCGATCCGCGTGACCAGTTCCTCGTCGGTGGTGCCCGGATAGGTGGTGCTTTCGAGGCTGACCACCTGGCCGGCCCGCAGGCCCGGCACGATGGCCTCGATGGTGCGGATGACGTAGCTGAGGTCGGGTTCGAAGTGCTCGTCGAGGGGGGTGGGAACGCAGAGGATGAGGGCGTCGCATTCGCCGACGCGGGAGAAGTCGGTGGTGGCATCCAGCGTTCCCGCCGCCTTTGCCGCCGAGACCTGCTCGTCGGGGATGTGCTTGATGTAGGTCCGGCCGTCGAGCAGCGCCTCGGGCTTGGCGGGATCGATGTCGAAGCCGACCGCCCGGTAGCCGGCGCGCGCGTAGGCCAGCAGCAGCGGGAGGCCGACGTAGCCCAGGCCCACCACGCCGATGACGGCGTCTTTTGACAACTTGTGGTTGCTGCTCATGAAGTGTTTCCGGAAAAGAGAGGACTCAGGCGGGGGCGAGTTCGCCCTTGAAGTAATCGATCGTCCGGCGGATGCCGTCGTCAAAGGCCACCCGGGGCTCCCATTCGAGCACTTCCCGGGCACGGGAAATGTCCGGTTGGCGGACCTTCGGATCGTCCGGCGGCAGCGGCCGGTCCTCGACGGTGAGCTCGACGCCGGAGATCCGGGCGATCGCCTCGGCAAACGCGCGGATGCTCATCTCGTTGGAGTTGCCGCAGTTCACCGGTTCGTGGAAATTGCTCCGGGCCAGGCGCCAGATTCCATCGACCAGATCGCTCACATAGCAGAACGAGCGGGTCTGGCTTCCGTCGCCGAAAATCGTCATCGGCTCCCCGCGAAGGGCCTGACCGATGAAGGCAGGCACCACGCGCCCGTCGTCGAGGCGCATGCGCGGACCGTAGGTGTTGAAGATCCTGACGATCTTCGTATCGAGCTTGTGAACGCGGCGATACGCCATCGTGACCGCCTCGGCGTAGCGCTTGGCCTCGTCGTAGCAGGAGCGCACGCCGATCGGGTTGACGTTGCCCCAGTAGGATTCCGGCTGGGGATGCACCTCGGGGTCTCCGTAGACTTCCGAGGTGGAGGCCAGCAGGAAGGTGGCGCCGTGTTCCTTCGCAAGATCCAGCGCGTGGTGGGAGGCGTAGGATCCCGCCTTGAGCGTCTCGATGGGGATCCCGACGTAGTCGATCGGACTCGCCGGCGAGGCCATGTGGAACACGAGATCCACCTTGCCCTCGATCGCGTAGGGCTCCGACACATCCTGCTCGATGAATCGAAAACCGGGGTTCCCTTCGAGGTGGCTCAGGTTGCCGGCCTTGCCGGTGACGAAGTTGTCGAGGGCCACCACCTTGAGGCCGTCGGCCAGCAGGCGGTCCACCAGGTGCGAGCCCACGAACCCGGCTCCACCGGTCACGACCGCGGTCCGGCCACGGAATTCCGAAACGTCCTGGATCATGGTTCAGCGGGCTTCCGGACACGCTGCCGCCCTTGGTCGATTGCCCGAAATCGGACAAAACCGGAGGGGTGGGGTCGGGAAGCTGGGAAATTGCCGGCCAGCGGTGGCGGCAACGGGTCCATGCATGGCGGATTGAGTGAATTGTTCAATCCAAAATGAACAAATTAGGGGGATCCTTGTTTTCCTCTTCAGGGCAAGGGCTTTCGGGGCAGCAGCAGACTGAAGAGATCGACCTCGACCACGTGGGGTTCGCCGAGAAACTCCAGCAGCACCTTGACCCGCTCGCGGCCGGGCAGCACCGCCACCACCTCGCCCCGGAATCCCCCGAGCGGCCCACTGGCGATCTCGATCTCCTCCCCCGCCTCGATCCGCGGGGCCACCGTCAGGGTTTCCTCCTCGCCCGACTCTTCGGCGTGGCGGGCGACCTCGGCCCGGAGGACCTCAATGAACTCCTCGGGCACCGGCGGCACCTCGGTGCCAAATCGCACCAGGCCCCGCACCGCCTGCGAGTAGATCACCATGCGCTCCATCTCGCTCAGATCGAAGCGCGCCATGATGTAGCCGGGGAACAGGGCCTCGATCCACCAGACCTTGCCGCGGCGCGTTGCCTTGCGGTAGCGCAGACGGGGGCAGAAGACCTCGACGCCCTCCAGATCGCGCAGGTGCCGGGCGGCGACATGCTCGCGCTTCGGCTGCGTCTTCACGCAGTACCACAGCGGCTCACTGGCGCCGGAAGTCATTGACCGAGCACCTTTTGCATCAGCGGGAGCATCATCCTCGCCCGCTTCATCCAACCTTCCAGCTTGGCCACCCGCTCGTCGTAGAACTCGCGCGATTCCCGGTCCTCCTCGGCGGCCACCGCCTCGAAAAGCCGGCCGACCTTGAGCTGGCCGCTCTCGAGGTGCGGCCGCACCTGCTCGCGAATGAAGCCACCGGCCAGGCGCTTGAGATCGACCGCCGCCTCGAAGTGCGCCCGGCGCATCCCCGGAACCTCGGCCTCCTTCACCGCTCCCAGCCCGCGCAGGGTCCGCAGGCCCTGACTGGCCGAGCCCTTGCTGATCCCGAGTCGCTGCACAAGGTCGTCGAGCGAAAGCGGATCCCGGCTGATGAAGAGCAGGCCGTAGATCTCCCCCACCGATCCCGGCATGCCGAGCACGCGAACACCGTCCACGAAGAAGTCGACGATCTGGCGTTCCAGGTCGCTCAGTCCGGCAACCGGAACCGATCCGCTTTCCTCAAGCTCGGGCATGCTCGGTCGAATAGGGAGAATCCGAGGATCGTTCAATCAAAAATGAACAATCGCGCCCGCCTCACTCCGCCAGCCACCGCCCGAGCGCGGCCTCGAGCTGGGCGCTGCGGCGGACCGCAAAAGCCTCGCCCAGTTCCACCGTCGCCCGCTTGCCGGCGGAGTTCTGGAAATGAATCACCACCGGGGTCTTGCCGGGATGGGCCTCGATCACCTCGCGGATCTGCTGCAGGTCCCGCTCCGAATGCCGCGCGGTCCAGAGCGACAGCTCGACGAACTTCGAGCTCGTGCCATTGCCCCGCATCTTGAGCTCGTTGATCTCGGAGCCGGTGATCCGCCGCGAGTCGGTGCGGTCGTCGATCTGGAGCTGACCCTTGAAGCGGATCACCTTGCCCGAGACCAATATGCCGGCATCGCGGGCCGGAACGAAGCTCTCGCCCCAGACCACCACCTCGCGCGAGCCGGTGAAATCCTCGACCACCAGGATCCCGAAGGGCTTGCCCTTGCGGGTCATCTTGGTTTCCACGCTGCGAACCATGCCGGCGAAGGCGAAGCGGTCGCGCGGATTGCGGATCTCGATGTCATCGACCAGCCCCAGCTTGTGGTAGCGGTCGGAGTCCAGGATCCTGCGGAACTTGTCCAGCGGGTGACCGGTCACGTAGAAGCCGAGCAGTTCCTTTTCCATCTCGAGCCGCTCGTCCTTGGACCACTCCTCGACCTCCGCCACCCCCACGGCACCGGTCTGGGGCGCGCCGCCGAAGTCCATGGTGTCGAAAAGCGCCTCCTGGCCCGCCGCGCGGTCGCGCTGTGCCGATGACGCGCTCGCCGCCACGCTCTCGAGCCGCGAGTCCATCGCGGCGCGGGTCTCCCCGGTCCAGTCGAAGGCACCCGCCTTGACCAGGTTCTCCAGGATCCGCTTGTTGATCACCTTGGAATCGAGCCGGTCGGCGAAGTCGTCGAGCGACTCGAAGGCGCCGTTCGCCTCCCGTTCCTCGATGGCCCGGGCCATCGCCCCCCCGCCGACGTTCTTGATCGCGGCCAGCCCGTAGCGGATCGCCATCGCCCCGCCCGGGGTTTTCTCCGGGGCGAAGCGCAGCTTCGAGCGGTTCAGGTCCGGCGGCAGGATCTCGATGCCCATCCGGTGGCACTCGGCCACGAAGACGCCGATCTTGTCGGTGTTGTGGATCTCGTTGGAGAGCAGGCCGCACATGAACTCGACCGGAAAGTTGGCCTTCAGGTAGGCGGTCCAGTAGGAGATGTGGCCGTAGCAGGCCGAGTGCGACTTGTTGAAGCCGTAGCCGGCGAACATCGCGATCTTGTCGAAGATCGCGTTGGCCAGCCTTTCGTCGATGCCGTTGGTCTCGCGGCAGCCCTCGACGAAGGTCTTCCGCTGCTTGTCCATCTCGGACTTCTTCTTCTTGCCCATCGCGCGGCGCAGCAGGTCGGCGCCGCCGAGCGTGTAGCCGGCGAGCATCTTGGCCGCATTCTGCACCTGCTCCTGGTAGATCATCACGCCGTAGGTCTCGCCGCAGATCTCCTCCAGGAGCGGATGCTCGTACATCGGCTTCTTGCCACGCTTCACCTCGATCATCTGGTCGATGAACTGCATCGCGCCCGGACGGTAGAGGGCCAGCAGGTCGATGATGTCCTCGATCCTCTCGATGCCGTACTTGCGGCAGGTCTCGACCATGCCGCCGGACTCGAGCTGGAACACGCCCATCGTCTCGCCCCGATTGAGGATCTCGAAGGTCTTGTGGTCATCCAGCGAGATCTTGAAGATGTCGAAATCGGGGGTGTGCGTGTGGATGTGCTCCACCGCCTCGTGGATCACCGTGAGGTTCTTGAGGCCGAGGAAGTCCATCTTCAAGAGGCCCACCTCGGTGATCGCCCCCATGTCGTACTGGGTCACCACCTCGCCCTCGCTCGCGAGCGTCAGCGGCACGTGGTCGTCGAGCGGACGGTCGCCGATGACGACCCCCGCCGCGTGCACGCCGACGTTGCGGGTCAGGCCCTCGAGCTTGAGCGCCGCGTCCCACAGCTCCTGGTAGGTGGTCGAGCTCTCGATCAGCTCGCGCAGCTCGGCCTTCGAGTCCCACTCGCCCTTGAGCTTCACCCCGGGCTTGGCCTCGATCATCTTGGCGATCTGGTCCGCCTCGCCGTAGGAGATGCCCATCACCCGGGCGACGTCGCGGATCACGCTCTTCGCCCCGAGGGTGCCGTAGGTGATGATGTGGGAAACACTACGGCTGCCGTACTTGCGCCGGACGTATTCGATCACCTCGGGCCGGCGGGTCTGGCAGAAGTCGATGTCGACGTCCGGCGGGCTGATCCGCTCGGGGTTGAGGAAGCGCTCGAAGAGCAGCCCGAAGCGCATCGGGCAGATGTCGGTGATGCCCATGGTGTAGGCCACCAGCGACCCGGCCGCCGAGCCCCGGCCGGGGCCGACCGGGATGTCGTTGTCCCGCGCCCAGTTGATGAAGTCGGCGGTGATCAGGAAGTAGGAGGCGAACCCCAGCTGGTTGATCGTGTCGATCTCGTACTCGAGCCGCTGGACCAGCTCCGGATCCGCGGCCTTCTCCTTGCCGTAGCGCTTCTCTAGGCCTTCGAAGCAGACCTTGCGGAAATACTCGTCGCGGGGCGAACCGTCGGGCGAGTCGAACTGCGGATACTTTTCCGAACTGGTGGCATCCAGCTCCATCCGCACGTTGCAGCGCTCGGCGATTTCGAGCGTCGCATCGCAGGCCTGCGGCACCGCCGCGAAGAGCTCGCGCATCTCGTCCGCCGTCTTGAAATAGACCTCCTCGGAGTAGCGCATGCGGTTCTCGTCGATGAGCAGCTTGCCGGTGCCGATGCAGATCATCACGTCGTGCGCCTCGTGGTCCTCGCGGTTGAGGAAATGGACGTCGTTTGCCGCCACCGGCTTCAGGCCCAGTTCCTTGCCGAGCTGCAGCAGGCGCGGCATCACGTCGAGCTGCTTCTCGAGGCCGTGGTCGTGGATTTCGACGTAGGTGTTGTCCCTGCCGAAGATTTCCGCCAGCTCGGCCATCGTCTCGCGCGCCTTGTCGAGGTCTCCGGCGAGCAGCCATTCGTTCACCGGGCCGGAGATGCATCCGGTCAGGCAGATGATCCCCTCGTGAAACTCGCGCAGCGTCGCCCGATCGACCCGCGGCTTGCCATAGTAGAGGCCCTCCAGGTGGCCCCTGGTCACCAGCTTCTGCAGGTTGGCCCAGCCCTCGTCGGTCTCGGCCAGCAGGGTCAGGTGGGTGGTGCGCTTGCGACCCGGGACCTCCTTCTTGTCCGCCATGTCGCCCGGGGCGAGGTAGATCTCGCAGCCGAAGATCGGCTTCACGCCCTCGGCGGTGCAGGCCTGGAAGAATTCGACCGCCCCGAAGAGGTTGCCGTGGTCGGTCATCGCCACCGCCGGCATCCCCAGCTCCTTCGCGCGCCTGGCGAGCTGCTTGCAGCGGTTCATGCCGTCGAGCAGCGAGTATTCCGTGTGAACGTGGAGGTGGACGAAGGAGTCGGGCATCGGGTGCCGCCGACCTTGGCAACCCGCGGGCGGGAGGGCAAGGCGGCGCGAACGTGACGGCGGAATTTCAGCGGATACCGGAGACTACTCCCCCCGGCTCCCAGACTTCCGAAGCCCGCAACCTGGCTTCCTTCAGCAGTCCGAGCGTCCCGTGACGGGTGCACCATTCCCGGATGTAGTCCCAGTCCAGGGTTGCTTCCCCCTGATTCATGAAATCGCAGTTCGGATCGGCCAAAGACAAGGCACGCGGAACGAACGGCCCCTCGCTGTGGCGACCCCGCCAGGATTCCGGAATGCATTCGCGGCAATTCCAGGACCTCACGGGAGCTCCTCGAGATCGAGAAGATCCTTGGTGCGCCCGCTGGCGCACTTCGCTGCCTTGAGATCCTCGAGGCCGACGAAGGGAACGTCGAGGGACCCGATCTTCACGGTCGTGCGTCTTGGGAGGCAGTCCTCGAAATCCACGCCCGGGATGCGGGTGAAAAGCCCAAGGCGCATCGGCTCGAAGCCCATGCGGATGATCTCCCGCTGGTCGGTGATCATCCGCTCCGAGATCTCTTCTCCTGAAAAGCCGAAATCGCGCAACACGGCAACGACCCGAGCCGCGTTCTCCTCCGAGGCATCAATCCACAGATCCAGGTCGCCGGTGTAGCGCGGCCGGGAGTAATGCACGACCGCATAACCGCCGATCACCAGAAACCGCACCTCATGGCTGAGGCACAAGCTCAAGAAATCTTTGAAGTCGGCGGCTAGTCGGATCCTCGCCATAAATCATCTCCCTCAAGTTTTCCAGCGCATTGAGACGCTCCGCCGGACTGGCCGCGAGCCAGTATTCCCGGGTCTGCCGCTCGGCTTCCTCGAAACTCGCGGCAGTCTCGATGGTCCAGCGTCGCCGGGAACGGCGTCGTGCCTCCAAGTCGCTCACCACAAAACCCTAAGCGAATCCCCCGCAGCCGTCCACGCCAATGAGCCCGTGAACGGGCAGGGACTCCGCGCCCTGTCGCCCGCCGGAGCAAAGATTCTCATGTTTTTCTCATCCATGCCGGAGTGCATCGATGAGAACGGGATTGCGGCAAGCCTGCTCCCGCCCGGCACCCTTGTCGGCCTCTGCTGCACGGTGACGCAACGGCGCTTCACCTTTGCCTTTCCCGGGAAAACGGGGATACTTCCGCCATGAAGATGCCTCTCCTGCTAGCCATGGCGGTTCTTCTCGGCGCTCCGGCACTTCGGGCCGAGCCCCGCGTTTTCACCAATACCGAAGGTCGCTCCGTGAAGGCCGAGCTTGTCGCCCTCGAGGACGACAAGACCGTGGTCATGCGACTGACCAACCGCAAGATCGCCAAGGTGCCCCTCGACTCACTTTCGAGCAACGACCAGGCCTACGTCCGGAAATGGTGGGAGGACCACAAGGACAAGCTCGATCCGATGGACTTCGTGCTGAAGATCGATCGCAACACCGACGCCGTGGACCGCAAGACGACCCGCTCCGGCGGCCAGGGAGGCGGCAACAACCGGAACAACAACAATTTCGCCCCGGAAACGAAGCGCAGCCGCGTCGATGACTACCAGTACGTCTGCGAACTGAAGAACTACCTTCCACGGGACATCGAGGACATCGACGTCGAGTACACGATCTACAAGCGCGTCAGCCGCCGCGGCAAGGATGGCGGCGACTCGGACACCGAGGAAATCGAGGGCAGCACGTCGATCCGCCACCTCAAGGCGCTGGGCACGGCCAAGTTCGAAACCGAGATCGTCACCTGTGAGGACAAGTCCAAGACCGGGGGGCGGGGGCCGCGCGAATGGCATCGCGAGTCGATCCGCGGCGTGGTCTTCCGGCTCAGCAAGGGCGGCAAGACCTTTCTAGAGCAGAGCAATCCCGAGACCCTGCTCGACCAGCTCGAGCGGGAGGAAAACCAGTAGGGCGACCCGCGGCTTTCCCCTGCCATGCGTGCCGCGCTCCGAATCCTCATCGCCGCGGTCTGGCTGGTCATGGGTCTCGGTGCCAAGGTGCTCGGACTGGCACCGCGCCACCGCGAGATCGTCGCCCGCATCCTGGGCGAGGACCACGCCGGCACGCTGACCCTCCTCATCGGTCTCGGGGAGGTCTTCCTCGCCGGCTGGATCCTCAGCGGCCGCTACCCGAGGCTCTGCGTCGCAGTACAAATCGGGCTGGTGGCCATGATGAACGTCATCGAGTTCACCATTGCGCGCGACCTCCTACTCTTCGGCGGCTGGAACCTGCTGGTGGCCGTCGCCTTCATGCTCTTCGTGGCTCTCGTCCAGTGGCCCCGACCCGACACCTCCCTTGCCCCCACCTCATGCTCAAGCGACTGAAACGCCACCCCTTCCCCGTGGTCGCGCACTTCGACCGCGTGATGGCGGTCTCCTTCGCGCTGCCCGCGGAGGTGCTCCGGCCGCTGGTGCCGGAGCCGCTTGAGATCGACACCTGGGAGGGCCTCGGATTCGTGACCGCCGCCCTGGTCTGGACCCGCGGGCTGCGCCCGGCGGCCCTGCCCGGCTTCCTGGGGCGCGACTTCTTCCTCGGCGGCTACCGCGTCTTCGTCCGGGCCCAGGACGGGGATGGTCGGCGCCTGAGGGGCCTGCGCATCCTCCGCAGCGAGACCGACCGGCACTTCATGGCCTTCTCCGGCAACCTGCTCACCCACTACAACTACCGTACCATCCGGCTGGAGGAATCCCCGGGCAGGGTCCGGACGACGCGGCCGGACGGGACCGTCACGCTCGACCTGCGCCACGATTCGTCCACCGAGGCCGGCCTGCCCGAGGGCTCGCCCTTTCCCGACTGGCGGACGGCCCGCCGCTTCGCCGGACCGATGCCCTTCACCTTCGACCTCGAGAGTCCCGGCCGGATCGTCGTGATCGAAGGCCGGCGGGCCGACTGGATCCCGCGGCCCTTCCGGGTCGAGTCGTGCCGGCTCTCGCTTTTCGACGAAGGGCCGTTCCGCGCCGCGACGCCGGTTCTCGCGAACGCCTTCGCTGTCGAGAACATCGACTACCGCTGGGAACGCGGCCGGCTCCTCTCCTCGCCATGAACCGCTCCCGCTTCCAGGGCGTCCGTACCGTCGTCCGCTTCAACTGGCCAATCTACGTGGCGGCCGTCGCGGTCCTGGCGGTGACCGCCACAGTGGCCGCTTTGCCGTTTCCGGGCCTGTTCCGCATGGCGGGCACTCTGGCAGCGGCGGGTGCGCTGTGGTTTCTGCTTGGCTCGTTGGGCGCGACCCACTGGGTCTATGACCGCTCGGATCTCTACCGATGGAACTGGCTTCGATCGCTCTGCCCCTCCGGCCCGTTCCGCCTGCTCGTCTGCCACACCGGCTTCGACGAGGTGTCCGCGGGACTGCGCGCCACATTTCCCGAAGCGCGGATCGAGGTGCTCGACCACTTCGACGCCGGAACGATGACCGAGGCATCCATCCGCCGGGCCCGCGCGCTGCATCCGCCTCCTCCCGCCACCCTTGCCGCACCCTTCGACCGCTGGCCGGACATCAAGGCGGACCTCATCCTCGCCCCCCTCGCCGTCCATGAATTGCGAAGCGTCGGGGAACGCGCCGCGTGGTTCGCCGAAGCCCGCCGCTCGCTCGAACCCGGGGGTACGATCGTGGTCGTCGAGCACCTGCGCGACCTGCCCAACTTCCTCGCCTTCGGGCCGGGCTTCGTGCATTTCCATACCGCAGCGGCGTGGCGCCGCTCGTGGCAGCAGGCGGGGCTCGGGTTGGAACGTTCGTTCTCCCTCACCCCCTTCCTCCGGGTCTTCGTTCTGAAATGATCGCTCTCCTCGAAATCCTCCTCCGCGCCGCCGGCGCCGGCCTGATCGCGCTGGCCTTGTTGCACGTCCCGATCGCCCGCCGCCTGCGCTGGCGCGAGGACGTCGTGAAGATGTCCGAGGTCAACGCGGCGGTGTTCCACGCCCACGCCTTTTTCATCTGCGTCGTGCTGGTCGGCATGGGCCTGCCGGCACTGGTCGAACCCAGCCTCTTCACCACCCCGTCGCGCCCCGGCCTCTGGGGCTGCGGGTTCCTCACCCTCTTCTGGGCGCTGCGGCTGGCGGCGCAGTGGACCCACTACCGCCCCTCGTGGTGGCGCGGAAAGCCCTTTGAAACGGCCATGCACTGGCTCTTCACCTTCGTCTGGCTGTTTCTCACCTCGCTCTTCGGCACCTGCCTGGCGATCCAGGCGCGATGGATCTCCTGATCACTGCTGCCAGAACCATTCCAGCGGGACCGCGTGAATGGGCGGGTCGCTCTCCAGCGGCATCATCAGATGACCGTCGTAGAGCACCACCCCGCCACGGAAATTCCGGCCCGCCAGCGCCGCGAGACGCTTGAGCCCCCGCCCGTCGGAAGGCCGGAGTGTCATCGAGGCCTTCACCTCCACGCCCCACACCTCGAGCCCGCGGGTGATCACCACGTCGACCTCGACCTGATCCTTGTCACGGTAATGCCAGAACCGCAGATCGGGATCCGTCCAGCCTGCCTGGGCGACGAGTTGCTGCAGCACGAAGGACTCGAGCAGCCGGCCGAACCGGTCCCGCTTCGCATTCCAGTCCGAAGCCGTCAGCCCGGACAAGGACGCCGCCAGGCCGCTGTCGGTCAGGTGGACCTTGGGCGTCTTGATCAGGCGCTTGGCGTCGCTGCGGTGCCACGGCGGCAGCCGCCGGATCAGGAACAAGCGCTCCAGCACCGACAGATAACGATCGACCGTCTGGCGGTCGATCCGCAGGTCGTTGCCCAGCGCCGAGGCGTTCAGCAGGCAGCCGGTCTGGTGCGCCAGCAGTTCCAGCAATCGTCCGATCTCCGCCGCATCCCGCACCCGCGCCACGTCGTGGACGTCGCGGTCGATCACCGCGCGCAGGTACTGCCGGTGCCACTGGCGTGCCCTCGGATATGGCCGGTTCCGTACTTCCGGAAAGCCACCCCGCACCACGCGTCCGACCAGGCTCGACGGGTCGATCGTGTCCTCGCGCAGCACGCTCTCGAAGCGCTCGCCGAAGTCGCCCGCCAGCATCCTTCGCAGGAGATGCCCGCCGCTCCGGTCCTTTTCCGACTCGGTCAGCGGATGCAAATGGACGCACTCCATCCGCCCGGCCAGCGAATCGGCCAGGTCGGGCAGTTGCATCAGGTTGGCGGATCCGGTCAGCAGGAAGCGCCCTGGCCGCCGCGCCTCGTCGACGCTGCGCTTGATCGCCAGCAGCAGCCGCGGGGCCCGCTGGATCTCATCGAGCGTCACCCGGTCCGGCAGCCGGGCGACGAACCCGCCGGGATCCTTCAGCGCGCCGGCCAACAGGTTGTCATCATCCAGCGTCAGATAAGGTCGATCCGGCCCCTGGACGCGCGCCAAGGTCGACTTCCCGCACTGCCGGGGCCCGAGCAGGCAGACCACCGGCGTGTCGCCCATCGCCTCGTCCATCGCCCGCTGGATTCCCCGCGGCAAGACTGGATCTCCCCCGTCCATTTGCGGCATACTGTAGCGTCCAATTGTGGCATACACAAGCGTCCAATTGCGGCATAACTATCCGTCCAATTGTGGCATTGAATGCTTTTAAAAAACCATAAACCCCTAATAATAAACCTTTTACATCGATCCATATAGGCTCGATCGATCCGCGGGTTCGTCCCGGATAAGATCAGCCCAAATCTACCGCTCTGCCGCACCCATCCCCAGGGTCTCCAACTGGCTGTCCGGATCAGCACGCCTTCATCAGCACGAAGGGAGAGACCACCACGGCGGTGAAGCGCTCGTCCCCACCCTCCCACTGGGCCGCGTGAAGCGCCCCGATCTTGACCAGCTCCCCGGAACCCAGCCAATTCGCCACCTGCTCGCTGTCATCCTCGACGAAGGCCATCGCCGCCCGCTGGAGATCGAGGCTGGCATCGACCCACAGCAGACAGCCGCGCTCGTAGTGGGGCTTAAGATACTCCCAGCCGACCTCCCCGGTGTAGTCGGCGATCCGCTGTTCCTCGGTCCGCCCGTCCTCGCCGAGGATCGCGTACTTCATCTCGTCACGCTCGCTCACGGCGCCGAGCATGCGGACCGGAGTGACCGAAACAAGCTTGATCGAAGCGGTGGCCGCCCCCATTCCCGGCGCGTGGACTTCGACGCCGTTCTCTTCGACTTCGATGGCATCCTCGTGGACACCGAGTGGGCCATCTACGAGGCCTGGCTGCGCACCTTCCGCGCCCACGGGCACGAACTGCCGCTCGACACCTACACCCGCTGCGTCGGCTCGGACTTCGACACCTGGTCGCCCAAGACCCACCTCGAGGAGCTCACCGGGCGCAGCTTCGACTGGCACCAACTCGACGCCGACCGCCAGGTCGAGATCCGCGCCGACCTCGAGCAGGCCGGGCCGATGCCGGGCGTCGTGCCGCTGCTCGAAAAGCTCCGGGCTGGTGGAACCGCCATCGCGGCCGTTTCCAGCTCGAACCACGCCTGGGTCGACGGCTGGCTGGAAAAGCTACGTCTTGCCTCGTACTTCGAGACCACCGTCTGCCGTGGCGACGCCCCCCGGATCAAGCCGGCGCCGGATCTGTGGCTGGAAGCACTCCGTCGGCTCGGGAAAGAGGCCGACCGCTGCCTCGCCATCGAAGACTCGCTCAACGGCGTGAAGTCGGCCAAGGAAGCCGGGCTGACCGTGTGGGCGGTGCCCAACCGGACCACCAACGGGATCGATTTCTCGAAAGCCGACCGCGTGCTGAAGTCGCTCGAGGAACTTGCCGGCTGACGGCATGGATCGTGGCGGCGGATTGCATCCGCCATGCCTCGCTCCATCAAAAATCAACATGGCTTGGCGGAAAAATCCGCCGCCACCGCTTCTCAAGCCGCCGGCAGTACCAGCACGAAGCGCGCGCCGGGCCCGTCGCGGCATTCCAGATCGCCGGCCATGCCCCGGGCGAGCCGACGGGAAAGCGCCAGACCCAGCCCGACCCCCGGACGCGAATCCGCCGCCTCGGCGGCCGACTTGTGGAAGGCCCGGAAGATCCGGCTCCGCTCGGAAGCCGGGATGCCGGACCCGTAGTCCGCGACCTCGATCTCCACCCGGCCGCCTTGCAGGCGGGCGGTGATCCGGACTTCCGGCGGCTTGCTGTCGGCCGCGTACTTCGCGGCGTTGTCGATGAGATTGAAGAGCACATGCTCGACCGCCGCCGGGTCCGCCCGGGCCACCACCTCGCCTTCCACGCCGATCCAGAGCTTCAGCCCGGCTCCCACGAGGCGTTCCTCGAAGCGCTCCCGCAAGTCGTCCAGCAAGGCGTGGACATTCACCTCGGAAATCCTCGCCTTTCCGCCGCGGCGCTCGATCCGTGAAAAGGCGAGCACGTTCTCCACCAGGTGCGAGAGCCGGTCGGCCTCGCGCCGCATCGTTCGGAAGTAGCCGCTGCGCTTGCTCTCATCCGCGACCGCGCCGCTGGCCAGCATGTCGGAGTAGAGCCGGAAGGTCGTCAGCGGCGTCCGCAGCTCGTGGGTCACCGCGGAAACAAACGACGCCCTTCGTTCGCTCAGGCGCATCACCGCACGAACCAGCGCCATGCCGGCGACCAAAGCCACCACCACGGCCAGCCAGCCGACCCCCAGCGACGCCACCACCGGCCCCCGCGTCGCCGGGTCCGCCCGCGCCTTTTCCCCGGGGACGAGCCGCCACGGAAACGAAGCCATCTCCATCGCCGCCTCGTCGCCCTCGCTCGGTGTCGTCGGCTCCAGCCGGGCCTGCGGCAGCAGGTCTTCGATCTCATCGAGCAGGGTCTCCCGGAAAAACGCGGCGTCGATCCACACGCCCTGAATCGCGCTCACCACCCCCAGGGTCCGCACCTGGCGCAGGAGGAAAGGCTCACCCCCGAGCCAGGTCGGCTGAAATCCACCGGTCGAGGCTTCGAGGGCAATCTCAGCCTCGGGTTGCGCCATCTGCTGGTACGGGCCCGCCTTCGACACCGCCTGGTTGATGGCCTTGCCGCGCATCGCCCGCTCGTTGGTGTTGCGTTCCTGCTGGTAGGCCGCTGCCTGCTGCTTCACGTCCACCTGCAGATTGTTCTCCACGTAGGCGAAATTCGCACCCCACTGGTTGTCCGCCTGGATCGCCGCACAGGCATTGGGGAAAAAGTCCGTTCCCTTTTCATCCAAGGCACTTCGAAGCAGCTCGAGATCCTCTGCAGGCAGCTCGCCCTCCGGCGACACGGTACTGTCGGCGCCGATCGTGAACCTCGCCCGCACCAGCGGATTCTCCGGCGGCGTGACACCCGGGATGAAGACCCGCTGATTCTCCTCGATGACCAGACTGGCGGCCACCGAATCCATCCGCCACAGCGAAAGCCGGATCCGCTCCTCAAGCCGGGCCCTGGACTCGGCAAATGAACGTTCCCGCTCGGCCTGCAACACGCTGCGCGTGAGCCAGCCCATGGCACCGACGATCAGGGCGGCGCAGATGATCAGCACCGCCCAGACTCCCATGCCGGATCGTCCGCTCACGTCTTCAACCTCCACCCTTTTCCGCGAACCGTCACCAGAAACGACTGGTCGCGGTCGCGCAGCTTGGTCCGCAAGTGCATGACGTGCATGTCCAGGGTCCGCGTCTCGGTGCGATCCGGATCGAGGCCCCACACGTGCCGCAGGATCTCGGCCCGTGACACCACCCTCCCACCGGACTCGAGCAGGTATCGCAAGAGCCCGGCCTCGCGCTCGGAAAGCTCTTCCGAGGATCCGTCATCATAGGCGATCCGGCTTTCCGCAAAATCCACCTCGCCTCCGGGCACCGGGCGCTTCTGCGCGGGTGCCGCGCGCTCACAGGTCCGCCGCAGCACGGCATCGACCCGAGCCAGCAACTCGCGCACGCTGAAGGGCTTCATCACGTAATCGTCCGCTCCCAGGCTCAGACCCCTGACCCGGTCGTCCTCCTCGCCGCGGGCGGAAAGGATGATCACCGGCTGGCCGGGCCGACGCTTCTTGAGTTCCTTGAGGATGGAGAATCCATCGTGTCCCGGCAGCACCAGGTCGAGCAGCAACAGCCGGTAGTTCGCCGCCAGCGCCATCTCCAGACCGGAATTGCCGTCCCCGGCCTCCAGAGTACGGTATCCGGCGTACTGCAGCACATCGACCACCCCCTGGCGCACGGCCGGGTCGTCTTCAATCACGAGGAGGGTCGTTTCTTCCACAACAACATCGGACCTTACTCGGTCTCCCGATTCAAGACATCGCTTCCCTCGAAGGGAATCCTCGTCTTCTTGATGTCCAGGAACGGCCGCAGCTCATAGATGTTCCGATACCCGTAACCCCACAGATTGAGGAAGGTCGGAATGTTCAGGGCGAGCGGCGCGGACTTGGTGATCATCGCGGCTCCAACACCCTCGAAGTTGTTGTTGCAGTAGATCAGGATGCGCGTGGTCTTGTCGGGAATCAGCTCCGCCAGGGTCTCGTCGGCGAAGTCGGAGAAGTTCAGATGGATGGCCCCCTTGACGTGGAGCCTGTCGAACTTCGCCTTGCTCCGCGTGTCGAGGATTACGGTGCCCTCCTCCGCAGCCATCTCGAGGAATTTGTCCTCGCTGATGCGGCGTTTCTCACGCTCGGCCCCGGCATTGGCGGTGAGCTCAGCGAACTTCCCGAAGTCAATTTGAGGATTCCCCTCGTCGGCAGCCAAAGGCGCGGCAAGGGCCAGGATCAGGCAGGCGGTGCTTGTCTTCATCGGGGACAGCCTGCCGGTAGAAACCAAATCTGTCCGTAAAGGCACCGTAAAATGAAACGGACCGTGCAAGCCCACTCGCGCATGCTCCGACCCATGGGACGCGGGTGGGCTCGCGCGGTCCTTTCCCCTGCCACCGGCACCTCACCGCCCCGCCGTCTCCGGCCTCACCTTGTCCTGCCACTCCCGGGGTTTCTCGCTGACGTCGCTGTCGTCCTCGTAGAACTCCCGCAGCGCCTCCAGCTGCTTGCGGACCTCGGCAATCTCATCGGCGTAGTAAGGGTTGTCGTACTGGTTGGTCAGCTCGTCGGGATCGACTTCCAAGTCGTAAAACTCCCATTCGTCACCGAACTGATAGAAATGCATCAGCTTGTAGCGCCCGGTCCGGATCCCGTAGTGACGCGGCACCATGTGCACGCTCGGATACTCGTAGTAGTGGTAGTAGATCGCGTCGCGCCAGTCCTTCAGCGTCTCGCCCTTGAGAAGCGGCACCAACGACCTCCCCTGCATGTCCCCCGGAATCTCGGCTCCGGCCATCTCAAGGAAGGTCCCGGCGTAGTCGAGATTCTGCACCAGCTCGGTGTTGCGGGAGCCCGGCGTCGTCACTCCCGGCCAGCTCACGATCAGCGGCATCATCAACGACTCCTCGTACATCCAGCGCTTGTCATACCAGCCGTGGTCGCCGATGTAGAAACCCTGGTCGGACGAATAGATCACCACCGTGTTGTCCGAGAGATCGAGTTCGGCCAGGGTCCTGCGCAGCGTCGCCACGCTTTCGTCGACCCCCCTGACGCAGCGGAGGTAGTTCTTCGCATAGCGCTGGAATTTCCAACGCACCAGGTCCTTGCCCTCCAGCTTGGCTTCATGGAACTCCTCATTCCTGGGCCCGTAGTGGTCGTGCCACGCCTTCAACTGGGCCGGGGTCATCCGCTTCATGTTGTGGAAGGCCGAACGGTCCTGGCGCTTCTGGGTGCCCTGCCCTTCGAAATCCGGGCTCAGGTCGACGAAGAGATCGTAGTGAAGATCCATGTGCCGGTCGATCTCGAGCTCCTGGTGCCGGGCCGGCGGGGCGTTGTCCTCGTAGCGGTCGAACAGGGTCGGCGGCTCCGGGATGTCGATGTCGTCGTAAAGCTCCAGATGCCGCGCCGCCGGCATCCAGTTCCGGTGCGGGGCCTTGTGCTGGACCATGAGCATGAAGGGCTTCGACGAGTCACGCCGGTTCTTCAGCCAGTCGACGGCCAGGTCGGTCACGACATCCGTGCAGTGTCCCTCGATCATCCTTCGTCCATCGGGGAAGATCAGGTCGGGATTGTAGTAGAGGCCCTGACCGGGGAGCACCGCCCAGTCGTCGTAGCCCTGGGGCGTTCCCTTGAGGTGGGACTTGCCGTAGATCGCCGTCTGGTAGCCGACCTTCTGCAGCAACTTGGGAAAGGTCTGCTGATTCCAGTCGAAGGAGTTGCCGTTGTTCATGAACCCGTTCTTGTGGCTGTGCTTGCCGGTCTGGATCACCGCCCGGCTCGGGCCACAGATCGAGTTCGTGCAGAAGCTGTTCAGGAAGGTCATGCCCTCCGCGGCCAGCCGGTCGATCTCCGGCGTGGGGTTCACGGACTTCAGCCAGCCATCGTAGGCGCCGATGGCGTTGGGCGCGTGATCATCACTGAAAATGAAGACGATGTTGGGCCGATCGTCGGCTCCGGCCGTCACCACGGCACTCAGCGCGAGCGAGACGACCCATTGGATTCGGAGGCGTTTCATGGAAGCAGTCTGACCTGCCCGATCGACCGCTGACAACCGTCGACTCACGCCGCGCGTTCCGCGCTGCGGACCGGCACGGGCTTCAGTCCCGAAGGGACGTCGGCGATTGGCCACGGGGTTCACCCCGTGGACCGGATGTTGATGGAATTCCAACCAGCCGTTCAAGTTGGACGCCGCCTTAGCCGGAGTACCACAGCGGCCCCTGCGGTCCGAGCTCGACCCCCGTCGCCATCCACCCGAGCAGCAGAAAGGTCCACACCACGGCGAAGACCAGCGCGTAGGGAAGCATCAATGCCACCAGCGTGCCGATGCCCGCCTTCGGCACATACTTCTGGATGAAGACCAGGACGATGACCACGTAGGGATTCAGCGGCGTGATGATGTTGCTGCACGAGTCACCGACGCGGTAGGCCGCCTGGGTCAGCTCGGGGCTGATCCCGCCGCCCGCCATGAACATCGGCACGAACACCGGCGCAAAGAAGGCATACTTCGCCGAGGCCGAGCCGATGAACAGGTTGGCGACCATCACCAGCAGGATGAAGAGGGCGAGAAGCAGCCAGGGCGACAGTTCGGCCTGCGCCAGGAAGCCACCCCCCGCCAGCGCCATCATCTCGCCGAGGTTCGACTCGCGGAAGTAGGCGACGAACTGCGCGGCGAAGAAGGCCAGCACGATGTAGGGCCCCATGTCCGACATCGCCTTGCCCATCATGGCCGCCACGTCCTTGTCGCGCCGGATGACCCCGGCGGCGATGCCGTAGGCGACACCGGGAAGCAGAAACAGAACGAAGAGCAGCGGCACGATCGCACTCACCCAGCGCGGGAAGGGACCGTCCGCCCCGCGCAGGGGCGCCTGCCCCGGCAGCATGCCGAAGGGATCCACCAGCAGGAAGATCACCAGCAGCACCCCGGACAGGGCACCGCCGCCCGCCTTCAGGCCCCGCTTTTCCTCCGGCGTCAGCCGCCGGGCGGCGAGATCCTCCTCGGTCACCGCCGTCGGCCCCCCGTCCTCGGGAGCGGCCGCGGCATAGCGGGGCTCGACGAACCACGCGCTGACCGCCCAACCGGTCAGGGTCAGCACGACGGTCGACACGATCATGAACCACCAGTTGCAGGTCGCGGCGACCGCATAGTCCGGATCAAGAATCCTGGCGCCCTCCGTGGTGAAGCCGGCCAGCAAGGGGTCCAGGCCCGTCACCAGCAGGTTCGCACTGAACCCGGCCGAGACCCCGACGAACACCGCCGCCAGCCCCGCGAGCGGGGATCGACCGACCGACTTGTAGAGTGCGGCCGCGATCGGCGGGAGAACGACATAGCCGGCGTCGAGCGCCATCGACGAAAGGATGCCGAGAAAGATCATCGCGGGCGTCAGCAACCTTTGCGGGGTGATCAGCATTCCGATCTTGAGCAGCGCCCCGATCGCTCCGGTCCGCTCGGCGACCCCGATCCCGAGCATCCCCACGAGCACCACCCCGAGCGGGGCGAACTCGGTGAAGTTCTTCACCAGGTTGTCGATCGCCCAGAACGCGTCGTCGCCGCTGAGCAGCCCCCGCGCGGTGACGTCGACCGACGTCTCGACCCGCTGCTCGACGCCATCCACCACCTCGGTCTCGATGACCGAGCGCTCGACCGACCACCCCATCGATGCCGCCACCTGCGAAAGGACGAGCACACCGATCGCCCCGAGGACGAACAGGCTCATCGGATCCGGCAGGCGGTTTCCCGTGCGCTCGATCCAGTTCAGCCACGTACCCCGGCCCTTCACCTTCTCGGTCATGAACGCGACCCTGACCGCTTGCCGCACCGCTGCCAAGGCAAGCCGAACCGCGGTCCTCACCCTCCGCCACGCTCCACCCGCCTGACGACCTCCGTCACCGGTCCCAGACCATTCACCACGAGCACGTCGTCGCCGATTTCCAGATCCGCGAGCTGCGAGTCGAGAAGTTCGGGCGGCATGAAATGGGTGCGGGTCCGGAGACGCTCCTGCAGCTCCTCGCACGGAACCTCCAGCACCACGAACCGAAGCGGCTGCGCAAACCCGCGGAGCCGATCCCGGTAGGCCCGCTTCAGCGCCGAGCAGGCAAGGACCACCGATTCACGCCTCGTCAATTCAGCGCCCAAAGCATCGAGCCACGGCATTCGATCCGCATCCTCCAGCGGCTTCCCGGAGCTCATCTTTGCAATGTTGCCCGGTGGATGAAAGTCGTCGGCATCCAGAAACGGCACCCCGAGCCGCTCCGCCAGCGCCCGGCCCACCGTCGTCTTCCCGCATCCCGAAACCCCGGCGATGACCCAGCGCCCCTTCACCGCTCCTGAATCTCGCCCGACTCGTAGGCCTCGACGAGATCGTCGAGCGCTCGAATCCTGGCGCGGATGCTTTCTCCCTCCTCCGTGTCACCCACCATGCGCGGCTCGTCATAGGCTCGTACGAGGGACATCGTAGGAATCAGGTCGTCACCCTCGCGCACCGCCGCCACCGGATCGGGAAAAGCGTGGTGCTCGGCCAGCACCTCGCCCTCCGGCGCCAGGATGAAGGTGAAACCCCGGTCGCCGTAGGCCTCGGAGAAGGCCCCATCGATGGTCACGGCATTGCCGCCGCCCTTCAGCGGATTTTCACCTTTCTCCACCTTCACCGGCACGTGGCCGTTGACGATGATCCCGCCCTCGGCGACGCCCATCTCGCGGCAGATCCGGTCGCAGAACTCGAAGTCATGGATCCAGCGAAACCACGGGTTCTTGGTCTCCCTGTGGGTCGCCTTGTCCTCGACAAAGTAGGTCTCGAAGGTCGCCATCCGGTCCTTGCCGAAGAGCGGCGACTTCGGGCCCGCCCAAAGGTAGAAGAACCAGTCGAGATCGTCCTGTGACACCCGGGCACCGGCCCGGAAGGCGCGCTTGATGACCCGGTTGAGCGCCGGGAACTGCTCGGGTCCGCGACACTCCTTCCCATCGATCATCAGCGGCAGGTAGCCGCCCTCCTCATCAACCGCCAGGCAGGCGTGGAAGATCACCGCCCGATCACGCACCAGCGACATCTGCCCGCGATCGGCCAGCCACTTCATGTGCTCCCACAGCCGCGGCGAGGCGGTGAAGGATTCCTTGAGCCGGTCGATGCAGTGCTGCTCATCGGGCGACAACTGGTTGGGATTCGCGGGATCCACGGTCGGCAGGTGCGTGTCGCGCAACGGATGGGTGCCGTCGCGCAGGTCCACCGTGCCCTTTTCGAAATCGATGCGCGGCAGCAGGTTGCGGTCGCCCATTTCCCACTCCGGGTGACGTTCGAGCATCTGCCCGACCAGCTTGAACTCGAGCACCGCCGCCGCCTTGTGCATGCGGGCGATGAGGAGCGGATCCCGCTCGCCCTCGCGCTTTGACATGAAATGCTCGGCGGGGTCGTCGCTGTAGGCGGTTTCGGCGAGCTGCTCGAGGGCCTTGGTCAGGATCCCGTAGCCTTCCTCAAGCTGATAGAGCCGCCGATAGCGCAGCGAAATCCGCAGCACGAGCGCGATGAGGGCTTCGCTGCCAAGACAGGCCCCCATCCAGCTCACGTCGTGGTTGCCCCAGATCAGCGACACGTTCGGCTGCCGCAGCAGGTAGTCGATCACGCGGTCGAGCCGCGGACCCCGGTCGCCGAGGTCGCCGGCGACGATGGTTTCGTCGACGGTCAGGCTGCGAATGAACCTCGACGCGCTGCGGATCGCCGCGAAGTCGAGCCGGCGCCGCACCATTTCCCGGATCTGCACGTCCAGAAAGACCGGGGCATGACCGCCCGCCGGGTCGTTCAGCAGCACCTCGAAAAGCTCGCGATGCTCCTTCGGCGCGAGTTCCTTCACCGTCTTGCGGCGGCGATCGCGGATCATCCGTCGAATGACCTCGAACTGGCGCTCGAGCGTCGTCCTCACCCACGCCTCGCGCTCCTCGTCGACCACGAGTTCGTCCTCCTTCAGCTGCAGCATTTCCGCCGGATAATAGAGCACGTTGAGAAGCTCCCGGAATTCGCCCTCGGACAAACGCTCGTGGAACAGCTCGGCGACCAGCGGGCGCAAGCGGCCGGAGGCGTTGTTGATCACGTGGCGCAGCTTCTTCGCCTCGCCATGGATGTCGGAGATCACGTGGATCACCCCCTTCGGCAACTCCAGTTGCGCCTTCAGCGCCGCGATCTCCGAGACCGCGGATTCAATCGTCGGGTAGCGGTCGGACAGGACGCGGTGAAACCATTCGGCCATGCCACATCCCAGAACAAATCGGCGACCAACCCAAGCCCGGAACGAGGGAGCGGGATCACGACCCCGGTGACCCGCCCGCCTCGGTCATCAGCGTCTTCCGCCACGGGTCGGGGGCGATGCCGTAGGCCTGCTTGAAGGACGACGAAAGATGGAAGCCGGAGCTGAATCCGGTCTGCGCAGCGATGTCGTCGAGGGTCGCGTTGCTTGCAGCCATCAGCGCGCGGGCGCGGATCAGCCGCAGGTGGATCACGTAGCGCCATGGCGGGAAGCCGGTGTGGGCGCGGAAGGCCCGGCGGAAGTGCGAGTAGGCGACCCCGAGCTCGGCGGCCAGCGATTCCATGCCGACCGGCTCGCGGTAGTGCTCGTTGAGGTAGCGTTCCGCCCGGTGGACGGCGCGCCGGATCCTCGACATGCGTGAGGGTCCGGCGACGGCCCGCGCGCACTGCGCCAGCACCTGCAGCGCGAGCGCGGCGAGTTCCGGCTGGTCGCCCGGCTCGTCGGCGCCGGCAAGGAGATGGATGCGGTTGAGCGTTTCCTCGATGCCCTGATCGATCCCGCCCCGTTGAAGGGCCGCGGCTTCGGGGAAGACATCCCGCCCGAGAAGCCCGTCGACCACCGGCCCGCGGACTTCGATCCAGCTCTCGACCCAGCCGCTTTCCGGGTCCGGCCGGTAACGGTGCCACGCGTGCGGCAGCAGCAGAAACACCATCCCGGCCTCGACCCGTTGCTGCTTCATCGCGCGGGTTTCGAGCCATCCCCCGCCGCCGGTGATCAGCACCACCTGCAGGGCCTCGATCACCCGGCCATGATTCCAGTCCAGCCTGTAATCGTCGGGATGCCGGGCCGGCGGGTAGGCGCTGTGGGGGGGCACCCGGGTGAAGCCCGAGGCCGACAGCGCCAGGCCCCATTTCAAGAGCTCGGGCGAGGTCGGAAAATAGCGGAAGTAGTCCTCCATCGTGAAGGTCATTTTCTGTATGCCTTGGATCATCCTGCCTATTCCTCCCCGGATGGCGATCCCATAGTTTGGGTGGATGAGCGGGACGCCTTTGCGCATCGGTTTGTTCGGGATCGGACTCGACACCTACTGGCCCCAGTTCGAGGGGCTGAAGGAACGGCTCGAGGGCTACCTTGCAACGGTGGCCTCCAAGCTCGGGCGCCCGGGCGTCGAGATCGTCAACGTCGGCCTCGTCGACAGCCCGCAGCGGGCCTGCGCCGCCGGTCGCGAGCTGCGCCGCGCCGATGTCGACCTCATCTTCCTCCACGTCACGACCTACGCCCTGTCCTCGACGGTGCTGCCGGTCGTCCGCCGCGCCAAGGTGCCGGTGATCGTCCTCAACCTCGCGCCGGAACCCGCGATCGACTACGCCGGGTTCAACGCGCTCGGCGACCGGACGAAGATGACCGGCGAGTGGCTGGCGCATTGCTCGGCCTGCCCGGTGCCGGAGATTGCGAACGTCTTCCGCCGCGCCGGCATCCGCTTTCACCAGGTCACCGGCGTGCTGGAGGACGATCCCGAATGCTGGAACGAGATCGACGCCTGGGTGGAGGCCGCCCGGGTCGCCGCGGTGATGGCGGAGAACCGGCTCGGGCTGATGGGTCACTACTACTCGGGCATGCTCGACATCTACTCCGACACGACGCTGCAGTGCGCGGTCTTCGGCACGCACATCGAAATCCTCGAGGTCGACGAACTGGCCGACCGCCGGCGCAAGGTCGGTGACGCGCAGGTCGCCGCGCGCGTTTCCGAATTTCACGAGGTCTTCGATGTCCAGGACGACTGCCCGGCGGAGGAACTCGCCGAGGCGGCGCGCACCGCGGTCGCGCTCGATGCGATGGTCGCGGACCACCAGCTGGGCTCGATGGCCTACTACTACAAGGGCAGTGGCGTGGAGGAGAACGAGACCACCCTGGCCTCGATCATCCTCGGCACCTCGCAGCTCACCGGCCGCGGCATCCCGGTCGCCGGCGAGTACGAGGTGAAGAACGTGCAGGCGATGAAAATCATGGACCTGCTCGGGGCGGGCGGATCGTTCACCGAGTACTACGCGATGGATTTCACAGACGACGTCGTCCTGATGGGCCACGACGGCCCCGGACACATCGCGATCGCGGAGGGCAGGACGAAGGTGCGCCCGCTGAAGGTCTACCACGGCAAGGTCGGCAAGGGCGTGTCGGTGGAGATGGCGGTCAAGCACGGCCCGGTCACCCTGCTTTCAGTGATCGAAAGGGACGGCTCGCTCGCCCTGCTGGTCGCGGAGGGCGAGTCGGTTCCCGGCCCCATCCTCGAGATCGGCAACACCAACAGCCGCTACCGCTTCGCCTGCGGCGCGCGGGAGTTCGTCAACCGCTGGAACGCCGAGGGACCCGCCCACCACTGCGCCGTGGGCGTGGGCCACGTCGGCGACAAGCTCGACAAGCTCGGCGCCTTGTTGGACATCGAGGTGATCCGGGTCGTCTGATGGCAATCCCCTTAGTTTCTCTAACGATGTTGGATTCACCGCAAAGACGCAAAGGACGCAAAGCTCGACTGATGATGTTGAGATTCTTCGACTTGGCGCTCTTGGCGTCTTCGCGGTTCAACCCTATTGGCGGGGAAGAGGTCATTTCGATTTCGAGAGTTCGTCTGAATCCCACGCCCTTCGCTGAATACTCATGAATCCTCTCATCGGCGTCTTCTTCCACTGGTGCGGCGGCCTTGCCGCCGGCTCGTTCTACGTCCCCTTCCGCGGCGTGAAGCGCTGGTCGTGGGAGACCGCCTGGCTGGTCGCCGGCGTCTTCTCGTGGATCATCGCGCCGTGGACCTTCGCGCTGATCAACACGAAGGACGTGCTCGCCGTGCTGCGCGAGACCCCCGGCGAAACGTGGTTCTACACCTACCTCTTCGGCGCCCTGTGGGGGATGGGCACGCTGACCTTCGGGCTGTCGATGCGCTACCTCGGCATCTCGCTCGGAATGGCGGTGGCGCTGGGATACTGCACCGTCTTCGGCACGCTGATCCCGCCGATCTTCAAGGGCGAGTTCGTCGCCAAGCTGATCGAGCCGGTGGGCGGCCGCTGGGTGCTGGCCGGCCTGGCGGTGTGCGTCGCGGGCATCGCGATCAACGCCTTCGCGGGCCGCGCCAAGGAGGCGGGCATGGACGCCGAACAGCAGCGCAAGACCGTGAAGGAGTTCAATTTCCGCAAGGGCATCCTGGTCGCCACCTTCTCCGGCATCATGAGCGCCTGCTTCGCCTTCGGGCTTTCGGCGGGCTCGAAGATCGGCGAGATTTCGGCCGCCCACGGAACCGACACCATCTGGACCGGCCTTCCGGTGCTCATCGTGATCCTCGCCGGCGGTTTCACCAGCAACGTCATCTGGTGCGGCATCCTCAACCTCCGCAACCGCTCGGGCTACGAGTATCTCGCCACCGAGAGCCGGACCCCGGACAAGGACACCGGCGAACGCCGCATCCCGCTCGCCCGCAACTACGCCTTCGCCGCGCTGGCCGGCGTGACCTGGTATTTCCAGTTCTTCTTCTACTCGATGGGCGAGACGCAGATGGGTGACTACAAGTTCAGCTCGTGGACGCTGCACATGGCTTCCATCATCATCTTCAGCTCGATCTGGGGCCTCTGCCTCGGCGAGTGGAAGGGCTCGGGCCCGAAGGCCAGGCGGCTGCTCTTCGCCGGCCTCGCGATCCTGATCCTGTCGACCATCGTCATCGGCTACGGCAACTACGTCGGGGGCCGGGGCGGACACTGATTCCACCAAGATGAACATGCCACTTCCCGCCCTCGCGCTGGCTCTCCTTTCCTCACTCGTCGCCCACGCCGACGACCTGGCCGACGGCTTCCGGACACCGCCCCACAGCGCCGGCATCCGCGCCTTCTGGTGGTGGCTCAATGGCAACGTGACCGAGGAAGCCATCAGCCGCGATCTCGAGGCGATGAAGGCCAAGGGCTTCAGCGGGGCGCTGATCTTCGACGCCGATGGCAGCAGCCAGCGTGGCAACGCCCGGGTGCCCGCCGGACCGGTCTTCGGCAGCCCGGAGTGGACCGCCCTTTTCATCCACGCCTGCCAAGAGGCCAAGCGACTCGGGCTCGAGCTGAGCCTCAACATCCAGAGCGGCTGGAACCTCGGCGGGCCCCGGGTCAGCGCCGCGGAATCGAGCCAGCACCTGGTCTGGTCCTCCACGGAGGTCCTCGGCCCGGGCCCGATCGACGTCCAACTGCCAAAGCCGAAGCACCGCGACTTCTACCGCGACATCACGGTGCTCGCGCTTCCCCTGGGTTCTCCGGAAGGCACACCGGTGAAGATCCACCCGGTCGAAAACCTGCCGCTCAAGAGCTCGACGCGGGAGCTCGGCATGTCGGCCCCGGACTGCCGTTTCCTGCTTGAAACCAAGGCGGCCGAGCCCGGAGAGTGGCACATTCCCAAGGACCGCATCGTCCAGCTCGGCGACAGGATGGACGCCGGAGGCCGGCTGCAATGGCAGGTGCCGACGGCCGAGCGCTGGGTGATCCTGCGGATCGGCCACGAGCCGACCGGCGCCCACGTCTCGACCCACAGCGAGGGCTGGGGCGGGCGCGTGCTCGACTACCTCAGTCCCGCCGCACTCGACGCCTACTGGAAGCGGAACATCGACCCCCTGTTCAAGGCGATCGGACCGCTCGCGGGCACCACGATGCGCTACGTGCACACCGACAGCTGGGAGGGCGGCGGCATGAACTGGACACCGGGCTTCGATACGGCCTTTGCCGGCAAGCGCGGCTACGATCCGCTGCCGTGGCTGGCCGTGGTCGCCGGCTACATCGTGGAGGACCGCGAAACGTCCAATGCCTTCCTCGCCGACTTCCGCAAGACGATCGGCGACCTGGTCGCCGGCCACTACGCGCGCCTCGCCACGCTTTCCGCCGGATACGGCATGGGCACCCACCCGGAATGCTCGGGCCCGCACGCGGGACCGCTCGATGGATTGAAAAACTACGGCCGCAGCGAGCTGATGATGAGCGAGTTCTGGTCGCCCTCGCCGCACCGCCCGAAGCCGGACAACCGCTTCTACGTGAAGCAGGCCTCGTCCGCCGCGCACACCTACGGCAAGCCGCTGGTCGGGGCCGAGGGATTCACCACCATCGGCCCGCACTGGAACGACACGCCGTGGTCGGACATGAAACCGAGCTTCGACACCGAGTTCTGCGCGGGTCTGAACCTCGTCTTCAACCACACCTTCACCTGCTCGCCGGAGGAGATGGGCCTGCCGGGGCAGGAATACTTCGCCGGCACCCACTTCAATCCGCAGGTGACCTGGTGGGAGGAATCGACCCCCTTCATCGACTATCTACGGCGCTGCCAGTACCTCGGCCAGCAGGGCCGGTTCGTGGCAGATGTGCTCCACTACTACGGCGACCACATTCCCAACGTCTTCGGCCGCAAGGGCCACGACCCCGCGGGCGCGCTGCCCGGCTACGACTACGACGTGCTGAGCGAGGAGCTGCTGCTGTCGAGCCTGGCGGTGGAAAACGGGCGGCTGGTCCTGCCCTCCGGAATGAGCTACCGCCTTCTCTCCCTGCCCGACCACCGGGTACTGTCGCCCGGGGCCTTGGAAAAGGTCGATGCACTGGTGCGGGCCGGGGCGACGGTGCTCGGTCCCAAGCCAAGCCGGATGGTGAGCCTCGAAGGCGGCGAGAACGAGAGGCGGTACTTCCAGCGGCTCGCCGACGGACTCTGGGGTGCCGGTGATCCCGGACCCAAGGGGATGCGGGAAGTCGACGGCGGCCGTGTGGGCTGGGGAGTCACCGCCGCCGCCCAACTGCAAGCGGATGGCGTCCCGCCCGACGCGGAACTCACCTTGGCCGATGGTTCACCCGCGCCGGACACCGACTGGATCCACTACCGCATCGACGGGGCGGACGTCTATTTCATCGCCGAGCTCGCGGGCCGGCCGCGAAAGATCGAGGCCCGCTTCCGGGTCACCGGCCGCACCCCCGAACTGTGGGACGCCACCGATGGCTCGGTCCGCGAGGCCTCGAGCTTCACCATCGATGACCACCAAACCACGCTGCCGATCGACCTCGGTGCCTACGACAGCCTGTTCCTGGTTTTCCGGGACCCCGCCACCGCCCGGCAACGCGATGCCGACCCCAACCGGCCGGTCTGGTCCGAGGCCTACCGTTTCTCCGGCCCGTGGAAGGTCACCTTCGACCCGGCCCGGGGCGGGCCCGCGGAAGCGGTCGATTTCGCCAGGCTCACCGACTGGATCGAGGACGACGACCCGGCCATCCGGAACTACTCCGGCAAGGCGACCTACCGCACCAGTTTCGAGGCACCGGCCGAGGTGGCCGACCTGCCGCTGGCCATCGAGCTCGGCGAGGTCCGGAGCGTCGGGATCGCGCGGGTGACGCTCAACGGCACCGACCTCGGCCTCGCCTGGCGCCCGCCGTTCCGGCTCGAGCTGGGCGACGCGCTCAAGCCCGGCAAGAACCGGCTCGAGGTGATGGTGGTCAACTCCTGGCACAACCGGGTGATGGCCGATGAAGCCCTGCCACAGGACAAGCGCTTCACCCGCACCAACATCCGCGTCGAGAAGAAGGGCCGCTTCGCGTGGAAGCCGGAGCCCTCGGGACTGATCGGACCCGTGCGGGTGGTCGTGCGCGAGTGACCGGCACGCCTTTTTGCTGGCACTGCGCCGGAAGGTGGCCCACGAAATCGGAGGTCAACCCATCACCAGCATGAAGATTATCACCGCCGACCAAGTCCACGCCGCCCTCAGCTATCCCGCCCTCATCGACGCCCTCGGCGAAGCCTACGCCGGGGAGTTCAAGATGCCGCCGCGGCAGGTGTTCCTGCTCGATGATGACGACTCGAACCACGATGCCTTTGCGGTCCTTCCGTCCTGGGGTCAGGAGTTCATCGGCGTCAAGGCCTTCACCTATTTCCCGGAGAACGAGGCGCCCCACAAGTCGATCTACGCCCAGATTCTCCTCTTCAAGCGCGATCACGGCGAGCCGCTGGCTCTCGTCGATGGCACCACGGTGACGCTGTGGCGAACCGCCGGCATCTCCGGCCTCGCGACCCGGCTGCTGTCCCGCGAAAACTCGGAAACGATGCTGCTGCTCGGCACCGGCAATCTCGCCCCCTACCTCATCCGCGCCAACGCCAGCGTCCGGAACTTGAAGAAGGTGCTGGTCTGGGGCCGCAACGCCGAAAAGGCCGCGGCGGTCTGCGAGGCCGCCAAGGCAGAGCATCCCGGAATCGACTTCGTCGTCGCCGACGACCGCCAGTCCGCCTGCGGCGAGGCCGACATCATCGTCTCCGCCACCGGCTCGCACGAACCGCTGGTGCTCGGCGACTGGGTCAAGCCCGGCACCCACACCGATTTCATCGGCAACCACCACGCCACCAAGCGCGAGTGCGACACGGAGCTGATCACCAAGGCGAAGGTCTACTGCGACACCTACGTCAATGCGATGAAGGAGGCTGGCGAAATCCTGGTCCCGATCAGCGAGGGCGTCTTCACCAAGGAGGACATCGTTTCCGACCTCGTCGGCATGTGCAACGGCAGCGCGACGCTGCGCCAGAGCGACGACGAGATCACCCTGTTCAAGTCGATCGGGATGGCGCTCAGCGATCTGGTCGGTGCCGGACTCGCCTACAAGGCGTCGGAGTGAAGAAGGTGGCCGGGACTTCCGGAGACCTGCCTGGGAACTTGCCAGAACCACGGTTCGCCCGAAGGTTCGGATGGAGAGCTACGGGACCATGGCGGATCAACTCGGGACAGTCAGGCAAAGACACATCGTTCCCGGTGGAGTCGCGGACGTCCGCCTGAGCGACTACGTTGCGGGGCCTTTCGAGCCATCCATCGCCTCACGGAAGGGACTCAAGAAGGCCATCAAGCGCGGCGAGTTCCGCGTGGACGGCACCCCCGCGACCACCGGCACCTGGGTGAAGCCGGGCCAGAAAATCGAGCTCTTGTTCGGCAGGGAACCGGTCGGAAAGGAGTTCCGCCTGAAACTGGAGGTTCCCTTCGAGGATGACCACCTGGCGGTGATCCACAAACCGGCTGGATTCCCGGTTTCCGGCAATCGCTTCAGGACCATCGCCAATGCCCTGCCTTTCAACCTCACTGAGTCCCGGGAAGATGACCGCCTGGTCGCCCCCCGTCCGGTGCACCGCCTGGATCGCCAGACCAGCGGACTGCTGATTGCCGCGAAGACCCACCGGGCGCAAACTCATCTTGGAAAGCTCTTTGAAGAGAAACAGGTCCGGAAGCGATACCGGGCGATCGTGATCGGCAGACTGGAAGGCTCGGGTCGCCTCGAGTCGGATATCGGGGGCAAGGCCGCCCTCTCCCGCTATCGTGCCGTCGCCCCCACCCGTTCACTCCACAACCAATGGCTGACCCGTGTGGATCTTTTCCCCGAAACCGGCCGGACCCACCAGCTCAGGATCCACATGGCCGAGCGGGGCCACCCGATTCTCGGAGATCCGCTCTACGGCAAGGAAGGATTCATCCTGCGGGGGCGGGGCCTGTTTCTCTGCGCGGTGGCGCTGGGTTTTCCCCACCCGGTCTCCGGCGAGTCCCTGCACCTTGAAATCGATGACCCCGGCAAGTTCGACCAGACGGCCGGATGGGAGGAACGGCGTTGGGAACGGGCGCAGCGGTAGGGGGAGTGGCGCTTTGGAAGCGCCATATCAGGGCGTGGCGGCCTCTGGCCGCGGGGAAACACTGGCCTCATGGCGGCGGCCCGTAATCCGCGACCGGGAGGTCGCCCCGCCCCGGTATGGCTCCTGCAAGAAGCCACTCCTTCCCCCGCCGTGGCTGACAGAGCTCGTCGGGTTTTCTGCGCGATGGCGCGCCCCTGACCCGTATCCACCGCGTCGTGAAAGTCATCGCCCTTGCGTCACTGCTCTCTCTGCTCGCGTCCATCGCCCAGGCAATCACGGTCACCGACCTTCGCTGCGAGTATCTCGTCGATCCCCTCGGCATCGACACGCCCGAGCCACGTTTGAGCTGGCGGATCGAGGATCCCGAGCAGGCGCGGGATCAACGGCAGACGGCGTCGCAGGTGATCGTTGAAGACGGGGTCTCGGGCAAGATCCTGTGGGATTCGGGGAGGACGGAGTCGGGTCAATCGGTCCACGTGGCCTACGCCGGCAGGCCGCTGGTTTCGAGCCAGGACTGCCGCTGGAAGGTGCGGGTGTGGGACAAGGATGGTGAACCGTCCGGCTGGAGTGAGCCGGCGCGGTTTGTCATGGGGTTGCTCGATCCCGCCGACTGGACGGGCGACTGGATCCGCTTCCGCGAGGCGCAGGACATCGACCACCTCTGGCATCGCAAGACCTTCGACCTTGCGAAGGTGCCCGAAGCGGCCTTCTGCCACCTCGCCTCGATCGGCTACCACGAGCTTTACGTGAACGGAAAGCGGGTCGACGACCGCGTGCTGGCTCCTTCGTTGACCAACCTGACCAAGCGGGTTTTCTACGTCACCTACGACATCCGGCCCTTCCTCCGTCCGGGCGGGAACGTGATCGCCGTGTGGACCGGATCGGGTTGGGCCCGGGCCGATGGATCCTACGGCAAGGGCGTTTGGGAACAGGACTCGGTGATCCGCTGCCAGGTGCACCTGAGCGACGGGACCGACATGCACAGCGACGAGTCGTGGAAGTGCGCGATCAGCCCCATGAAATACCGCGGCAAGTGGAATGGCGGCGGGTTGGGCGAGTATGGCGGCGAGGTCTTCGATGCGCGCCTCGCGGTCGAGGGATGGAACCTGCCGGAGTTCGACGACAGCGGCTGGGCTCCCGCCTCGGCATGGCGGATGGATGCGCTGGAGGCGGTCCGCCCGCAGATGCGCCAGGCGATGACCCGGAAGCTGGAACGCCTCGAGCTGTCGGCCCACCTCGTCGAGCCCGACCGCAAGGTCGAGCGTCTCGCGCCGGTCACGATGGATCACGATCCGGAAAACGACCGCACGACCTTCGACTTCGGCGTGAACTTCACCGGCTGGCTCGAGTTCGACCTGCGGGAAGGTGAGGAAGGCCAACGCGTGACCTTCCGCACCGCCAACCAGCCGGGGATGATCGAGGAGTTCGACCAGGTCAGCGTGTACATCCACGACGAAACCGGCACCGGCACCTTTTCCCACAAGTTCAACTACATGGCGGGCCGCTGGGTGACCGTCGAGGGCCTCGGCTACGAGCCGAAGCCGGAGGACATCCGTTGCTTCATCGTCACCAACGACCGCGCCCGCACCGGCCGCTTCGAGTCGTCGAGCGATCTTTTCAACCGCATCTACGAGGCCGACCTGAGGACCTACATCGCCAACACCGTCAACGGCGTGACCATGGACTGCCCGCACCGCGAGCGCTACGGCTACGGCGAGATTGCGCTGGCCTGTTCGTGGGGCTGCGCGATCCCGAACTACGAATCGGCGGCCTACTACCGCAAGGCGGCACAGGACTGGTTCGACGTGCAGCGCGAGGACGGCTTCGTGAACACGATCGCACCGCAGGTTTACAAGGGTGCGGGCGGCACCTTGTGGAGCAGCGCGCCGGTGACCCTGAGCTGGGAGTTTCACCGGGCCTACGGGGACCAGGCCCAGCTCGCCCACGCCTACGGGCCGATGAAAAAGTGGGTCGACTACCTGCACGGCTTCGTTTCGGACGAAGGCGTGCTCACCGCCTACGAGAGCGCGTCGCGCTTCCTCGGCGACTGGGCGACCCCGCATGGCAGCGAATACGGCAACACCGAGGCGGCGAAGCTCTTCAACAACTGCGTCTACGCCTACTGCCTCCAGGTGATGGCGGAGTCGGCGGCCATCCTCGGCAGGGAGTCGGAGGCGGCGATCTATCAGAAACAGCTCGGGGACCTGCGCCGCAGCGTCCACCGCAAGTTCTACAACGAGGAGACGGGCGTCTACATCGATGGTCGCCAGCTGGCGCTGGCCTTTCCCCTCTACGTCGGGGTGACCCCCGAGCCGTTGCGCGAAAAGGTCATGGAGCGCTTCGTCGAGGAGATCACCGTGACCAAACCCTACCTCGACACCGGCAGCTCGGGACTGCCGATCCTGCTCAAGTTCATCGTCGAGCACGCCGGGCGGACCGACCTCCTCTTCCACTGTCTCCAGAGCACCGAACACCCCGGCTATGGCTACTTCCTGAGGCGCGGCGAGACCACCTGGCCGGAGTACTGGCAGGTCGACGACATCCCGAGCCGCATCCACACCTGCTACACCGGGATCGCCGGTTGGTTCATGCGGGGTGTCGGGGGCATCCGGCCGGACCCGGCGGAGTGGGGAATGAAGCGCTTCGTGATCAAGCCGCAGCTGGTCGGCGACCTCGAGTGGGTGAAGTGCTCAAGTGCCTCGCTCTACGGGACGATCCGCAGCGAGTGGAAGCGGGAGGGCACCACCACGACCTTCGACATCGAAGTGCCTCCGAACACCACCGCGACCGTCTTCATTCCGTCGGAAAAAGCGGAGGACGTTTGCGAAGCCAAGGGCCTGCGCCCCGTGCGCCACGAGGGAGGGTGCGCGGTCTTCGAAGTGGGCGCCGGGGCGTATCGCTTCGTGAGCAAGCGCTGAGGAGTGGCGCTTTCCAAGCACCATATCAGGGCGGGGCGACCTCCCGGTCGCGGAAAGCGCGCCGCGATGATCAGGCCGACACTTCGCCGCGGCCAGAGGCCGCCACCCCTCGTCATGGCGCTTTCCAAGCGCCACTCCTCAATACTCCCGCTCCAGCAGGTACTCCGCGATCTGGCGGAGGTGGGCGGCGCGCTTGCCGAAGGGCTTGAGGGCGGTCATCGCCTTGTCGGTCAGGCGATGGGCTTCCTTGCGCGCCTTGTCGAGGCCGAGGATCGCCGGGTAGGTTGCCTTGGCGACGGCCTCGTCCTTGCCGGCGGTCTTGCCGAGCTTCTCGGTGCTCTGGGTGACGTCGAGGATGTCGTCGATGACCTGGAACGCCAGCCCGAGCGAGTGGCCGAAGGTGGTGAGGGCTTCGAGCTTGGCAGGGGTCGCATTGGCGGTCATCGCCCCGAGCCGGATCGAGCTGGTCAGCAGCGCCGCGGTCTTGGCCTCGTGGATCTTCACCAGCTGGGCCTTGGTCAGGTCCTTTCCCTCGCCTTCGAGGTCGAGCACCTGACCGCCGATCAGCCTGGTCGAGCCGCCGGTGACCGCCAGCTCGGCGACGAAGGCGGCGGCCGGGTAGCGCGGGGTCGGCGCCGTTTCCGAAAGGACGAGGAAGGCCTCCGTGAGAAGCGCGTCACCGGTCAACACCGCCATGCCCTCGCCATAGACCTTGTGGCAGGTCGGACGGCCGCGGCGCAGGTCGTCGTCGTCCATGCACGGCAGGTCGTCGTGGACCAGCGAGTAGGTGTGCATCAGCTCGACCGCGCAGGCCGGCGGCAGGGCGGGTTCGGTTTCCCCGCCGCAGGCCTCGGCCGCGGCAAGGCAGAGCACCGGACGCAGGCGCTTGCCGCCGGCGAACAGGCTGTAGCGCATCGCCTCGTGGAGGGTCGCCGGCCGCTGGCGCTTGGTCGGCAGCAGGCGGTCGAGTTCGGCATCCACTTCCGCGGCGCGGGCTTCGAGGTATTCTTTGAGGTCCTCCATGGTCGGCTGGAAGGATTCACCGCCAAGACGCCAAGGACGCCAAGGAGGAAGTGTCTTCTACTCCTGGAACTCGTGTCTGCCCGGGTTGCTCCGGCTCCGGCGTGGCGTTTCACCAATCCCGTCTCACGATCCCATCGACGTAATCAAAATGCCGGTCGCGGGAAAGGACGGCGAGCGAGTGCTGACGGGCCAGAGCGGCCGTCCACATGTCGTTGTGCGGGATGGGTCGTCCCATGCGCTTCAAGTGATCGGCGACCCATGCATAGTGGGCGAGGGTGTCGGCATCCGGATAGAGGACCGGAACCATCGTGGCCAATTGCTGAAGCATGGCATAACCTGCTTCGGGGCGCTTCGAGCCCAGCAATCCGAACTGGAATTCCGCCATTGCGATGAAGGAAACCGACAGCTCCTCGGCTTCATCGAGCTGGCCGAGAATCGCGGGCTCCTTGGCCGCCAACGCGGAAACGGCGTTGGTATCGAGAATCACTTGTCTTTTTGAAGTGAAAGGTCTGCGGCATCCGAGGCCTCGATGCTCCGACGGACCGTTTCCAAGGTTTCGCCGGGCACTTGAGGCAAGCCCGCCAGCGCGGAGCCCCAGCCACCGCGCGGAGCCGCGAGGCTTTGCTCGACGGCGCGGGTGATGAAGCTCTTCAGCGACATTCCCCGTTCCGCCGCCGTCGCCTTGGCTCGCCGGAACAACGGATCAGGCAGATCGACGGTCGTCTTCATAGAGGTCTTTTCCCGTTTTTCCGCTTTTCCGTCAAGGCTGAAGAGTTGGGGTCATCAGCCGATCGAATCTCGTATTCGGCTCATGATGGAGCCAGCGTTGTCCTTGGGTGCCCTCCGGGCTGGTGGCAGCGAACCGCTCGATTGCAGGGCGGGGGCGCCCTGCCTCCTTATTCGAAGATCGCGATGATGGTCCCGAAGCGGTTGCTGGGGTGGAGCTGGCCGATGTCGCCATCCATCACCTTCCATCCCCCATCCGGGATCTCACAGCAGCTCGGCGATCTGCACGGCATTGAGTGCGGCGCCCTTGCGGACCTGGTCGCCGACGACCCACAGGTCGAGCGCGTTGTCGAGGACGAGGTTTTCGCGGATGCGGCCGACCAGGCAGTCGTCCTTGCCGGTGGTGTCGAGCGGGACCGGGAACTCGCGCTTCTCCGGATCGTCCTTCAGGGCGACGCCCGGCGTGTCGCCGAAGGCGGCGCGGGCGGCAGCCAGGTTGACCGGCCGCTCGAACTGCGCGGTGATCGAGATCGAGTGCGAGCGATAAACCGGCACCCGCACGCAGGTGCAGGAGACCTTGAGGTCCGGCAGCCCCATGATCTTGCGACCCTCGTGGAGCATCTTCAGTTCTTCCTTGGTGTAGCCGTTGTCGAGGAAGACATCGACCTGCGGGATCACGTTGAAGGCGATCTGGCAGGGGTAGACCTTCGGCTCGAAGGACTCGCCGGCGGCCAGCGCCTTGACCTGCTCCTCGAGCTCGACGATGCCCTGGGCGCCGGAGCCGGAGACGGCCTGGTAGGTCGAGGCGATAACGGCCTTGAGCCCGAAGGCCCGGTGCAGCGGCGCGAGGCCCATCAGGGCGATGATGGTCGAGCAGTTCGGGTTGGCGATGATCCCGCGGGGCGCTTCGCGGGCGGCGTCGGGATTGATCTCGGGCACGACCAGCGGCACGTCGGCGTCCATCCGGAAAGCCGAGGAATTGTCGATGACCACGCAGCCCGCGGCGGCGGCCGAGGGGGCGAACTCCTTCGAGATGCCCCCGCCTGCGGAAAAGAGGGCGATGTCGATGCCGGCGAACGAGTCGTGGGTGAGTTCCTTCACGGCGATCTCCTCGCCGCGGAAGGTGAAGCGCTTGCCCACCGAGCGCGCGGACGCGAGCAGGGTGAGGGACTTCACGGGGAAATCGCGCTGTTCGAGACACAGGAGCATTTCCTGGCCCACTGCACCGGTGGCGCCGACGATGGCGATGTTCTTGGCTTCGCTCATGGGATAGGGGTGGAGGCGGGCCGGGAGTCTAGGGATGGAACACCGTCTGGCAATCGAATCGTGGGGCGGGTGACGGATTCCGGGCTGTCAAATTGCCTTGCGCCCCGGGCTTCACTCCCTAGTCTTGCGCTTATTCGACACCGTTCTGGTGGCGAAGTTGAACAACCAAGACAACACCCCTTGATTATGAAAATCGTCAAAATCGCCATGATCGCCGCCGCTGCTGCCGGTACTTTCCTTGCCACTTCCTGCTGCGAGAGCGCTCCTGCTCCTGCTGCTCCGACTTACGTGGCTCCCGCCAAGTAAGCCTGTGGTGGGGGTTCCGGCTTCCCTGCCGGTGACCCCAATGACTCAAAACCGGGGGGGACTGCTTGACAGTTCCCCCCGTTTTTTCGACAGCATGGAAAGCCAACGGCACTCCAAACACATGATGATCCGATTCTTAGGCGCCCTGGGCGCCACCGCCATCGCCCTGATCAGCGTCTCCTGCAATTGCACCAGTGAGCCCACGGCACCGCCGCTTCGCGATCTGCCGGCGTTCCAGGAGATGCCTGCGGCCTACGAGGTGGAATACACCAAGTAGGGAGTCGCACCTCCCCGTCTGATTTTCGAGCACCGGTCTCCCACGTGGGTGGGAGCCGGTGTTTTCGTGTCATCACGGGACGGCCGGGATCCGCTTTGACATTCCCCGGCGGCTCACTCAGTTTTTCGCCCCCTCCTTCGACCTGACGGGCGCGGGCGGGCAGACGTGCGATGGACCGCCACCGCCGCCTGATGCCTCCAAATCCACCTGAATCCATGGGCAAGAGCCTTTATCAGAAAGTCTGGGACTCCCACGCCGTCGGCACTTTGGCCGATGGGCGCACGCAGCTCTTCATCGGAACCCACCTCATCCACGAGGTCACCTCGCCGCAGGCCTTCGGGATGCTCCGCGACCTCGGTCTCGGGGTGAAGTTCCCCGAACGCACCTTCGCGACGATCGACCACATCGTCCCGACCATCAACCAGGACGCGCCGGCCGACCCGCTGGCGGCGGAAATGATGAAGGCGCTGCGCGAAAATGCGGACGACTTCGGGATCACCTACTTCGACCTCGCCTCCGGCAAGCAGGGCATCGTCCACGTCGTCGGCCCCGAGCAGGGCATCACCCAGCCGGGAACGACCATCGCCTGCGGCGATTCGCACACCGCGACCCACGGCGCCTTCGGCGCGATCGCCTTCGGCATCGGCACCACCCAGGTGCGTGACGTGCTGGCCACCCAGACCATGGCGATGATGCCGCTCAAGGTCCGCCGGATCGAGGTCAACGGCAAGCTGCGGCCCGGCGTCTACGCCAAGGACGTGACGCTGCACATCATCCGCAAACTCGGCGCCAAGGGCGGCATCGGCTACGCCTACGAGTACGCCGGGGAGGTCTTCGACGCGATGACGATGGAAGAGCGGATGACCGTCTGCAACATGGCCATCGAGGGCGGGGCCCGCTGCGGCTACGTCAATCCCGACCACAAGACGGTCGAGTATCTGAAGGGCCGTCCCTACGTCGACATGAGCGACTGGGACGCCACCGTGGAACGCTGGCTTTCCTACGCCTCGGATGCCGATGCGCACTACGACGACGTCGTCACGATCGACGCCGCCGAGATCGAGCCGACGGTGACCTGGGGCATTTCCCCGGACCACGGCATCGCGGTCTCCGAGAGCATCCCGGATCCCGCCACCGCCGGCTCCGAGGAGGAAAGGGCGACGGTCGAGGAGGCGCTGGCCTACATGAAGCTGCCGGCCGGCACCCCGATCAAGGGCGTGAAGATCGACGTCGCCTTCATCGGCTCGTGCACCAACGGCCGCCTTTCCGATTTCCGCGAAGCGGCGCAATACCTCAAGGGCCGCAAGGTGGCCGACGGGGTGCAGGCGATCGCCGTGCCGGGCTCGCAGATCGTCGCCATCCAGTGCGAGCAGGAGGGACTCGACAAGATCTTCGAGGAGGCCGGCTTCGAGTGGCGGGGTGCCGGATGTTCGATGTGCCTGGCGATGAATCCCGACAAGCTCGTCGGCGACCAGATCTGCGCCTCTTCCTCGAATCGCAACTTCAAGGGCCGCCAGGGTTCGCCGACGGGCCGCACCATCCTGATGTCGCCGGTGATGGTCGCCGCGGCCGCCGTCGAAGGTGCCGTGGCCGACGCCCGCGAGGTCTTCGACATTGCCCACGCCGCCGCCTGATTCACGCCATGATCCGCCGCACCATCGCCACGCTTTCCGTGCTGCCGTTTATCGCGCTGCCGGCATTCGCCGAACCCGCGGAGGCGGAGCCGAAACATCCGGTCCAGCCGCTGCTTTGGAAAGTCGAGGGCATGGACCTCGATAAGCCGTCGTGGCTTTTCGGCACGATCCACCTCGGAGACGGGCCGGTCGGCACGCTCCATCCGGCGGCCCGGAAGGCGCTCGAAGCCAGCGACGCGGTTTACACCGAGGTCTCGATGGACCCGGCCACCCAGCTCGGCCTGGCGCGCCACTTCATCCGTGCCGACGGCAAGAAGCTCTCCGAGTCGATTGGCGAGGAATTGCACGATCAGTTCGCCAGGGAGTTGAAGGCGGTCAACCCCGCGCTCGTGCCGGAAGTCTTCGAGTCGTTCAAGACCTGGGCGGCGGCGGTGACCGTGCCGCTGCTCGAAGCCCAGCTTTCCGGCGCCACGCCACTCGACGGGATCGTGTGGAACGAGGCCAAGAAGGCGGGCAAGACGACCGGCGCGCTGGAGAAGGCGGCGGATCAGTTCGGCATCTTCGACGGACTCACCGAGGAAGAGCAGATCATTCTGCTTTCGGAAAGTCTGCGTCTCCAGCGCGAGGCGCGGGCCGACGGCGAGAATCCCGTCGACAAGCTGGTCGAGGCCTACGTGTCCGGCGATCCGAAGAGGGTCGAAGCCGAGGTGGAACGCCAGTTCCTCGAGATGATCAAGGGCGAACACAAGGCGCTGGGAGAAAAGCTGCTGAAGCAGCTCCTCGATGACCGCGATACCAAAATGGCCGGAACCATGGCCGCACGCCTCGAAGCCGAACCCGGCAAGTCCCACTTTTTCGCCGTCGGTGCCGCCCACTACGTCGGCAAGGACAACATCGGCGAACAACTCCGCAAGAAGGGCTACACCGTCACCTTCGCCAACCCCTGAATCCTCATGGCCCTCGAAAAAATCACTTCCGTTTCCGGCCGCGGCGTGCACGTCCCCGGCGGCGACATCGACACCGACCGCATCATCCCGGCGCGCTTCATGAAATGCGTCACCTTCGACGGACTCGGTGAGTATGCCTTCTACGACGTCCGCTTCGATCCCGATACCGGCGAGAAGACGAAGCACCCGCTCAATGACCCGCGCTTCGACGGGGCGACGATCCTGCTGGCCGGCGTGAATTTCGGCTGCGGGTCGTCGCGCGAGCACGCACCGCAGTCCCTCAGCAAGTACGGCTTCCGTGCCGTGATCGCCGAGTCCTTCGCCGAGATCTTCTTCGGCAACTCGACCACCCTGGGCATGCCCTGCGTGACGGTTTCGGCGGCAGCGATCGCCGATCTGCGGGCCGCGGTCGAGGCGGATCCGGCCGTGGAGATCACCATCGACCTGGAAAAAAAGGAAGTCCGCTCCTCCGCGGGTCATTCCTTTCCCTGCGACCTGCCCGAGTCCGCCCGCGACGCGCTGATCGCCGGCCGTTGGGATCCGATCCAGGAGCTGCTCGACAACGACAGCAGGATCGACGCGACCGCCGAGTCGCTGCCTTACGTCTAGACGTCAATCCACGCCCACCGCGCGCCACTCGTCGAGGCCGCCGGAATAGATCGAGACGTCGTGACCCCGGAGCGCGAGCGCTTCGGCGGTGGTGCGCGAGTCCGGGCAGGTTTCGTTCTGGCAGTAGGTGACGATGACCTTGCCCGCCTCCGCGGCCGCATCGAGCTGCGGCTTGATGGCGGGGTAGGCCTTCTCGAAATCGACGAGCGGGAGATTGACCGCGCCGTCGACGTGGCCGAGCTGATAGAAGAGGGATCGTCGCACGTCGACCAGCAGCACCTTCTCCTCGAGGCGGAGCGGGAAGATCTGGTCGATGCGGATGGAGGTCACCTTGCCCGGCTCCGGAGGAGCCGTCGGCCGTGGTTCGGGCGCGGGTTTCGCGACGGGCTTTTCCGCGACCGGTTTCTCGACAGGCGGGGTCGGCACCGGCGGCGTGCAACCGGCGAGCAGCGCGGCGGTGAAGGCTCCGGCCAGCATTTTCATGCGGTCATCATGGGCATCCGGGGGCGGAAGCACAAGCAAGGGGGAAAAGCCCAAGACAATCTCATGATGCCACGTTCCCCCCGTTGAAGGCGTCGGGGATGCGGAAACCCCCGGCGCCGGAGTTTCCGCAAATCATCCCGGTCCGGGCATCCCGCCCGCGGCTCCACTCCAACCCCATGATTTGCCATGAGCCTCCATGCCCAATTGTCCCCCGCGGCCCGTGCCGCCCTTGAACGCCAGCGCCGCGGTGCCCGCGTGACCAGCGTCATCGCCGGCATCGCCGGCACCGTGCTCTTGTCCCTCGCACTCGCGCTCTTCCTGATGCCGGCACCCGAACCCACCGCGAAGGTGGTGAAATGGATCGATCCCGGCCCCGAGACCCCGCCGGATATCCCTCCTCCGACCACGCGCACCACCATCAGCAATCCGGCGGCGCCCAGTGCGCGGGCACTGCCCCACATTCAACCGGACATCGCATCCCCGTTCTCGATGCCGAAGGTCGATCCCAGCGATGTCGAATCGCCGGGCTTCGGCACGGGGCTCGACGGTGACGGCCTGGGAGATGCCCTGGGTGACGAAGGAATGGGAAATGATGGCTTCATCCCGCTGCCGCCACCGGTCGCCGGGCGCTGCTCGCAAGCCGATCGCATCGACCGTCTTCGCGAAGCCGGCGTGCCCAGCGATTCCGACGAGCACGTGGTCCGCGCCCTGCGTTTCCTGAAATCGACCCAGGCGGCGGATGGCGGCTGGGGCAGCCGCAACCGCCCGGCGATGACCGGCCTCGCGCTGTTGGCCTATCTCGGACACTGCGAAACCTCGATCAGTGAGGAATTCGGGGACTCGTGCCTGAAGGCGATCCTGTTCCTCACCGACATCGGGCTGGAGCACAACGGACGGCTGGTGCCTCATGTCAGCGACCGCCACTGGCCCTACGAGCAGGCCATCGCCACCTACGCGCTGGCCGAGGCGGAGACCTTCCACCGGGCCCTGGGCATCCAGATCCCCGAGCTCCGCGGGGTCGTGGCGAAGGCCGGGCAGATCATCATCGAAGGCCAGCATGCCTCGGGCGGATGGGACTACGCGTACGACACCGAGGGAACCCGCGGTGGCGACCTCTCGATCACCGGCTGGCAGCTCCAGGCGCTCAAGGCCTGCAAGCTGACCGGCCTCGATTTCCGCAACCTGCGGTCGTGCGTGAAGAAGGGGCTCGAGTACACGGAGGCGCGCCAGTCCGACGACGGCGGCTTCGGCTACCAGGGGACCCGCCCGGCCGGTGGGTCGACGGCCGGCCTCACCGGGGTGGGCATGCTCACCTTCCAGATCTGGGGCAAGGCCTCGGCCTCACCGGTTCGCCACGGTGAAAAGTATGCCGCGAAAGAAATGCGCTTCGAGTGGGACGGCCCGGACTGTGACCTGTATGCCCACTACTACCTGTCGCAGGCGATGTTCCGCCGGGGCGGCACGGCATGGGACAAATACCAGCCCCAGATCTTCGACGGCCTCCTGCCGAACCAGTCCGACGATGGCTCGTGGCCGGTGCCCGGCGGCGGCTCCAAGCCGAATGCGGTCGGGGCGCTCTTCGCCAACAACAACCCCGACGGCAGGCACTACCGCACGACCTTGGCGGCCTTGATGCTTGAGGTGCCCTACCGCTACCTGCCGATGGACCGGTAGGAGTGGTGCTCTCCGAGCGCCATGCCGGGGCGTGGCGACCTCCCGGTCGCGGAGCGTGGACCGCCCGTTCAGTTGGGAATCGAAAGTCACCCCTGCCGCCGGCCTCATCCGGTCGGCTTGAAAGCCGACCCGCCCCGTCATGGCGCTCGGGAGAGCGGCACTCCCAAAGGCACTCCCAAAATACTTGCCCCACGCCGTCGCGGCACGTTTCTTTCCCGTCGCGATGGCCGCCGACCAGATCCTCACCACCGTCCGGCAGTACCTTGAATACGACCCGACCACCCCGGTCACGCTCGAACCGATCAAGCGCGGTGCCTCGGGCCGGACGATCGTGCGGGTGAAGACCGAGGAGTATGAACCGTTCATCGGCATCCATTGGACCGACGAGCGGCCCGACAACGATTTCTTCCCCCCGGTCTGCCATTTCCTTGAAAAGGCGGGCATCAACATTGCCGGCGTGCTCCACGAGGACCGCAAGTGGCGCGTGATGCTGGTCGAGGACCTCGGAGACGACGATCTGCTGTCGCTGAAGGACGAGCCCTTCGAGACGCGCGAACCCTACTACCGCTCCGCCTTCCAACAGCTCGACAAGCTGTTCTACTCCCGCGCCGGGCGCACCGCCGAGTTCAACCCGAACTTCGATGCCGCGATGTACCGTTGGGAGCAGGAGTATTTCTTCGAGCACATGGTCGAGGGCTTGCTCCGCCTCGATGCCGATGAACTACGGGGGATGTCGGAGTTCCGCGAGATGGCGGAACGGCTCGGCGGGATGTCGAAGCACCTCGTCCACCGCGACTTCCAGTCGCAGAACCTGATGCTCGTCGAGAATTCGGTCTACTGGATCGACTTCCAGGGCATGCGTCGCGGCCGCCAGGAGTACGACCTCGCCTCGCTGATCCACGACCCCTACATGGACCACTCCGCCGAGGAGCGGGAGCGCCTGATGGACCTGTGGGAGGACGTTTCCGAGGACCGTCCGGCCGACATCGTCTTCCAGGACTGCGCGATGCAGCGCCTGATGCAGGCGATGGGGGCCTTCGGCAACATCATCCGCCACCAGGGCGAGGAATGGTACCGCCCGCACGTGTCCGCGGGCGCGCGGCAGCTGGCGGATGTCGTGAAGGACACTCCCTTCGAGGGACCGCTCGAGGAGGTCCTCGACAAGGCGCTGGCCTACAAGTGAGGGACTCGCCCGCCGGGCCGACAGCGATGGAATGCATTGACTCGCAAGCACGGGTGCGGATTGGATGGAACCGTCCAAGCAGGGGAGACAGCAGTGAATTCTTCGCAACCCGGTTCCAGCAAGACCTGTCGGCTCATCTACAAGAGCCGGACTTCCTGGGATCTGCTCTCCAACGAGGTCCTGCTCGAGCTGGCCAGGACCAGCGCCGACAAGAACGCAGAGCGCGACATCACCGGCCTGCTGATCCTGTCGGGGGAAAGTTTTCTGCAGGTCCTCGAGGGGCCGCCGGACGAGGTCAACGACCTCTACCTGCGGATCGCCCACGATGAGCGACACGGAAAACTCCGGCTCCTGAGGTACGAGTCGATTTCAAGGCGCTCGTTCAAGGACTGGGCGATGCACGTCGTGGACCTGGATGACCTGCCGATGCCCCAGCGCCAGGTCCTGATCCGGAAGTACCCGGTCGAGGAGGGCTCGATCGTGATCCCGGACGATGACCACCTCGCCCTCGCCTTGCTGTTGGATGCAAGGCGCCTGACCGTGTCCGAGACCGAGCGGCCGTCCGGTTCGGCCTGATCACCGCGATCCTCGCGGGCTCAACGAGTTTGGCGGCGGGAGGAATTGCTGAAAGCGGTCACTCGTTGGACGCGGTATCCAGTCCGTTGCTGAAGCGCTCGAACCGGCGGCGGACCTCGCCTTCGAAGCGGCCGGCCTTGGTGGCCGCCTCCTTCCACCGGGCCGCCGCCCGCCCGCATTGCTCGAGAAGTTTTCCGGCGCCCGGCTGATCCTTCCACAATACCGGCGGGTACTGCTCCATGAAGCTCACAAGCTTGCTGTCCGGGATCTCCCCCTCGTCCGCCTTGGCGAAGGCGGCCTTGGTCACCTGCGCGAGCTTGGCGGGGTCGACATACGGCACGGCCGCAGCCGGTCCCCCGTCGGTCGCCTCATGTTCCGGAATCTCGTCGAGGTTCTTCCAGCCCTCGCTGATGGCGACCGTCTCGGTGGCGGATTGGCCCGGCAGACCCGTCGCCAGTTGAAAACACTGCCGCATCAGGTCCCAGACACCCGGCGAGATGCGGTGGCCGACATCGGGCCAGATGCCACCGATGTGGCAGAACCCCTTCTGGTCGATCTCGTCGCGGAAGCGCTTGTACCAATCGAGCCGGTTGAACTTCGCGCCCTGGAACGACATCGCGGTGTCCTTCTCGCCGCACGAGATGGCGAAGGGAATCTTCTTCGCCCTGGTGCTGATGCTGCCGAAGCCGTCGGTCGCCCACGAGCCGCCGGAGTGGGCCGAAACACCGCACACGTACTCGGGATGGAGCATCGCAAAACGATGGACGAACTGGCTGCCGCCGGAAAAACCGTGGAGGAACATCTTTTCGCGCAGCGGGTATTTCTCCCCGAGCTGCTTGAACAACTTGATCAGCTTCCCGGCATGGGGGCCGTCGCCGTTCTGATACGGGCGCTGGCCCTTGGTCTCGAAGGAGGGACCAATCACGATCACGTCCCCTCGCTCCGCCCATCCCTTGAGTCCGGCCGCGCCATTGCCCTTGCCGCCGGCACCGTGCACGCCGACGAGCAACTGGTAGGTCTTGCCGGGATCGAGATCGGCCGGCGTGTAGACGTGGCAGTCCATCCCCTGGTCGTCGACGATGACCTCCTCGCCGGCCCGGCAGGGCCAGGCGATGAGCGCGACAATCGTGACCAGGACGGAGACAGACTTCATGGGCTGCACGGGCATAGCAGCTCCCGCGGCAGCTGCAACACGTCATTCCACCGAGAACCACCAGGCCGGATCCCCCGCCCTTGGGACATGCAGCCTAATGCAGGCAACCCATGTAGATCCTGGTCTTCTTGACGTAGGCGGTCGGAGCCCAGGTCTTGAACTTCGCGATCTGCGCGAGGGCGTCGGCCCGCGTTCCCTTGATCCCGGCGACGACGATGTAGAAGCCGGGTTTGAAACTTCGAATCGGGACGTCTACCGCGTCCTTCGCAGATGATCGGCGGGCAGCCCGAGGCGCCGGCAGGCCTGCGTCGCCGGGGCGGACTCGAGGTGGAGCCGGTCGATCGCCGCGCCCGACCAGCGCAGCATCCTTGCCACCGGTTTCGGTGGAGATTTCCGGGCCTCCAGTTCGAGGCGCCCCCGGATCGTCCCGGGCAGCAAGTCGATGGCCGCGGCGATGAGCCATCGGTTCACCGCCCGCAGGGGGCGCGGGAAGAGCGACAGGCGCTCCATGATTTCGAGAAACTCGGCGATGATCTCCGACGATTCCAGGTGGGGCTCCATTTGCGCGAAAAGCTCGTGCATCCCGGCTTCGGAAGCCGGGGCGCCAACGGCTCCGTAGAGTTTCGCTGCCGGGACGCCCTCGGCGATGAAGGCATCGCGCTCGTCCTGCGAAAGCGGGGTGACGTAGTGATGGCAGGCCTCCATGAAGCCGAACAGTGCCGTCGCGTGGACCCAGCGCAGCAGCTCCGGATCGTCGGCGCGGTAGGCGCGGCCATCCGGCGTGGTGCCGGCGATGCGGGCGTGCATCCGGCCGACGCCCGCGATCATTTCCTCCGCCACCGAGCGGGCGGCATAGACGGTGACCATCGCCGCCAGGCCGGTCCGGCGCATTCGACGCAGCGGGTTGGTCCGGAAACTCGTGTGCTCCCACACCCCGGTTCGCACCCGCGGCTCGGCAAGCTCCAGCAGCACGGCGGTGATGCCGCCGATGTAGAGCGCCAGCGGGTTGCGGAAGATCCGCCACGAAACGGAATCCGGGCCCGCCAGGGCGGCTTCGCCGGCCGGGTTCAGAAAGTCGGCCGTCGGCACATCATCCCCTTCCAGCAGCTGCTCGCGCAGCGCGGCATCGATCCATCGGGCGAACGGGGCAAGCGGGTTCAAGGTGATGCGGAGTCTTCACCACGGGGCTGAAGCCCGCAACATTTCGTCGATCCAATCAATATCGTTGGCCTCAGCGAGGAGTTTTGTTAGGAAATCAGGTTGATGAAACTCTGGACTCGAAGGATGCTTGGTTTGGGAATGGTGCTTGGATTTGGATTCCTGCATGGAATGCGGTCAGCCGGGTGAACTACAAGGTCAGGATTCTTGATCGCTCCGGGAAGCGGATCGACGAGTTGGAGGCGGTCCATGGCGTTCCTTTTGACGCCATGTTTGCTCCGTCCACCAGCGGGCGCCTCCAGAACGTCGCGGAAACGCTGGGTGAAGCGGTGGGTGACTACGTCGTGGAGCGTGCCTCGGAGTGATTTGCGCTAAGCATCCACCGGATGAGTGCGATCTGGATTCAACTTGGGGCGGCTGCCATCGACCACGCCCCGCCGGAAGAAGGTGGAACTCGGGCGGGTCCGGGGTCATGCTCGGGCAGCGATGGAACCCGCAGGATGCGACGATGACTTTGACCTGGTGGTCGCGGGTGGGGGCGCGGCGGGCTTCTTTGCGGCGATCACTTTCGCCGAGGCGCGGCCCGGCTCGCGGGTCGTGATTCTCGAAAAGAGCCGCGAGGTGCTGGGCAAGGTGCGGATCTCCGGCGGGGGTCGCTGCAATGTGACTCATGCATGCTTCGAGCCGAAGGTCCTGGTCACCCACTACCCTCGCGGATCCCGACAGTTGATCGGGCCGTTTCACCGCTGGAGTCCGACGGACACGATGGAGTGGTTTGAGTCGCGCGGGGTTCCACTCAAGACCGAAAGCGACGGCAGGGTCTTCCCTCAATCCGACAGCTCGCAGGCCATCATCGACTGTCTCTCGGAAAGCGCCCGCACCGCGGGAGTCGAGGTCCGTTGCTCGACGGCGGTGAAGGAGGTCTCGAGGAGTGATCACGGGAGCTACGAAGTCCAGACCTCGTCAGGCGCATCCATCACGACGAGGAAGCTGTTGCTGACCCTTGGCGGGACCCGCAATCGATTTGGCGCGGATCTGGCGGCGCATTTCGGCCATCGCATCGAGGTGGCGGCGCCGTCGCTGTTCACCTTCAGGATCCAGGACGACCGACTGGATGAACTGCAGGGACTCTCGGTGGCGAGCGCGCGCGTCCGCATTCCCGGGACCAAGCTGGTCTCGACCGGTCCCGTGCTGGTCACCCACTGGGGACTCAGCGGCCCGGGGATCCTGAAAATTTCGGCCTGGGGTGCGCGCGAGTTGCAGCAGCGCGACTACCGCTTCGAGGTCGAGGTCAACTGGACCGGCGAACTCGGTGAGGAGGCGATTTTGGAGGAGTTCGCCCGGCTGCGGGTCGAGTCGCCGCGCAGGAAGGTCGTGAATGATGCCCAATTCGGCATTCCGGGTCGCCTGTGGAAACGGCTGGTGGGCGCCGCGGCGGCGGGCGAGGCGGATGCGCTGCACTGGCCGCACTTGGCCAAGGCGGTGGCCCGACGGCTCGCGGCGCAGCTCGGCGCCTGCCGGTTCCGGGTCGACGGCAAGAGCATGAACAAGGACGAGTTCGTCACCTGCGGCGGCGTCCACCTCGGCGACGTGAATTTCAAGACCATGGAAAGCCGAAAGGTCGGCGGGCTCCACTTCGCCGGGGAGATCCTCGATATCGACGGCATCACCGGCGGCTTCAACTTCCAGGCCGCCTGGACGACCGCCCGGATTGCCGGCGAGGCGATCGCCGATTCTTTCTAACCCGACCGCGCGACGCCGTGGCGCACCGCGGGTTCGATCGATTCCACCGACCAAGCGCACAGGTTTCCTTCTACGACTTCTCCAGTAGCAGAAACTTCACCCGCCGGTCATCCCCGGCTCCCACCCCGAACCATGCCTCGGGCCGGCAGCCGGGCAGCGTGGCCGGGTCGAAGGAAGGCGGAGCCTTGATCCAGATCCTCGGAATCCGGGTCGCGCTCTCGATCACCTCGGCACAGGGAGTCAGGTCGTCGAGGGTCATGCGCTCCTTGTTGTAGCGCCCGCCCCAGGGCGGATCGACAAAGAGCAGGTCCGCCTCGTGTTCGGCGACCACGCGGCGGGCATCGCCGGCGATGAACCGAATGCGGTCGGCAACACCGTAGACCCCGGCGTTGTGCCGCGCCATGACCCGCCGGGCCTCGTCGAGCTCGATCGCGGTGACGGAACATCCCGCCCGGGCGAATCCAATGGCATTCCCGCCGGCTCCGGCAAAGGCATCGATCACCCTCAGCCCCTTGGCCCGTTCGCCCAGCTCCAGCGCGAGTGCTTCTGGGGTGAGTGAGATCCTTCCTTCCGGGTCGAGCTGCGTGCCACTCCTGAGGAAGCCCGGGCTTCCCTTCCGGTAGCGACGTGCCTCCTCGGTGTGGGCTTTCCGCAGCTCCTTCCGACTCAAGGCAGGTGAGATCCGGATCTCGATGAGGTTTCCCCCGAGGCCCACACCGCGCAGTCGTGCCGCCAGGTCGGCGGCGGCATCTCGGCTCAGATCGGCATCGGCCGAGAGCTGACCCGCTTCATTTTCGTGAACCTTCCACCCGCCGGGCCCGAGCAATCGCTGCCAGTCGATCCAAGCCGGCAAGCGGGAGACCTCAACGCGGAAGGATCGAGCCATGAGCGGTTACCCCTCAGTCCGCCTTCAGCTCGCTCAGGCGCAGGGTGTGGTCCTCGTGCACCTTGCCGTCGATGTCGACCAGCTCGAAGCGGACCTGCGGGTCGTCGAGCGTGGTGTCGAAATGCATGAGACCGAAGGAGCAGGTTTTGTTGTAGCCCCACAGCAGGCCCTCGGTTTGGACGACCGGATGCGTGTGCTTGTTGGTCAGCTTGGAACTCTGGAACTCGTAGAGCGGGTAGGAGCCGGGGTTGTCGATGGTCCGCAGGTCGGTGCGGTGACGGTCGGCGGCGATGAGGAACACGCCGTCGAGATCGTGCTCCGGAATCCACGAGAAGATCTCGGCCCGTTCCTCCGGATAGCCGTCCCACGGGTCGCGGCTTCCCTTCTTGATGTTCGGAGTGAAGGGCACGTTGGAGGCGATCACCTTGAAGGTGCCCTTCGACTCGGTGAGCGTCTTCTTCAGCCAGGCCTTCTGCACCGGACCGAGCATCGAGCCGCCCTTGAGGTCGCGGTAGTAGCGGCCGTCGATCATGATGAAATGCACGTCTCCGAGATGGAAGTCGTACCAGCATCCGGGTTGGTCGGTGCCGCCTCCGTAGCCGGGATTGGCCCAGTTCTGGCGGAAGATGTTCCAGACCTCTCGCTTCCAGGCCGGGGTCTCGATTTCGGGGCCGGGAATGCAGTCGTTCATCCCGAAGTCATGATCGTCCCAGATCGAGTAGACGGCGGTCGCCGAGGTCAGACGCCGCCACTCCGGACGACTCTGCCGGCGGGAGTAGCAGTAGTGGTGGGTCAAAGGATGCTCGGGGTCGTCGATGTAGACGTTGTCACCGAGCGTGAGGAAGGCCATCGGCTTGCGGGCGAGGATGGTGTCCCACATGCGCTCCCACTCGGGGATGAATCCGGCGCCGCCGCCGAAGGCCACCGTGAAGGGCTTCGGTGCGCTGGCGGTCGGGGGCGTCCTGAAGGTCACGACGGCACCTTCGACGGGTTCGCCGTTGATCGACACCTGCCCATCGTAGGCGGTGTTGGGCTCCAGGCCCTCGAGTTCGAGGACGGCGGTGAAATCGGTCTCCGGTCCGGTCTTCGCGGTCGCCAGGATCGGCCCGGCGGCGACGCCGACCTCGGCGGCCTCGCGGGTGCGGACCCAGACGGAGACGCTGTCGGTCGTCAGGCTCCCGAGCATCGGCCCGTGAACGAGATCGATGGCCTCGGCTTCGGCGAGCGGCGGGAGCTTGCGCAGGAGTTCGCGGGGTCCCGCGGCGAGGCGGCCCGGCGGGAGTCCCTGGGCGAGGGCTTCGCGTGCCTTGGCGGTGGCCCCCTCGATCTCGTCCCGGGCGAGGAGGCCCAGCATTTCCACGAACAAGGTCTCGGCGGGCCCGGAGTCGGGTTTCTTCCCGGAGGCCAGCCTGGCGGCGGCCTGATCGAACTCCCCGCGCGCGATGTGCCGGACCGCGTCCCTCTGGAGATCGTGCTGGGCGATGGCGAAAGGGGCGGCCCAGAGGGATCCGGCGAGCATCCAGCCGAGTTGGTTTCTCATGGCGGAAGCTTCACCACGACGGGCCGCGGTTGCCAGTGCCGAATGGCGAGGGGTTCCAGCTGAGAATGGCGGGCAAGCGCATGTGGCCGGGCCTTCCAGGCCCGTCGCCCATTTCGCGGGTGTCGTGGCAACGCGGCTGGAAGCCACGGCCACGGTTCCGGACAGCCGCTGAGTCGCCCGAGAGTGCCCGCGACGGTGAGTTCCACCGATCGCGGTGCCCTTGTGGTTGAAATGATCGGCAGGCGGGTCACGTTCACGGGAAATCATTTCGAGAGTTCCAGCCCCGAGCACCGCCTTCCCGATCGCGCTTCTAGCCCTTGCGACCGGGGGGCTGCTGTCTGCCGATGAACCGCCCATCGACTTCAACCGCGACATCCGGCCCATCCTCTCGGACCGCTGCTTCAAGTGCCACGGGCCTGATGCGAAGAACCAGAAGTCGGACTTCCGTGTCGATACCCGCGAGAACGCGCTCGCCGACCTCGGCGGCTATTTCGGCATCGTGCCCGGCGACCTCGAAGCCAGCGAACTGCACCTGCTCATCCACTCGGAGCACGAGGACGAGCTCATGCCGCCGCCGGACTCGAACCTGTCTCTCAGCGACGACGAAAAGAAGCTGCTCGACCGCTGGATCATGGAGGGCGCACCCTACGACACCCACTGGGCCTTCAAACCGCTGCCGGCGGAGGTCGAGGTGCCGGAAGGCAACGACCGGGCGCGGACGCCGGTCGACCATTTCATCCACCGCGCCGCCGTCGAGAACGGCCTCGAGCCCCGGCCCGACGCCCCGCGCACCAGCTGGCTGCGGCGCGTGACCTTCGACCTCACCGGCCTGCCGCCGACGCTCGATGAAATCGACGCGTTCCTCGCCGATGAGTCGCCCGACGCCCACGAGAAGGTCGTCGAGCGCCTGCTCGGCAGCGAGGCCTACGCCGAGCGCATGACCAGCGAGTGGCTCGACGTCGCCCGCTACTCGGATTCCTACGGCTACCAGCAGGACAAGGACCGCCACGTCTGGCCGTGGCGCGACTGGGTGCTCGAGTCTTTCCGCGACAACCTGCCCTACGACGACTTCATCACCTGGCAGCTCGCCGGCGACCTATTGCCGGACGCCACGCGCGAGCAAATCCTCGCGACCACCTTCAACCGCCTCCACCCGCAGAAGGTCGAGGGCGGCAGCGTGCCGGAGGAATTCCGCGTCGAGTATGTCTCCGACCGCCTCCACACCTTCGGCACGGCCTTTCTCGGCCTCACGCTCGAATGCTCGCGCTGCCACGACCACAAGTACGACCCGATCAGCGCGAAGGAATACTTCGAGATGAGTTCGTTCTTCGCCAACATCGATGAAGCCGGGCTCTATTCCTTCTTCACGCCCTCGGTGCCGACGCCGACCCTCGACCTCTCGACCCCGGATCAGGAGAAACAACTCGCCGCCGCGGACGAGGCGATCGCCCGGGCCGGTGCCGCCGTCGCCGCGGCCCGCGAGCAGGCCAAGCCCGCCTTCGAGGCCTGGCTGGAAAACCCCGGCAGCTTCGAATGGAACGGCCTGCTGTCGCACATCTCCTTCGATGAACCGAAGGGCAGCCAATTTCCCGACCTCGTCCGCGCCGACAAGCCCGCCAGCTCCGGAGGCGGCAACGTGCCGATCGAGGGCGTGCGCGGCAAGGGCCTGCGGCTCTCCGGCGACGATGCGGTGAAGCTCAAGGACGTCGGCAACTTCACCCGCCACCAGCCCTTCAGCATCGGCCTCTGGGTGCAGACCCCCGGGCCGCTCGAGCGCGCGGTGATCTTCCGCCGCTCCAAGGCCTGGACCGATGCCGCCAGCCGCGGCTACGAGCTGCTGCTGGAGGACGGCAAACTCAGCGCCGCCCTGGTCCACTTCGATCCGGGCAACTCGATCCGCGTGCGCAGCCGGGACCCGCTGCCGGTGGGCGAGTGGCATCACGTCACCCTGACCTACGACGGGTCCAGTAGGGCGTCCGGCCTGAAGCTCCACCTCGACGGCAAGCCGCTGGCCACCGAGGTCGTCCGCGACAAGCTCACCCGCCAGATCACCGGCGGCGGCGAACCGAACCTCGCGCTCGGCGAGCGCTTCCGCGACACCGGCTTCCGCGACGGACTGGTCGACGAACTCCACGTCTTCGACCGCGAGCTGACCGCGCTCGAAGTCGGCCAGCTGCCCGCCGGCACACCGGTGCCGGAAGCCCTGGCCAAGGCGTCCCGCGAACAGGCCTTCGAGTATTTTCTCAGCCTCCACCCGCCCCACGTCGAGGCCCTCGACCACCTCGAGAAGGCCCGCGAGGCGCGTGGCAAGATCCAGGACGGCATCCCCGAAATCATGGTGATGCAGGAAATGGACGAGCCGCGTGACTGCCACCTGCTCGAGCGCGGCGCCTACGACTCGCGCGGCGAGAAGGTGACCGCCGCCACGCCCGAGGCCCTGCCGCCGTTTCCCGAGGACCAGCCGCGCAACCGCCTCGGGCTCGCCCGCTGGCTGACCGCGCCCGATCATCCGCTCACCGCCCGCGTCACGGTCAACCGCTACTGGCAGATGTTCTTCGGCAAGGGGATCGTCCGCACCCCGGAGGACTTCGGCAGCCAGGGCCGTCCGCCGAGCCATCCGGAACTGCTCGACTGGCTGGCGCGCGACTTCGTCGCCCACGACTGGGACCTTCATCACCTGATCCGCCGCATCGTGCTCTCCTCGACCTACCGCCAGGGCACGGTGACCGACGCCCGCAGCCGCGAGATCGATCCGGAAAACATCTACCTCGCCCGCGGTTCGACGCACCGGCTCGCGGCCGAGATGATCCGCGACCAGGCGCTCGCCGCCAGCGGCCTGCTGGTCGAGAAGTTCGGTGGCCCGCCGGTCCGACCCTATGACTCGGCCATGTCCTTCAAGCCCGCCAAGCCCAGCGGCGGTGAGGGCCTCTACCGACGCAGCGTTTACACCCACTGGCGGCAGACCGCGCCGTCGCCGGTGATGATGACCCTCAACGCTTCCAAGCGCGAAGTCTGCCGCGTCCACCGCGAGGTCACCGACTCGCCGCTGCAGGCCTTCGTGCTGCTCAACGGCCCGCAGTTCGTCGAGGCCGCCCGGGTGATGGCCGCCAAACTCATCGCCAAACATCCCGAAGCGCCCGACGCCGTCATCACCGAGGCCTTCCGCGCCCTCACCACCCGCGAGCCCGTCCCGAGGGAAACGGAGATCCTGCGCGCCCTCTACGACGAGCAACTCGCCATCTTCGAGGCCGAGCCGGCCAAGGCCGAAGAGCTGCTCAAGACGGGTGCCGCGCCCCAGGCCAAGGATTTGCCCGCTCCGCGTCAGGCCGCCACCGCGGTCCTGATCAATGCCATCATGAACTTCGACGAAGCCGTTTCCCGCCGATGAACCGCTGCACCGGATTTGACTCACCCCTCGGCGTCGACCGCCGGCAGTTCCTCTCCACCTTCGGGATGGGGCTGGGAAGCATCGCGCTCGCCGACCTGACGAGAGCCGCCGAACCGAAGGCCGACCCGCTGGTCTCCCTCGCCCACCACGCACCCAAGGCGAAACGCGTGATCTTCCTCTTCCAGTCGGGTGGGCCGTCGCAGATCGACCTCTTCGACCACAAGCCGCAGCTCATCAAGCAGCATGGCGAACAGCTTCCCGACTCCGTCCGCAAGGGTCAGCGCCTCACCGGCATGTCGGGAAACCAGGCCAGCCTGCCGCTGGTCGGCTCGCCCTTCGAGTTCAAGCAGCACGGCGAGAGCGGGGCGTGGGTCAGCGACCTTCTGCCCTACACCGCGAAGGTCGCCGACGAGCTCTGCTTCGTGAAATCGATGTACACCGAGGCCATCAACCACGGCCCCGGCGTCACCTTCATGCAGTCCGGCTCGCAGCTTGCCGGACGCCCGAGCATCGGCTCGTGGCTCGACTACGGACTCGGCTCGCTCAACGACGACCTGCCGTCCTTCGTCGTCATGGTCACCAAGAACAAGGGCGGCCAGCCGCTGGTCTCGCGGCTCTGGGGCAGCGGTTTCCTTCCGGGAAAACACGACGGCGTGCGGCTGCGGCCCGACAAGAACGCCGTGCTCTACCTCAACAGCCCCGGCGGCGTCGCCCGCACGGACCGCCGCAAGCTCCTCGACCGCCTGCGCGAGCTCCACGAATTCCAGCTCGAGCAGACCGGCGACCCGGCGCTCGAGACCCGCATCGCCCAGTACGAGATGGCCTTCAACATGCAGAAGTCCATCCCCGGCGTCACCGACCTCTCCGACGAACCCGAGAGCACCTTCAAGCTCTACGGCGAGGACGCGCGCAAGCCCGGCACCTTCGCCGCCCACTGCCTGCTCGCCCGCCGGCTCGCCGAGCGCGACGTCCGTTTCATCCAGCTCTACCACCCGGGCTGGGACCAGCACGACAACCTGCCCGGCGCGATCAGGACCCAGTGCCGCGAAACCGACCAGCCCTCCGCCGCGCTGGTCCAGGACCTCAAGGCCCGCGGCCTGCTCGAAGACACGCTGGTCATCTGGGGCGGCGAGTTCGGCCGGACCAACTACTGCCAGGGCAAGCTCACCGCGACCAACTTCGGCCGCGACCACCACCCGCGCTGCTTCACGATGTGGATGGCCGGCGGCGGCGTGAAGCCGGGCATCAGCCACGGCGTCACCGACGATTTCAGCTACAACGTCGTCGACGGCGGCGTGCACATCCACGACTTCCACGCGACCCTGCTGCACCTCCTCGGCATCGACCACGAGCGCCTGACCTACAAATACCAGGGTCGCCACTTCCGCCTGACCGACGTCCATGGGCACGTCGTGAAGGACATCCTGGCGTGACGGGCAGGCCCTTGTCGGGCGTTGACAGCTGCTGGCACACCGCGAACCGAAGGCTCGCTCGACGATGACGCGGGGATGCGTCGGTCGATCGTCTTCTTCTCCAGGCACTCCATTCGGCATTCGGGAATCTGGCATTCGAAATTCTTCCGCGGATTTCCTCACCTTTTGAAAAACGCCCACCAGTTCCATTGACACCCGCGGATCTCGACAGGCGGGACGGATTCCCTACCCTCGGTTTGTTGTGAGAAACTGGCGCAAGGTCCACATGTTTTCCCTCGGCTACTTCAAGGTGGTCAGCCTCATCTCCAGCACGCTGCTCCTGATCATCGGGGTGACGGGAATCCTCTACAACCACCACCACGACTTCCGCTTCCTGCGCGAAGGCCGGGTGCCCGCGAAGATTCTCCCCGGCAAGTACCAGGAGCGCCTCGACCGCACCCGCGAGTCCCAGGGTCTCGGCGACCTGTTCCCCGAGGAGGCCCACAGCGTGCCCGTGATGTGGCTCGTGATCGACCTGCACAACGGCGAGTTTTTCGGCGGTTTCTGGGGGCGGATCCTCTACGACATCCTCGGCGGCGTGCTGATCATCCTGTCGGTCACCGGGATCGTGATGTACTTCCGCATCCGGAAGCGGAAGATCCTGTAGCGCGTGGCTTTGACATTGCTTCGCCGCCGGGATCCGCGACAATGCGCCGGTTCAACCCGTTTTCATCATGACGACCCCATTGAAGTCCTGTTGCTGCCTGCCGGCCCTCGTCCTTGCATTCCTGCTCCCGCTGACCCACGTCGGTCACGCCGCGCCCGGGCAGAAAACGGAGGCCGCCTCCGGCTACACGCTTGCCCAGTTGGTGCAGAAGATCGACCAGCTGGAGAAGAAGCAGATTGTCCTCGAGGGCACTGTCATCGGCACCTGCAAGAGCGGCTGCAAGATGTGGGTCGCGGACGGCAACTACAAGGAGGGCGACCTCTACGCGCTGGTCCGGGCGAAGGACAACGCCTTCAAGTTCGACACCAAGTCCACGGGCAAGCCCGTCCGGCTGAAGGGCTACGCCGTCGCGAAACTGCTCGATTACTGTGCCGACGGCAGCGAGAAGGACGGCGAAGGAGACTGCGCAACGCCCGTCAAGGACGGCGGGAAGGACGAGCCGAAAATTCAGGTCACCTTCTTCGCCACCGAAGTGGCGCAAGGTGCCCCTTGAGCCGGGGCGGCATGAAGACAGGTCGCCGCGGGGCTTCTCCCCGGAGACGCGGACGACTCCGCCAGCCCGCGGGCTTCAGGATTCTTCGCCGGAGGGCGCTTCACCGGAGGATCCCGCGACGACGACCTTGGTCTTCGCCCACTCGTCACCAAGACGGAGACCCTTTTCCGGCTTGTCCTCGCGCGTGAAGAGGACGATCGCCTCCACCAGCCCGAACAGCGGGATCAGGAGCGCGATGTTTCTCACGATCGCCGCCTGCCAGTCACCGGTGATGTCACCTCCGCCCTGCTTCTCGACCTTCAGCTTCATGGCCATCTTGCCGATGCTCTGGCCCTTGAGGAAAGGCAGCGAATCGCGGGTCACCAGGTAGGCCGCCCACAGAATCCAGGAAAGACGATCCAGGACGTCCGGCAGGATCATCGCCGCCGTCCAGTAGATCCCCGTGGCCACGAGGAGATCGATGATCGCCGCGATGATGCGTGTGTTCACCGGCGGGATGCCACCCGGCACCCCCTCGTCCTCCTCGCTCGAATCCTCAGTCACGCGGACACTCGATGCCTTCTGCTTCGGCTCGGGCGGCGGCGGATCCACCGGAACGGCCGGCGGCGGCGGCTCGGGCGGCCGATTGAGGTCGGGCGGCGGCGGTTCGTAGGGCTTCTTCTCCTCGGACATCACCCGACCCCTTACTACCGGAGTCCCGCAAGGTCGAGGATTCAGAAAGCGAACCTGCACGGGCGTCCGAACGGCAACGCCCCCGTTTCACACGCGTGAGCAATGCCTTCGGCGGCAGGTATGGCGATTCAGGCGACACCAATAGCCGATGAGGCCCCCGGGCTTCGACGGCCACCGGCGGCCCGCTCTGGCTTGCATGGTTCCGGCACCTCGCCAGCCGGAATCCCGTGGAAGGGACCAGTCACGGTGATTGGAGCAAGTGAAGAACTCACATGCCATTGAGCGAACCTTCAGTGTCCAGAAAACAATAAACTCCGGCTGTATACCAACGAACTCTAGAGATATGCGGACACACCTGCAAAGCGCGTGCAAAGTGCCGAAAAGTTCTGGCGTAATCAAACTTTTTGAGGTACAGCGACAGTAAACTGAGTTTCGCCAGTGTTCTCGCTTGTTCGTGAGAGACTCAGTTACCGCCAACCAACCCAAAACAAGGAAAACCAAACCATGAAAATAACCCAAGCCCTCGGAGCATCGGCCCTGTTGGCCGGACTCGCGAACATGACAACCACTCAGGCCGCCAGTCTGGAAGTGGATTTTCAGGCGACGCTTTCATCGCAGAGCAATGCCAATTGCAACGGCGAGGGAAGGTACTACCATGTCTCGCTCGTTAGCCCGAACCCGGGCACGGGGTCCTTTTGTGCCAATCTCCCGGGCACCAACGACCCGGCCCCTCCCTTCGTCCGGAACTACGACGGACCTGTCGAGTTCTACAAGTTTGCCGGAAACACCAATAGTGACATCACCGGCGTCTCAAAGTCGTCTGGCGCGAGCGCGGACGCCATCACGCTCACGACCGATGACACGGCATTCGATGCCTTCGGCCAGAACCTGACGAAACTCTGGGACTCGACCGACCCGGGACCCGATCTCAAGGTTGGGGAACTCCTCAGCGCGAGCTCCGATACCCAAGCCGTCGGTTGGCGCGACCTCGGTGGTGCCGTTGTCACCGTCGACGTGAGCACCGTTCCTGGCGGTGCCGGGTCGGTTCACTTCTATTATGCCAACTACAACGGGAAACCCACGGTCACGGTGACCATGCGCGACGGCCGCGCGAGATTTTTTCTGTAAATTGTGAAGAGGCACGGGGTTCTGGAGGTGGTTTGGAACGGTTGTTGGTTTCGGTGTTTGGCTCAGTTGT
>JAKZES010000170.1 GCA_022548915.1 Verrucomicrobiaceae bacterium E54
ACTGAACATCGCGACGCTGATTCCGGAGCTGGCCCCGGTGGAGTCGATGAGCGCCGTCGTCGCCAGATCAAAGGAGCTGCCGCCGGCGGTTGGAGCCCCCAGACTGTTCCAGTGCTTCCCGTCGCCTGCGGGAGACGACACGCTGGCCGCGGTCGACCAATCGATGAGCACTGTTTCCGCAGCGATCAGCGAAATCGCAGCCAAGTAGGCAATACATGCGACTGGGATTCGATTGTTCATGACACAGCTCCAGAGAATTCCAGCGTGGGCTACCCAGCTGATGGGCGTCTCGGAACCTTGAAATGTGGCCCGACCTCGAAGGACCAAATATGGCGATAGTGTGGCCGGCCAGTCACCTGCGGCGGCGGCGCAGGAGCAGCAGGGTACCCAGCCCGCCAAGCAGGGCGGCCGAGGGCTCGGGGATCGCCGTGATGCTCATCGCGTTGAATGTCGCGTTTAACCCCCCGGTATTGGTCGACCTACTGAAATCGAATACAATCTCGCCGCTGGCATCCGAGGTCACGCTGAAGTCGAGCACCGTTCCGGTGTTGAGCAAGGTGTAGGTCGGACTGCCTGTGGAGCCGGTGGTCACCTCGATGATGCCGTCCTCGCCGTTGCTTGCCCTTCCTCCGATCGCCGAGATGTTGTAGGTCGTGGAAGCGGCCAACCCTGTGAAGGTGATGGTGGCGATACCGGCCCCGTTGTTATTCGCATAAATCCCGTCCACGATGGCGTTGGCCTCGTCGAAGGGATCCGCGCCTGCGGGGCCATTGATCCCGGTGCCTCCGAATCCCGCACCGGTGGCGTTCGAGGTGGCACTGAACATCGC
>JAKZES010000171.1 GCA_022548915.1 Verrucomicrobiaceae bacterium E54
CTCACGGCGACCAAGGCCGGGGCATGGTGTAGCCGTCGAATCCGGCCTGCGAGCGCACGAACACCGCACGACCGCTCAGGAACAACACCTCGCCGCCGCGCTCGCTCAGCGCCGGATCCCCCACCCGCGCCCAGCGCTGCAGCGACGGGTTGTAGGGGTTGCCGTCCACCCGGAAGTGACTGTCGTAGCCCACCGCCGACGGCCCGTCGCTGTCCTTGCGCCAGATGTAGAACGAATCCGCCGTCTTGAAGTCCAGCGTCCCGCTGAAGCCCGACAGCATCGCACGCCCTCCGGCTCCCGTGGCCGACTGGTCGAGCGGAAAGCCCCCGCCCACCAGGTTGTCGCCATCCAGCAGCGGACGCACGAAGTCGTTGCTCCGCACCTCGCCATACTGCAACACCGTCGTTTCCGCGGTGCGGTTGTAGAAGAACGCCCCCTGGCCCGGCGCGATCACCACCCCGCCCATGTCGGCCAGCGTCGCATCGGTCACATCCACCCACCGCGGCGTGCCGCCATCGTCGAACAACCAGTAGCTCTGCCAGCCACCGCCGGCGAACAGCCGCACCTGGTCGGCCGTCACCTGGCTGCCCGTCGCGCCGAAGGATCCCGGCGGGAACTGCTCGTCCAGCGTGGTGTGCCGGCGCAGCATCACCACGTCCCCCGCCAGCGTCGCCGGCGGAGCGCCTGTCAGCGTGTTGAACGGCGCCGACGACGCATGCAGGTCGGCGTCGGCGGCCAGCGTCAGGGTGTTGCCCGCAGCCGAGACCACGTCGAAGCGGTGGCCCTCGTGGTCGCCCGAGTTGACCTCGATGTAATACGAGGCGCC
>JAKZES010000172.1 GCA_022548915.1 Verrucomicrobiaceae bacterium E54
AGGGCCTGGCGGGCGAACTCGATGAGCTTGGCGGCGGCCTCGTCGTGGTCGCGGATGCCGTGGCGACAGAGCATGGAACTCAGCGACGAGTGGCGGCGGCGGGCGATTTCAGGCGCGCTGAATCGCTCCTCCATGAGGGTGAGGGACGCCTCGGTGAACGAGCCGATCCCGGAACGCGCGGCGTCGAGGAAGCCGGGGAAGAGTTGGTCGGCGATGGCGTGGATGCGGTTGCGGCTGGCGGTCTGCTGGCGCACGAGGGTGCGGCGCATGCGGGTGAGTTCGCGCAGGTGCTGGTAGACACTGTCGTCGGCGGGCTCGGTGTCGCGGGCGCGGCGCGAGATGAGGGTGTGGGCGATGCCGAGGAGGTCGATCGCGTCGGTGCTGGCGTGATGGTCGGAGCGGTTGTGTTTTGCCTCGAACGCGTTGACGCGCATGACGAGGTATCCCCTTTCACGCAGCGCGGTGAGGAAGTTCGAGACGTAGGGCGGCTCGTCCTCGCCGCCGAGGAAGATCTGGCTTTGGGGGATCTTGCGGCGACCGGCGGTGGTTTCGATGGCCTCGACGACGAAGTCGATGCCGGCGCGGTTGTTTTCGACGGGAAAGGGCTTTCGCAGGATCTCTCCGTTGCCGTCGCAGCACAGGGCAAGGTGCTTGGTCTTGGCGAAGTCGAAGGCGACGCAGAGGACCTTTCGAGGATCGCCGGCACGCTGGAAGAGGGCGTTGAGCTTCGCGCTTTGGTTGCGGTAGATCGAGGGTTGGAGTGTTGCTTTCATGGCCATGTTAGAGTGCCATGAAAGCGAACGTCAGGGCAGCTCCGTCA
>JAKZES010000173.1 GCA_022548915.1 Verrucomicrobiaceae bacterium E54
ATCCGGTTACGATCACGCTCGATTTTGCGAGCGCCGTCAACCTGACCGACTTCTACCTGTGGAATCACAGCAACAACAATGGTGCCGGGGCACCCAGTGCCGGCGTGGAAGACTTCACGCTGACCTTCTATGATGGGGCCGGCGGAGGAGGATCCCAGATCGGCTCGGTCTTCAGCAGCACCGCCTCGGCCGCTCCCGCAACCGGGACTTACGCCGCTCAGGTGTTCGACCTTGGTGCGACCTACAGCAACGTACGCTCGGCCGAGCTGGTGATTGCGAGTCGCATCGGCGGAGGCACGAGTTTCGTCGCCATCCGGGAACTCGGCTTTGAGGCGATCCCCGAGCCCGGTGCCCTCAGCCTCCTCGGCCTCGGCCTTGCCTCGTTCCTGCTCCGCCGCCGGCGCTAGAAACGTGGTAGATTTCCCGACTTCCCGCATTATCTTCCGCCCCTTCCTGTGGGCGACCTTGGTCCGACCAGTCGTAGCGGGACCCCTAAAAAACCATGAAACCCCACCTTGTCGCCTTCACTCTCATTGCCAGCTCCCTCACCGCCTGGGCTGACTTCATCTACCACGACAGCGCCGCGACAACCGGGGGGGAGTTCAATGCAAGCTACGTCATAGGAAACCTCAAGGATGCAGGTCACACATCACACCTGGATACCGAAAGTGCCGCTGACTTCAATGTTTCCTACGCCACCGCCAATGGGCCCACCGGCGGATATCCGGTTACGATCACGCTCGATTTTGCGAGCGCCGTCAACCTGACCGACTTCTACCTGTGGAATCACAGCAACAACAATGGTGCCGGGG
>JAKZES010000174.1 GCA_022548915.1 Verrucomicrobiaceae bacterium E54
GTTGTCGGCGAAATGATTTTCGGAGCGACCGACACGATCAACATCTACCTCCCTGATGCCGCCCTGAACCAGGGAAGCGTGGTCGCCTCCAATACTGCCACGCTTGACCAGACCGCCTTCGACACGGTGACTTTTGCCACCAAAGGCGACGGCGCCTACGCGGTCGATGAAATCCGTTTCGGAACGACCTACGCGGATGTCGTCCCCGGTGCCGTCGTCCCCGGCCCCGATCCCCGCATCACTTCCTTCGCTTCCGTGGGTGCCGGTCTTTGGGAGTTGACCCTTTCCGGGGAGCCGGATACGGGCTACGAGTTCTACTCGTCCACCACGCTGGACTTCACGCCCGGCACCTTGGTGGAGAACCTGACCCAGGGTGCCCCCGGCGATGCGGGCACCATCGGCGGCACCAACGACAGCGTGCTGACGACCGATGCCAGCGGCGACGGCAAGGTGCGCGTCATCTTGACCGGCGATCCCGCGGACTTCCTTCGGGCGCAGAGCGTCCCCTGACGCACCATTCCCTCCTCTGAATCAATCTCAACTTCCGAACCGAACCACCACCACACCAATGAACATTCGACATAGCAAGATGATGACTCGTCGCGCCTTTACTGCCATGGCCTTGATCTGTGGCGCGTCTCTTCAGGCCGCCACCCTGATCTACGAACCCTTTGCCGATAGCGATACGACCCTCGACGGCAATGCCTCCGGGACTGGGCTCAGTGGGACTTGGGTAGCATCGACCATGACGGTCGACGCTCCCACGCTCAGCTACGGGACCCTGGACTCCTCTGGAAATAA
>JAKZES010000175.1 GCA_022548915.1 Verrucomicrobiaceae bacterium E54
TTGACCGTGATGGTCGCAACTCCGCCGGTCAGGGCCGAGGTCGTGTCCAGCGGGTTGCTCGACAGATCCTCGAGGACCGCACCCGCCTTGATCTGCAGGATCAGCGTGCCCACGCCGCCGGGATAGGCGGAGCTCGCCAGAACCTCATAGACCGCCGGATCACCGGTGGCGTTCACGGCGCTGATGACACCGGCCGGGGAGCCGCCGTTCTCGAAATCGTCGGTGCCGATCGTGGAGGCATTCATCGGCTCGTCAAAGGTCACGGTGTAAACCACCGTCTGGCCCTCGAGGACCGGTCCGCCCCCGGCACCGTCGACGATGGAGGTCAACGTCGGCGGAGTCACGTCGGCGACGATCGTCACGGCGGGGGAGTCCACAATGGCCGTCGTCGTGTCCAGCGGGTTGCCCGCCAGGTCCGTGAGGACGGCGCTGGCGTTCACCTGAAGCTCAAGCGTGCCGCTGCTGCCCGCGGTCGGGGTGACCACCACCGTGGTGACTCCACCGAAGTGGACCACGCTGTCGATGGTCGCGCTGGCCGTGCTGGCACCGAAACCGAAGTCGCTCGCGTCGATGGTCGCCGGGTCCATCAACTCGCTGTAGGTCACCGTGTAGGTGATCGAATCGATCCCGGTGGAGATGAACGGGCCGCCCACATCATCGACAATGTCGGCGGGAGCGAGCGTCGGGGCCACCGCATCCGCCACGGCACTGGTCACCACGACGCCGATTCCACGGCCGTTGCCGCTGGCAGTGGTCCCAGTGCTGTTTGCGTCAAACAGGAACTCGATCTCCTCGTAGAC
>JAKZES010000176.1 GCA_022548915.1 Verrucomicrobiaceae bacterium E54
TTGACCGTGATGGTCGCAACTCCGCCGGTCAGGGCCGAGGTCGTGTCCAGCGGGTTGCTCGACAGATCCTCGAGGACCGCACCCGCCTTGATCTGAAGAATCAGCGTGCCCACGCCGCCGGGATAGGCGGAGCTGGCCAGAACCTCATAGACCGCCGGATCACCGGTGGCGTTCACAGCGCTGATGACACCGGCCGGGGAGCTGCCGTTCTCGAAATCGTCGGTGCCGATCGTGGAGGCATTCATCGGCTCGTCAAAAGTCACGGTGTAAACCACCGTTTGACCCTCGAGGACCGGTCCGCCGGCGACATTGTCGGTGATGGAAACCAGTGTCGGGTCGGTCACGTCGGCGACGATCGTCACGGCGGGGGAGTCCACAATGGCCGTCGTCGTGTCCAGCGGGTTGCCCGCCAGGTCCCTGAGGTCCGCGGCAGCGTTCACCTGAAGCTCAAGCGTGCCGCTGGTGCCCGCGGTCGGGGTGACTACCACCGTGGTGACACCACCGAAGTGAACCACGCTGTCGATGGTCCCGGCGGCGGTGCCGCCGAGCCCAAAATCGCTCGCGTCGATGGTCGCCGGGTCCATCAACTCGCTGTAGGTCACCGTGTAGGTGATCGAATCGATCCCGGTGGAGATGAAGGGGCCGCCGCTCACATCGTCGACGATATCGGCGGGAGCGAGCGTCGGGGCCACCGCATCCGCCACAGCACTGGTCACCACGACGCCGATTCCACGGCCGTTGCCGCTGGCAGTGGTCCCAGTGCTGTTTGCGTCAAACAGGAACTCGATCTCCTCGTAGAC
>JAKZES010000177.1 GCA_022548915.1 Verrucomicrobiaceae bacterium E54
CTGCCGCCGGCGGTTGGAGTACCAAGGCTGTTCCAGTGCTTTCCGTCGCCCGCAGGAGACGAGACGCTGGCTGAGGTCGACCAGTCGATGAGGACAGTGGCAGCATCGGCTCGACTAAAGGCTACGAGTGCGACTACGGCGATGAGAAGTTTGGCGTTTTGCATGAGGCTGGGATGAAGTGGGATGCGAGGGGAGGAGGCATTCGTTCAGCATGGCCGGGATCCGTTATTCGGAACACTACATAAGATCCCTGCCCCTCGAAATGTGACCGAAAATTTGGAGAAAAAGGTGCGAATCGGGATCAGGGTCCATGTGAGGCTCTGCGCTCCCCGCGAACTGTCGATGAATTACTGTGACTCCACCCGGTAAAAGGCCTTGTCCTCGGTGGCGCTGGTGTCTTCCAGCGTTCCGGTGTCAGTGCCGCTGAGGGTGACGGTGTCGACCAGGTTCGGTACTGAGAAATCCAGATCCAGGGACTTGTTGAGGACGTAGGTCACTCCATCAGTGCCTTTGAAGTTGACGGTGGCCGTGCTGCCTGACTTCCCAACCGAGGTCACCACCAAAGGGTTGGTTGCCGGTGCCGGGGTGATGCTCATGGCATTCCATGTGGCGTTGATCGAGCCCGCAAGGCTGTTGTTCGATCTACTGAATTCGAATACAATCACGCCGCTGGCATCCGAGGTCACGCTGAAATCGAGCACCGTTCCGGAGTTGCTCAAGGTGTAGGTCGGGCTGGCGGAGGTGCCGGTGGTCACCGTGATGACACCGTCCTGGCCGTTGCTTGCCCT
>JAKZES010000178.1 GCA_022548915.1 Verrucomicrobiaceae bacterium E54
AGCCCTTCCCCGAAGTTAAACTATCACTCCCCACGAGTTATGGAAAAAACATCACTTTGCCCCTTGCCAAACAAGCAGCCATAGCAACGTTTGAGGCATGGCGCGACGCCCGAACCATGGCGGCGCTCCGTGCCAGCTTGAAGGGATTGAACTACCAAAACGCTCACGCAACAAGGCCGCGTTTAGGCGTCGCCATCGCCGGCTTGTTGGGCTTCTGCTTGTTTCTCGGCTCGGAGCTTAAAGACCGCCATCAATGCCCATCCGAATGAGAGACTCACGATCACGATGTTGCCGACCAATTGGGCAACCGGATACTCCACGTATACCGGAACCCCCGGAACCGCAGTCAGCTTCGCGTAAGGCAGAAACGCTGCCAAGAATGCCCCTGCCTGTAGGACCGCGGCGCCAAGAACGCAGCAACAAATGACGAAGGATCTCGGAAGCCTCATCGAAGCACCAACGGCTATTCCGATGCCAATCGGAGGCAGCATCCCCCACCAATCGAGCGGTGCAAACGGGATTGCCAGCTCGGTGAGCGATGGATGCGAATACTCGGCGTATTGGGTAAAGAATTCGAAGTGGTAGTCCATCGCCAACTTCCGCAGGGCCAACAACGGCACGTAGGTCGTGATGGCGGCTGCAACTCCAAAAGCAATGCGTGTCCGCAGCATCCTTTCTTGCCCAGACCCTATGGCTGCGACTGGAGCCAGCCACGCGCCTTCGGGGTGGTTTGAGGGTTGAAAGGGAGGTGCCGTGTCTGGTTCAAGTCGTGGGCTAT
>JAKZES010000179.1 GCA_022548915.1 Verrucomicrobiaceae bacterium E54
TACCAGGCGGTGACGAGCATCCGAAACAGGGATATCACCCTCAAGTGGTACGACAAAATTGATAGCAGGCCCACGCTCTCTCAGCCCAGCCTCTTCCCGTTCGAGCTGGCTGTTTGGATGTTTGAGCGCATCTCAAAATTCACTTTTGAAGTAGATGTTTTGTTTTTTGATGATCGAGAATGAATGCCAGATTTAAACGGACGTTGCCTTGCGGGATCTTGCTCGGAGTTTGTTCCGTAGGGTTCATCCTGTTTGGATTTCTGAGAGGCGAACATGTAGTTAGCCATACCCTAACGACACCAATACCAACATTCCTGAATCAACCGCAATCAGACTTCGATGAGTCGGGTTTTGTTGTGTGTAACACAAAAAATAGGTCTTGCTTGTTTACCTGCTCACTCTCGACCGAAAAGTTCTTACCCGCCTTTATGGATCAGGATGGGGTCTTCTTGTATACCAGATCGATGCCTAGTGGAGTGAGATTTATGGACTTGCCTCAAGGTGGTTTTGTTACTGTTAAACCGTATTCACCTCCAGAACGCCATCCGCTCTCCATGTTTGGAGACGACCTCTTGTCAAGAGATTACTACAAGAAGAGCTATTGCAGCACTTACCAATATTCCAATTTCGAGTGCGAGGTGGTGACAACAGCGTTTTTGTTTATTGAAGACGGAGGGCAGGAGGGCGTCTTAGTTGCGCATTGGGAGCCGACGAAATAGTTGTTGCGCACTTATTTGGGTGCTCCTGAGAATTTAGCATGGATGTGTGGAAGGGGTC
>JAKZES010000017.1 GCA_022548915.1 Verrucomicrobiaceae bacterium E54
GGGTCCTTTTGCGGACCCTCTCTGTCTTTTCGTTCATGGGGTTCCATTCTCGACGTCACCCCTTTTCCGCGCTAGAAAACGCTCATGAACTGGTGCCACGACAGGGCATTGGGAGGTTTTTCCCAGAGTGGTTCAAGAATCAACCTTGGAACCTTGTGCCGATCCCGGAGTTGGTTCGTGGCGGAAGAACATACTCAAGCAAAGCCGTGCACTTGGCAGTTCATGGGCGGTCGAGGCAGCTGAGCTTGGCGTGGTATGAGCGGTTTTGGTATGGAACGCCGAAGTGGTTTATGAACCTCAATATCAATCTCGGACTTCGGGCATCTTCAACGTTCTCAAAAATCGGAGATCCACCTGAGAACGTCGCCATCTTTATAGAGGAGGACGGAACCACCACGACGGTTGATGTAAGCACTGGGAAAGTAGTCGAGTGATCTGATGTCAGCCAGAAATCCAGTCATGTGGAAGGTGGTTGCCCCGGTCTTGTTGCTTAATGATCGTCATGTGACGTATTGCTCTAGCGTGGAGAATTTGACGCAGACGTTTAAAGGCCTCATGGGGGTTAATCTCGGAGCGAACATGCTCGATTCAAATGGCAATTTCTGGAAGATTCGCGGCATCTCTTCTTATGAACGGCTAGATCCTTGGTGGCTTCGCTGGGCACGGGGGGCTTCGGCACCCGTTAGAGTGTGTTATGAGTTCGAAGATTTGGGGCCATGCTCTATTGAGTCTGCTTGTGAAGAGCTCAAGAGGGCGCTTAAGAAAAGGGGGGCAACGTGCGCAATTCTTCAAGGAGCGACCGTTGAGGAGTTGGATGGCAAGCAGGCAAGTAGCGTATTGGGATCCCTAGAAGAGATTAAGGACTTCAACGAACTAGCCTCACGCTTTGGAGGTCTATCAGAGATATGAAAGAATAGTTGCAGCCAACCGCATTGGACGTGCCAACCGGTATGCATGCCAAGTTTCGGATCGAAGCTTCTCGTGCGCAGTGGCCCACTCGCGTGTTTCGGGTCTGTTTCGGGTCATGTTTCGGGTCAGGTGCTGCATTTAAACATTTTCAGCCTCCGGACCGCCTACCTCACCGTCACCGCCGACGTGGGTACCGTCTGGGGTCAGGTGGAGTCTTGGATGGGGTCAGGTGCTTCATTTCAACATTTCTGCTTGAGTTGGCCTTCACAGGCAACTGAAACGCAGGGCAAGCCCGGGCTTGAAACATGCCGAACAGTGACAGCGTAGCCGACGATTATGTTACGAAACAGACTCTTGGTGGCCCTGGGACTGGCCGGGACGGTTTCGGCTTCCGCCAACACCTTCGAGGAAGCCCGGGTTCCGCTGGAGACCCGCTGCCTCGAATGCCATCACCCGGAAAAAGCCAAGGGCGGGTTGCTGCTGACAACGCGCGAGCAAATGCTCGCCGGCGGCGACACCGGCCCAGGCATCAATATCGGGGATCCGGAATCCTCGTTGCTGCTCGGGAGAATTCTTCTCGATGCGGATCACGACGACCTGATGCCGCCCAGGGGAGGCCCGCTCGCCGCCGGAGAGATCGAGGCGATCCGCGCCTGGATCTCCGAGGGCGCCCCGTGGCCGAACGGAGTGACGCTGGCACCGCGGGCCGACACCGCCCTGCCCGGATGGAATGCCCCGCCTGACCCGGACATCGCCTCGATCGAAGCTTTCCCCAAGATGGTCACTCTGGAGACCGCCGCCGACTTCCACCGCGTCGTGGTCATCGCCCACATGAAGGATGCCGCCACCCACGACGTGACACGCCAGGTGCGGGCCCGCCTGGCCGATCCGGCGATCGCCTCGCTCACCGACACCCGGCTGGATCCCCTTGCGGATGGAACCACCACGCTCGAGTTGGAATACCGGGGCCTGACGACGTCGGTGCCGGTCGTGGTGAAGAACGCCGCTCAACCCCGCCCGGTTTCCTTCCAACTCGACGTGATGCCGGTGCTCACATCGGCCACCTGCAACACCGGCTCATGCCATGGATCGGCACGGGGCCAGGACGGCTTCCACCTCACCCTCTACGGCTACGACCCGGAGGGTGACCACTTCCGGCTCACCCGCGAAATGGCCGGCCGCCGGGTCAACCTGGGACTACCCGAGGAATCCCTGCTGCTGACCAAGGCGATCGGCGCGGTTCCCCACACCGGCGGCAAGCTTTTCGACGAAAACAGTCCGGAATATCAGACCCTGCTGCAATGGATCCGGGATGGAGCCGGCTACGACGAGGGTGAGATCCCCCACCCCACCGGCATCGAGGTCGAGCCACCCCAACTCGTCCTCAAGGGCGGCGACCTTGAGATGCCGATGACCGTTCGAGCGACCTACTCGGACGGGACCGACCGCGATGTCACGGCTCTTTCCAGCTTCTCCACCTCGAATGACCACGCGGTCGAGATCGATCCCCGCACGGGCACCGCCCGGTCCAAGAACCGCGGCGAAGCCTTCCTGCTCGCCCGCTTCCACACCTTCACCGAGGGCTCCCAAGCCATCGTGATACCCCGCGAGGTCGAGTACACCCGGCCATCGCTCCCGGAGTTCAACGGGATCGACCACCACGTCCACGAAAAGTTGCATCGGCTCCGCCTCATTCCCTCGGAGCTTTCCACCGACGAGACCTTCGTCCGGCGGGTCTACATCGACATCATCGGGCGCGTGCCAAGCGTCGAGGAAAGGGCGGCCTTCCTTTCCAACAAGTCGGCCGACAAGCGCGCCGAACTCGTCGAGGCGCTCATCGCCCGCCCGGAGTTCGCCGAGATGTGGGTCATGAAGTGGGCCGAGCTGCTACAGATCCGCACCATCAACAACGGCCCGAACCAGGTGTCCTACAAGGCCGCCCTCGGCTACCACGGCTGGCTGCGCGAGCGCATCGCCTCCAACACCCCGTTCAACGAGATCGCCCGCGAGCTCCTCGCCTCGGAAGGCGGCACCTTCGACAACCCGCCGACCAATTTCTTCCAGATCGAGCAGGACGTGCTCAAGCTCACCGAGAACGTCGCCCAGGTCTTCATGGGCACCCGCATCCAGTGCGCCCAGTGCCACAACCACCCCTTCGACCGGTGGACGATGGACGACTACTACGGTTTCGCCTCGTTCTTCGCCCGGGTGAAGCGGAAGCGCGCCGAAGACCCGCGGGAGCGCGTGGTCTTCGAGGGCGGAGGCGAGATCCGGCACCCGGTCAGCGGGGAAAACGTCGCACCCCGCTTCCTCGGATCGACCGCACCCGCCGAACTCGGCCGCGAAACCCGGCGCAAGGCCGTCGCCGACTGGCTCGCCTCGCCCGACAACCCCTGGTTCGCCCGGAACGTCGTAAACATCGTCTGGGCGCACTTCTTCGGCGTCGGCATCACCGATCCGGTCGACGACGTCCGCATCTCCAACCCGCCATCCAACCCCGCACTCCTCGACGCGCTGGCGCGGAACTTCACCGCCTCCAACTACGACATCCGCAGTATCGTTCGGGAGATCTGCAACTCCCGCACCTACCAGCTCTCCAGCCGGACCAATGCGACCAATGCCGGGGACGAACGGAACTTCTCGCGGTCGCTGATCCGGCGCATGCGGGCGGAGGTGCTGCTCGATACGATCTCACACGTCACCGCGACCCCGAACAAGTTCAAGGGCCTGCCCCTCGGCTCGTCCGCCGTCGAGATCGCCGACGGCAACACCTCGACCTACTTCCTCACCACTTTCGGCCGCGCGAAGCGGGCCACGGTCTGCTCCTGCGAGGTCAGGATGGAGCCGAACCTGTCCCAGGCACTCCATCTCCTGAATGGCGACGCCACGCACCGCCGCATCAAGCAGAGCCCGGTCGTGCGCACCCGCCTCGACGCCGGCCAGGAGCCGATGGAGATCGTGCGGCATCTCTACCTGCGCGCACTCGGCCGGGATCCGACGGCCAGGGAATCCGAAGCCCTGGCCGAGCACCTCAACGAGGCGAAGGGCAGTCCCGCCAGAACCCGCGAGATCCTCGACGACATCTTCTGGGCGCTGCTCAACTCCAAGGAATTTCTCTTCAACCACTGAGCCGGGCGGAATGCCCGCCCCTTCCCGAATGGCACTTCCTTAAGCCATGGGGTCGGGCGTCCCGAAGGGACGAAACATCCGTAGCCGGGGACTTCGAGTCCCCGGTGGTCGCCGAGCGAACTCCCTCGTCGAAAACCGACGATGCAGTTTCTGCAGGGCGCGCTCCTGCTGTTCCGTCGGTTTCCGACGGGGGAACATCTCTCCCCGGTTCCGGGCGCTGAAGCGCCCGGCTATCCATGTGTGGCCCCTTCGGGACCATCGAGAGAACCGCTCAAGGAAGCGCCATTCGCCCTAGCCGGATGATCCGGGCTTACCCCCGTCAGCCCCAAGACCCTGGAAACCCAGGGAATTTTTCCAATTCCACCTCAACACTGACAATCCAGGGTCGCGGATGTTCAATATTTTTGAAATTTTTATTGAGCACCTACGCGATCCCGTGTATCCCAAGCGCATGCTGTCCCAATCCCATGTGTCGTGTGCTTCGGTCGCGCCGAAGCAACTCCACTTCAAGGTCGCCGCCGAGCATGCCATGGTGTTCCTCCGACAGATCCCGGGCTTTCTGAAGTCGTGCTATGTCGACGGCTTCAAGGCGATCATTGCCGGTCGCTACAGTCGCCGGCAGGCCTTCCTGATCATTGCCGCCATGCTCCCGGTCCTCCTGACCACGGCGGTCATCACCGTTCCTCTGGTGCTGTTCCCGACCGAGGGGCACAAGGCCTACTTCCAGTTCGCCAGCATTCTCAATACCGATCCGGCCTCGCTGGTGCCCCTGCTGATCGGCTCGATCACCGCCACCCTCGGACTCAGGGTCCCGGTGGGTTGAAGAAGAATTTGTTCGTGGTTCGATGCCATAGACCCGCACCGGCGACGGTGCGGGTCGCTTCTTTTCCCGCGACAAGTGCGACCCCGCCGCCGCGTAGTCAGGAGAACCACCTTCCGCCGACTTGCACCGCCTTCTGCCCCTCATCGCGCTCGCCCTCCCCGCTCATGGAGCGGGCAAGGTGACCTATGACGAGCATGTCCTTCCCATTTTCGAGCAGTCCTGCCTGAACTGCCACAACCCCGACAAGGCCAAGGGTGGCCTCGACCTTTCCACCTACCAGGGGACCATGAAGGGTGGCTCCGGCGGCAGGATTGTCGAACCCGGCGACACCTCCTCCACCCTCCTGGCGGTCGTCCTGCGGACCGCCGAACCGATCATGCCGCCGGAGGGCGACGCGATCTCCAAGGACCACGCCGCCACCCTCCGGGCCTGGATCGAAGGAGGGCTCCTGCAAAACCCCGGCTCCAAGGCGCGCCAGGCCTCCAAGCCGAAGTTCGACACCAGCCTCCGCGAAGCCACGGCGGACGCCCACTCCGGTCCTCCGCCGATGCCCCGGGATCTGCTGCTTGAACCGGCGGTCGTGGCCGCGCGCCCCTCGCCCATCCGGGCGATGGTCGCCTCGCCGCGCGCACCGCTGCTGGCCGTCACCTCGCAGCGTCAGGTGCTGCTCCACGACACCCGCAGCCACGAACTCGTCGGCGTCCTCCCCTTCCCCGAGGGCGACCCGGTATCGCTGGCCATCACTCCCGACGGCCGCTACCTCATCGTCGGCGGTGGCCACCCCGGAAAATCCGGTCTTACCGTGAGCTTCGACCTTATCAGCGGGGAGCGGGTGCTCACCGCCGGCCGCGAGTTCGACTCCGTCCTGTCCGCCGACCTACGGCCCGATCTGGCAGCGGTGGCCACGGGTTCGCCATCCCGATTGGTGAAGCTCTGGGACACGGCGGATGGCTCGCAGACGGCCGCGATCCGCAAGCACACCGACTGGATCACCTCGCTCGACTACTCGCCCGACGGCATCCTGCTGGCGAGCGGCGATCGCAATGGCGGCGTGTGGGTCTGGGAAGCCCTCACCGGCGCCGAGTTCCACACGCTCAGGGGGCACCAGGCGGCCATCAGCTCCGCGAGCTTCCGCTCGGACTCGAACCTGCTCGCCACGGCATCCGAGGATGGCAGCGTGCGCTTCTGGGAGATGAACGGCGGCCGCGAAGTCCGGAAACTGGACGCGCACAAGGGCGGGGTGCTGGCTTTCACCTGGGCCCCCGACGGGCGCTTCGCCACCGCCGGCCGCGAGCGTTCCGCAAAGATCTGGAAGGCCGACTTCTCGCCGCTCCAGATCATCAGCGATCTGCCCGATCTCGCCACCGGACTCGCCATCGATCCCGCAGGAACAAAAGTCTTCATCGGTGACTACCAGGGCCGGATCCATGTTCACCGGATCGCCGACGGCGCGCACGTCGACACCTTCCACAACAACCCGCCACCCATCGCCATCCGTCGCACGGAAATCGCACAGGCCTTGAGCGGACCCGACCCGGAAGAAGCCGGGCGCCGAACCGGTCTGCTCCGGCAGCAGCGGCGCTGGTACCGCGCCCACCTCAATCTCTCATCACGAACGACCCGCGCCGCCGCGGCCGGCATCGATACCACCGCCGAGACGGAGATCGCATCCTTTCGGGACAAGGCCGAGAAGGTCGAGGCCCTGCGCGCGCATCTTGCCGAACGCCGGACCGAACGTTCCACACTGGAATCCCCGGTGGCGAACGAAGACCCGGCGATCGCCGACGAACGCCGTTCGGTGCTTGAACTTCTCGACCACCGGATCGAGTCGCTGATCCGGGAACTCGATGTTGCGGCCAGCCAACTGGGCGATCAACGGAACGCGATCGACGAACTCATCCCCCGGGCCTCCGACCGCTACCGGGAGGCCTCCCGGCTCGAGCGCCTGTATCACGCCTCTGGCGGCACCAGCGATTAAGCGCGCTTGCCAAGCAGTTGCGATTCGGTCGGACTCCCGGGGATGCTGCGTCCCGCGATCATCCTCGCCTTGGTGCGTCGCCAGATCCTGCTCTTCACCCGCAACCCGGTGCGGGCCCTCGAGCTTTTCTTCTGGCCCATCGTCCAACTGCTGGTCTGGGGCTTCGTCACCGTTTTCCTCCAACAGAATGCCGGAGGGGCCGATGCCGGCTTCGCCCGCTTCATCACCTTCCTGATCGGGGCCATCATTCTCTGGGACGCCCTCTTCCGCTCGCAGCAGGGCGTCGCCATTTCGTTCCTCGAGGACGTCTGGACTCGCAACCTGCTCAACATCTTCGCAGCTCCCATCCGGATGACCGAATACCTCGCGGCCAGCTTCACCGTGGGCCTGCTGCGGGTGCTGGTGACGGCCGTGGTCATGGCCGTCATCGCCTTCGTCTCCTACCGCTTCAACCTTCTGGCCTTCGAGTGGCTGCTGATCCCCTTCTACGCCAACCTTCTCGTGTTCGGTTGGTCGATCGGCATCATCTCCACCTCGCTGATCCTCCGCTTCGGTCATGCCGCCGAATCCCTTGCCTGGGCGGTGCCCTTCATGATCCAGCCCTTTGCCTGCGTCTTCTACGACATTTCCGTCCTGCCACCGTGGATGCAGACCATCAGCTACGCCATGCCCCCGGCCCACATCTTCGAAGGCATGCGGGATGTCCTCAAGGCCGAGGGCTCCGGCCCCGGGCACCTGATCATCGCTTCAGGCCTCAATCTCCTCTACCTGACCGCCGCCGGAGCCCTGTTTTCTCGGATGCTGAGCATCGCCCGGGAGCGAGGATTGCTGGTCAAAGCCGCTTCCTCGTGAGGTCCCGACCTCAAAATTACAAAAACGTTCAATAAAAACTTGGAGCGAAATTTAAAAAATGCTAAATAATCAGTGCGGTTTCCCCTGAACTGATGAATTTTCGCCCTGCGATCAGCCTGCGTATTGCGGCCTTCACCCTGGTGTTGGTCGGCATTTCACCCCTTTCCTCACTCGCCCAGGAAGCTCAATCCTCACATCCGATTGGCCGGGTGGCCCGCCTGATCAACCCTTCGCTGGTTGAGGTGGAAGACCGCCTCACCTGGCTGGAGAACCGCGTCCGGGGCCTCGCCGTCTACTCCCCGAAGCCCCTCAAGGAGACCTTTGGCTGGCGCGCCGTGCAGGATGGTGACCAGCCGCCGCCGAGCCTGACCCTTGATTTGGGCGACGTGTATCCGCTGGAGGACATCTTCCTCGTTCCCGCACAAATTGTCTTGGGTGAGTCCCGCACGCTCTTCCCCATGCGTATCCGCATCGAGGCCGCGCTTGATAAGGACTTCTCGGATGCCCGCGTGATTTACGAGACCCGGCAGAAGATCCATGAGAACCAGGACGGCTACCCGATGCGCATCGTCGCCCGGGATGTCGACGCCCGCTACGTGCGCCTGCGGGTGCTGCTCGGGCACCACCGGGGATTCCAGTCGATTTCGAGCCTGGCCGAAATGGTGATCATCTCGGGGGGCGAGCCGGTGTCCTTCGGAGCGAAGGTGTCCGCCCACGGTTCGCTGGACGATCCCGGTTACTGGGATGCCAACTACGTGATCGACGGCCGTTCCCCGCTCGGCACCTGGGAGGGCGGCAAGTGGACGAATTCCCGCGGACAACTGCTCAACGTGCGAGCAGGCGAGCAGGCGGCCAGATGGCAGATTGATCTTGGCCAGGAAACCCCGGTCGAACGGATCGTCATGTTCCCCGTGCGACTCCCGGAACTCGGGGGGGTCTCCGCCCTGCCCCAAGGCCTGCGGGTCAGCCTCTCCAACGATCCGGAAGAAGCCGGAGTGGCCCGGGAATGGAGACATCAGGGCGGTGAAACCTACACCCCCATCAGCTTCATCGCCGCTCGAACCCCCGCCCGCTTCGTCACCATCCACGCCGAATCCGCCGTCAATGCGGGAAGGGATCGCTTCCATCCGATCGCCGAGATCGAGGTCTGGTCGCAGGGCCGGAACCTCGCTCCCGAGGCCGACATCAAGGTCCGGCTGTCGGGTACCGACGCCGAGGCCTGCGAAAGCCTCGTGGATGGCTATGCCAATGGCCTCCAGGTCTTCCCGATCGGCGTCTGGCTGCGCCAGCTCACCGAGCGCCGCGCCATCGAGGATGAACTCTCCGAGATCGTTCCACTGCGCAACAGCATGGCCGCCGAAAGCGAACTCAACGCCACCTGGGGCGCGTCGGTCGCCATCGGGCTGACCCTGTTGATACCGGTCGCCTTTGTGGAGCGCCGACGCCTGGTCTCCCGCAAGCAGGTCGACAGCCTGCGCAAACGCATCGCCTCCGACCTTCACGACGATATCGGCAGCAATCTTGGCAGCATCTCCCTCATCGCGCGCTCCGCGAAAAAGGACCTCGCGCGGCTCCAGGGCCCCAACGAACTGGCCGAGGACCTCGACGAGGTGGAAGTGATCGCCCGCGAAAGCTCCCTCGCCATGCGCGACATCGTCTGGCTCCTCGAACGGCGGCAGGATACCATCGGCGACTTCGTCCAGCGGATGCGCGACTGCGCGCAACGCCTGCTCCGCGACATCGACTACGAACTGGTCTGCCGCTCGAACCGCACCGCCTCGAAGATGACCCTCGACGCCAAGCGCCACCTCTTCCTCTTCTACAAGGAGGCGCTTCACAACGTCCTCAAGCATTCCCAAGCCACCAAGGTCCGCATCCACGTCCGCGACCTGCGCGACAGCCTCGTCATGGAGGTCGAGGACAACGGGATCGGCCTGCCCGTCGACGAGAGCGGCACCCCCGCCGCGGTCCGCAAGCTGGCCGACCGGGCAGCGGTGCTGGAAGGCCGGCTCGAGGTGAACTCCAAGCAGGGTCAGGGCACAAGCTTGCACCTCGAGGTCAAGCGCAGCATTCTCACCACAGCAAATTCCACGGCATGAGCGAGGACACCAAAACGATCAGGATCTGGATTCTCGAGGACCACTCGAAATTCGCCAAGCAGATCTGCCGCCTCATCGACAGCGAGGACGACATGGCCTGCGAGAAGGTGTTCACGCATCCGGATGAGTTGAATGCCGAAATCGAGTTTGGCTCCAAGCTCCCCGACCTGATGCTCTTCGATCTCGGACTGCCCGGAAAGGACGGCCTCCAGGTACTGCTCGAGGTCCGGGCCCGCGCACCCGAGCAGAAGATCGTCATCCTCACCTCTTTCGACGACCGCGAGCGCGTTTATCGCGCCATCTGCAACGGGGCCTCCGGCTACCTCCTCAAGACCGCCGATCCCGACGACATCGTCAACGGCATCCGCGGGGTGATGAATGGCTCGGCCACCCTCTCCGGGCCCATCGCCAGCATGATCCTCGAGGGATTCTCAAAGCTCGGCCCCGTCGAGGAGACCGAGCCGCTGACCAACCGCGAGGAGGAAGTCCTCCGGGCCCTGGTGAAGGGCCACATCAAGAAGGAGATCGCCGACCAGCTCGACATCTCCCTTCACACCGTGGACATGCACCTGCGCAGCGTTTACCGAAAACTCCATGTCTGCACCCAGACCGAGGCGGTCTCCAAGGCGCTGCGCAAGGGCCTGATCTGAAGGTCTTTCGCCTCCAGGGCCCCCGTCACCCGACGATTTTCCCCTGACGGGTCCGGTGCGGCTCGACCATCGCGGTGGCCACTCCCGTTTTCTTCCGTTGCGATTTGAAGTGCCAAGGTCGACCCTCGCGCGTGCCCACTCCCCTGCCCTTTCTCGACCCATCAACGCCCTCCCTGAAGATCTGCGGCGTCACGACCCCAGGCGACGCCCATCGACTCGCGGAGCTGGGTGTTCACGCCCTCGGTGCCAACTTCTGGCCCAGGTCGAAGCGCTATCTCGATCCCGCCCTCGGCGGATTCCTGCGTGACCTCGCCGGGTCCATCCTGCGGGTCGGCGTGTTCGTCAATGCCGGCACCGGCCTCCCGGTTTCGCTCTTCAAGGAGGGACTGATCGATGTGGTTCAACTCCACGGCGACGAACCCGAGTCCGACATCCCCCTGATCCAGCGCCACGGCATTCCCGTCATCCGCGCCCTCGCGGTGGATGAGAATGGCTCGCTGCCCAACGTGCAGGAGTTCGGCGCCGAAGGAGTGCTGCTCGACGCCCACGCACCCGGTGTCTATGGGGGCACAGGAGAAACGATCGACTGGGACGCGGCGGGAGACTTCGTGAAAGAGCATCCCAAGCTCCCGGTCATCCTTGCCGGTGGCATCACGCCGGAGAACGCCGAGGAGGCCTTGCAGACCGTCCGGCCCGCCGCAATCGACATCGCCTCCGGCGCGGAGTCGGCTCCTGGAATCAAGGATTTCGCAAAGGTTGAGCAACTGATGGCCGCGGTCCGGCAGGCGTGATCCGGGAGCAACCAGGAAAGACGCGCGACCTCCCGATCCCAAGCCGGAGCGATCAAGGGCTTGGGAGAAATTTCCCTTTGAGTCCGTAGAAGGCTGAATCGACTTCCTCGCCTTCAACATCTCCAACTCGGATTGGATGGGTGCTGCGATTTCCGCCTCGGTCATCGCCGCCGGGCTTGGCGGCGGCATCTGGGCCGGCTACCAGGCCGGGCGCGACGGCAGGAAGCTGGCATTCGCGATGGTTCGCGGGGCAGGCAGAAGCGGGCTGTTGATCATCGCCTGCACTTCGATCATCGCGCTCTCGATTTCTCTGCACGAGCTCCGCTCGGCAAGAGAGCGCTACCTCGTTCATGATCCGGCCGCTTTTGGCTGCGAGTGCTTCGGCTGCATGGAGTCTGAGCTGATCTCAAGCCCGACTCCGATCACGAGGGCGCACCTCCAGGCACAGCTGCGCGACCCCATCCGGGTCCTGCTCTCCGCAACCGCTCCAGGTGCGATCTGGGCTTTTCTCGCCCCGGTATTTGCGCTCCTCGGGGCGGTCCCGGCGGCCATCGCCGGCGGCGTCGCGCACACCTTCGGCCTGCGGGCAAGGGAGACCGCCCGCGTCCTCGAGCAAATGGCCGACTACGCAAAGTCCCGGGAACAACCCGCACCCCCATCCCGCCACGCCGAAATCTCACCTTCGCCCTGATAGATGAGCAGCACCGCTCCCTCGTCGGCCATGTGCGAAAAGAGGCGCGCCATGAACTCCTCCTCGTCCGGCCACGGATAGACGAAGAACAAATCAACCTCCGCCGGATCGAGAAATTCGAACATCGGGTGCGAGGAGGAAGGTCCGCCGGGAACCACCAGATCCTTGCCGCCCATCCCTTGGACCACTTCGAAACCCTCCGGCAGATAGCTGTCGTGGTGCACCAGGTAGTCGAGTCCCTGGGCGTCGCGAAGCGCCCGGGCCCGCCGGCACAGCTCCTCCTCCCACTCGATTCCCTCGGCCTGAAAGCCCAACAGGTTCGCCAGCCCCGAGGCCACGCCAAAACCACAGCCAAGCTCGCAGAAGCGCCGTCCGCGCAGCTCGTGACCCACCACCAGGGCCTCAATCGAGCGGTAGACCACCACCGGATCGCTCGGCACGTAGCGGTAGTAGCGCCGGCCCAGCCCCTCTCCGTAGAACTCCTGCGAAACTTCCTCGCTGGCATCGAGCCAGCCATGCACCTCGTCCGGCAGATCCCCGTCCGCCCGTTTCAGCGGAATCTCCTCGAGCCCGTCGATCACGTCGCGCCCCGCTGTAGAAGCACCACCAAGGCCGCTCCGATGGCCTGGGAAAGTTCCCCCAGCTCCGCCTCCACAATATTGAGGCGTTTCCGCTGCACCGGCCACAGGTATTCGAGCGCCGTCTCGCGCATTCCTCCGAGATAGCGCGCCCGGAACTCCGGCGTGGTGGCATCCGGATCGATCAGGCCGCCACCGACGACAAACACGTCGGGGTCCACGGTCATCGAAAGGGTCCCGATCAGCAGGCCCATGGCCTTCGCCTGAAAATCGAACAACTCGAGGGCGAGTTCGTCGCCCTCCTGTGCCAGGCCACGCAGGGGAAGGATGCGCTCCTTCGGGGTGCCATCCATCTTCGCCAGCGGGTGGTCGGGATAGCGCTCCAGCGCCTCCTCGAACAGATACGGCAGCCCGGCGAGGCTGGTATACATCTCGAAGCAGCCCCAGTCCCGGCCGCAACCGCACCGGTACGCCTTGGCACCAAGCACCTGCAGCGGAGCCGGGATGTGCCCGATCTCCATGCCCGAGATTGTCGATCCTTCCAGCGGCAAACCGGTGGCATCGACGAAGGCCCCACCCAAACCGGACCCCGGTGCCAGCAGGGCGACGCTGCCACCGCCCTTCTCCCGAACCCGCGCCGCCTCGGCCACTCCGGCAAAGTTGCCGTCGTTGCCCATGACCATCGGAAGCCTGCGGCCGATCCGCTTCTCCACCGCCGCGGTCATGTCGTCGATGATCCTCCAGCCGTCGAAGGAAGGCGGCAGGTTCGGCGATGCGCCCATGACGCCATACTCGAGATACGGACCCGGAACGGAAATGCCGATCCCCTGAACCTGATCCCAGCCCAGGCCGTTGCGCTCGAGGAACTCGTTCGACCCCGCCAGCCAGCCGTCGATCACCCCGGACGGACCGCCCTCCGATCCGGTCGGCTGCTGCTGCAGATCCATCGAGACGATGGACCCGTCGCCACGCACCGCCGCAATCTTCGAGGTCGTCGCCCCGCCATCAATACCAATGAAAATCGAATCACTCATTCGGTCATACCCCTCCCGGGACTCCCTTCCGGGAACACGGCCCGGAGTCTGAAAGTGTCGATCCGGCACCACAAGCCGATTTTTGGAAGCTTCCCGGCACTCAGCGGGTTTCCTCTATCGGCTCGGGCGAAACAAGAAACTCATCAACCGCCCGGTAGGTCACCCGCTTCTTCACTGGATCCATGTAGAAGAACACGTAGTTGCGCGTCGTTTTCGACGATGGCCATTTCATGGATTTGATGAGCTTGTTCTCGCCGCCGTCCCTCACGCCGAGCATGGCATGATAGTATCTTTCGTCGCCGAATCCCCGTGGCCGCACCACCTTGCCACGCTTGGGCTCAAGTGAAAACTTGGCAGTGCCCAGGATGCCCACCACGGTTTTATCGGCATTGTTATAGAAGTAGATATCGCCGGCCCTGAAGCTTGGGTCACGAAATGGAATGACCACGGGTCTGTAACCGGGCTCGGAACCGGGCAGCAGCAGCAGAACAATAAACGAGTTGCCCTCTTCGGGCAGTTGGATGCTGGCAATGGAAACATTCCTGTCGACCGACCATACACTGAATGCTCTCGCCGGTGGCTTAAGTGGTCTTGACAGGTTGTTCATGGGCAGATCGGCGGGCTCCGACCTCGCCTCATTCGTGGCGAGGACCACCTTGCCCAGGTCTCTGGGAATTCTCTCCGCGAGCAGACGGACCTCGACTTCACCTTCCTTGAGAGGCGCGGCGCCGGCCACCGAAAGCAGAAAAACACAGATGAAGCCCAGTCGAATCACGCACAGCAATGTTCAAACTTCACGGGGGTTTAGCCAGCGAAATGAAACGATCCGGAATTGCCGACCAAACTCGCGGTTCACCGCCTCGGTGAGGTCGGCCGCCTCCGTTTCAGGAGTGTCGGCGCCGTCGATGTAGTCGCTCTGGCGCTCGACCACGGCCTCGCACCATGCTCGGGCAAGCACCTTCCCGCCGGCGTCGACCGATTCCCCATAGCTGCGGATGATGAAGCTGTCGGAGCGGACCGAGAGAACCGGAGCAATCGGAGTCAGGATGTCCGCCTGCCTGACGATGGAGGGAGCGCCGTAGTGCATCACGCCTTGCTCGGCCTCGGGAAACTCAAAACGACCTGCCGTCGCCCCGGAGACGCTGCGGCCGGAGTTCTGTCTCCTGTTGACGGTAACCTCATCGGAGTCGAGGGCGCTCTGGATCGCGCCGGAGCGTGCAAGTTCCTCGTCGCCGCCGATGCGCCGGTTGACAAAGTCGGCGAGACTGAGGAACGGCCCGCGCCTGCGCACCTCCCTGACGATCCCACGGGCAAGGCTGTCGATTTCGTCGTCACTCAACGTCCGGCGACCGTTCCACTGTTCGGGTTGCATCGCTGCCTGGTCCTCGATGATCTCGGCGAACGGGCCAAACAGGCTGGCGACAGGAGTGTCGCCATCGGCGTCGTCAATCGTTTCCGCGCCGGAGTCGCTCCGAACTACGACCTCTCGATCCTTCAGGGCTCCGAGCACCGCCTTCCACGCCTCCACGGAGGTCGAGTTCACATTGAACATCCCATCGACCCGCAGGTAGCCGGCGACCTCGCGGATCGAATCCTGGGTCGGTCGACCACCTGAGAACCAGGAATCGACCAGTTCTTCCGGGTCGCGCCCGCCGAGGTCAGGCAGATAGCGTGCCGTGGGCAGTTCCTTTTGTTCCCCGAAAAACTCGCGGGCGACCGTCTCCTGGTCTTTCGCCTCGCTGAAAGCCGGGGTAGGCTGGGGTGCGATGCCCGACAGGAAGTAGTCATCCCAGAGCTCGCGGTTGGCGAGGTACGAGTGGTCTGCGAGCGGGTGTGGATAACCGCTTATGTTGTAGGTTGTCTTGTCCGGCGGAATCACGGACGGAGCCAACGAGTTTCCGATGGCGTGGGAAATCTGTGGCTCCAATGGGTAGATTCGATTCGTATGATCAGGTTTTCTGCCATCAAAACAAGGCAATCCCCTGTTTGGCATGTTGAACCCGTTGGCACACGAATGCTGCAGCGCAGCGAGCGAGATGATCGGCTGCCGCGGCACACTGTGGGTGGTCACGAAGTTCGAGCCGAATTCGGCACCGAGACTGGATCCGAAGTACCCCTGGCCGGAGAGCGACTCGTCCAACGGGGCGTCCAGCCAACTCGTCATCCCGATGGTCGTTGTCTCGAAGGGCATCATGTCGCGCTCCCTCTTCGACAGATCGTAAAAATTAAGACTGTAGGCCCGCGGATTGAACCTCGCCATCGTCCTCGACCCCGACAGATTCTCCTCCTCTGTTTTCACAAAGTAGGAATGGAGCATGAACGGCACCTTTTCACTGATCAGTGCCCCCACCGGAAGATCACGTGTCATACTTGGGCCGTCGATCACCGGAAACACCTCGGGATGCTCATCGGCCCGAATATCCAGAGGGTTCGGCCCCCAGTACTGCCCGTATCGCCTCTGCTCGCCGACTTGAACACGCGAATAGCCCACTCGGCTGTCCACGGACATGAAGCTTTGAAGGCTCCCTCCCCTGCCACCGAGATTCAACCAGACGTGCGTGAGCGCGAACTTTGGTGAATTGCCCGACTCGGCCCTCTGCCTCGGAGTAACGCTGTAGGAGATCGTGTCATTCGGCGACACGACGACGCGATCCACGTCAGCCGCGTTGGTGAGAGAGCTGGTTTCGGCAACCAAGGGCACGCGGGCACCACCTCCGTAGTTGAAACCCTTCTTGCCGTTGAAGCCCTCCCAGCCACCGACACTCTGCCCCCGCTGGTCGCTGGACAGATCGCCATCCTGAGAAATCTTAACCACTTCCCCGGGCTTCAGGGTCAAGGTCTCCGCCACTCCGGCATTCAGCTTCAGGAAATTTCCATCATTTTTCCAATTTGATGACTTGAGAATGGAACAGCGGATATCCGGTCCACCATTGATGGAAATATTGATGTCATATGGAATCATCCAGAAAGAGTAGAGATAATTCCATCTCGGACTGCCGTTGACCAAGTGTCTCGGAATGTCCACCGCGACGTCCAGCGGGTTCCAAAGCGTCACGACCGGATCAAAGTTCAACCAAATAACATATTTCCCGGCCTCACTAGGGTGTGGATCGGCCTCAAATGAATAGATCGTCTGATAATTGATGGTGACAGGGTGCTTGAGCCGATCCCAGGGGTCGGTGTTGAGTTCATCCTCGGTGCGCTTGGTCTGCAAGTATGGCGCGGTCGAAGGAAGATTGCCGCCCGTGGTGTAATTCAAGCCACCACCGTAGTTGAGCTCCTTGTAGAGATGGTAATAGCTCCAGAGCTCCATGAAATTGACACCCACCTCATCGTTCCCTGTCATATCACTCCTCACCGTGTAGAGGATGTTCTCGGGATCGGATAGATCCGGAGGGTCCGTGTAGGTCTCCATTTTCATCGACAGATCCTTGCGGAAGCCCCCTGAACGGACATTCGTCAGCATGCCGGTGGAAAATGCCGACAAGTCATGAAACAGCGGACGGGGCCCGTCTGGGTCGGCAACCAGGTGCGCACTTTGCTGCCAGCTGGTCACTTTCGGCAGCCTTGGATCGTCCGTGGCCAGCAGCGAGAACGGTCTCGTATCTGCAACTTCCGCCAGCTCGACCGCATTGCGTGGCGCAGCTTGGATGTTGTTGCGGACGACAGCCAGGGTGTCGCCTTCGGCGGGCGCCGGCGTGCCGAGCGCGGCTTTCACACCCTGGTCGCCGACCCACCACGCCAGGCGACCACCGGGTGACCCATCACGAGCAAGATTCACGGCGGGAACTTTGACTTGCCCCGTCGCGGTGGTTCCCAGCGTTCCACTACCGACCAGCTCGATGGAATTGCTTGAAGCGAGTTCGGTCTCAACCGTCTCCAACTCCGAGGTGGCATTCGGTTGGCCGGACACAATCCACGAACGGAACGTGGGGTCGGGCCGGTCGACGGAAGTCGATGACCAGGCATCGTAGACTCCCGTCCAGTGGAGATTGCCGGCAGCGGCCCGGTTCGCTTCGCCATCGCTGCCGGGCTTTGCAAGCTGACCGGCCGTCATGGAGATTCGTTGATCGGGCCCGAGTTGCTTCTGCAATTGGGCCACAGCCATCACCAATGCCATTCGGGCATTGGACCGGGCCTCGGCCTGGGCGAGCTGCTTGGCCGAGCTTCGGAGCGTCACCGAAGACAATGAAAGCAACCCGATCGCCAGCAGGGAAAGCAGCACCATCAGCGAGACCGTCACAACCAGCGCAAACCCCTGCCGCATCAAGGTTTGTTGAACCTTTTTTCTCCGAAGCTCCATGGATAGTGTGTTGGCATAATACACACACAATCGTTTGCAACCTGAAATTCTCAAGCACTTCGGTTGAGCGATCCCCCTCGAACTCGAGGTCCCCGTTGCCTGCCCTAGATCCCTCGATAGACGGATCCGGTTTCCCCGCGTAAGACAGCTTCAATGATCCGCTGGTTCGCGCGCAACCACATCGCCGCCAACTTCCTGATGCTTGCCATCATGTTGGCCGGGGTGTGGTCGTACATGAAGCGCGTTCCGCTGGAGGTCCAGCCCTCGCTGCTCTTCAACGAGGTCCGGATCGAGGTCGAATACCGGGGTGGCAGCCCCGCCGATGTGGAAAAGGCCGTGGTGATCCCGGTCGAGCAGGCCCTCGAAGGCCTGCCCGGCGTCAAAGTGATCGAATCCGACGCCCGCTCGGGCTCCGGCCAGATCACGCTCGAGGCCCGCGACAACACCGACGTCCGCGACCTGCTCGACGAGGTCAACCTGCGGATGGAGCGCATTCCCGCCCTGCCGCCCGAAACCGAACCGCCACGGGTCTACATCCCCGACACCGCGAAATGGTTCGACGTCATCAAGGTGGCCGTGACCGGAGAAATGGACGAGCCGGACCTGGTCAAGGCCGCCCGCAGGATCCGCGACGACCTGCAGGAACTGCCGGGAATTTCCCAGGCCCTGATCCAGGGCGAAACCCGTCCGGAGATTTCGATCGAGGCGGACCTCGAGCGACTCCGCGACTTCGGACTCGGCTTTGCCGACCTCGCCGACGCGGTGCGTCGCAGTTCGGTCGACCTCCCCGCCGGCAACATCATCACGGACGAGGGCAACATGATCATTCGCACCAAGGGCCAGGCCTACGACAAGGAGGGCTTCGCCGAGATCGTGATCCGCAACGACAAGGGTGCCGACGTCCGGCTCGAGGAGGTCGCCCGGATCAACGACGGCTACGAGGAGAACCGCAAGCTGCTCCGCTTCAACGGCAAGCCGGCGCTGCTCGTCGAGGTCCTGCGCCTCAACGAGGAGAACGCCCTGCAAATCGCGGATCGGGTGAAGCAGTACGTCGCGCAGCAGAACGAGCGCTTTCCGGAAGGCATCGAGCTGTTCATCTGGGACGACAGCTCGGTCGAGCTTCGCGGACGGCTCGGAACCCTCGCGCAGAGCATGCTGCAGGGCGGGTTCCTGGTGATTCTGGTTCTCGGTCTCTTCCTCCGCCCGAGCCTCGCGTTCTGGGTCGTGCTGGGCATTCCCGTGGCCTTCTCCGGGGGGCTGCTGGCGCTGCCGGAATTCGACCTCACGCTCAACACGATGAGCATCTTCGGTTTCATCATCGTGATCGGGCTGGTGGTCGATGACGCCATCGTCACCTCCGAGCACGTTTACACCAAGCTGAGGGCGGGCGAGGACCCGCTGGAAGCGGCGGTGACGGGGGCCAAGGAAGTGGCGGTCCCGGTCACCTTCGGGGCCCTGACCACCATCGTCGCCTTTCTTCCGCTCCTCAGCTTCGAGGGATTCTACGGCAACTACACCCGCCAGATACCACCGGTGGTGGCGGCGGTTCTGATCTTCTCCCTGATCGAGACCAAGCTGATCCTCCCGTGCCACCTGAAGAGCATCAAGGTCGGCCGGACCAACCTCGGACCCTTCGCACGCTTCCAGAAGATGATCGCCGACGGCCTGGAGCAATTCGTCGAGCGCGCCTTCCGGCCGTCCCTCGCCGCGGCCACCCGCCACCGCTACACCACCCTGGCGGTCTTCATCGCGGTCGGCATCACCTGCTTCGGCTACGTTGCCAGCGGCCGCATGGGCTTTGTCAACATGCCCTCGATCGACCGCAACCGGATCACCGCGATGCTGCGCCTGCCCCGCGACACGCCGCTGGAGGTCACCGACGAGCACGTGCGCCGGATCGAGGGCGCCCTCAATCAAATCAAGCGCGAGTTCGTCGACCCGGGGACCGGCCAACCCCTCATCCTCGACGTGCTCACCAGCACCGGCGGCTATCCGGCATGGTCCGAATCGGAATCCGACGAGGGATTCATCCTCGCCTCCATTCTCGATCCCGGCGACCGCAGCGAACCCGGCCCCCGCAACAGCGACATCGCCAAGCGCTGGAAGGAACTGGTCGGCCCCATCCCGGAGGCCCGATCATTCTGGATCTCCGGCGATCGCGGCCGCCGCTACGGCGGCGGCGACGAGCTCGAGTCGATCGAAATCAAAATCCGGGGCCCCAACAACGACCTCAAGGCGGAACTCGCCGAGCGTGTCGAGGAAACCCTCGAATCCTACGCGGAGATCTCCAGCGCGTGGTCCGACATCGGCCGCACCCGCAACGAGATCCACCTCAGCCTCAAGCCGGAGGGTGAGTCGCTCGGGCTCACCCAGCGCGACCTGGGCCGGCAGGTCCGGGGGGCTTTTTTCGGGGAGATGGCGCAGCGGGTTCAGCGCGACCGCGACGACATCCGGGTGATGGTCCGGCTCCCCCGCGAGCAGCGGGAATCGCTCCAAACCCTCGAAGACCTGCGCATCCGGACCCCGGATGGAGGGACTCCCCCGCTGCACAGCGTGGCCAATGTCGAACTCGTTCCCGCCAACGCGCGGATCCGGCGGATCGACGGCGCCCAGGTGACCTCCGTCGCCGCCACTCCGGTCGACGAGAACGTCAACGTGATCCAGATCGCGGAAAGCGTGCGCCCCCGCATCGATGCCATCATCAACGAATACCCGGAGTATTCCTGGGTATTCGATGGATACGTGCGGGAGCACGAGGAAACCGGCAACACGGTGTGGCTCACCAGTGTCGCCCTGTTTCTCGCGCTCTACGCCCTGCTCGCCATCCCCTTCCGCTCCCTGGCCCAACCTTTCGTCGTCCTGCTGGCGGTGCCTTTCGGCATCATTGGCGCCCTTGCCGGACACCTGATCCTCGACATCACCCCCTCCTACCTCTCGATCTTCGGAATGCTGGCGCTCGCCGGCGTGGTGGTGAACGACTCGCTGGTCATGGTCGACTTCACCAACCAACGAAGACGCAACGGCGATGCCACCATGGACGCCGTCGTCGATGCCGGTTCGCGCCGGTTCCGCCCCATCATCCTGACCTCGCTGACCACCTTCGTCGGCCTCCTCCCGTTGATGCTCGACCGGTCGCTGCAGGCGCAGTTTCTCATCCCGATGGCGGTGTCGCTCGGCTTCGGCATTCTCTTCGCCACCTTCATCACGCTTTACCTCGTCCCCTCCGCCTATCTGGTGATGGAAGACATCCTGAGGACGATCAGCCGGGCCTGGGCCTGGTACAAGCGACCGTTTTCCGACGATCCGGAGCCGGCTCCACGCCTGCCAGCATCCTCGGATCCGCAGTCCTGAGGCCCCGGCAATCCAAGCCTGGATGCCGCTTCCCCACCCAGACATCTCCTTTAGGAAACTGAAATATTTGTCTGGAAGCCATTGAAGGCTCCGGGTAAAAAGCGTGCGGCTGTCCCGCCACCTTCTCCCACAGAATGCCCTCTGCCAGCGAGCACACCCACCACATTCGCGTCCGGAACACGCAGCTCGAAATGGATCACGACCGCCCGACCTCGGGTGGTGAGGATGTCGACGGTCGTCTGCGCCTCGCCCAGACCCAGCTCGAGGAATTGCAGGCTCAGCGCGAGGAACTCGAGCGCCTCAAACAGGAGACCGAGATGCTCAACGCCCGCCGACGCGACCTGATCGCCTCGCAGGTGGAAATGACCGAGCGCCTGTCCTCCTCCGCGACCCTGATCGACCGGCAGATTTTCGAGATGCGCCAGGAAATCGACGACCTCGAACAATGCCGCGCCTGCTTCAACGGCCACCTCACCAAGATCGAGAAACTCAATCCCGAGGGATGGTCCCGTGAACAGATGGAGACGAATCTCGACCGGGCCCAGGCCATCGTCGAGCACGCCGAGGACGAATACGGCCAGGCCGCCGACCACTTTTCGCGCACCCGCAGCGCCTCGATCTTCTCCGGCATCCGCAGTGCCCGCAGCCATCGCGGCGAATTCGCCCAGCACTTCATCCGCGGACTCGCCTTCAATCTGCCGATCCTCGTGCTCGGAGGCGCGGCGATCGCCGTCTATCTTCTCCGTTGATCCACGATGACCCTGACCCGCAGTCGAAAGCCCGGCGAGCTGGATGAGCTGGAGCTTCGCCGCCGTGAGCTCGACGAGCGGATCGCCGAGCTTGAAGGCATGCCCGAGCAACTCGAGTTGGAGATCCGGGAGCGTGAGGAAACCCTGCCGCCCCCGGAGGATCTCGCCGAGCGTGAGCGCCAGCGGCACTTCGAGGAGCAGGCCGCGCGGGGCCAGATCCGCAACGAGCGCCGCACCCAGGGCCGCAGCCTGCTGCTGATGTTCCTCCTGCTGACCGCCACCGCTGCGGTGATTTCCTGGATCGTCCAACTCGCCAACGGCTGAGCTTTCGATCCTTGCCCGGAAACCAAACGAGGCCACACTCACGGCAAATGAACTGCCAGCTTATCGCCTTCACCGGCCTCCTGTCCCTCGCCAGCGTTGCCGCTGAGTCGCTCGCTGTGGAGCAATTCGAGTCGATCGAGGAGACGAAGGGAATGGACATCACCCAGTTCATCGACGTGCTCTCCACGCGGGTCGTCCACACCTCCGGCATGGAGTTCGACGGACCGACCCGTGGCGACGCGGACTTCACCTCCGCCGGTGTGTTCGCACTGCTGGGCCTCAACGAATTCGCCCCCGACTGGTTCTGGGTTCCGGCTTTCCGCTACGAGTACTCCGACCTCGACATCAACGCGGCTCCCTTCGGCGCCAACCCAGCCGCGCCCGCCCTCGACAACGATCTGCACCGGCTTTCGCTCCAGAGCTTCATCATCAACACGCCCGAGGACTCGAAGTGGATGCATGGCGCCTACCTGATGGCAGGGGTAAACTCGGACTTCGCCGGGGTCAGCTCCCGCGACATCGACGTGGCGGCAGCCATCGGTTCCGGCTACCGCTTCACGGATCGGTTCATGCTGGGTTTCGGCGTATTCGGTTCCAACCTGCTCAACGATCCCTTCATCATTCCCGCCGCGGTCTTCTTCTGGATGCCCACCGACGACTGGCTGGTCAGCTACTACGGACCACGCTTCGTCGCCCGACGCGAGTTCGGCGACAACATCCGTTTCGGCTTCGAGGCCGGATGGAACGGCGGCTGGTGGGGCATCGACGCCTTCGGCAGTCGCAGTCGGCTGGATGTGAACTCACTCCGCACGGGCCTCTACTACCGCCAGCGCATCGCCGGCGAGGCATGGTTCGAAGTGGGCGCGGGCTACACTTTCCTCAACGAGATCCAGATCCTCTCTCCCGGCGGCCGCGAGAACTTCCCGGGTGTGCTCGGAGAAACCGATCCGGCCCCATACGTCTCCGTCGGCTTCAGTCTGCGCCGCTGGTAGCGAGTGCCTTCCTGAGTTCATCCCACTGATCGCGGCTGACGATGTAGCCGACGCAGTTGTCGCTGCCACAGCGGCAGGGGTGATCCTCGTAGCACTCGATGTCGAAGCCGTAGTCGAAGCCCAGCTCCTCGCCCTTGGAGATGTCCCGCAAGGCGTAGATGAAGATCTGCTTGCCCTCGATCCAAGCCTCGCAGTTCGGGTCGCAGGAATGGTTGATCAGCCGGGCCGTGTTCCAGGGGACGTTGCCGTCGATGTCGTAGCGCTTGCTCAGCGTGAAAATGTAGACCGCCGCATCGCCCGTCTGCTCGGCATGCTCATGCTGCTTCCAGGCGCGCTTCTCGCTCTCCTCCTTGTCGATGAGTTCCCCGACGTATTCGATGATCCGGGTGCCCTCGGGAATGTCCTCGGCGGCATAGACCCCGTGACCGTGGATCTTCGACCCCCGCACCTCCACGAGAGGGCTCTGGCCGCGCTCCCACAACTCGGTGAGCTTGCGGCGCAAACGTGCCTCCTCCTTCAGCTTCCTGCCCTTTTTCCCCATCGTCTTCTGAAAATCCTAGTCGGCAACCTCGCGCTTCACCGGTGGCAACTCCATGTTCGCCGGGAGGCTGGCGAAGAGCGAACGCAGGTCGGAGACCGACACGTCCGACCCGTTGATGAAGCTCCAGTTGTTCCGCCCCTTGTCGGCGATCGCCACCTGGAATCCGTGGCTGTTGATCACGTAGGTCTGCGGGGGATCCCCCTGCATGATCCGGAACTGGGTCACGGTCGGGATCAACAGCAGCCACTTGTCGAAGACCGGAGCCGCCTCCGCATCGCCGTCGTCCAGCGGCTTGCCGGGCCACACCTCGTAGACCCGGGGAGCGCCCTGCGTCTTGAAGGAAATGATGCCCACTCCGTTGCGGGCCATCTCCTCACCGATCCCCTCGAGTTGCTCCTCGAGCTTCTCGATGCCACCGAACCTCTTGGCCATCCGCTTCTTCCACTGCGGATACATGCTGTCGATCGCCGCCTTGTGGTCGCCGAGGACCACCCGCTTTCCGAGGGCCTCCACCGCAGCGATCGCCGACGTCGTGACCTCGCGTGGAGCCACGGTCTGCGCACCGGCCGGAGTGCCGGCGGCGAGAAGCACGGCGGGCAGGATCCATCTCATCAGCACCGATGCTCGCCTTCCCTCCGCCCGCCGTCAAGTGCGCCACCCGGGCGGGACGAATCAATTTCCGGATCAAATCGGCTTGGCTTCCATGAGCCGACTCTGCCAACCTCGTTCCCCAATGGCAAAGCAAGCACTCGGCAAGGGACTCGGCGCACTGATCCGGAAGCAGGGTGACTCTGCATCTGCCGCGGAATCGGCAGGCGATGAAAGCGCACGGGTGCGCGAGGTTCCCGTCGACCAGGTGATCGCCAGCCCGCTCCAGCCGCGCACGCATTTCATCGAGAGCCCGCTGGACGAGCTGGTCGAATCGATCCGCCAGCACGGAATCATCCAGCCCCTCATCGTCCGCAAGGTCGACGGCAAGCTGGAGTTGATTGCCGGCGAACGACGCTGGCGGGCTTCGAAAAAGATTGGTCTTTCGACCGTTCCGGTCATCGAGCGCGAGGCATCCGACCGCGACGTGCTGGAGATGGCGCTCATTGAGAACCTCCAGCGGGAGGACCTCAATCCCATCGAGGAAGCAACCGGCTACGTCCGCCTGGTCCGCGAATTCTCGATGAAACAGAACGAGATTGCCGGACGCGTCGGCAAGTCCCGCGCCAGCGTCGCGAATGCCATGCGGCTTCTCGAGCTCCACCCCGATGTGCAGGTGCTCGTCGCCCAGGCGAAGCTCAGCGTCGGCCACGCCAAGGCCATCCTCGCGATCAAGGACAAGGAGACCCAGCTCGCCGCCGCCGGCAGGATCCTGAAGAAGTCCCTCACCGTCCGCGCCGCCGAACAACTCGCCCGCGACCTCGCGTCGCCCGACAAGGCCACTCGCGGCGGCCCGGGGAGGAAATCCGGCACCGGTGAGAACGACCCCCATATCCGGGCCCTCCAGAACAAGCTCCGCGACCACTTCGCCACCCACGTCAAGGTCCACCATGGATCGACCAAGGGCCGCATCGAGCTGGAATACTACGGCGACGACGACCTGCAGCGCATTCTCGAGTTGCTGGGCATCGGCGAAATCTAGATTTCTTGGCTCGTGAAGAAAGCCGTTGCCATTCTGCTGCCGTGCCTTCTCGCCGTGGCGGCGATCCTGCTCTTCGCCAATCGCGAAGACAACCCATCCGCCGGTGCCGGGCCCGGGCAGCTGGAGATTCAAAACGTCGCGCCCGAGCTTTCCGCACAGCTCTCCGGTGCCAGGGCCTACGCCCACATCGAGGAGATCCTCAAGTTCGGCCCCCGCCCGCCGGCCAGCGAGGGACTCGCCCGGACCATCGAATACCTGGAAACCACGCTGGCCGGGTATGGCTGGAAAACGGAGCGACAGACCTTCAAGGCCGCGACGCCGGATGGCCCGGTGGACTTCACCAATCTCATGGCGCGGCACGAGTCCGCGGACCCGCTGCCGGCTTCGCTGCCGTGGATCGTCGGTGGCCACATCGACTCGAAGATCCTCCCGGAACCCTTCGTCGGCGCGAACGACGGCGGCTCCTCCACCGGCATCCTGCTGGATATGGCACGCGTGCTTTCCACGGATCCCAAATCGGCCTCGAAGATCGAAATCGTGTTCTTCGACGGAGAAGAGGCCTTCCGGCCGGGAATCACCGCGACCGACGGTCTCTACGGATCGAAGTACTTCGCCCACGTCATGACGACCAAGCGAAGCTCGTGGCCCGGCGGCGGCATCATCCTCGACATCGTCGGCGATCCCGACCACGACCTCCTCTACAGCCCGGAGGCGCCCGAGCACTTTGTCAGGACCATCGAGAGCTGTGCCGGACGACGCTCGTTCACCAAGCCGTTCCGGATGTCGCCGTTCCCCATTCTCGACGATCACGTCCCGCTCCAGAATGCGGGAATCCCCTGCCTCCACGTCATCGGCGAATTCGGCAGGATGAGCTACTGGCACACGCCGGACGACACAATCGACAAGGTCGATGCGGGCATGCTGGAGAAGGTCGGGCGGATGACGCTCGACTTCCTCGCCGAAGTGCCCGCGCCCGAAGCTCCGTGAGCTGGTGCCCGGGGCGCAATTTCCGGACATTTTTCCGTTGTCAAAACCGGGCTGGCCTCCCTAAATCCCCGCCCACCTCCCGAGGTCATCAGGCTCGATAGCTCAGTTGGTAGAGCAGCGGATTGAAAATCCGCGTGTCGGCGGTTCGATCCCGTCTCGAGCCACCACCTCACCTCTCGGCTTGGCCACCTCAGGCACCCCCGCAACCTCGACAGCCGCCGACACGTGTCGGCAATGCACGGCGAGACGAGCGCAGCGAGTTGAGCGGATCCTCCCCCGGCGCAGCCGCAAGACGCATGGTGAAGCTCCGCTTCACAATTCGATCCCGTCTCGAGCCACCACCTCACTGCGGCGTCACTTCCTTGAGCCACGCCTCGTGCATGACCCGCAACCGGGTGACGAGTCCGGGCTTTTCCGCGGAGTAGTCCTTCACTTCCGGCTTGGCATCCGTGAGGCGATGCAATGACACCCCGGATTCCCCCCCATCCCGCGCCCCCTTGCCGATCAGCTTCCACTCACCGTCCCGGACCATCCAGTCCTGGCGCCACGCAAGGTGGAGCACCTCGCCATACAGACAAGTGGCTTCCGCCGACTGGACGATGGGCAGCAGGCTGTGCCCGTCCAACTCCGGCGACCCGGGCGTCCGCTCGATTCCACAAAGTTCGAGCACGGTCGGATACCAGTCCATGGCGGTCATGATCTGATCGCGCACCTCTCCGGACGGAAGCTTTCCGGGATAGCTGATGATGGCCGGCACCCGGATGCCGCCTTCGAAAAAAGTCCCCTTGTGGCCGATCCACTTGCCGGTGTTGCCCGCCCCGCTGGCCCCGTAGAAGTATCCTTCCATGCGGCCACTCGAGTGCCCGGCCCGCCGGATCCGGAGAGAGGTCTCCTCCGAATGCCCGTTGTCGCTCATGAAGATCACGACCGTGTTCCTCCGCAACCCGAGCTCGTCCAGCTTGCCGACAATCTCACCAATGTAGTGGTCGGTGGCGGTGATCATCGGCCAGGAAGATCACCACGTTCGGTCGGGCGTCGAGCGGGAGCCCGCCCAGCCCCAGCAACAGTAGCGTGAAGATGATGCCCCTCATCACTTCTCAGGCCAGCGCCTTCTTGATCAGACTCCCATGCACGTCGGTCAGCCGGTACTGGCGGCCCTGATACTTGAAGAGCAGCCTCTCGTGGTCGATCCCGAGCAGGTGCAGGATGGTCGCGTTGAGGTCGTGCACGTGCACCGGATCCTCGAGGATGTTGTAGCTGTAGTCGTCGGTCGCTCCGATCGTCGTGCCCTTCTTCACCCCGGCCCCGGCCATCCACATGGTGAAGCATCGCGGATGGTGGTCCCTGCCGTAGTTCTCCCGCGTCAGCTTTCCCTGCGAGTAGATGGTTCGGCCAAACTCACCACCCCAGATCACCAGGGTGTCTTCCAACAGGCCGCGTTGCCTGAGGTCCCGCAGGAGCCCGGCGGTGGCGTGGTCGGTATCGTAGCACTGCCCCTTCAGCGCCTTCGGCAAGCCGCCGTGGTGATCCCACCCCTGGTGAAACAGCTGCACGAAACGCACGCCCCGCTCCGCCAGCCGGCGCGCCAGCAGGCAGTTGGCCGCGTAGGTCCCGGGCTTCTTCACCTCCGGACCGTAGAGACCCAGGACCGACTCCGGTTCACCGGACACATCGGTCAGTTCCGGCACACTCGCCTGCATCCGGAAGGCCATCTCATACTGCGCGATGCGGGCCTCGATCTCGGGGTCTCCGACGATGGCATGCCTGCGTCCGTTGAGCCGGGCGAGATCATCGAGCATGTCGCGGCGGCGTGAGCGGTCGATCCCCGCCGGGTCCGAGAGGTAGAGCACCGGGTCGCCGGTGTTGCGGAACTTCACCCCGCTGTGCTGGGTCGGCAGGAAGCCCGGCTCCCAGTAGCGATTGGCCAGGGGCTGGTCGTCCGGGCGACCCGTCCCCCTCGAAGTCAGCACCACGTAGTTCGGCAGGTCGCGGTTGATACTACCCAGGCCGTAGGACACCCACGAGCCGATGCTCGGGCGTCCCGCAAGCTGCGAGCCCGACTGGAAGAAGGTGACCGCCGGGTCGTGGTTGATCGCCTCGGTGTGCATCGAGCGGATGATGCAGAGATCGTCCACCACCTTCGCGGTTTCGGGCAGCAACTCACTGACCCAGGTCCCGCTCTTGCCGTGCCGGGCAAAGTCGAAGATCGAGGGAGCCACCGGCAGCGTCTTCTGGCCCGAGGTCATGCCGGTGATGCGCTGGCCCATGCGGATCGACCCGGGCAGTTCCTCGCCGAAGCGCTCCTTGAGGCCCGGCTTCGGGTCCCACAGGTCCATCTGCGACGGACCGCCCGACTGGAAAAGGTAGATCACCCGCTTGGCCTTGGCCTGATGATGAAGCGTGTCGATCACCGGTGTTTCGCCGAATGCCTCCGACCCGAGGATGGATCCGAGCGCCGTCAGGCCGAAGCCGTGCGCCGAGGTCTTGAGGAAAACCCGGCGGTTCACGCTGTCTCTGAATGCGTTCATTCCTTGGTAATCACTTCGTCGAGGTTGAGGATGATGCTGGCGGTTGTCGTGAGCGCGGCCAGCTCGACCGGATCCACACCCTCCATCACCGGCGCTTCGCCGGCCTGCAGCAGGGCCTTGGCCTCGTCGGGATTCGCCCGATAGCCCTCCAGGCGCCGCCCGTGGCCCTGGATCAGGACGACGAGTTCCTGCGGATCCGGTTCCCGCGAGGTGGCGCAGCGCCAACCCCAGGTCAGTCGCTCCTCAAGGTCGGCCCCATGCTTCATCATGCGCTCGGCGAACTTGCGGGACGCCTCGACGTAGGTGACGTCATTCATCAGCGCGAGCGCCTGGAGCGGCGTGTTGCTGCGCGAGCGCTTGACCACGCAGACCTCACGACTCGGCATGTCGAAAAGGGTCATTCCCGGCGGCGCGGCGGTGCGTTTCCAGATCGTGTAGAGGCTGCGCCGGTACTGCCCGCCATCGGTGTCGTGGGAGTAGTTCCGGAGGTTTCCGTAGAAGTTCGTCTCACTCCAGATGCCCTTGGGCTGGTAGGGATAGACGCTGGGACCTCCCAGCTCGGGATTCAGCAGCCCGGCAATCGCCAGCGCCTGGTCGCGCACGGTCTCGGCCTGCACCCGGAAACGCGGCCCGCGGGTGAGCAGACGGTTCTCCGGATCGCGCTCGAGCCGCGCGGCATCGACCTTGCTGTCCTGCCGGTAGGCCCGGGTCATCACCATTTGCTTGAGCAGCGCCTTCACATCCCAGCCGCTCTCGATGAACTCCGCCGCCAGCCAGTCGAGCAGCTCCGGATGGCTCGGCCAGTCGGCCTGCACGCCGAGGTTCTCGCTCGAGGCCACCAGCCCGGTGCCGAACAGCAGCTCCCACAGGCGGTTCACCTGCACCCGCGCAGTCAGCGGGTGTTCCCGGCCGACCAGCCACCGCGCCAGCCCGAGACGGTTCATTTCCTCGCCCTCCGGAAGCGGCGGCAGAAAGGCCGGCAGCCCCGCCTGAACCTCCTCGCCCGGCTGGTCGTACTCGCCGCGATTGAGCACGAAGGTCCGGCGCGGCTTCTCCATCTCGGCCATCACCATCACCGACTGGATCCTGCGCTCCAGCCCGGCGCGCTTCTGGCGCAAGGCCAGCACCTTGTCCTTCAGCTCCCGTGCCTCCGGCTGGGCGAGTTTCCGGACCTCCCGCTCAAGCCGCGCGTCCCCGTTGCCGTTCCTCTTCGTGAAGGGCTGCTTCGCGATTCCGTGAACCCCGCTTGGCAGCCACTCCATCAGACGCTTCTCCCCCTGCTCGATTTCCCGGGTGATCCGATTGAACTCGGCCTCCTCTTCCGGCGTGTGCAGCTTCAGCACCGGCTTGAAGTTCCCCTGCCGGCCCGGCCCCTTGCCTTCCTCGTCGACATTGTGGAAGAAGGCGAAGAACTGATAGAACTCGCGCTGGGTGAGCGGGTCGTACTTGTGATCGTGGCAGCGGGCGCAATTCATCGTCAGGCCCAGCCACACCGCCCCGACGGTGTCCACGCGGTCCATCACGTTCTCGATCAGCCATTCGTCGGCCAGTGCCCCGCCCTCGGTGTTGATCCGGTGGTTGCGGTTGAAACCGGTGCCGAGGATCTGCTCGGGCGTGGCATCGGGCAGCATGTCGCCGGCGATCTGCTCGATGGTGAACCGGTCGAAAGACTTGTTGTCGTTGAAGGAGCGGATCACCCAGTCGCGCCAGGGCCACTGGTAGCGCTCCCAGTCGGCCTGAAATCCATGGGTGTCGGCATAGCGGGCCCCGTCCAGCCACCACATCGCCATGCGCTCTCCGTAGTGCGGCGAGGCGAGCAGTCGATCGATCTGGCGTTCGTAGGCATCCGCCCTCTCATCCCGCAGAAAGCCCTCGATTTCCTCGACGCTCGCCGGCAGCCCGGTCAGGTCGAGACTGAGGCGCCGAAGGAGCTTCCCCCGGCTCGCCTCGGGCATCCCCTCCATTCCGACTTCGGCCCGTCGGCGGTCGATGAAGGCATCGATCGCCTCGGCACCCCGTTTTCCGCCCGGCACCGGTGGCCGCTCGATTCGCTGAAACGCCCAATGCGCTTCGTACTCGGCGCCCTCTTCGATCCACTGCTCAAGCAACTTCTTCTCCTCCGCCTCGAGCTTGAGCGGATGCCGCGGCGGCGGCATCACCAGGTCGGGGTCGCTTGAAAGGATCCGGCGGATCATTTCGCTGGCCCCGGGATCACCGGGGACGATCGCCCGCGCGCCATCGCGCCCGGCGAAGGCACTCGCCGGATCGTCGAGGCGCAGATCGGCCTCGACCGCCGCCTCGTCCGCCCCGTGGCAGGCCAGGCAACGGTCCGAAAGGATCGGCCGGATGTCGCGGTTGAAGCGCACCTCGCCGGTGACGGCGGGAGCAAGTAGTAGCGACAGGACCATGGGTCCCGCCCTATGGATCGAGCGTCGACTGATCCGCCCCCTACGAAGCCCGGCGGCCTCGCCTTGCAAACCTCCTTGAAGCCGCGGGCTGGACTTCCAGCTCGGCTGGACCGAGGATTTCGGGCGGAAGGGCGCAATAAACCTGCCTTCCGTGCGTAAAGGGACTAGCCAATCCAGCCGATCGGCACCCGTTCAACCAACCCACCAATCTATGAATACACCCTGGACCCGACGTTCCTTCATCGAAGCCTCCACACTGACCGGTGCCGCCCTGGCGGCCTCCCCGCTCATGGCGGCCAACATCAATTCCGGCACCAAGACGCTGAAAGCCGGCCTGATCGGCTGCGGCGGACGCGGAAACGGCGCGATCAAGAACTGGATCGAAGCCTGCAAACTCCTCGGCATCGAGGGCAAGCTGGTCGCCTGCGCCGACGCCTTCAAGGACAAGGCCGTCGGGGTCGGCAAGCAGCATGGGCTTTCCGAAGACAAGTGCTACGACGGATTCGACGGCTACCAGAAGGTGATCGCCAGCGACTGCGACTTCGTCCTGATGGCCACCCCTCCGGGCTTCCGTCCGCTCCACTTCGACGCCGCGGTCGAGGCCGGCAAGCACTGCTTCATCGAGAAGCCCGTGGCCGTCGACCCGGTCGGTGCCCGTGCGGTCATCGCCACCGGTGAAAAGGCCAAGGCCAAGGGTCTCGGCGTCGCCACCGGCACCCAGCGCCGGCACTCGGCCGGCTACCTGATGAACAAGGCCCGCATCGACGCCGGGGCGATCGGCGAGATCAAGGGTGGAATCATCCAGTGGAACGGCCGCATCCCGTGGATCAAGCGCCGCCAGGACGGCGACACCAACGCCTCCTACATGGCGCGCAACTGGCTCAACTTCACCGAGCTCTCCGGAGACCACATCGTCGAGCAGCACGTCCACAACATCGACGTCGCCATCTGGTATCTCGGCCGGATTCCCGTGTCGGCCCTCGGCTTCGGTGGCCGCGCCCGTCGCGAGACCGGCAACCAGTTCGACTTCTTCAGCGTCGATCTCGACTTTGGCGACGACGTTCACATCCACAGCCAGTGCCGCCAGATCGCCGGGTGCTACGACCGGGTCGGCGAGATGTTCACCGGCACCGAAGGCTCCTGCCTCGGCGGTGGCAAGATCAACGGCAAGGAGGTCCAGGTGCCGGAAATCAAGCTTGAGTCCGGCAATGGCCAGGTGCAGGAGCACGTGGCACTGATCAAGAGCATCATCGCCGGTGAGCCGCTCAACGAATCCAAGCAGATCGCCGAGTCGACCATGGTGGCCATCATGAGCCGGATGTCCGCCTACACCGGCCAGATGGTCCGCTGGGTGGACGTGATGGAGAACGAGAAGTCTCCGTTCTACAACTACGCCTGCACTCCCGGCGCCCTCGCCTTCGAGAAGGGCGAAATCGAACTTCCCGAGGAAGTGCCGCCGGTCCCCGGCAAGGCCTGATTGGCAGCCGATTCATCCAAAGGGCGGGCAGCAATGCCCGCCCTTTTTTATGGAGCTGCGGCATCCTGCCGCTGAACGCGCCACCGCCCGATTTACACAAACTGCGGCAGGATGCCGCAGCTCCCCATGCCGCAGCTCCCCTACTCCACCCTCCCCGCCGTCACGCGGAAGCGCCTGAGCTTGGCCAGATCCGGCGACTCCTCCAACCAGTCGAGGTGGGTGGTCGTGATCAACCGCTGCGCATCGCCCGGCAGAGCCTTCATCACCGCGTTGCGCCGGGCCACGTCCAGCTCCCCGAAGACATCATCGATCAGCCAGATCGGCTGCACCCCTCGCGTCTCCGCCAGCACCGTTCCCTGGGCCAGTTTCAGCGCCAGGGCCAGCGTCCGCTGCTGCCCCTCGCTGCCGTAGGTGCCCGCGTCGAGTCCGTTCAGCCGAAAAATCAGCTCGTCGCGGTGCGGCCCGACCAGGCTCCGGCGTTGACGCAGTTCCCGCTCCCGCGCCTGCTCGAAGGCGGCGGCAAGGTCCATGCCGCCCTCCGCCCGGTATTCCAGCTCCAGCTTCTCCGGATGCCCGGCGATGCCCTCCTGCCGCTCCGCCACCGCCGGGGCCAGTCGTTCGGATACCGAGACCCGCACCGAGCGCAGGACCGCCGCTGCCTCGACCATCACACCTTCGTAGGACCGGATCTCCGCCTCCCGCCGTGCCGGATCCTTGAGCAGGAAATTCCGCGCCTTCAGCGCCCGGCGGTAGCGGGCCAGCGCCCGACGATAATCCGGCGCCACCTGTGATCCGATGAAATCCAGATACCGCCGCCTCGTCTCGCCGCCACCGCGCACCATCTCGATGTCGTCGTTCCCCATCCACACCAGCAGCCCGCCATCCTCGAGGTAGGCACCCTGGCTCGCGCGAGTCTCGCCATCGACCCGGAAATCCATCGGCTGCCGCGATCGCCAATCCACCCGCCGCTCGCAGTTCCACGCCTCGCCCGCCAGCCCGAATCCCCCCGCTCCATCGATCCGCGCCAGCGTCGACATCCGCGCGGTCCGCGGCGAATGCAGCCGGATCAGCAGGCACACCGCCTCCAGCACCGAGGTCTTGCCCTGCGCATTGCGCCCGGTGAAGACCGCACCGCTCGCCGGCACTTCCAGCGCCAGGCTCTCGAAGCACCGGAAATCCACCGCTCTCAGGGTTCGCAGCATCCGCGCACAGACTGACGCCTTTCCGCCTCCAGCCAAACCCGAATCTCAAGCCTGCGTCAGGGGGTCACCACCAACCGGGCGAACTTCCTGACATCATCGCCCAGCGGAAGAGTCAATGTCACGGTGTCGGTGCCGGGGACCGGCAGATCTTTGACGACGGTCACGCCGGGGTTGTTGACGGACGCACCGTCGGGAACCGCCCGGCTGTCCGACCAGTCGGTCATGTCCGGGCTGATTTCGATGGCGACGAGAGTGGACCCGTCGATGGATTCCTGATCACGGAGGAAGCTGAACACCATGTCGCCGCCGATGCGGGAAAGGCTTGGAAGCTTGGCGAGATCGTTGGTGTCCGTGTCACCGCCTAGGACGTATTCGATGCCGTTCGACACGCCGTCCTCGTCAAAATCGTCGCCCGGGGCTCCACCCGGAGCATTGATCGCGGCCCAGACGGCGTAGCCGGTCAGCTCTGTGGCAGTCAGGAAGCCGCTGTCGTTCAGCGCAAAGTCGGAAAAGCCGGTGGCGGAGATCCGCGCGAGTTGGGCCGCGGTGAGGCCGTTGGCATCGATGCCGAAGCGAAGGGATGCTCCGGAAATGAAGGCACCGGTGAGATCAAGCGTGCCACCGGCCCAGTCGATGGACCGGCTGTCGGCAAAGGCCAGCGAGGAACCGGCTCCAAAATGGATGGTGGCCGAATCCGTGACGTCGAGGCGGCCCATGATTTCCGAGACGGAACCGGCATCGAGGATGGCGTTGCCGATGACAACTTCGGTCCCGTCGGGCAAAACGCCGGCGGCTCCGAGGGTGAGCGTGCCTGCCTCGATCACGGTCGGTCCGATGTAGCTGTTCGCCAGCATGAGCACCGTGTTTCCGGAACCGGTTTGCACGAAGCCGCCGTCGCCGCTGATCGGAGCCGGAAACGGATCCGAACCCTGGGTCACGGTATCGGCGCGGTTCACCGCGAGGGTGGCGCCGGCCTCGACGATGATCTCGGCCGAGTTCTTCGAGACTCCGCCCGAACTGCCGCCATCGCCGATCATCAGCGTCCCGGCACTCACGATGGTGTTCCCCCAGTAGGAATTCTGGGCGGTGAACGCGAGCGTGCCGGGGCCGGTCTTGTTGAATCGATTGTTGGTGTTGGCGCTGGTGCCTCCGGCCACGATCCCGCTCATCTTCGCGTCGATAAGGGCGGATCCGTCTTCGACCTGGATGATGCGTGTGCTGCCCGCGAGGGAAATCCGGTGCTGCCAGTCGATCGTGGCGTCGGCCGTTTCGTGGCCCAGGATCAGCACCTGCCCAGCCCCGATGAAATTCGGGGCGTTCCAATTGATCGAGCTGCTGCCGGAGGTTTCCTGTTCCGGGGAGAATCGCACCACCCGATCCGCGCCAAAGGCGGCAAAGCCACCGTCGCCTGACCAGCGGAGCTGGTTGATGCCGGCGCCGATGGTTCGGTCGACGAGATCTCCGGCACCAAGCCCGAGGAGCCCGCCCCCCTGGAGTGTGAGGTTGCCCCCCGGCAAGGCACCGGCGTCCTCGAGGCGAAGCATGCCGCCCCTGACGATCGTGGCGCCGGTGTAGTCATTCGACGGACTGGAAATCGAAAGCACACCCGCACCGCTCTTGATCAAACCACTGGAGTTCCCGCCGGTCAGTTTGCCGGCAAGAACGGCATCCACGTCAGCCAGGCCGTCCTTGACCATGACCGTTCGTTGGCTTCCGGCGAAGCTGATGCCGTTCCTGAAACGCAGCGTGTGGGTGGCCTCCGGGTCGCCAAGAACGAGGGTCTTCTGGGGCCCGATGATCCCGGTTTGCCAGGAAAATGCCCCCGTTCCGTTGTTGAGCCGCACCTGCCGATCCGCGCCGAAAGCGGCAAAACCGCCGCTGCCCGCCCCTCCCGTGCCGGGATCCCAATTCAGTTGGCCGGGACCGGTGCCGAGTTGACGCGTGAAGTCGCCGTGAAGCCCGAGCACGCCGCCCTTGAGGAAAAGCACGCTTTCACCCGGCCCCGCCGTATCGTCGATGCCACCGGGAAACCCTTCGGAATCATCGAGCCTCAGCAGGCCGTCGGCGAGCGTGGTCGCACCGGTGTAGGTGTTGGGCCCGCCAAAGACGAGGGTGCCGGCTCCGCTCTTGCTCAGCGAACCGCCGCCCCCGATCCCACCCGTGAATTCCAGCGTTCCGGATGCGGACTGGTTGATATCCAACGGCCCTTCCAACGATAGCGGCACCGAGATCACATCGTCGGCGCCGGTCGTCCTGCTCAGGCTCGAGGCACTGCCGGAGTTGTCGAACACCAGCGAGCCTCCACCGGAGGCGAGCGTGAAGGCATGGGTGCCGTTGGAGTCCCCGAGGGTCAGTCTTCCGAGGGCGGTGGGGCCGGCAAGCAGGACCGTCTGGTCGCCGGAGATGTTGTGGTTCATCCGCACGGTCGCGCCGGCGCCGCCCGGCACGCTGCCGGCCACCCAGTTGGACGCATCGCTCCACGGATACGTGCCCGCCGTCACCGGCAGCCAGGTGAAGCCGAGCGGGACCACGCCGGAAACCACCACCTCATACTGACCGAGGCTGGCATAGTCGGTGTAGCCGGTCGTCAGCGGGTCGCCGTTTCCGATGCCGTCCACGGAGAAATAGTACGAGCCGCCAGCCACGGTTCGGGTCAGGATGACCGGCTGGGTGCCGGCGCTGGTGTCTTCGGACGTCGCGGTCTCCAACAGCGCGCCGGCCGCATCATAGAGTTTCACCTCGATCCGCAGATTGGCACCCCTGGGCGCGGGATCGGCATTCACCTCGAGCAAGCCACCCGCCGCCTCGATTCGGAAGAAGTCCACATCGGTGCGCTGCTCGATGACCCCGGCGACCGAGGCCGTTCCGGAATCGGCACCGAGCTCGGTGGCGCTGGCGAGGGTCCCCCCATGGTCGTCGGGGCGGTAAACCGCACCCTGGGTGAGCATGACGGCCAGATCGTCCTGCGTGTTGTTCGCGTCGGCGTATTCCCCCTTGCTCCACTGGCTGATCGGATCGTCGTAGCTGACGCCCATGATGGTCCCCCAGAACCCCTGGCCGCTGTAGTATCCGGCTCCTCCCTCGATGCCGTCGTGGATCAGCCCAAGCGTGTGCCCGGCCTCATGCGAGGCCGCTTCCGCGACGTTCTTGGCGGTGTATCCCGAGCCCGCGGGAAACACCCAGCAGGGAACGTCATTGCCCGCATCGAAGGAGCCCACGTAGGCAACGCCCCCCACCCCGCGACCAAACCAATCCTGACCACTGCCGCCGATGCAGACGCGAATGCCGTATCGCGCATCGCCGGAATCCGTCTTCCTCAAGTCCTCGATGTCCGGTTCCTCGGTGGTCACGTCGATTTGATACATCGAGAAATCCTCGGCCACCCTTTGCCAGATCTCGATGATGCGGTTGCGCTCCTCGGTGCTGAACGAGTTGGGGTTGCTGTTGGGAATGTTGTAGGGAGGCGCGTAGGCCCCCTCCTTCCAGTTGCCGGGGGTGTCGTCGACGTGGCCGTCGAAGTCCAGGTAGATCACCCGGTCGGCGCCGGGGCGGCTGTGGAGCAGGAAGGCCTGCGAGGTGTCGAACGGCCCCGGATCGGTGGGACCGATTTCGAGCACCCCGTCGCCTTCCGGGCCATGCTCGGGTCCGCAATCCGTGCACTGGGCCGGACAGGCGTAGAAAAGCTGTCCGACTTCATCCACCCAGAGGGAGGGGTCCGCACGAAAGACCGAGCGGAGCTGCCGGGCGGACCGCCCATGAAAAGCCGCGACCTCGGGGAGACGACCGCCCAACGCCGCGACGGCCGCTTCACCTCGCGCCGGTGCCGCCATCCGGATGCCCGCGGGAAAGCCCGGTTCCGCGGGATCCTTGGCTTGGCTCACCCCCGGGCATGCAAGGAGCAGGGCGGGCACCCCTACCGAGACGTGAAGCGTGCGCCTGAGTGTTTCCGCGACCTTGGTTCGGGTGGGTTTCACGTCGGCCATGAAGCTGCCATTGTTCCCATAATTCCATGGGGATGTCGATTTGATCGGCACCCCCCTTTCGGGTGACGAGAAGTCCGTTCCCGGGATCGCGTGCATGAAAATCCCACCTCCATCATCCATCCTCTTCATCCATCTTCATCCCGTCGATCAAGCAATCCACCGCCCGAGCCCTCTCCGGCCCCCAATCCCGCCTTGAATTGCCTCCGGCACCATGCATCCTCCCGCCCCGCTTCCGGCGCCCGGCGCCGCTTCCCATGGCCTCTCGAACCTTCCAAGCCCTGCCGGGATTCCGCGACTTCCCACCGCGGGAGTGCGCCGTGCGCAATTATCTCTTCGAGACTTGGCGCCAGGTCGCCCGCACCTACGGCTTCGTCGAGTACGATACGCCGGTGCTCGAGGACACCGGACTCTACCTCAAGAAGTCCGGCGGCGAGCTCTCCTCCCAGCTGTTCCGCTTCGAGGACCAGGGCGGGCGCGACGTCTGCCTGCGCCCGGAGGTCACCGCCTCGCTGGCCCGCATCGCCGCCCAGCACCAGCGCGAGTTTCCCAAGCCGCTCAAGTGGTTCGAGATCGGCCAGTGCTACCGCTACGAAAAGCCGCAGAAGGGCCGCGGCCGCGAGTTCTACCAGTTCAATGTCGACATCCTCGGCGAGGCCGGCCCGCGCGCCGATGCCGAGCTGATCGCCCTCGCCGTCGACACCATGCGCGCCTTCGGCTTCGGCGACGGCGACTTCGTCGTCCGCGTCTCGGATCGCCAGGCCTGGCTCGACTTCGCCTCCGGGCGCGGCATCGACGAGGAACGCATCCCGGACTTTCTCCAGATCATCGACAAGCTCGAGCGCGACAAGCCCGAGAACTCGGCCGCCAAGCTCGCCGACTTCGGCCTCACCCTCGACGAGATCCAGTCCTTCATCCGTTCGCCGGAAAATGCCTCGCTCGCCTTCGAGGCGATCCGCGAGGACCTCGCCGCGCGCGGACTGGAAAGCTTCGTGGAACTCGACCTCTCCATCGTCCGCGGCCTCGCCTACTACACCGGCGTCGTCTTCGAGGTCTTCGACCGCAGCCGCTCGATGCGCGCCGTCGCCGGCGGCGGCCGCTACGACACGCTCGTCTCGACCATCTCCGACGGCTCGGTGGACCTGCCGGCCACCGGCTTCGCGATGGGCGACTACGTCATCCGCAACTTCATCGAGGAGCACACCGACGCCCGCATGCGGATGGAAGTGTGGCTGCAGCGTCAGGCGGCCGCCTGCGACGTCCTGCTGGTGCTCGCCGACGAATCGAAGCGCCCGGAGGCGCTCAAGATCCTGACCGAGCTGCGCGAGGCCGGCATCTCCTGCGACCTGCCCTTCGCCACCGGCAAGCTCAACAAGCAACTCAAGCGCGCCGAGCAATCCGGCGCCCGCTTCGCCCTGGTCATCGGCAGCGAGCTCCCCGAACTCCAGCTCAAGATCCTCGCCTCCCGCGCCGAGGAGACCTGCCACGTCCTCGGCCTCGCCGAATGGCTCACCGACCGCCTCCAGCAACCCGACGGCCCGCTCCTGGCCTAGATTCCGGACCAGGATGGATAGGATGGATGTGATGAATTTGAAGGATGAGACCGGAACGATCATCGGCATTGCCTATGAAGCGATGAACGAACTAGGTTATGGATTCCGGGAGAAGGCCTACGAGCGGGCGATGGTCCGCGAATTTCAGCTCCAATCGATTCCCTACGACCAACAGCGCCAGTTCCCACTGAACTACAAGGACACCCTCATCGATACGCTCATTCCCGACCTGATTGCCTACGACTCAGTGATCATCGACACCAAGACCATCAAAAAGATCACCGATCGGGAACTCGCCCAGATGCTCAGCTACCTCAAGGCCACCCGACTGCCGCTCGGACTCATCATCAACTTCGGCAACCCAAAGGTCGAAGTGAAGAGAGTCTATCCTCTTTCAAGATAGAATCCAATCCATCCCATCCATCCTGGTCCATTTCCACGCACGATGAGAACTCACCACTGCAACCAACTCCGCGCTTCCGACATCGGTTCGACCGCCACGCTGATCGGCTGGGTCAACTCCGCCCGTGACCACGGCGGCGTGATCTTCATCGACCTCCGCGACCGCGAGGGCCTCACCCAGTGCGTGTTCCGCCCCGAGGAGAATGCCGAGGCCGCCAAACTCTCCCACCAGCTCCGGGAGGAGGACGTCGTGCTCGTCACCGGAAAGGTCTCGCAACGCCTCGACGGCACCATCAACGACAAGATCCCCACCGGCGAAGTCGAGATCGTCGCCAGCGAACTGGTCATCGTCAACAAGGCCGAGGTGCTTCCCTTCCAGCTCGACAAGGAACTTTCCAACGAGGACCTGCGGATGAAGTACCGCTACCTCGACCTGCGCCGGCCACGGATGTCGCGCAACCTTCGTCTCCGCCACCGCGTGACCAAGGCGTCCCGCGACTTCCTCGACGACCAGGGCTTCCTCGAGATCGAGACCCCCATCCTCTCAAAGTCCACGCCCGAGGGGGCGCGCGACTTCCTCGTTCCCTCACGCCTCCAGGAAGGCCACTTCTACGCCCTGCCCCAGGCCCCCCAGCAGTACAAGCAGCTGCTCATGGTCGGCGGCGTGGAGAAATACTTCCAGATCGCCAAGTGCTTCCGCGACGAGGACCTCCGCGCCGACCGCCAGCCGGAGTTCACCCAGATCGACATCGAGGCCTCGTTCGTCGGCCAGGACGACATCATCCACCTCGTCGAAGGCCTGCTCGGCCGCGTCTTCCGGGAGTCGCTCGAGGCCGAGATCCCGGCCAGCTTCGACCGCATGACCTGGCGCGAGGCGATGGACCGCTACGGCTCCGACAAGCCCGACCGCCGCTTTGCGCTCGAGTTCGTCGACCTCTCCGAGGAACTCAAGGACTGCGAGTTCCGCGTCTTCTCCGGGGCCGTCGCCAATGGCGGCGTGGTCAAGGCGATCAACGCCAAGGGCTTCGCCGACATCTCCACCGGACAGATCGACAAGCTCACCAAGCTCGCCCAGGACGCCGGAGCCAAGGGCCTTGCCTACATCCAGGCCCGCGGCGAGGAGCGGGACAAGTGGCGCTCGCCCTTCGTCAAGCGCATGACCGATGACGAGGTCGAAGCGCTGCGTGCCAAACTGAACATCGAGCCCGGCGACCTCATCCTCTTCGCCGCCGACCAATGGGAAAGCGCCTGCGAGGTGCTCGGACGCGTGCGTCTCGCCTGCGCCGAAATGCAGCAACTCACCAAGGACAACACCGAACTCGACTTCCTCTGGGTCACCGAGTTCCCGCTGCTCGCCTTCGATGAGGAGGAAGGCCGCTACGTTGCCGTCCACCACCCCTTCACCCGCCCCCATCCCGACGACGAGCAGAAGCTCCTCAAGGGCGAGCTTTCCACCGACATCCGCGCCCTTGCCTACGACGTCGTCCTCAACGGCCACGAACTCGGCGGCGGCTCGATCCGGATCCACGAGGCCCCGCTTCAGAGTGCCATGTTCAAGGCCCTCGGCATCAGCGAAGAGCAGGCCGCCGATGAGTTCGGGCACATCCTCGACGCCTTCCGCTTCGGTGCCCCGCCCCACGGCGGTGTCGCCCTCGGCCTCGACCGCCTGGTCATGCTCATCTGCGGCGAGCACTCGATCCGCGAAGTCATGGCCTTCCCGAAAAACAACAAGGGCAGCGACCTGATGAGCCAGTCACCCGCCGAGGTCGATCCCAAGCAACTCCGGGATCTCCGTCTCCAACTCAAGAAACGCCCGGGCAACCCCGATGCCACCCCGGCCTGAGGCCCGCGTCGTTCCCGCTCCCCCCCGGCCGATGGAACCTGCCGACAAAAATCCGGTGCCGACGTCCGGAACCGGTCGCTTCACCCGGAAGCACTGGGTGATCCTCGTGCTGTCGTTGATCCCGCTCGCGGCACTGCCGTGGACGGTCGACTACTGGCCCGGACAGGACGACCCGAACCACCTCGCGCTGACCCATATCGTCCAGCAGTTTAACGAGCCCGGCTCACCCTTTCCCGACTACTTCACGGTCAATCGGGACCTGAGCCCCTACAAGCTCTACTACTTCCTGCTGATCTTCCTGTCGCGCTTCATGGAAATCGACGCCGCCAACCGCGTCGTCGTCTCCACCGTGATCCTCGGCCTGCCGCTCGTGATGCTGTTCTGGCTGCGCCGCTTCGCCCCGGATCGCCAGACCCACGTCTTTCTCGTCTGCCTGCTCGCAACCACCCTGCTGCCGCTGATCGGCTTCCACGCCTACATGCTCAGCCTGATCTTCGGGATCGCGGCACTGGCGATGGCCTCGGGGAAACCCGACGCCGAAGGGCTCCGGCAGCCCGCCGGCTGGGGCGGACTGCTCGCGGCCTCGGTGCTGCTCTTCATCGGCGCCATCGCCCACCCCGTCGCACCGGTCATCATCGGCGCGATTCTCTTCTTCATCGAAGCGCCCGGCCGCAAGCTCGTGCCGTGGCTGCGCCTCGCCGTCGTCGGCACCCCCGCGGTCATCCTGCTGGGTGCCACTTCCCTGGCTTCTCCGCCCAACGACAACCTCGCGGCCTTCGCCCCGAACTTTCCCGGGATCCTGCCCAACATCCGGGTGCTGCTTTCCAATGTCATTGCTTTCGATCGCACCGAGTTCCTCATCCGCCTCCCGGTGCTCATCGCCCTCCTCAGCGCCGGCATCCTCGCGCTGCGGGGCATCGGCATTCGCGGCCAGGGCCGGGACCAGTGCCTCGCCCGGGTGTTCGTGGTCATGCTGGTGGCCCTGTTCACCCTGCCCAACTTTCCCGCGCTCAACTTCCTTCCCGAGCGCTTCGCATTTCTCGCGCTCCTGATTGCCGCAATGCTCCCGCTGCCGTCGTGGATCGCACGTCGTCCCCGCGCGCTGCTGGGCTTCACCCTGGTGGCCAGCCTCACCCTTTTCTTCGTCCAGCACCGTGCCGCCAAGAGCCTCAGCTCCGAGGTTGCCAAGGTCGTCGAAGCCGGCCAGGACCTTCCACGTGGCACCAAGGTCCTGCCCCTCATGTTCGGCAGCCCGGAGCACGGCGACAAGATCAACCCCCTGCGCCACGCCTGGGGCCACCTCGTTCTCGAGAAGGACATCGTGACGCCCTATCTCTTCGCCAACAGCAGCGGCTTCACCATCGCCGGCGGCGGGTGGCGCCCGGTAACCTACCGCGATCCCTTCGGGCCGGACAACATGCTCTACATGCAGGAGGGCCTGCCCGACACCATGGTCAAGTACGAGCGCTTCATCTCCGAGTCCGCTCTCCGCCTGATGAAGGAGCTGATCCTCGAAACCATGGCCAGCTACGACCGGGCGATCCTTGTCCTGCCACCTGAGGATTTCGTGGAGGAGGCCATGGAATCCATGGAAACCGTGAGGCGGGTCGACAAGGTCTGGGTTCTCAAGCCACGCGGGGACTCCACCCCGGACGCAGAACCGGAAGACGAGCCCTGATCGGGCTTCCAGGCGCTTCGCGCCTACCGGCCCCGCAGGTTCTGCCAACCCAGCTTCAGCACCACGCCAAGCGCCTCGGTGATGATGCCGCCGGACATCTTGCTCTGTCCAACCTCGCGATCCTTGAAGACGATGGGCACCTCGACCACCCGGGCGCCTGCCCGGGACGCAAGATGGGTCATCTCGATCTGAAAGACGTAGCCGCCCGAGTGGACCCCGTCCCAGTCGATGGCCGCGAGCGTCTCCCTCTTCCACGCCTTGAAACCACCGGTCAGGTCGTGTGGTTCGAGCGCCAGCATCGTGCGGGCAAAGATCGAACCACCCCGTGAAATGAGCCGTCGGTGGAGTCCCCAGCCCTCGACGCCGCCGCCGCGCACGTAGCGGGACCCGATCACCAGATCCGCTCCCGCCTGAATGGCATCGACCAGCGATGGCAACGCCTCCGGCGCATGCGACCAGTCGGCATCCATCTGGACGACGCACCCGGCCCCGGCCTCGATCACCACTTCAAACCCGGCGAGATAGGCTTTTCCCAGGCCCTCCTTGCCGGCCCGGTGCAGCACCCGCATCCGCGGTTCGTCCGCCGCCAGTTCGTCCGCCAGCCTGCCGGTTCCATCCGGCGAGGCATCGTCCACCACCAGCAGCCTCGCACCCGGCAGCGCCGCGAGGATCGCCGACGAGATTCCCGGAAGATTCTCCGCCTCATCGTAGGTCGGGAGCACCACCCAGGTGCCGTCATACCGCTCCTCGCCGTCTATCATCGCGCGGACCCTACCGGCACTCCCCCCGGCTTGGCGAGAACCCGTGTCAAGGATCGCCCTGGCCCTGTCCTCGCCGCCCCGGTTTGGCGCTTGTCGCCCGCTGGCGCCTTCCCCTAGTGTCCCGCGCATCAAGTTCGTCACCTTTCGAAGAAATGGAGGAGTTTTTGAAGTTTGCTCGCTACGCTCGGTCCCCGAATGGGGCGCGGGTCTTTTTCCCAACTGCTGCGTTGTTCGTCGGTCACGAATCTCGATTCGCTTCCTCCTCACGCCTTGCATTTGGAAAAAATCTCGCGCGCGAAAGGCAACGCTCTTTCCGCGCAGGACACTAGCCTTCCACCCAAGAATGATCGTATCTCCGAAGATGGCCGCAAGTCTGCTGGCCTGCCTCGTCCTCTGCCAGTGCGCCGGCTCTTTCGGTTCCGGAAACATGGGCGGGCCCACCCTCGAGGAGCGCAAGGCCGCGATCGCCGCCGAGCCGACCGGTGACCACTTCATCGGTCGCCGCTACTACGTCGAGAAAACACGCTTCTGGGGATACGTCCGGAAGCCGCGGGAGTCGTGGAACAAGGCCAAGCTGGTCGTCGTGCGGGAAGACAAGAAGCGCCAGCCCGACCGGCTCCCGGAGAGTGGCGCGGACCGCGTTTACGGCTACGACCAGAATTACGAATACAAGCTCCGGGGATACCTGACCGGAAACAAGGTTTACGACCCCAACAGCAATCAGATCCTCCCCGAGTTCATGCTCACCGGCTACGAGGTGCTCAACCGGAATCCGGGCTGGCTTTTCCGCCCCGACGACCGCTATGATCGCTACCGGATTACCCTCTACCCCCGTTGAGCGCGGATGGCGAAGATTCCCGACAAGTCCGGCCGTTCCCATGGCAGCGTGCAGACCCGCGTCGCGGGTCCCTCCCGGGGCGAACTCGGACGGGTCGGAAGGATCACCAAGGACACGCGTGACCCGGCTCGCCGCCGCCGCCGGAGGCAGGGCGGCGGGCGGGACGCGCGCTATGGGGCGGCCGGCGCGAACCATGGCGCCGTGCTCCGCCGGTGGCTGATGCTGGGCCTGATCCTGGCGGGTTTCGGCATCTCGGGGCTGCTGGTGTGGACCCTGCTCCGCCAAAACCCGCAATCAGGGGCCGCAAGCCCTTCGAACCGGCCCGACTTGAATGATCCCGAGTCGATCCCCGCCCTGGCGGCAGACGAGGCGCTCGAGATGGTGTCGGCGATGCTCGACGCCGACACCCCGGAGGCACTGGAGCCACTGCTCCACCCGGGGAAAATCCGTCCCACCGGCGCCCTGGCCCGGCTCCGCACCATCGAGGAGGAGGAGGCAAAAGGATTCCGCACCCCTGCCTGGCTCGGTGCGTTCGATGCGATCTGCGAGCCCGTCAGCTTCGTGATGGTCCCCAAGGAGTCCGGGCCACCCCTGCTCGTCACCTTCACCGTGAATCAGGAGCGCGACTGGAAAATCGATTTCGATGCCACGGTCGGCCACTGCGACCCTCCCTTCCATGACTGGCTGAAAGGCACCGTCCGGCAGGGAATGGTTCGCGTCACGGGCAAGGAAGACAACTACTTCAACGGGCCGTTCCGGGACGACGACATCTGGGCCTGCTTCGCCCTTTCCCATCCCGGGGGCGATGCCAGCCTCTACGGCTACTGCCGTCGCGACGGACCGCAATTCGGCGCCATCAGGGCGATCCTGCGCCGCAATCTGCTTGCGGCGTCGGAGCCGGACAAGCTTTCGGGCAAGGCGGGGTCCTTCCGGACCACCCTGCGGCTTCGCAACGCGGAAGACGGCGTGTCCCGCCAGTTCCTGATCACCGAAGTGATCGCGGACGACTGGGTGATCGGCGACGAATCGCTGGAGACGATTCTCCAGCGGACCGAGTCCGGCATGGAGTAACGGAGCGCCCTTCAGTCTCCGCCGTAGGACGACTCCACCCGCTGAGCGACGTCCCGGTAGCCGTAGTCCACTTCGTAGATTTCCTTGAAGCACTCGATGGCCGCTTCCTTGTCGCCCATCTCGTCGTGCAGAAGACCCTTCTCGTAGAGGACCTCCTTCTTGGTCGCATCCATCGCCACAAGGTCGGAAAGCGCCGTCTCCAGCTGCTTCACACCCATGTCCCGCATCCCCTTGGCCTTGAAGGTCCGTCCGAGCAGCAGCAGCACCTTCGACTGGATGTGGGGATTGCGCTTCGCCTGCTGGAGCTGCGGAATCGCCGCGCTGTAGTCACCGGCGTTGTAGAGCGCCCGACCCAGCTCGAAGCGGAGGAGCGGATCGGTGGGGTTCTGCTCGACCCGCCGCCGGGCATCGTCGACCGACTCCTGAACCCGCTCGCGCTGCCGTTCCTCCAGCATCGCCTTGATCTCCGGATCGTCCGGGTTCTCCGCGGCCCGGGCCTGCAATTCCAGAAGTTCCTGCTCCTTGAGCCGGTCCTGCATCTTCTCCGCCTTGGTTCTCAGGGCGCTGTCACCATTGCTCAGGGAAAAGGCCCAATCGAAATAGGCGTGCGCCTGTTCCCAGTCCTCGAGGCGCTCGAACACCGAAGCCAGTTCCTTGACCACCTTCAGGTTGTTCTGATCCTGTGAGTATTGCTCGGCAAGCTGGTCCCGGCGCTCTTCGAGTTGTTCGCGGGTCAGCCCGGTACGGGCCTGCTTCTCGATGTCCTCGAACTCCTCCTTGTTGCGCATCAGGTCGCGCATGCTCGAATCCTCGCTCCACTTCTGCTTCTCCATCGAAGCCCGGGCCGTGGCATCCTTCTCGCCCTTGATCGCCGCCGAGTCGGTCGGGTGGTGCTTGATGATGTCGCGATAGACCTCCGCCGCCTTCGGGCTATCCCCCAGCGAGTGATAGAATTCGGCCAGCTTGTGCAGGTACTTCGCCTCCTCGGGGTGTCCCTTGCGGATCGTCTCGAGGGCAAATGCCGCGCTCTCGGTCCATTCGAGAACCTTGAAGGCTTCGAAAAGCAGGTCGTTCAATTCGGGACTGTAGGGATCCTTGGCCAGCTCGGCCTCGATCGCCGGCAGGGTGGCCAGCGGGTCCTTCTTCACCTGGCCCGACAATTTCATGGTCCCGAGACCGCCGCCGGTCTTCATCCCGAACAGGCCCGACCGCTTCTTGGGACCACCGGACTCGTGACCCGCGCACTTGCGCAGCAAGCGGCGGGCATCCAGGAACCCCGGAGCATCCTTCAGGACCGACTGGAGCAGCTTGATCGCGTAGCCAAAATTCTTGGTCTGTACCGCCGTCATGGCCTTGAGCCACACGGGTTTGACCTTCGGATCGAGTTCGCCTTCTGAAATCTCTGACATGGTTGGGTCTTGGTGTTCTCCGGTCGATCCTCGCGAACCACCGGCACCCACCGAAATTGCTCGCTGCCCCGCGGCTTGGCAAGTCCGCGCTCCAATTGTGTCGGCGCGCCGGGATCTCCGGCACCCGGCAACCCGTCCCCCACGGCGCGGATCCCCGCAACCTCAGCTCAGTGCCGCCAGCGGGAGCCGGGACGCCCGAGCAGCCGACGGGCCGAACTTTCCTCGTCATCCTCGACGGGCTGCGCCACCGGGACACTGCGGCTTGAGGAAGCACTTCCGCTCGATGAATCACGCTCCGGCAGCACGCCCGGCCCATTCGAGAACTCCCGAGTCGACCCCGAAACATCATAGCGGCTGTCCATATCGGCCTGAGCGTCATACAGCGATGCTGCTCCATCAACGATTCGCGGCTGAATGAAGATCATCAACTCCTGGCGATCGTCCTCGGTCGAAGTCCGCGAAAAGAGTTTGCCGAGGCCAGGGATGTCGCTGAGCAGAGGCACTCCGGTGACCGATTCCCGCTTGGTCGAAGTAATCAAGCCACCCAACACGATCGTTGCTCCATCCGGCACCGTAACCGTCGTCAGCACCTCACGCCGACCAATCGTCGGAACCAAGCCCACGTTCTCGATCAACTGCTCGCCGATCACCTCATCGTTGATAAGCGCGATCTCAAGCGTCACCTCGTCATCCGAGTTGACCAAAGGAATGACTTCGAGACTGAGCAGGACGTCCTGGTATTCGATATTGGTGGTGAAGCTGTTGTTGAACTGGTTGCTGTTCGTCGGGACGGCGATCCGCTGGCCGGCTGAGATCAATCCCTTCCGGTTGTTTGCCGTATAGATGGTCGGTCTCGACATCACCTCGAAGCGGCTGTCCGACTGGAGTGCATTGAGGTAGACGTTCCAGTGATCTCCGATCATCCCGTAAAGACTGAGGCCCGCGGAGCTTGGAAAAGCGGCCGGGTTCAGCAGCGTGAGCGGATCCACGAGGGAACCCGCACCGGGGCTCGTGCGCAGTTGGCCGGGAAGCACGCCATTCCCCCTTGCCGCCTGATTTTCGTCGATGGTCCTGAGGAAATCCATTCCGAAATCGAAGTCCTCTCCCAAAGCCAACTGCCCGAACACGGCCGAGATCATGACCTGTTCGGCCTTCACATCGATCTCATCGAGCAGGTTGTTGACCACCTCGACGGCCGACGGTGGCCCCTGAACCACCAGCGAGTTGGTGATGTTGTCGGCGACCAGCAGGGTCCGTCCTACCAGCCGTGCCTCGGGAGCGCTGTTGATGTTCGGGTCGCCAAGGCTGCTTCCTCCACCGGAACCGCCGAAACTTCCCCCGCTGCTTCCTCCGAAACTACTGCCGGAGAAGTTGTTTCGCGAGCTGTTGCTTGAGGTGCTGTTCCGGTTGCTGCTCGAAGTGTTGTTGCCGAAATTCGCGCCAGTGCTTCGTCCGCCCGATCCCCCGCCACCGGCGCTGGTGGAGTCGCTCGAACCAAAGGTCCGCTGCAAGGCAGGCTCGGCGATTTCGAGGAAATCCGCCACCGCCACGAAGCGGAGTTTGCGACGCAGGAAGTTGCGCTCGTCGGTCTTGCTGTCGAACTCGCGGACCAGGCCCTCGATGAAGACGATGTCCACCGGGCGACCCATCGCGAAGATCCGGTTGGTGCGGGTGTCGGGCACGATCTGGATCGGCACGTCCTCCGCCGCGCTGCTCGCACCACCGGCTGCGGCAGCGGCCGCCGCCGCATTGGCCGCCGGATTCGGCAGTCCCGGGATCACCGGGGTGTTGGGATTGTTCTGCACCCGCTGGGTGCGCGCCGTGCTCTGGGCCTGCTGCTGGCTGTTGAAGATCTCGTTGAGCGTGTCCGAAAGTTCCTGGACGTCCGCATACTGCACCTTGATGAAGCGGGTCGCGACCGAGGCCGAGACGTCGATCTCGTCGACCAACTCGATCAAGCGGCGGATCAGCGAGGTTTTTTCGGTGATCACCACCGCACCCGCGTTCGGGATCGGAGTGATCGACCCGTAGGCACCAAACTGGCCGATCACGGTGGTGAAGGTCCGGACGATTTCCTCGGGCTTGATGTACTTGAGGTTCATCACGTAGCTCACCACCCGGTCATCCTGGGGCAGGTCCGCCGGATCGATGATCACTTCCAGGCCTTCCCCCTTCGGATTGGCCCCGCCGGTGGCGATCACCAGCACGTCGTGGCCCGCCATGTTGGCGTCGGGCACGAACACGAAGCCCTCCAGCAAGGCGGCCTTCTTGATCAACTGGGCCGCCTCGCCGTAAGTGAGCGGCGGTGGTTGGACGAAACGGAACTCGGCGTCGGCGGCGGCGACGCTCACCGTCACGCGGCGTCCGGTGAACTCCCGGTAGAGGTCGGCCAGCTGGTCGCCGTTGATCTTGGGGAAAATCATCGGCTTTTGCACCGGCTGATTCCCATCCGGCGCGTTCGCCGCGGCGGCCGCCGGATTGTTGGCGGCGGGAAGACCCGGCAGGCCCGGGGGCGGAGCGGGATCCTGTGCCACGGCGATGCCGGACAGCAGGAGGCAGAGGAAAAGAAAACGTGACATCGAAGGGCGGGCTTGGGGCGGAAGCATCAGGATTGGGGAAGGTCGGGCAAGGCGAAAGCAGGCTTACTTGTTGTTGGTGTTCGGCCGCGGCGTCGGCGGGCGGACCACGCGGGGGCGCGGCGTCCTTACACCCGGTTGGGCCGCCGGGTTGGGCTGGTTGAGTCCCGGAATCACCGGCCGTCCCGGCTGGGCCTGCGGCGGCTTCTGCTGGGCAGGTGGCTGCTTCACCGCCAGCACCTGCTCATCGAATCCGATCTCCTTGGTGTGGGCGCCGGATTGGATCTTCGCCACCGTGTCCTTCCAGGTCTCCTCGCCCCACTGCACGTCGAGCACCTTGAATCCGGAATCGTCCCCGGAGCGGATGATCTTCCGTTCGTCGGGCTTCTTCTTGTTGATCAGGACGACGTAGTAGCCGTCCTTCAGCTCGGAAATCCCGCTCAGGGCGAAGTCGTCGAGGGGGCTCTCGACCTCGCGCACCTCGCGCTCGATCACCGGCTTGCTGGTGAAGGGCGAATCGGTCCAGAGCTTCGAATACTGGGTCAGGTTCGGCTTCAAGGGCACGTCCGCCATCGCGGTCGCGGCGGCGAGCATCGGAATGAGGAAACGGATCATCGGTCGGAAATCAGAGGGCTTGGGGAACGTACCACTGCTGCACGCGCACCACCGCATCGATCCGGGTGTCATCCTCGCGGTTCGGCGAGAGGCGGAGCGAGGTCACGGCACGGAACGAGGAGGGATCGTGGAGCTGGACGAGCCAGCGGTAGAGCCCGTCCTCCATGCCCGTCGCCTTGAGCTCGAAGATCGCCTTGTGGTAGTAAACGCCCTCGGTGTCGTTGGGCAGGATTTTCGGCCGGTCGGTGGTCAGCCCGGCGGCCCGGGCCTGATTGGTCACGAAGCTCTCGAGTTTCGACTGCACCGCGCCGCCCTCCTCGGGATCGGGTTCGTTTTCCGCAAGCCACGCCATCTCGCGTTCCTTACTCTCGCGCTCGGCGAGATTCTGCTCGGCCAGCGCGATCTCGCCGATCAGGCCGGTCGCCGGCTTGCCGAGGATTTCGTTGCCCTCGGCTCCGATCTCCTGCTCCAGCGAGTTCATCTTCTGCGCATACAGGTTGTAGCCGTAGAAGTTGAGCACGGCGAAAATCACCACTCCGAAGAGGATCAGCAGTCTTTTCTCCCGGGTGTTCATGCTCGGTCTGTGCCCATGAAAAGCCGGAAGAGGGTGGATTTGTCGGTTTTCATCGGTTTAGTAGGTTTCCTCGCTGCCTTCGGGGAAGCCCCTCACGCGGAAATCCCAGCCCTTGGCGGACTTGGAGGGTGGCTCCACTTCCCACTCGAGCCACTTCAGGTCGCCGCTGTTCCGCAGCGAACTGTAGAACTGCGTCGCGGGTGCCGACTGGGGCGCGGTGCCGATCAACTGAATCTCGCCCCCATCGACGTTGAGATCCGCCGTTCCCAACCGCAGCCCGCTGTTTCTCGGGATCGCCTGTTGCACCGCGCGCATGATTTCCATGGGACTCAGCCGCGATTCAACGACCGGCCCCAGTTCCGTCCAGCGCGCGTTGTGCTCCTGGAGCACCCCTGCGGTGCCGCCCTGCAATTCCACGAGTTCTGCCGCCAGTATCTTCTTTACCCGCTGCTTTTCCCAGATCTGGTAGCCGAACCAGCCGACCACGCCGAGGTAGGCGAGAATCAGAAGCGTCACCAGGGTGGTCCGCTGGTTGCGGCGCTTGCGGGCCACCCGCGCGGCCCGCACGTCCTCGGGCAGCAGGTCGCTGAAGGGATCCGGCATCACCGGATCGGGCCGCGCCTCGACCCGCGGCCGGGTCGGGAAGGCATCCGCCAGCGCCCCGGCCTCGCCCAGCTCACCTTCCGGCGGCCACACGCGGATCAGGCCGGGCTTGCAGGGCAGGCCCTGCATCGCGAGTTGGCTGAGCACGAGCTGGACTTCCCGCAACACCGCTCCATCCGGGGCCTCCGTGCTGGAGGAGGTTGCCTGCGAATAGAGCAGCCGGCCTCCGACGTAGAAGCCGAAGACCCAGCGTCCGAGTTCCTTCCACACGCACAGCGTGTCGCCTTCCACGGCGTAGGCCCGGGGCGAAAGATCGAATTCCTTCGGCGTCCGCAGCGGCAGGTCGCCCTCGCCCGGCGTCTTGAGCACCGCGTGCAGCAGCACGGTGGACTGGTCGTCGGCCAGCACCTTGAAGTGATCGCTGAGCTGCCCGGCCATCGGGTCGGGCCGGATTCCGAGCCGCTCGGCATGCATCGTCGCCAGGTCGTCGAACAGGGAATCATCCTTGCTCTCGGCGCGGAACGGCAGGGCGTGAAAGGCCCGGACCGGAAACAGCAGGGCGAGATCCCCGCCCGGCAACGCACCCACCTCGGAGACCTTCATCGGCTCCTCCGCGCCATCCCGGCGCTGGAAGGCACCATCGGGCCCGCGTTTCCACAACTCCCAACCGAGGGGGCCGGGAACCAGCATCGACCATTCCGACTGTTTGCTCACGGCACCACCTCCTCGGTTCGTTCAAGAATCGCGGGCTGCCCCGTGCGGTTGCGCACCACCAGGATGATCCGCCGCTTGGCACCGACGGAAATGCCGGTGCTCTCGATGCGGGTGGTGGTCTCGTTGGCGCTGAATCGGTTCAAAATGTCTGGGCGGAGACTGCCGTCCACGCCGATCAAGGCAAGCGCTTCCTGCGGCGATTGGAAGGGAGTGTCATCCTCGGTATCCCGCTCCCCGTCAGGCCCCCGCACCATCTCGGGGATGATCGCGGCCTCGTCGACCCCGACCTCCGCCGCGACCGAGATCATTTCCGCCGACGCCTCGTTCACGTCCAGGCCGCCGCCGCTCCAGACGGTGAACCATTCGCGCCAGTCCGGACGCAGGGCCTCGACCAGGTCCATGCCCCGCACCAGGCGCATCTCATCAAGGTTGTAGAAGGGGCGGTTGAAGGGCTGGTTGATGCGGCCGATCTCCTCGTAGTAGGCGACTTCGGCGCCGTTGAGGGACTCCTGATCATTGGCGTCGACCCAGTCCGCCAGGCCGTCGGCCACCGCCGCCGCCTGATCGATGTCCATGCCCCAGTCGATGAACATGTTCTGCAGCAGGTTCATGTCCTCCTGCATGAGGATCTGGTTGATGTTGAACTTGCCGCCCTCGGAAATCAGCCGGACCTCGAAGCCCTCGCCGTCGGACCACTGGCTGAGAATGGGGTCGATCCGCTCGACGGCAGGATTGGCCCCCACGGCGATGCCCATCTCGGCGAGCTGCTTGGCGCGGAAGCCATGGATGTTCGACGACGCCACGTCGAGGTCGAAGCCCACCACGCGGATCGTCGCCACCGCGATGAAGGACAGCAGCATGATCAGCCACAGCACCGCGATCAGGGCGACCCCGCGCCGTTTTCCGGAAGCACCGCGGACTTTCATCGTCCACCTCCTCTCGATCCGCCCGGCACCGGCGTCACGGCACCTCCGGGAATGGTGACCGTCGGAGGATTGCCGGTGCTGCCTCCCGTTTCTCCACCGGGAGTCGCTCCGTCCCCTGCTCCACCTGGCTGGTTTCCACCCTGTCCGCCCTGCTGGAGCTGGCGCATCATCACCTCGGGATTCTGCTTCGGCGTGATCCAGAAGACGTGCCGGATCGGTGTTTCCGCATCCAACTGGTCCTTGGCGAAGAGAAGCTCCATCTGGAGTGGCAGGCGCCCGACCAGATCCCAATCGTAACTCCACTCCATCGTCCGGCCATCGAGCACCCGCCATTCGAAGATGTAGACGTCTTCCATCAGGACGACCTCGGCAAAGGGCTCGTTGTCACCGAAGCGGTTCGTGGTCTCGCCGATCTCCTCGGTCTCCTCGAGGATCGGCTCCTCGAAGTAGCGGAGAACGATGTCGAGGAATCCGTCGCGCCGCCGCACGGTCGAAAGCTGCACCGCCTTCGCCACCCGGTCCATGCCGCCCCAGTTGAAGGTCATGGGCACGTTCTGGATGGTCAGGTCCGAAAGGTACTGGGCGCCCGAGTCCTCGGACTCCAGTTCCAGGCGGGCGTTGCCGGGCATCGAGGAGAACTGGTTGCCCAGAAGTTCCAGGAACGCGCTCTGCTCGCTTACCTCCGCCTGCTTCTTCACCACCTCGTTGCCGAGGCCGATGTTGGTCGTCGCCAACAGAAACACCCCGCCGATGAGCAGCGCGAGCATTCCGACGGAGATCACCAACTCGAGCATGGTGAAGCCCTGCGGAGCCGCCGGAGCCCCGGCACCGGATCTGAAAGTGGACGGCTTCATGGCTGGTACAACCTCCCGTATCGCCAGGTTTCCGCCATTTCCTCCTGCCACTCGCCATCGGCATACCAGTGGGCGGTCACCTCGATCCGGTACATCTGCTGGAGAAGCTGGCCGTCCATGTTCTCCATCTCGTCGAGCAGCTCGATCTTGGTGTCGACCTCCACCGAAGAGCCGGCGATCTCCTCCTTCAGGCTCACCGACTCCACCCCCTCCTCGAGCACCGGCAGGGAAACCGCCTCGTCCAGCGCGCTCTCGAGGATGCGGTTGATCTGCATCCGGCGCTGCGAGAGCTGGGCGGCATCGGAGGTCTTTGCCAGAGCCACGGCGAAACCGGTCGCGGCGATCACGAAGATCCCGAGCGCCAGGACGACCTCCATCATGAGGAAGCCCCGGGGTCGTGCAGCATGGATCCGGCCCCTCATTGAATCTCGGATTCGACCTCGGTGATTCCTGCGGTCAGCGGATGGAAAAGCGCGGCAATCCAGCTGCCGTTCTCCATCTCGATCCTGACCCCGAACGGCTCGCAGATCCCCTGCGGATCGAAGCGCCAGACGTGGCGGTCGGAGCGCTTGAGGAGCTCCCATTCGCCCACCGACCATCGACGCACCAGCAACTGCATCTCGGCATCGAGCGCCCAGCTTTCCCGCTTGTTGGGGCTGATCGTTCCCTCGCTTTGCTTGAGCGCGATCATTTCCTCCCCGATCAGCGCCTCCCGCTCGCGAGGCTCGAGCGTTGCCTCGCCGTAGGGCATGAGCGCGACGCCCTGACGCGTGAATTCCAGGGCGTAGGGCTTCTGCTGCAGGCTAGCCAGCATGCGGGCCCGCTTGGCCATCACCTCGATTTCACCCATTCCGTCATTCAGCCGCGCCTCATCACGATTGAAATACAGCGCCGCGACGCCGCCACCGATGAGCAGCATGAAGATCGAAAGAACCATCACCATCTCAAGGATGGTGAAGCCCCGGCGATCACTCGTCTGTCTGGCTGCTGATGTCATCCTCGGTGCCCTCGATTCCGTCCGCGCCCTTGCTGATGATCTCGAACATCGACGGATCGCTGGAACCGGGGAACTTGTAGCCGTACTGGTTCTGCCAGGGATCCAGCGGCACCTCGTCGAGCAGCTTGACCCAGCGCTTGGGTCGCGGCTCTCCGGTCGGCTTTTCGACCAGGGCCTTGATCCCCTGCTGGGTCGTCGGGAATCGCCCGTTGTTCGTCTGATACATCCGCAGCGCGGCACCGATCGAGTTGAAGTCACCGCTGACCCGCGTCCGCTTCGCACCGTCTCCCACCCGGCCCATGACCGTGATGGCGCCACCGATGATCACGGCGATGATGCCGAGAACGATGACCATCTCGAGGAGCGAGAAACCGGAGCGGAAGTGAACGGAGCGGCGTTTCTGATTTTTCATGGATTTCATACGCTTGTTTGCTTGCGGAACCCTTACGCGGGAAGAAACCCCATGCGACCCTAAAGTTGTCGGAAAATTCCGCCGTCCCTGGCGGATTTCATCTTCCAAGCTGGAGCTCTCCCGCCATTCCCACGGGCTTCTACGGGTCCTGACTACTGAGATCGTCCTCCGTTCCCACGATGCCGTCCCGCCCCGCACTGAGGATCTCGAAGTCCTCCGGATTCCGCGCTCCCGGGTAGCGGTAGCCGTATTCGCTCCCCCATGGGTCCCTCGGAACCTCGTCCATGACTCTCGTCCAACGCCGTGGCACCGGCGCCTGAGCGGGCTTGTCGACCAGGGCCCGCAAGCCCTGCTCGGTGGTCGGGTAGCGCCCGGTGGAGATCTGGTACTTCATCACCAGCGACTGGATCGTGGTGAAGTCGCTGCGTGCCTTGTCCTCGCGCACACTGCTCATGATGCCCCTCATCACCACCACCGAACCTCCGAGGATCACCGACATGATCGACAGCACCACCACCATCTCCAGCAGGGTGAACCCTCCCGGTTCTGGACAAATCCGACGGCATTTCCGCATGCCGGGAAAAGTTCACCCCACCATCGATTTGTCCCTGTTTCTCAGATTTGACTTGGCGGGTTCGCACCCGTGACGATTCCCTTCATTCATCGTGAACAAAGTCCTCATCATCGGCGCCGGAGGCGTCGGCAACGTCGTCGCCCACAAGTGCGCCATGCTCCCGGATGTCTTCGGGGAGATCACCCTCGCCTCGCGCACCGTTTCGAAGTGCAAGGCGATCGCCGCCGATGTGAAAGCCCGCACCGGCCGGAGCATCGAGACCGCCGCGGTGGATGCCGACGACGTCGCCCGGACCACGGAGTTGATCCGGGAGACCGGCGCCCGGCTCGTCATCAACGTCGCCCTTCCCTACCAGGACCTCTCGATCATGGACGCCTGCCTCGAGGCGGGCGCCGACTACCTCGACACCGCCAACTACGAGCCCAAGGACGTCGCGAAGTTCGAATATTCATGGCAGTGGGCCTACCAGAAGCGTTTCCTCGTCGCGAAGCGCTCGGCCCTGCTCGGATCCGGATTCGACCCCGGCGTGACCAACGTTTTCACGGCCTGGGCGCTCAAGCATCACTTCGACGAGATCCACACGCTCGACATCATCGACGTCAATGGCGGCGACCACGGCCACGCCTTCGCGACGAATTTCAACCCCGAGATCAACATCCGCGAGGTCACCGCCGAGTGCCGCCACTGGGAAGACGGCCAGTTTGTCGAAACCCCGCCGATGTCGGAGCACCGCGGCTTCACCTGCCCCGAGGGCGTCGGCAGCTACGAGATCTACCGGATGTACCACGAGGAACTCGAGTCGCTGACGAAGCACATCCCGACGATCCGCCGCGCGCAGTTCTGGATGAGCTTCTCGCCGAACTACCTCAAGCATCTCGAGGTGCTCCAGAATGTCGGCATGACGCGCATCGACGAGGTTGAGTACGGCGGCCAGCAGATCATCCCGCTGCAATTCCTCAAGGCGGTGCTGCCGAATCCCGGCGATCTCGGCAAACGGACCAAGGGCCGGACCTGCATCGGCAACGTGATCACGGGCGTGAAGGACGGCCAGCCGAAGGCGGTCTACATCTACAACATCTGCGACCACGAGAAATGCTTCGAAGAGGTCGGCAGCCAGGCGATTTCCTACACCACCGGGGTGCCGGCGATGATCGGTGCCAAGCAGATGCTCGAGGGGGCCTGGCGCAAGGACGGCGTGTGGAACATGGAGCAGCACGATCCCGACCCCTTCATGGCCGACCTCGATCTCCACGGACTGCCCTGGACCTGCGTCGAGCTCACCCCCGAACAGGCCGCCGCCTTCGAGGTGGCGTGACTTGCGGGGAATCGACATTCCTGTCGATCATCACCCCCCGGAAATGGAGATCGACAGGAATGCCGATGCTCCACAAGCCGCGTCCTTGCCCTGGTCCGAGCCACGGGCTAAACTCCCCCCATGAAACCTTACCGCCCGTCCATTCTCCGGCTTCAGCAGGAGTGGTCGATGCGGATCGCCCGCGACGTGATGAAGCGCCGCCGCAAGCCGGTCCCGCCGTCGAAGATCACCGACAACAGCGTGCCTTGGATGGAGAACCCCTCGTCGGTGGCGGACTACCTTGAAATCTCCCGGCAAGTCGAAGAAAGCAAACGCCAATGGCTGGCGAGATTCCAGAGTTCATCGAGTGTCTGACGCGCGACCACCGGGTGCTTATCCTCGGAGGGCTGGCCGTCATCGCGCACGGCAGGGATCGGCACACCAAAGACGCCGACATCTGGCTGGAGCCGATGGAATCCTCCAGCGTCTGGGCCTCGGTCGTCGCCCGCACATGTGGCCGATTCAATTCCGCCACGATTCATCGTCTGCCGGGCTGGAGCGAGATCTCCGGAGAGGAAATCGCCCAAGCCGTCGATGACACCGGCGTGATCCGAATCCTCGGCCTCGGTCAACCACTCGACATTTTTCGGCGTCCAAATGAGTTCGACGAACTGGCCTTCGACGACGTGATCGGTCGCGCCCAGAAGAGCGAAGACGGAACGTACCTTCCAGATCCGCTCGACCTGCTACAGAGCAAACTCGATACGACGCGCGACAAGGATCAACAGGACATCTTCCACCTCGAGCACGTCACCCGCCGCCGCTACTTCGACCGCCTCCCCACCGCCACCCTCGCCGAGGCCACCGAAATGCTCGACCGCTTCGCCGACTGGCAGGTGCTGCGCGTCGCACTCGGCAACCCCGACCCCGCCGTGCAGGCCCTGGCCCGCCGCCATCTCGAGGAATTCGCCGAGGCCGGCGATCCCTTTTCCCAGGCCATCCTCGCCGGCCGCCCGATCCCGGGCGAGTAGCCGCTCCCGGAGAATCAAAAGGCCCTCCTCCCGCGGGTGCGGAAGGAGGGCCCGGCCCGCTTTCACGGGCACAGCCATGGTTCGCAGCAGATCAGGGCTGGTCGGCGTTCAGGCGGTAGAACTGCTTCCCTGGCGGAGCCGGCACGGTGACCGCTTGCGTGCCTTGCTTGGTCCAGCCGGACGGGAACGCAGCGCCAAGGTCGGCGGTGCTGAATACATCGATGTTCAGCGTCGCGGTTCCGGCACCCGTGTCGACCGCACCCATCACCCCGTTCATCCTCAGGTCGAGGATCGAGGTCTCGGTGTAGAGGTCGAAGGCCGCCGGATCGCCGGTGACATTGTCTTCGCCGCTCTGGATATCGGCCGCCTCCTTGGCCGCAATCGCGGCAAGCTGGGCGGCGGGATCCTGCTCGTTGACATCCGGATCGGTGCCAAGCGCCTCTTCAACCTGGTCGAGCAGGCCGTCCGAGTCGCGGTCGGAGAGGGTCAGGATGCGACCGTCCTTGATCGACTCGTTGTAGGCGTTGTTTCCGTCGAGCGCCGGACCGGTACCGTTGGCGGTGCCGTCCAGGGCGATGATGTGGTCGGCCAGCGCCTGCTGGTCGGTCACGCCCAGCGCGGTGTAGGGATACTGGACGCTGGTGTAGTATTCGGTGCCGTTGCTTTCGTAGCGGAACCACTGGTCGCCACCGGCGGCGGTGAAGGCGGGCATGGCGATGTCGACCGTCACGCCCGGGACCGGTTGACCGTCGACGATCAACTCGGTGCCGTCTTCGAGCTTGGCGGAGACGATCCGGGTGCCCCGGGTGCTCACCGAGAACGGGGCGGCGACTGGAAGCACCATCGCCGTTTTGGAGATGTCGTAAACGACCTCCATGCCGGCGATCTGGGCGAAGCGCCCGGTGCCGGCGCCGCTGCGGACCGGATCGACGCCGTTGGTCGGATCGTTGTCGATGGTCTGCGAATAGCAGTTCTCCAGCAGGATCTTCAGGTCCGCCGTGGTCACGTCCTCCACGACGGCGACGAAGTTGCCGAAGGGCGAAACGTTGAAGGTCGTCTGCAGGGTGATGTCGCCGGCGGGCACCGCGGCACGGATGCCACCGCCGTTGGCCATCGCGACCTGCGGGCTGTCGACGCCGAAGGAGGCGGCGAGTTCCTGAGCCTTGGCGAGGTAGGCGTCGGCCACCAGGTTGCCGACCGCGCGCTCGTCGGAGCGGACCAGGTCGGAGCTCTGCGGCAGCGTGGTGGCGGTGTTGCCGATCACCGTCGCGGCCAGCGCGTCCAGGAAGATCTGCACCGGAGCGATGTCGGAGGCGACATCGGCATCGGCGGCATAGCCATTGGTGCCTTCGGCGGAATCCGAAACGATCAGGGCCGGATTCGAGGTCGACTCGACGCTCACGCCGCCGCCGCTGAAGTTCAGGGTCACGCGGTTGAGGTAACCATAACTGCCGGCTCCGGTGACGATCGGGATGTTGTTTCCGCCCAGGTCGGTCGCGGTGCTGACGGTCGGGTAGGTGCCCTCGATGGTGTCACCGGCGAAAACCGCGGTATCGATGACGCTGGCGGGAGCCGAAGGGCCATAGACGCTGCGCGGCGAAACCGCGGTCTGGTTGACCAGCAGTTCGTCACCACCCCCGGCGACAATCACATCGATGCCGGCGGCGAGGTTGGGAACCAGGTCCTGGTCGGTGGCGAGCCCCTGCAGGTGGCTGACGAGGACGATGGCGTCGACATCCTGGCCTTGCAGGCTGGCGAGTTCCGAGTTCACCGAAGCGGCCACCGCATTGATGATGGTGTCACGCGGCGAGGTGATGAAAGGAAGGTTCTCGGTGGTGGCGCCGATGATCCCGACCTTCTTCGCGCCACCGTCGGTGGGAACCTCAACAATGGCACTGCGGGCGACGTTGCCAGCGGTCTGCTGGGCAAGCATGTCGGCCTCGTTGGTGAAATCGAGGTTGGCGCTCAGGTAGAGCGACGGGTTGGTCGTCTGGGCGTCGCCGATGAACTCGGCCAGCACGTCCGGACCGAAGTCCATTTCGTGGTTGCCGATGGCAAAGGCGTCGTAACCGATGCGGCTGAGGGCCAGCGCATCGTAGAAGGTGCGGCTGCCCGGCGCTCCGCTGTCGAGGCTGGCTTGGAATTCCGGACCGGCGAGCAGGCTGTCACCGGCGAAGACCTCGACCACCCCATGACCGATATTGGTGTAGAAATCGTGATGGGCGTCCATCGCGGTCTTGAAGCGGGCGATGCCACCGTGATCGGCGCTGTCCTTGTATTTGAACAGGTCCGACTCACCGTCGTTGTTGTGGAGGATGGTGAGGTTGAAGCTGTCGCTGTTCTCGAGGTTGTAGATCCCGATGCCGCCGGAGATGCCGCTACCGACGCCGTCGCCCTCATAACCGAAGATGGCGAGTTCGGAGCCGGTCGGGCTGTCAGCCGCCGCAATGGTCTGAACGGTCTCGGGAGCGAAGAGACCGTTGTCGCGGTTGTTGATGTAGCTGATCGGCGCGGGGTTGGCCGGGTCGGTGATGTCGACCATCACGACGCTGTTCTGGCGTTCATTGCCGACCACGGCGATGGTCTTGGCACCGAGGGTGATCACGCTGACCGCCTCGGGCTCGGGACCCTTGTTGTCGGAGCGAGCGTCGAATTCGCCCGGGTCTCCGCCGTCGTTGGCGTTGTGACGCTCGGGGTCCTGCTGCGCGAGGTAGCTTTCGAAGGGCAGGTGCGAAACGCGGGTCAGACTGGAAGTGACCGGGTCGAACTCAAGGATCGAAATCCCGCGGGTGCCGAGGCCGACGATGTCTTCCAGTTCACCGCTGCCGTTGGTGGACTGGTCGATCAGGACGTCGATGCGACCCAGCTCGTCGTTGTCCTGGAGCAGGGCATCGAAGGCGGGCTGGCTCAGCGGACCGCTGCCCGCGTCGTAGAGCGGCGTGGCGGCGACCAGATTGTCAGCATCGCTGGCAAAGCTTCCGGCACGCGCGATGTCCGAGTCGTCCGGACGGGCATCGCCCTCGTCGGCGGTGACGACATAGGTCGTCCCGCTGATCTCGAAGGTCGCAATCGCATCGGGCATGGACAGGCCGGTGATCGGGTCGCTGATGTCGAGTCCGTCGCGGTCCGAGGCATCGGTGGTGTAGCTCACCCGGCCGAGGTCGTTGACGATCCAGCTGGGGGTGGTGGTGCCGGCGAGGATGCCGCTGACATCGGCGAGGTAGGCGACCGCGTTGTTCTCCTGGCAGCCGACGAAGATGCCGTCGCCGGCATCGAAGACGATGTATTCCGGCTCCATGCTTTCCACGGTGCCGTAACGAATGCCGGTGAGGTCGGCGCCGATGAAGTCGACGTTGACTTCGGTGATCGAAGCGGCCGGCGCGAGGTTGCCGGCGGTCACGGCGGTCAGGTCATAGAGCGAGACCGAGCCGTTCTGGTTCTGGGTGGGAAGACCGGTTTCAGTCGCGGTGTCCCATGCGTACTCGCCCTCGTTGGCCACGGCGCAGATGCCGCCAGGGCTGAAGGTCACCATGTCCGGGTGGTAGCCGGTGGTGGCTTGGCCGATGACCGTGCCGGTGGTGGCATCGAAGAAGACGATGGCTCCGATCTGCGGGATGCTCAGGCTGCCCGAGGTGTTGATCGCCGGGTCGTCCACCTGGACGGCGGCCGCGCCGAGTCCGGTGCCGCGCGGGTCGAGGGCGACGGAGCTGACCTCCTTGCCATTGGTGACGGCAGCAAGGACGTCGATGGAAAACTGAGTCTGGTATTTCTGGTTGCCATCGACCCAGTTCAGGATGGTCACGCCCCCGTTCGGGTTGTCGGTGACGGCAAGAACGAAGTCGCTGCCGATTTTCGCGTGCGAAACCACTTCCCCGGACCCTTCACCCGTGAGAATGGCTTGGTACAGGCTGACTTCCTCAGGCGCGGCCGGAGGCACCGGAGGCGCGGACGTGTAGGTGCCGATCGGGAAAGGAGTGGCGGCCGTGGCGTTGGTGGTTTCGCCAACGAGGGCACCAACTCCGCTGAAGCTCCAGCTGCCGATGGCGAACGTCGTTCCATCAGGACCGGTTTCATCGTTGCGGTAAGCCCACCCGTCCTCGTAGTCCCATGCACCCGGAACAGCATTGATGTCACCGAAGACATCGATCACCGAGCCGTTCTGAAACAGCTCGATGGCGTCGTCGCCATTGATGCCTGCGGCACTGGTAGTGAAATCGGGATCAAAGCCGAAGAACGCGTTGAACTGGGGCTGTTCGCTCGCGACGTAAAGAAATTGCCCGGCGGTCGCACTGCCGGAAAGCGTGAATTCCTCACCGTCAGATCCCCCGCCATTGTTGGCGGAGCCGATGCCATAGATACTCAGATCCGCGATGGCTTCGGTGGCATAAAGCTCAATGGCTTTCGGGGTGCCGCCCGACAGCGGCCCGTCGACAACTCCGGTGATGATGAGGTCGGCGTCGGCAATACCGAGACCCACGAGGGGTGTCGCCGCCGCCAGGCGCAAGATTGTTCTGATGTGGTTCATGTTTGGTTTGGTTGGGTGATCCGCACCTCGGCAGGATCGCCGCGAAAATGCCTGTCGAACCGGACGACGCAACGCCCCCTCGGCAAACAACTCGTCACATGACTCTTTCGTCACGTTCGCGAACACCTTCCATGCAGCGACACCGCCGGTTCGGATGCCCGATTCGCGGGACCACGGATCGGAAAATTGTCCAAACATTCGCGTTCATTCGCGTCCATTCGCGGTTAAACACAACCCGTGGCCCGCTACGTCGTTTCCATCGCCGCGCTCAGGCGCAACACCGCCATCCTCCGCGAAGTCAAGAAGGCGGCCGGCTGCAAACTGGTCCTCGCCCTCAAGGGCTTCTCGTGCTGGAAGGCCTTCCCCTTCATCCGCGACGACCTCGACGGCTGCTGCGCGTCGGGCCTGTGGGAAGCAACACTCGCCCACGAGAAGTTCGGCAAGGCGGTGGTCACCTACTCACCCGGATACATCGAACCCGAGATCGACGCCCTGCTCGAGTTCACCACTCATCTCGACTTCAACTCGCTCTCCCAGTGGTTCCGCTTCCGGGAAAAGGTGATCGCCCATCCGCGCTTCCGGAGCGGTGACCTGCACTGCGGCCTGCGGGTGAATCCCGAGCACTCGACCGGATCGACCCCGCTCTACGATCCGTGCGTCCCGGGTTCGCGACTTGGAATCACCGCCGATCAACTCGAAGGCGCCGATCTCGACGGCCTCTCGGGCCTTCATTTCCACACCCTCTGCGAGCAGGACTCCGACGATCTCGAAACCACCCTCGCCGCCATCGACGTGAAGTTCGGTCATCTACTACGTTCACCGCAGTTCACCTACCTGAACATGGGCGGCGGCCACTGGATCACCAAGCCCGACTACGACCGCGAGCGACTCGTCCGGCTCGTCCGCGGGACGCGCGAGAAATACGCCGTCGAAGTCTGGCTCGAACCGGGCGAGGCGGTCGCCATCCACACCGGCGTGCTGCGTGCCGAAGTGCTCGACGTCTTTGAAAGCATGGGCCACCGCCACGCGATCCTCGACATCTCCGCCACCGCACACATGCCCGACGTCCTCGAAATGCCCTACCGGCCCGAGGTCTTCCTGGCAGAACCAAGTTCAGAGTTCGGAGTTCAGAGTTCAGCCCCCCCGCGGCCGGCCGTGACCCTCGGAGGCGAGGCCTACCTTCCCGCGAGCGAACCAAATCACTCTGAACTCGAAACTCTGAACTCTGAACTTATCCACCGCCTCGGCGGCCCGACCTGCCTCGCCGGCGACGTGATCGGCGACTACGTCTTCCCTCGCGAACTGGTCCCGGGCGACACCCTGGTCTTCGACGACATGGCCCACTACACGATGGTGAAGACCACCACCTTCAACGGCGTCCCCCACCCCTCCATCGTCCTCCAGCACGAAGACGGGCGACTCGAAACCATCCGCGAGTTCGCCTACGAGGACTTCCGGGACCGGCTTTCCTGAAAGCCACGGGCATGCTCGATGCTCGAAGAAGCTGCGGTGAATTCCGGATGAATGGCTGAACGGAGATTGACTCCCGCGACGCGGGTCGCGTCCACTTCCCGAAATGCGGAAGCACCTTCCACTCGCCGCCCTGATCGCATTCGGAGCGGTCTTCATCGGCATCATCGTCCTCGCCAACCAGGGCCGCGGCTTCTGGGGCTTCCTCCAGCAGATCCCCGGCGGCGACAAGCTCGGACACGTGGGATTGGTCGGCACCCTCGCCCTGCTGTGCAACCTGACCCTGCGCCTCCGCACTCTGCCCGCGCCCTTCCACCGGATTCAACTCGGGAGCGCCCTGGTCGCGATCGCCATGAGCCTCGAGGAGCTGTCCCAGTGGTTCCTTCCCACCCGCAGCCCGGACCTCCTCGACGGGATCGCGAACCTCGCCGGCGCGGCGCTGGCGCAGGTCGCGGCGATTCGAATGGTGTCGCGGCTGCGCCCGGAGCGCCGTACCAGTGCCCGAGCCGCCGAATGAATCCGTTCCTCCGCATCCATTTCCCTTCCAATTCCGGGCGAAATCCCTTTCCTCGCGCCCATGCCTCCAAGCTCGACCGAGCAAGCCCATCCACCGACACGGAACAACTGGTCCACCCGCCAGTCTGCCGACCTCTACGGCATTGACGACTGGGGACACGGATTCTTCGGAGTGAACGAGGACGGCCATGCGACCGTGCGTCTCGCCGACGAGAGCGGCCCGAGCGACCTTTCACTTCACCAGCTCGTCGAGGGACTTCAGGACCGCGGCACCGACCTGCCGGTCCTGCTCCGCTTTCGCGACCTTCTCCATTCCCGCATCACCGAGCTCAACGAGTCGTTTCGGGAGGCGATCCAGGCCACCGGATACAAGGGCGATTACCGCGGCGTGTATCCCATCAAGGTCAACCAGCAGCGCCAGGTCATCGAGGAAATCTGCAAGTTCGGCGAGAATTACCACTACGGACTGGAGGCCGGCTCGAAGCCGGAACTCATCGCCGCCCTCGCCCACATGCACGACACCGAGGCCTACCTCGTCTGCAACGGCTACAAGGACGAGGAGTTCATCGACCTCGCGCTTCACGCCCAGAAGATGGGCCTGAAGGTGATGCTCGTCCTCGAAATGCCGACCGAGCTCGATCTCGTCCTCGATCGCTCTCGCAAACTCGGGGTGCTGCCGAACCTCGGCGTCCGTGTCCGGCTCTCGACACGCGGCTCCGGCCATTGGGAGGAGTCGGCGGGCGACAAGTCCGTCTTCGGCCTTTCCGCGGCCCAGGTCATCGCCGTCGTCGACCGCCTGAAGGACGAGGGCTACCTCGGATGCCTGCGGATGCTCCACTACCACCAGGGCAGCCAGATTCCCAACATCGCCGCGATCCGCGAGGGCGCCACCGAGGTCGCCCGGATGTACTGCGACCTGGTCAAGGAAGGTGCCCCCATGGGCGTGCTCGACATCGGCGGCGGGATGGCGGTCGACTACGACGGGTCGAACACGAACTTCGCCTCGTCCTGCAACTACTCGATTCCGGAGTACTGCACCGACGTGATCGAGACGATCATGCAGGTCTGCGACAAGGCCCAGATCCCCCATCCGAACCTGATCTCCGAATCCGGCCGCGCGGTGGTCGCCTACTATTCCGTCCTCGTCTTCAACATCCTCGACGTCTCGACCGTGCAAACCACCGAGGAGGAGCCGTCGACTCCCGAGAAAGCCCCCCAGAACCTGCTCAACCTGATCCACGTGAACCAGGACCTCTCGGAAGACAACCTCCAGGAGTGCTTCAACGACTCGGTCTACTACCGGGACCAGGTGCGCGCCCAGTTCTTCTACGGCAATGCGACCCTGCGCGAGCGGGGCCTCGCCGAGGCCTGGTTCTGGCACATCATGACGCGCATCTCGAAGCTCCTGCAGAATCTCGAGGACATTCCGGAGGACCTTCGCGAGTTGTCCGACACGCTCGTTGATTTCTATTACGGAAACTTCAGCCTGTTCCAGTCGCTGCCGGACTCATGGGCGATCAAGCAGCTCTTCCCGGTGATGCCGATCCACCGCCTCGACGAGCGCCCCCGCCAGCGGGCCGTCCTCGCCGACATCACCTGCGACTGCGACGGCAAGATCGACCGCTTCATCGACCGCGAGGACGTCGCCAAGGTGCTTCCATTGCATTCCCTGAAGCCCGACGAACCCTATCACGTGGCGGTCTTTCTGGTGGGCGCCTATCAGGAGACCCTCGGCGACCTGCACAACCTCCTCGGCGACACCAACGTGGTCGGCGTCCACCTCGAGAACGGCAAACCGGTTTACACCCACGAGGTCGAGGGCGACTCGGTCGCCGACGTGCTTTCCTACGTCGAGTACGACCCCAAGGAGTTGGTCACCCGCTTCCGCAGCTTCGCCGAGAAAGCCGTCACCGAAGGCCGGATCAGCCCCAAGGAACGCCGTGGGGTGATGGACCTGTTCCGTGCCAATCTCAACGGCTACACCTATTTCGAAAGCTGATCGGCCCTCCGGAGATCACGGAGCCGTGAGTTCAAACTGCCCGTGATCGGTGAACGTCGGGATTTCCGGTGTGCTTAGAAAGATGGTCCGGTGTCGCCCGAAGGCATTTCCACCGACCATCGAATCGCCTCCTCCGACGATCAGGTTGAAAGGAGAGCCCCCGAGACCCTCGGATTCGATCATGATCTCGAATGCCACCGGGCTGATCCGGTAGGCAAGATCGGTTCGGACGGTGAAATTCCCTTCAAAGAGCGGCGGTTCGCCCGGCTGAAGGATGTTCTCGTAGCTCCCCCCGAGGCCGCCGGAGTCGAAGTGGTAGATCAGAGTCCCCAACCCGGGGCCGGTGAGGGTCAGGATCCGGTTGGCGAATCCGGACGGCAGGTCGCCCTCCGGGTAAATCACCTGCGAGCACTGGTAGAACCCCCTCGCCGCCGGCGTGTCGATCGCGATCCAGTCCGCGAAAGGCACCTCGTCCCAGGCGCGCATTCGCCGGAGCTGCGGCTGCCACCCTTCGAGATCATCGCTGCGGGTCACCATCAACACGCTGGCCGCAACCTGGAACCGATTCATTTCCACCACACCGGTGCCGACCCGGATCGGCCCGCTCGCCGGCAAGACCTCCGGCAGGGCCACCGCTGTCTCGTCGAATTGCTCCTCCACCGGCCCGGTCTTCCGAATGGTGATCCCGGTGACATTGGTGGTCGCGGGCGGGTTCGAAAGGATGGCATCGACCACGGAACGCGATGCGGCCCCGGGCACCCGGCCGAAAACCACGTAACGGTCGTCACGCTCGGACAAGGTTGCGTTGCCGGTGAGATACCATGAACCGCCATTCGTGTTCGGGCCCACGTTGTCGAGGGCCAGCACGTAGGGTTCATGCCTCAGGGACGCGGAAAACTCATCGGCAAAGCAATACCCGCCATCCTCGAAGGACGCCTCCGACATCACCGCTCTCTGCCCATCCGTCACCCGGAACGCCTGCCCATCATATCGCGGGCCATCCACCACGGCACCATCCACGGAACGAACCCGGTTTGCACCGCCTTCTGCCAACAGTTCCCGGGGCGACCTCGATCGTGTCGCCCGCATTGGCCGCGTTGATGCCACCTTGAATGGTGAAGGCCGGAAGACCCTGGGTGGTGTTGAACACGTTGGATGGATACTCAAGCCACCCGGTTGAGTCGTAAATCACCCGCGAAACTTCATTCCCGACAAGGACCGTGTCCAACCAGGTATTGATCTGGCTATTGCTCAGGCCCGAGCCGCCTGCATAGAGTTGCACCTTGTACGCCCGCTGGTCGTTCTCGATGACCGGCGCGAAGGTATAGTTGGTGATCGAGAAGCTCGGAAACGCTCCCGAGGAATCCGAACCGATCATGATCGCATTCTGGTTCGAGTTGCCAACCCGCTGCCGCTCGGGGTCGAGAGTCAGATCGACCTGATCGACGTCGAGGTTTCCGGCGTTGTCCTGAATGTAGAATGCGTAAACATTTCCGCCGGTCAGATTGATGCTGCTGCTGGTGATCGTCACATCCGCCTGCTGATTCATCTCGACGCCACTGATATTGGCATCCGGGAAGCCGGTCTGGGTGATGTTCAGATCATCCGCCGTGAGACTGCTGCCGGCGCCACGGACACTGATCACGTAGCGGGCCCCGGTCGGGCCGGACGACGAGACCGTCGACCATCCGCTGTTGTCGGAGGGGTCGGTGTTGGGGATACCCGAAATGGTCAGGCCGTTGACGACCACTTGCGCGCCTCCACGAATGTCAATCGCCCCGTCGATGGTGGCGTCATTGCCATTGATCGTCAGATTCTTGCCGTCGATCGTCGTTCGCAGGCTGTTGTGGCTGTAGGCCGCATCCACCTCAATCGTGTCGCCAGGGCTGGCCGCATCGACGGCGGCCTGAATGGTGTCATGATCGTCCGGGACGTTGAGGGTTGCAGCGGCCGCAAGGAACGGGGCGACCAAGATCAGTGCTGCGACCATGAAGAACCGCTTCAGGGGGTGGTTGGTGGGGATGTTCATTGTTCTCGTTTCTCGTGTGGGGGTAACGGAGTGAGCCTTCCGGCAGGTGTGTCTCAAGCACGGAGGATTCCACTCCTTTGGGGGCCGTAGTATCTATTGAGACAGGATTCTCCCGTCAAAGGATGAAGCCCGAGCGGTCTAACGAATGGTTAGAATCGGGCCCCGAGCGGATCGACAATGACCGGACCCTGAGGAATCACTTCCCACCCGGGATCACAGCAGGCCACCAACCCACCCGAGATCCCTGTCGCCCCACCTCCAAGGATGGGTTCGGACTTTCAGGAGACCAGGTCAACGGTCGATTTTCCGCCTGATCGGCACCTATTTGGAGATAAGCGGTTCACTGAGCTGACAATCGTCCAGCAGGCGAAAAATCGAGGTGATTTCGATCGTTTAAAACGCGGCGATCGCTACAAGTGAAGCATGCAAGGGAGTGGCAGTCTGGCGCAATCGGGGGAAGCTCCTGTTCGTATCGGGGCGAGATGGATCCAACCGGCCATTCCAGCCTGCAGAATGCCGGATTCCAACTGCCCTCAAAAGACTCCCGACAAGCGGCAAACCCGTTCGGAGACGGGTTCAGACCCGGGCCACACGACTTTCTGATCCAGTGACATCGGTTCGACCTGCAGGCTTTCTTCCCTCTCCCGGCGCGAAGGGGGGGGCCACCGCCGCGATCATCGCCGCGTGCGTCGCGCTTTCTTGTGAGCTCGCCTACTGGATGCTCCAGACCGAACCGAGAACGGTGATGCTGATCTGGCCTGCGGCGGGCGTGGGGATGGCCTTTTTCGCCCGTTACGGGAAGAGTGCGTGGCTCCCCGTGACGGTGGGTTACTGCTGGGTGTTCGTCCGGTGGCCAGAGATTCCCCTATCGGTTCAGGTTTTCCTTCCGATTTTCTACCCGTTGATGGCATGGCTCACGGCCTGGCTCTGTTTCGGTCTCGGTTGGGCTCCGCGGCCTCATCGACCGCGCTCGACGCTGGCCCGCGAAAGCTGGCGTTTCATCGGGGCTCCGGTGGTCGCCGCGTTGCCATTCACGTTTCTCCTGGCCTATGCCTGTGAGGTCGGCGGACTGTTCCCGCCCGGGGAGTTGGGTCTGAGATGGACGCAGCTCCTGGCGGCAGACATTCAAGGAGTGATGGCCTTCGGCTTCCTCCTCGTCGCCCTCTTGAACGACGATTTCCGTGCCCGTTCCAGCTGGCGGATCGCCGGTTCGATCGTAACGGGAGGCGGCGCCCTTGCCGTGATGGTCCTGAACTTCACCGACAACCTGATGCCCTGGCTCTCCCCGATCGCCAGCGTCTATCTTCCCTTCCCTTTTCTCATTGCCACGGCGTTTCTCCTCCGGCCCCCGGAAGTCACGTTGTTCATATCCGTCTGGTGCCTGCTTTCCTGCAGCCTGACCGCGGCAGGCCTCGGTCCCTTCGAAGCCCCGTCGGATTCCTTGAATTCCCTGGAGCTCGGCCTCTACAACGTGCTGTGCATGTCCACGGTCTACCTGCTGTCCTTTGCGGCAGCTAACCTGTCCGACCAGATTGCCCAGACCAAGATGGCCCTCAAGGCCAGCTCGACCCGCATGTGGCAATGGAGCCGGCAGCATGGCCTGGACACGGCTGAAGCGACCCCGACCACCGACCCGTTCTTCTCCAACCTCGAAGGCCTGCCCCCCCGGGAGGTGCTCGCCAAGCTGAGCAACCCGGCGGGCAAGGCCGAATTCCCCGACTCCTGGGACTTTTCAACAAGCTGCGACAGCAGCCCGGAGTGTTTTCTGGCATCCTCCGGCTCGATCACCGAACGACGACGCGACGGCTCCCCAAGCCGCGCCATCGGGCTCATCAGGGATGTCAGTGACCATCAACGCGCCGTGCATGCAGACTCCGCGCTGAGACAGCAGAAAGCCTTGCTAAAAAGCATCCAACTCCGATTGAACCCCCATTTCCTCTTCAACGCCCTGAATGCCGTTCGCTCAACCGTGCACCACGATCCTGGCAAGGCCTCCCATGCCATCGACTCCCTCGCGCGTGTCCTTCGTGCCAATCTGCACAATGCGGATCGGCCCATGATTTCACTCAAGGAGGAGATCGAAAACATCCGCGACCTGATCTTGATTGCCAGCCTGCGTTTCGCAGACCGCTTGAGTTCGAAAGTCGACTTTCCCGAGGAACTTGGCAACCGACCCGTTCCGCCGATGATCCTCTACAACCTTGTCGAAAACGCCATCGTGCACGGTGTGGAAAAGCGGGCGGCCCCCTCTTTCCTCCATGTCCGAATCCAAGAGCGGCGCGAACGCCTGGTCATGGAAGTTTTCAATGAAGGAGAACTGCCTCCGGCACCCCGGGCGGGTGAGGGGCTGCGCAACATCCAGCAGCGACTCGAGATTCTTTACGGCGGCGACGCGATTTTCGAACTCACCATGCCCGAGACCGGAACGATTCAAGCTTATCTGGAAATCCCCACCGAAACCAATGCGATTCCTGATCGTTGACGACGAAGAGCCTGCTCGTGACGAGTTGGCAAGACTTCTGAGCGAAGTGGCCCCCGAGGCAGAAGCCAGGCAGGCCGCCAATCTTACCGAAGCCCGCAAAGCACTTCTCCTCGGGGGACTCGATGCGGTCTTTGTGGATCTCGGGCTGCCCGAAGAATCGGGTTTCGATCTCTTCCCGGATGCCAATGTGGCCCAGGTCCCCGTGATCATCACCACGGCCCACGAGGAACATGCCATCGAGGCAATCGACCGCGGAGCGGTCGGCTATCTTCTCAAGCCGATCGAGGCCGACAAGTTGTCACGGGCGCTTCTCCGCCTGAAACGGTTCCGGATGTCCGGCGAACAGGATCAATCGCTGATTCTCTTTTCCGACCAGAACCACTACTGGCCGGTGCATCCTTACCAGATCGTCAAAATCCACGCCGACGACGGGTATGCGGAGATATCCACCCTGGACGGCCGCACACTTCTGCTCAGCAAGACCTTGAAGCAGATCGAGAAGCAACTCGAGCACAAGCAATTCGTCCGGGCAAACCGCAGCACGATCATCAACCTCACCCACGTGAACGTGATTGACCGCCTCAACAACGGCGAAATCATCGCGGACATGGGCAAGGCGGGCAAGGTGCGCTTTTCAAGGAGGCAGGCCAAGCTGATCCGGGACGGGAAGAGCTTGTGAACTCCCCCCGGTCGCTCCTGTTGGCAAGGGATCACGCTTCCCGCGCGCTTCAAGTCGACGCGGTCACGGCTAGCGCATTCGCCGCGGCGTAGTCCGCTGCGTGGGTCAGGCTGATCATCACTGCGACGATTCCCTTGGATTCGGCAAAGCGTTTCCCGGCACCGGAAAGCAGCAGCCTGGGGGCACCGGAAGCGGCCCGCTGGACCTCCATGTCCAGCCACCCGAGGTCGGCGCCGATCCCGGTTCCGAAAGCCTTGGCCACCGCTTCCTTGGCACAAAAACGGGCCGCATAGTGCAGCGCCGGACGGGTGGCCGTCTCGCAATAGTCGCGCTCGGTTTCGGTGAAGACCTTCGCGGCAAAGCGACCGCCGTACTTGTCGAGCAACCGCTCGATGCGGTCGATTTCCACCACGTCGATACCGATCCCGAACACGCTCATCCCGGGTACTGCGCCATGGCTGTTTTCATTTCCCTGACCGCCTCACCCATGCCCACCCGCATCGCCCGCGAGACGATCGCATGACCGATGTTCAACTCCGCCAGATGAGGCACCTCGAACAAGGCCGGCAGGTTGCCATAGTTGATTCCGTGCCCGGCATTCACCTGAAGCTCCATCCCGGCACCGCAACGGGCGGCGTCGATGAGGCGCTCGATCTCGGCACTCCGCTCGTCTCCGAGCGCGTTGGCGAAGCAACCGGTGTGCAGCTCGATCATTTCACCACCGGTTTCCGCCGCGGCCTCGACCTGGCCGACGTCCGGATCGATGAAAAGGGAAACCCGGATGCCGGCGGTCCTCAGGCGATCCACACAGGCCTTCACTTCATCCAGCCGTGACAGCACATCCAGCCCGCCCTCGGTCGTCACCTCCTCGCGACTCTCCGGCACCAGGCAGACGAACTCCGGCTTCAATTCCAGGGCCAGGGCGAGCATGCCATCGCTGACCCCCATCTCCAGATTCAGCGGCAGGGGGCACTGCTCCCGCAATTCGAAGGCATCCCGGTCCTGCATGTGGCGGCGGTCGCCACGGACGTGGATCGTGATGGAATCCGCGCCCGCCTCGGCCGCATCAAGCGCCGCCTGCAGGGGCGAGGGTTCGGCATTCGGCGAATCCGGCAGCAGCGCGTAGCGCGCCTGCCGCAGCGTCGCGACGTGGTCGATGTTGACTCCGAGAAGCACGCGCGAGTTTCAATCCGCATTCCGCATTCCGCAATCCGCATTCCGCATTCCGCTCAGTGCCGGAAATGGCGGTGCCCGGTGAAGACCATCGCCATGCCGGCCTTGTCCGCCGCCTCGATGACCTGCTGGTCATTCTTCGAGCCGCCCGGCTGGATGCACGCCGTGGCGCCCGCCTCCGCGGCCGCCTCGAGGCCGTCGGCAAAGGGAAACATCGCGTCGGATGCCACCACCGAGCCCTGAAGATCGAGGCCTGCCTCTCCGGCCTTCCACACGGCGATGCGGGAGGAGTCGACCCGGCTCATCTGGCCCGCCCCGATGCCCAGCGTGCGGTCGGCGCGGGCATAGACGATTGCGTTCGACTTGACGTGCTTGACCACGCGCCAGGCGAAACGCATCGCCCGCATTTCCTCCTCGGTCGGCGGCCGCTTGGTCACCACCTTGCTCTCGAGATTGTCGAGGCCGAGTGCGGCATGGTCGCGGTCCATGACCATGAACCCTCCCGGGCAGGAGCGGATGAGGGGCTGCTTCTTCGCCGAGAGATAGCCCTCGTTGAGCTTCATCAGGCGCAGGTTCTTCTTCTTCTGCAGCACCGCCCGTGCCTCCGGCTCGTAGTCCGGGGCGATGATCACGTCGGTGAAGATCTCGGAAATGATGCGGGCCACCCCCTCGGTGAGCGGGCGATTGCACACGATCACACCGCCGAAGGGTGCCTGGCGGTCGGTTTCAAAGGCCTTCTTCCAGGCCTCGCGCAGATCGTCGTCATCCTGGCCCACGCCGCACGGGTTGGTGTGCTTGAGAATGCCGATGGTCGGACGGACGAAGTCGAGGATGAGGTCGGCCGCCGCCTCGATGTCGAGAACGTTGGTGTAGCTCAGTCCCTTGCCCTGAAGCTGGCTGAAGCAACGGCCGAAGTCGCCGTAGAGCGCCGCCTTCTGGTGCGGGTTGTCGCCGTAGCGCAGTTCCTGGTCGAGCGACAGGCTCAGCGAGTAGCTGCAGCGGGTTCCGTCCTCGCACTTGCCGAGGAAGTTGGAGATCGCCCCATCGTATTCGGAGGTGCGGTGGAACACCTTCACCGCCAGCTCCTCGCGCAGCCCGAGGGTGGTGTCTCCGGAGTGGGCCTTCATTTCATCGACGACCCGGGCGTAGTCGGCCGGATCGGTCACCACCGTGACGCTGTTGTAGTTCTTCGCCGCGCTGCGGAGCATCGAGGGTCCCCCGATGTCGATGTTTTCGATCGCATCCGAGAGCGTGACCCCCTCCTTGGCGACGGTCTCCTCGAAGGGATAGAGATTCACCACCACCAGGTCGATGGGGGGGATGTCGTGATCCCTCGCCTGCTTGAGGTGCTCGTCGTCGTCGCGCTTGTGGAGCAGCCCGCCATGGACTTTCGGGTGCAGGGTCTTCACCCGACCTTCGAAAAGCTCGGGAGCCCCGGTGAACTCCGACACGTCGATCACCGGCAATCCCGCCTCGCGGAGAACCTTCGAGGTGCCGCCGGTGGAAAGCAGTTCGACCCCCATCTCGTGGAGGTCTTTGGCAAACTCGGCGAGACCGGACTTGTCGGAGACGGAAAGAAGCGCGCGCTGGATGGACATGAATGATCGGGAAAAGTGCACCCCCCGCGTACCTCTGCCCCGCCCCAGCGGCAAGTCCGGAGTCGCCCCCCCCTATCCCTGGACGATGCGCTGCCGCATCTCGCCGAGTCCCTCGATTCCGCAGGCGACCGAGTCGCCGGGTGCCAGGAATTTCGGTGGTTTCATTCCACCGCCGACGCCGCCCGGCGTTCCCGTGGCGATCACATCGCCGGGGAGCAGGCTCATGAAGCGGCTGATGTAGCTCACCAGGAAGGCGACGCCGAAGATCATGTCGCCGGTCCAGCCATTCTGCCGCATGGCCCCATTCACCTTGCACCACAGCCGCAGGCCCTGGGGGTCGGAGACCTCGCCCACCGGCGTCAGCGCCGGCCCCATCGGCGCGAAGCCGTCGCAGCTCTTGCCCTTGGTCCACTGCCCGCCCATCTCCTTTTGGAAGGCCCGCTCGGAATAGTCGCAGAAGACTGAAAATCCGGCGACGTAGTCCAGCGCCTCCCTTTCGGAGACCCGGCAGGCGGTTCTTCCGATCACCACCGCCAGCTCCACCTCGTAGTCCAGCTTCTCCGAACCCGGGGGCCGCGCCACGTCGTCGAAGGGCCCGCTCCACGCCGAACCGGCCTTCATGAAGATCACCGGCTCCGCGGGGACCTGGCCGCCGAGTTCCTTTGCATGGTCGGCATAATTCTGCCCCACGCAGACAATCTTCGAGGGCCGGTCGACCGGCGGACCGATCCGGACGTTGAGAGGCAACTCGTCCCCCTCGGGGCAGCCGTCCGCCACCCATGCCTCGAGCGCCTCCATTCCTCCAAAGGCGAAAAACCCCTCGTCGTAGTCATGAAACTGGCCGCTGGCGTCGACCCGGCGACCGTCATCCAGCAGCACGCCGGGCTCCTCGCGACCCGGCTCCCCGAAACGAATCAGCTTCACGACAAACAGTCTAACGCACCCGCCCCGGCATGGCGAGTTCCTGAAACCGAAACGAACCACTTGGCCGCCGCCGCGCCGGAAGGTGAAACCAGGACCCCTGCAGTCCGGCCACGCGCCACTTTCCACTTTTTACTTTTTACTTTTCACTCCCCCCGCCCCTATCCCCCGACCCGGCCATGTTCGAAGTCCTTCACCGCGACCCCGCCAGCCAGGCCCGCACCGGCCGCATGCAGCTGGCCCACGGGGTCGTGGAAACACCGGTCTTCATGCCGGTCGGCACCCAGGGTTCGGTGAAGACGCTCCACCCCGACGAGCTCGACCTGCTCGGAGCCCAGATCATCCTCGGAAACACCTACCACCTGTGGCTGCGGCCCGGCCACGAGCTGATCCGCGACTTCGGCGGGCTCCACGGCTTTTCCTCCTGGAGAAAGCCCCTGCTCACCGATTCCGGAGGCTTCCAGGTCTGGTCGCTCGCCAAGCTCCGCAAGATCACCGAGGAAGGCGTCCGCTTCCAGAATCACCTCGATGGCGCCAACATGCTGCTGACTCCCGAGCTGAGCATGGAGATCCAGGCCGCGCTCGGCTCCGACATCGCGATGCTTTTCGACGAATGCCCGCCCTATCCCTGCGAGAAAAGCTACGCCGCCGAATCGCTGGGCCTCACCACCCGCTGGGCCCGGCGCTGCAAGGACTGGATTACCGAGCACGACCCGCTCTCGGGCGGGGGTCCGCAAAGGCACTTCGGCATCGTCCAGGGCTCGACCTGGGCCGAACTCCGCGAACAATCGGCCCGTGAACTGGTCGAACTCGATTTCGACGGCTACGCGATCGGCGGCGTCTCGGTGGGCGAGCCCGAAGAGGAGATGTTCCGGGCCATTGAGAACAGCGTGCCTTTCCTGCCCGAGGGCAAACCGCGCTACGCCATGGGCCTCGGCACCCCGCCCCAGATTCTCGAGATGATCGGCCGTGGTGTGGACATGTTCGACTGCGTCATGCCGACGCGAGTCGCCCGCCACGGGCAGGCCTTCACGCTGGACGGGCCGATCCACATCAAGAACGCCGAGTTCGAGCGGGACGGCGGGCCGCTGTGCGAGTCCGCCCATCCGCACGTCTCGGGGTTTTCGCGGGCCTACATCCGCCACCTCTTCCGGGCTGGTGAAATCCTCGCTTTGCGGTTGCTTTCCTTCCACAATCTGCATTTCCTCCTCGCCCTCGCCGACGGAGCGCGAACGGCCATCCGCGACGGAAACTTCCTCGAATTCAAGGACTCATTCATCCGCCGATACACTCAGGCATGAACACACACATCTTCCACAATCTCTTCATTCTCGCTCAAGGCGGCACCGGCTCCGGTGGCGGTGGCGGTCTCCTCGGCAATCCGCTGGTCATGATGGGCCTCATGGTCGTGATGTTCTACTTCCTGCTCATCCGGCCCCAGCAACGCCAGCGCAAGGAGCTCCAGAAGCGCATCGACGCCCTCCAGACCGGAGACCGGGTGGTCACCACGGCCGGCATCCACGCCATCGTCCACAACATCAAGGACAAGACCGTGGTCCTGAAGCTCGCCGAGGGCACCATGGTCGAGTTCGACAAGCCGGCCATCGCCACGGTCACCAAGAAGAAGAGCGCCGAGGCCGGCGCTTCCAGTGACTCCAAGTAAGCCCTCCGGGCCACGAGCACGCCTCCAATCCCATGACCTCCTCCCTTCTCGCGCTCCAGATCGTCAGCGATCCCCTGGTTCTGTTTCTTTCCGGACTTTCGCTGCTGATCCTTTTCATCTGGTACTTCGCGACCGAATCGGACCGCCGCAAGCGCAACATCGGCTCCATCCTCGTTCTCGGCCTCTGCACCCTGTGCATCCTGGCCCTGATCCCGCCGTCGAAGACGCTCCAGGGCGGCATCGACATCGTCGGCGGCTCGGCCTTCACCCTGCGGGTGCAGCCCAATGTCGATCCCGACACCAACGAGGTCATCCCGCTCACCGACCGCGACATGGACAATGCCATCGAGACGATCCAGAAGCGTCTCGACTCGGCGGGAACCGGGGACCTCTCGATCGCCAAGAGTGGTGACGACACGATCATCCTGCAAATGCCGGGCATGGAGCCCGAGGCCGCCGAGGAGATCCGGGAAATCCTCCAGAAGGTCGCCAAGCTCGAACTTCGTGAGGTCAATCCCCAGAGCCAGATGCTGGCCAAGCAGGTCTATGACGGCGAGGAAGTCATCCCCGGCTTCAAGGCCTACAAGCACGAAGGCGTGAACCGCGAGGGAGACCCTTTCACGGAATACCTCCTGCTGAACAACCGCACCGCCATCGACGGTGCCGACATCGCCGACGCCTGGCCCCAGACCCAGGGCACCGACCACCAGGTCGGCATCAAGCTCACCGGTGCCGGTGGCGAGAAAATGACCAACCTCACCAAGGACATGACCGCCGGATCCGACCGCATCGCGGTGCTCCTCGACGACGTCGTGATCACCGCACCCGTGGTTCAGACCACGCCGCTTGGAAAGAATTTCGTGATTCAGGGTCAGGACAGCTTCGAGGAAGCCGGCACCCTTGCCAGCCAGCTCCTCAACCCGCTGGAGAACGCCCTCGTCATCGACGAGGAGCGCACGGTGTCTCCGAGCCTGGGTGAGGCCGTGGTCAAACAGGGCATCACCTCCGCCGCCATCGGCCTGGCCATCACGGCGGTCTTCATCCTGATCTACTACCGCACGGCCGGTCTCATCGCATTGACCGCCCTCGCGGTGAACTCGGTGCTGATCTTCGGCGCGATGGCGATGTTCGGCTTCACCTTCACCCTCCCGGGCATCGCCGGCATCATCCTCACCATCGGCATGGCGGTGGATGCCAACGTGCTCATCTACGAGCGATTGCGTGAGGAACTCAGCAGCGGCAAGTCGCTCAAGACCGCCATCGACACCGCCTACGAGAAGGCCTTCTCGGCGATCTTCGACTCCAACACCACCTCCCTCCTTACGGCGGTCATCCTCTTCTGGAAGGCGAGTTCCACGGTCGCCGGCTTCGCCGTCACGCTGACCGTCGGCCTGCTCGGTTCGATGTTCTCGGCGATTCTCGTCACGCGCGTCCTGTTCCGCTGGGCTCTCGACACCGGTGCCCTCAAGAACCTTTCCCTGCTCAACATCTTCCGCTCCACCAACTGGGACTTCCTCGGCAAGCGCAAGGCGGCCTTTGCCCTCTCGACCCTTCTCTTCCTGGCCGCCGTCGGCGGCTTCGCCTGGAAACAGAAGGACGCGCTCGGAGTCGACTTCACCGGCGGATCCATCCTCACCTTCACCTTTCCCCAGGATTCCAAGGGTGTGCGCCAGGCGGAGGCCGAGAAGGCGCTCCAGGATCTCGACACCGAGTCCAAGCCCATCATCCAGGAAGAGAACGTCCCGAACAGTGGAGAACTCCTCACCATCCGTTGCTCCACCGCGGACACCACCAGGATCGAAGACACGCTGCGATCGGCCTTCCCCGTTCTTCAGGAGCGGACGCCGACGCTCGACCGCGACACCGGAAAGGACACGGGCAAAACGAACTACGTGGTCGATGCCAGTACCGACACGGTTTCGGCAACGGCCGGTTCGGCCTTCCTCATCAACTCCTCGATCGCCCTCGGCCTCGGCCTGATTGCCATCCTCATCTACATCAGCATCCGCTTCGAATTCTCGTTCGCGCTGGGTGCCTTTGTCGCCGTGGTTCACGACGTCGTCCTCGCGGTGGGACTGGTGGTTCTTTTCGGCGGCGAACTCTCGCTCATCCACGTCGGTGCGATCCTCACCATCGCGGGTTACTCGATCAACGACACGATCATCGTCTTCGACCGGATCCGGGAATCGCTGCTCACCGAGCGGGGCAATATCAAGGACCTGATGAATCAGGCGATCAACGCCACCCTGTCACGGACCTTGCTGACCTCGCTGACCACGATCACCACGGTGGCGATCCTGGCGATCTTCGGGGGAGCCGCGCTGCGCGACTTCTCGACCATGATCCTGGTCGGCCTGGTGGTCGGCACCTACTCCTCGATCTTCGTTGCCGCACCGGTGGTGCTGTGGTGGAGCCGGGGCAAGGGCCGCAACCTCCGCCGCGAGGTGCTCGACGCCTCGCTCGCCGGCGAGACCGCTGCGAATACCTGAAGACGGCAGACATCAGACGGTCAGACATCAGACGGCCAAACGGTCAACCATCAGCCTCTGGTCGGGAGTGAGGAATCAATACACCGAACGCAAAAAAGGCGGCCTTCCGGCCGCCTCTTTTCGTTTGGAACTTGGAACTTCTGACTTGGAACTTCCGGTTTGCCTGCCCTCCGAAGTCTTGGCGAAGGAGGGGAAGTCCCTACTTCACACCCTTCTTCGAAAGGCGGGTGCCCTTGGTCGCCCCCTGGCGGGCCTTGAACTTCGGGTTGGTCTTGCAGATCACGTAGGTCGTCCCCTTGCGCGACACGACCTGGCAATCGGTGTGGCGGCGCTTGGCGGAGGAAAGGGATGAGAGAACTTTCATGGCTCGAAATTGGTTGTCCCGCGGGCGGGGCGCGAACTCTAGGCATCCCCCCTCCCTTGTAAAGGCGATTCTGAGAGGAAAAAGCGTGTTCATCCGTCCTCCCTGTGGTCATCTCGTCCCGCCGCGCCGATGAGCGAGAATTTCTACCAGAAAGCCACCTCCGAGCCCTCCAGTTCGTTCGACATTTCCCTGCGCCCGCCGGTGTTTTCGGAGTTCATCGGGCAGGAGAAGGTCAAGGAGCGGCTGCTGCTCATGGTCGAGGCCGCCGCGAACCGCGGCGACGTGCTCGACCACGTGCTCCTCTCCGGACCACCCGGGCTCGGCAAGACGACCCTGGCCAACATCATCGCCCGCGCCGCCGGAACCCAGCTCCACACCACTTCCGGCCCGCAGATCGAAAAGGCCGGCGACCTGGCCGGCGTTCTGACCAACCTGCAGAAGGGGGATGTCCTCTTCATTGATGAGATCCACCGCCTCCACCCGGCCATCGAGGAATACCTCTATCCGGCGATGGAAGACTATCGTCTGGACATCATCATCGATTCCGGCCCGTCGGCCCGCTCCATCCAGCTCAACCTCCCCCGCTTCACCCTGGTCGGTGCCACCACCCGCTCGGGCATGCTGACCGCGCCGCTGCGTTCGCGCTTCGGACTGGTCAACCGCCTCGACTACTACTCGGAAACCGAACTCGCGCAGATCATCGAGCGCTCGGCCGGCCTTCTCAACATCCCCGTGAACCCGGACGGCTCCCTTGAGATCGCGCGCCGCTCGCGTGGCACCCCGCGGGTCGCCAACGCCCTGCTGCGGTGGGTCCGCGACTACGCGGAGGTGCGCAGCGACGGCACCATCACCGGGCCGATCGCCGATGCCGCGCTGGCGATGATCGAGATCGATTCCGACGGTCTCGACGAGATGGACAAGCGCCTGCTCGAGGCCCTGATCTACAAGTTTTCCGGTGGTCCCGTGGGGCTTGGTTCCCTCGCGGTCGCCGTTGGCGAGGATGCCTCGACGCTGGAGGAAGTCCACGAGCCCTTTTTGATTCTCCAGGGATTCCTCAGCCGCACGCCCCGGGGCCGTGTGGCGCAACCCGCCGCCTACGAGAAAATCGGCGCGCCACCGCCACACGGAGGGCAGCCAACCCTGCTCTGATTTCGGTTTCCCGTCACCCGGCTCCAGACTAGGATCCTCCACACCATGAACGCCCTCGTTGCCGAAACCATCGATCGCTGCCGCTCCGGCGGGATGCGCCGGACCAAGGCGATGGAACAACTGCTGGCCACACTGGTCGAAACCGACCGGCCGATGACGCTCGCCGAACTCGCCGAGTCACCCCGTCTCACCGATCAATGCGACAAGGCAACGGTCTTCCGGCTTCTCCAGCGCCTGACCGAGAAGGGCATCGTCCGGCGGCTGGGGCTGCACGAGCGCGCCGCCTACTTCGCCCTGCTGGTGCCCGGGCGACACCGCGACTACCTGATTTGCACCGAATGTGGCTCGATCGAGGCCATCAAGGCCCCGTGCCCGGTCCACGAATTGGAAAACGAGATCCGGGAGAAAACCGGATTTCGAGACCTCTACCACGAACTCGAATTCTTCGGTACCTGCCCACGCTGTGCAGGCTGAGTTCGGATTTCAGCTTTTCTTCAGATCTTCAGCTTCAGACCATGCCCCGCCTCGTCCGAATCGCCCTGACCCTGTTCCTTTCCGCGACCGTTCTGGTGCTGCTCGTCGCCCAGCGACTCGGTCGCTTGAAGCAGGATCTTCAGTATGCGAGCGAAGAAGTGGCGGAGGAATTGATGAAAACCGAAGGCGAGATGATTCTCATCGGACAGCTCATCGCCGGAGGTCTGGCGGCGGCCGGATTCGTGCTGATCCTGATCGCCATTTTCCGCGCAAAGAGGCAGGCTCCCGGAAATGACGGATGAGGACCTGCCCCGCGACTTTCTCCAATTCATGGAGGTCGAGCGCGGTGCCTCACAACACACCCTCGAGCGCTACCGGCGCGCCATCGAGAACCTGCGCGGGCGCTGGCAGGACGACTTCCCGGGCTGGCGGAGCCTGAACGCCGACCACTTCCGCGACTGGCTCTACGAGTTGATGAAAGCGGAGCTTGCCCGCTCGACCATCCGGCTGCGCTTCGCCGCCCTGCGATCGTTCTACCGCTATCTCGTGCACCGCCGCGGATTTCCGAAGAACCCCGTCACCGAGGTCCAGCTCCCGAAACCGGAGCGGAAACTCCCCGTGGTCCTGACCCGGGCCCAGGTCGACGAACTGCTGACGCTTCCCTTGAAGACCCCTCCCGGCCGCAATGCTCCCGCCTGGCTGCCCATGCGCGACGCGGCCATCCTTGAGCTCTTCTACTCGTGCGGTCTGCGGATCTCGGAACTCCGCTCGCTGGAACTGAGCGACATCGATCTCCTCGGAGAAACCCTGCGCGTCACCGGCAAAGGCTCCAGAGAGCGCCAGATTCCCGTCGGGGGGCCGGCGCTGGCCGCGATCGACCGGTACCGGCGCGAGGCCGCGCTGGGCAGCGGTCCGCTCTTCATCAGCAAGCGCCGGACCCGCATCACGCAGCAGGCCGTGGATGCGCTGCTCCGCAAATACGTCGGGCTGTCGTCGATTCCCTTCAAGATCTCGCCACACAAGCTCCGGCATTCCTTCGCCACCCACCTTCTGGACGCGGGAGCGGATCTGCGCTCGGTGCAATCGATGTTGGGTCACTCCTCGCTGTCGACCACCCAGATCTACACCCACGTCACGAAGGAACGACTTCGCGAAGCCTACGATCAGGCCCACCCCAGGGCTCGAGAATAGATCGAGCCGTCAGGGCACGAAAAAGCGGCCGCCCCGAAGGACGACCGCTCGTTTGATTTCAGTTGAGGTAAGCCTCGATCAGAAGCCGACCGCAAGGGAAACACCGCTGACCAGGTAGTCCTGACCACCGCGACCGGTGCCACCGATGGCGGCATTGATCACGTCAGTCGCCAGATCGCCTTCAGCAGCGGTGTAGCGCACGTAGGGAGTCAGGGTCACGTTCTCGCGGAACTCCCAAGGAAGGGCAGCCTGCAGGTAGTAACCTTGGAAGCCATCGGCCGTGCCAACGGAGCCAATCCGGGAAGACACCTGGGTGCCGAGGCCATCAGCAAATGCGATGCCACCGGTAAGTTCCAAGTCAAGGCACTCCATCAGCTCGACCGTGTAGCCGATGCTGGTGTCCCAGTACCAACCGTTGTTCGCGTCGAAGTCGTAATACCACGTCGATCCGACGGAAAGCCCGAAGGAGAAGTCGTAGCTGGCTCCCACGTAAACTTCCTGGGTGTTGGAGGTGCCCAAGCCAAGAAGGCCTGCGACCGTGCCGGTGTCCGGGAAGTAGTAGTAGATGTAACCTGCCTCGAGAGTGAGATCCCCGATGCTGTAGCTCACACCGGTGTAGAGATCCAACTCGTCGAAGTTGATCTTGGTATTGCCACCAAGCAAGGCAACGGGCACGTCGGAACTGGCATACCAAACACCGGCGCTGACGCCGAAGTCTCCGAAGGTCATGCCGACATCGGCTCCAGCCTCGATGAGGTCTTGGCCGAGGTCCACAAATCGGAACTCATACATGTTGTGATAGCCAACGTGGACTTCACCTTCAAGTTCTGCCGAAGCGTAGCCTGCCACGAGGGTGGAGGCAGCGGCCAGGGCACCAATAGTTTTGCTGTAGTTGCGCATCGTATTTCGTTGTTCGGTTGCTGCGAATAACCCTCTTGGACGGCTTGGCCGACTTCGAGAGAGACTTGGTTGCGAAAGCATCGACCGTGCCAATTAAGCTGGGAAGACACTGACTTACCGGGGTCTATTTAAGAAACCTTGATAACCGTGTCCAGATAAAAAGCACGGGCGTACTTCGCTCGCACGGAGCGGTTCTAACGCCCGGGCCGATGGCTTGCAAGGCAAATCGCCCAAAGGATTCGGTCGGCCCCGCTGACCATTTCCGAGCATTTTCGGCGGCAAACCGATCCGGGGACGCGGGCACCTTTCGAGCCCGGAACAAGGGGTGCCGCAGCGGACGGTGGTGAGGATTTCGTGACTTGGCACGGCAGATGCTACCCCACCGCCGAGTTCAACTCCAACAACCGCAACCAACCATGCGAACACTAAAGAAATTGATGTTCCTCAGCCCCCTACTGGCGACCACCGCCTTTGCTGAGGACGAGTACCGAGCAGACTACGACGCCCTGATCGAAAGCCAAGGCGACTACGCCTACGCCTTCGATTTTTTCACCACCTCCATGCTGTGGACGGTGATTGCGGCGGCGCTGGTCTTTCTGATGCACCTTGGATTCGCCACCCTCGAGGCCGGCCTGACGCAGCGCAAGAACACGGTGAACATCCTGTTCAAGAACTGCTTCATCATCGCGATCGGCATCGTCACCTACGCGCTGGTTGGCTTCAACACCCACTACCCGGGTGATTTCAACGGCTGGTTCAGCCTCGGCGGCATGATCGGCGACCTGAATGCCGATGGTGGCGACACCTTCGGCTACGGGGGTCTCGCTCTGGCCATGACCGGTTACGGTGACTTCATCTTCCAGGCGATGTTCGCGGCCACGGCGGCCACGATCGTGTCGGGTGCGGTGGCCGAGCGGGTCAAGCTCCCGACCTTCATGATCTTCGCCACGATCCTCGTCGGCTTCTGGTATCCGGTTGTCGGTTCCTGGCATTGGGGCGGTGGCTGGCTCGGTGGCCTCAACGGCGGCAACGGCTTCAAGGACTTCGCCGGATCGGCCGTGGTTCACGCCTTCGGCGGCTTCGCGGCCCTGGCCTGCGTGATCATCCTCGGGCCCCGTCGCGGGAAATACACCGCGGAAGGCATCAAGCCGATCCTCCCCCACAGCCTGCCGCTGGCCGCCATCGGCGTGTTCCTGCTCTTCTTCGGATGGTTCGGATTCAACGGCGGATCGGTTCTTTCGGCCGCTCCGGGTCCGCTGGGCCTGGTCTTCACCACCACCACGCTCGCTGCCTGCACCGGATCCCTCGGTGCGATCGCCACCTCGTGGGCGGTGCTGAAGAAGCCTGACCTCTCGATGGCCCTCAACGGCTTCCTCGCCGGTCTCGTCGGCATCACCGCCAACGCGGACATCGTCTCCGCCGGCGGCGCCATGATCATCGGCATCATCGCCGGCATCATCGTCGTCGTCGCGGTCCTGTTCTTCGACAAGATCAAGATCGACGATCCGGTCGGTGCCATCTCGGTCCACGGCGTTTGCGGCATCTGGGGCATCCTCGCCGCCGCCATCTTCGAGGTTGTTCCCGAGGGTGCCGAGAAGCAGTTCTCCATCGGAGGCCAGTTCGTGGGCGTTCTGGCGGTCGGAGCCGCCGCGTTCATCTTCTCCTTCGTCGTGTTCTTCATCCTGAAGCTGGTCATGGGCGTGCGCGTCGATGAACAGGAGGAAGAGGAAGGTCTCGATGTGGCCGAGCACGGTGTCCCGGCCTACACCGATCATCAGTAAGAATCCTTCGATTCCCAAACTTGCAGCAGGCGGTCCGTTTCGGGCCGCCTGCTTCTTTTTGCATTGGTGTCCCGCGTTCCGCTGACCTAAGCGCTTGGCCGTGACACGACGTCGCAAGATTCTTCTGGGCCTGCTGATCCCCACCCTCGCGGTGGCGGTCTGGCAGTGGTTCCTGCGTCCCTACGAATGGAACCCGGATCCGGCGGCGGGATGCCGGATCGAATTCGCGCGGCTCCAGCGGGACCTCAGCTACCACTGGCTCGAACTCCGCCTGGAGGTGACCGATCCCGGAAAGTTCGCCATCGATGCGGATCTGGCGCTGGAAACCGCTGCCGGAAACGACCGGAAGCCGGCCGGGCTTTCGCTCGAAGGAAGCGGCATCGGGGATCTGGACCCGGGCGACCCGGCTCTCGCCGCCACCGAGGCGGCCGCCATCAAGTTCTGGCTCGAACCGGGGGATCTCGACGGCCCGCTCGTGCTGCGGATCAATGGGGCCTCCCTCAAGGTTCGCGACCAAAGCACTCCCCCGACCCTGAAGGACGGTGGGAGCGAGGTCTATCGCACCTGCCGCTGGTGATGAAACTGCTGCTGATCGACAACTCGAACACCCGCACCAAGTTCGCGGTCGCCCGGCGGGCCGGAGAACCGGAGCACAGCTTCTGGATCCCCACCGGGGAGATTTCCGCCGCGAGTCTCGCCGGGGCGCTGAAGGATCTGGATTTCGAGGCCGCCGTGCTTTGCTCGGTCGTTCCCGACAAGGCCTCCATCCTTGAGGAGGCTCTCTCCACCCGTGGACCGCTGCACCGGATCTCCCACGAGAGCCCGCTGGGGATCGGAATCGACTACCCCCGGCCGGCCAGCATCGGCGCCGACCGGCTGGCCAACGGCGTCGGGGTGGTCGCCCGCCATGGCCACCCGGCGATCGTGATCGACTTCGGCACCGCCGTGACTTTCGACGTGATCTCCCCCGCCCCGGCCTACGCGGGAGGCGTGATCGCCCCGGGCCTGGGGGCGATGGGCGAGTATCTCGGACGCCGCACCGCGCTGCTGCCACAGATCGAGCTGGCGGAACCGGCCAGCGCCATTGGCAAGTCGACCACCGAGGCGATGCGCGCGGGGGCGGTGATCGGCTATCGCGGTCTGGTCCGGGAGATCCTCGCGGCGCTGCGCTCGGAGATCGCCGCGCCGGCGGTCGCCGTCGCCACCGGCGGCGATGCCCGACTGATCGCCGCCGGCCTGCCGGAAATCGATGCGGTGGATCCCGACCTCACCTTGGCGGGCATCGACCTTGTCGGGCGCCGCGTCTTCCGCTGAACTCCTACCATCCATGACAAGTGAACTCGCCATCGGCATCGATTTCGGCGGAACCTCGGTGAAATCCGGCGTGATCCTCGGAGGCGAGGTCATCGATACCGCCCCCCCCATCGCCACGCAGGACTTCGATGGACCGGATCCCCTGATCGATGCGATGCTCGATGCCGTCCGGAGCCTGCGCGAGCGCCATCCCGGCATCGCCGCCGTCGGGGTCGGCATGCCGGGATTCGTCCATTTCGAGCAAGGCGTGGTCCACAACCTCACCAACGTCCCGGGATGGGAGCGATTTCCCCTGCGCGACCGCCTCGAGCAGCGACTGGATCTGCCGGTGACCGTCGACAATGACGCCAACTGCATGACCTATGCGGAATGGAAGAAGGGAGCTGGTCGCGGAACCCGGGACCTCATCGCCATCACCCTGGGAACCGGCGTGGGCGGCGGCGTCGTGGCCAATGGACAAATGATCCGCGGCAGCCGCTTCGGTGCCGGCGAGGTCGGGCAGATGTCGAACGACTGGCAGGGAAAACGCGGCCACTACGGCAATCTCGGCGCGCTCGAAGACTACATCGGCAACCGGGAGATCGCCGAAATGGCGCAGCAGCATTACGCAAGGGCCGGCCAGCCCAAGACCGCCGACGAGGTGACCCCGCAAGCGCTTTCGCGACTCGCCCGAGCCGGCGACGGGATTGCCCTCGGCGTGTGGGACGAGGTCGCCCGGCGCCTTGCCTCGACCCTCATGAGCTGCTGCTGGCTGCTCAATCCGCACGCCCTCATCATCGGCGGCGGGGTTTCCCGCGCCGGTGACCTGCTCTTCGGCCCTCTGACCGAGCACCTCTACGCGCAATTGTCCGACCCGTTCCGCGAGAACCTGATGGTCCTGCCCGCCCGTTTCGGCAACGAGGCCGGCATGGTGGGTGCCGGAAATCTTGCGCTCGAACAAGCCGGCTACCCGGTCGAGGATTAGCCTGGATCTCCCACCCGCGGAAAACCCGGGCTGGGACGGCCTCCGGAAACTTTGCGTGTTTCCAATTTCCAAGCCTCCCCGGCCAAGCTAAGCCCCGCCCGTGCGCTACCACTTCGACACCCCGATCGACCGGCGAGGCACCGGATGCATCAAGTTCGACCGGCGTCCCGAACTCGACCCCTACTGGGTGGCCGACATGGACTTCGCCTCCTGCCCGGAGATTCTCGAGGCGCTCCACCAGCGGGTGAATCACGGCATTTTCGGCTACGCCCAGGCCCACGAGGGCCTCGAGGAGGCGATCGATGAGAACCTGAAGCAGCGGCACGGTGCCACCATCGGGCGCGACCAGCGGATCCACCTCGGCGGTCTCGTGCCCGCCCTTTCGCTCGCCGCCCGGGCCTTCTGCGAACCCGGCGAGGCGCTCATGACCTGCACGCCGGTCTATCCCCCCTTCCTCGGGGTTCACCGGGACGCGGGTGCCCGCCTGATCACAGTGGATCACACGCGGGTCGATGGCCGCTACACCTTCGACTGGCAGGCCATGGCCGATGCGGTCACCGACGACACCCGGGTGTTCCTGCTGTGCAACCCTCAGAACCCGCTCGGCCGCGTCTTCAGCGCCGCGGAAGTCGAGCAGGTCGCCCGCTTCTGTGCCGATCGCGGCATCGTGCTCGTTTCCGACGAGATTCACTGTGACCTGATCCTCGACGAAGCCACCACGCCCCACTTTTCGGCACTCCGGCTTCCCGCCGAGCTGCGGAAGCACTGCATCACCCTGCTTTCGCCGAGCAAGACCTGGAACATCGCCGGACTCGGATACGCCTTTGCGGTCGTCGAGGACGACTCGATCCGCCGCCGCTTCGCCGCCGCCCGCGGTCACACGCTTACCGAAATCAACGCCCTCTCCTACTACGCCGCCGAGGCCGCCTACCGCCACGGCGAGCCTTGGAGGCAGGAACTCCTCGCCTACCTCCGGACCAACCGCGAGGCACTCGACACCTTCTTCGCCGAGAGACTTCCCGATCTGAAGCCCGTGCCGGCGGAAGCCACCTACCTGGCCTGGATCGACGGCCGGTCGCTCGACTCCCAGAACCCCGCCAACTTGCTGGAAAGGCAGGCGGGACTCTTCGTCTCCGACGGCAACTTCTTCGGGTGGCCCGGTTGGTTCCGCTTCAACCTCGCCTGTCCACGCTCCCGCATGCTCGAAGGCCTCGAGAAGATCGCGCGGGCCGGGCGCGGGTCCTGAAGCCTCCATCCGCGGTGCCTGGAACCGCCCGCGTGCACACACACTTGGCACTTCTCAGCCGCCGGATGATCCGCCAATAATTCCGCCATGCAACGCCTGCTGCTGACGCTGCTCCTTCTTGCGTTCGCCCCCGTGGCCGACGCCAACCACGTGATTCTCACGGGTGGTCCCTCGCTGCGGAAATGGGAGGACCTCCGGGTGCCGGCGGATCGTCACGACCGCTGGTGGGCCAATTTCATCCGTGCCTCCACCCTGCGCATGGTCGAAATCCGCAAGGCCTACGGTTCCAATGCCCGCATCGTCTGGATCGTCCATCGCGACGGCTACCGCACCCGCTCCGCGGAGGACGGCAAGCCCTACACGACCTGGATCGCCGACCTCGCCCGCAAGCGCAACGTCACCCTCAAGTGGTTCGATTCCCAAGGTGGCATGATCGCCGCAATCAACAGCATGCCGAAGGGATCCGTGCAGACCTTCGACTTCTTCGGCCACAGCAACAAGTACGCCTTCATGCTCGATTACGGCAACGACATCATGGCGGCCTCCACCATCTGGCTCCACCAGGACGACCTGCACCGGATCAAGCGCTCGATCTTCACCAAGAACGCCTACTGCAAGAGTTGGGGCTGCCACACCGCGGAAAGCATGAGCAAGGTGTGGAAACGCCAACTCGGCGTGCCGCTGGAAGGCGCCCACGGACCCACCGACTACTCGTGGGTCGGTCGCGGCAAAATGCCCATCGTCAAGGGACGCTGGGGCACCTGAACTCTCCATCCATCATGAAATTCAACGAACTCAAGGCCCTCTTCGAACTGCCGTTCTTCGAGTTGCTCAAGCAAGCCCGCACGGTCCACGAGGCCAACTGGGACAATCCGGACGTGCAACTCTGCACCCTGCTTTCGATCAAGACCGGCGGCTGCTCGGAGGACTGCTCCTACTGCTCCCAGTCGGCCCGCTACAACACCGAGGTCGAGGCCGAGCGCCTGATGGAGAAACGCGACGTGATGGAGCGCGCCCTCGCCGCCAAGGCGACCGGCTCGACCCGCTTCTGCATGGGCGCGGCATGGAAGGGCGTGCGCGGCGGCACCAAGCGCTTCGAGCAGGTTGTCGAGATCATCGAGGATGTCGCCAAACTCGGCATGGAGGTCTGCGTGACCCTCGGCGAACTCGGCCCGGAAGAGGCCAAGCGGCTCAAGAAGGCGGGCGTGACCGCCTACAACCACAACCTCGACACCTCGCCGGAGCACTACCCGAACATCGTCACCACCCACACCTACGAGGACCGCCTGCGGACGATCCGCAACGTCCAGGACGCCGGCATGTCGGTCTGCTGCGGCGGCATCCTCGGTCTCGGGGAAACCAACGACGACCGGCTGAAAATGCTCGAAGTCATCTCCGAGTTCAACCCGCAGCCCGAAAGCCTGCCGATCAACTCGCTGATGCCGATGCCCGGCACGCCGCTGGAGGGGGCCGAACCGGTCGACGTGTTCGATCTGGTCCGCATGATCGCCGTCGCCCGCATCGCGGTGCCCAAGGCCAAGGTCCGCCTCTCCGCCGGCCGCACCCGCATGTCCGACGAGACCCAGGCCCTGTGTTTCTTCGCCGGCGCCAACTCGATCTTCTACGGCGAAAAACTCCTCACCACCGGCAACCCGGCCGTCGAGAAGGACCAGGCGCTGCTCGCGAAGCTCGGCCTCGGGACCCTGGCCCCCAACCAGGAGCTTGCCGCTCCGGCGGCCGACAAAGAGAAGCCGCTCTGCCCGGCGTAGGGAGTGGCGCTTTCCAAGCGCCATGTCAGGCCCGGGTGGCCTCCCGGCCGCGGTGCGAGCCCGCGCCCAGCCCTGGGCCGTTCTCATCCGAAGCGCAGCCTCGCCCCATGCTCCACCGCCTCTCCCGCCACCGGGGCCGCGCCACGATCGTCGTCCTGCTCGGTATCGTCGGCACCGTGCTGGTGCTCGTCCTGCCGGCGGTGGCCCGGCACTTCACCGATGTCGTGATTGGCGAAAGGCGACCGGACCTGGTCCTGCCCACCGCGTTGGTCGGCCTCGCCGCGATCGCCGCCCGCCAGTCGCTTCTCGCCCTGCGCTCGCTGACCGCCCAGTCGCTTGAGTCGCGGCTCGTCCACGAGCTTCGGATCGAGATGTTCGACCGCCTCCAGCGGCAGCCGGTCCGCTGGTTCGACCGAAATCGCTCCGGCGAAATCATGAGCCGGGTCAGCACCGATGTGCCGAACGTCCAGAAGCTGCTCACCGAGACCCTCGATATCGCCCTGCCGGCGCTGCTGCAATTCGTCGTCGTACTCGCCGCCATGTTCTGGCAGGACTGGCGGCTGGCGCTCGTCACGATCGCCCCGCTGCCGGTCATCGCGCTGGTGACCTGGCGGCACTCGAAGGTGGCCGAACCCCAGTGGCGCGAATCGGGCGAGGCGACGGCGGAGCTCCATGCCTTGCTTCACGACTCACTCTCCGGCATCCGCCAGATCAAGGCCTACACCGGCGAGCCCGAGGCACTCGACCGCTTCACCGATGCCTCGCAGACCACCCGCTCGAAATACATGCGCGTGATGCGCGGCCAATCGCTGATCTGGCCCGGTGTCTCCATCCTCGCCGAGGCCGGCATCATCGCGATGGTCGCCTTCGGCTCCTGGCGCGTCCTGCAGGAGCAGATGGACGCCGGCGTCCTCTTCTACTTCCTCTTTGCGTGGGGATTCCTCTTCGAACCGATTTCCAAGATCAACCCCCTGAGCCAGACGCTCAACCGCGGCACCGCATCCGCCAAGCGGGTCGCCGAAATCCTCGACCGACCGCCGGAGGACAACCTGACCGAGGGTGCCCGCCCCGAGACCCTGCGCGGCGAGGTGCGCTTCGAGCATGTCAGCTTTTCCTACGACCCCGACTCGCCAGCGGTCACCGACATCTCGCTGGAGGCGAAGCCCGGCGAAACCATCGCGCTCGTCGGGCCGACCGGTGCCGGGAAGTCGACCCTGCTTCACCTCATCGCCCGCTTCTACGAACCCGATTCCGGCAGAATCCTTCTCGATGGCCGCCCGCTCCCGGAGCTCTCCAAGGAATGGCTGCGGGACCGCATCGGCTACGTCACCCAGGAGAGCTTCCTCTTCAATGCCAGCCTCCGCGACAACCTGCGGCTGGCACGCGCCGGGGCGAGCGATGCCGAAATCCTCGACGCTCTCGAGGCCGCCAACGCGCTCGGGTTCGTCGAGGAACTTCCCGACGGACTGGAGACCTTCGCCGGCGAGCGCGGCACCCGCTTTTCCGGCGGTGAAAGGCAGCGTCTCTCCATCGCCCGCGCGCTGTTGAGAAACCCTCCGATCCTGTTACTCGACGAGGCCACCTCGGCGCTCGACAACCGCACCGAAAAACTCGTCCAGCAAGCGCTCGAACGCCTGCGCTCCGACCGCACCAGCTTCGTCATCGCCCACCGCCTCAGCACCATTGAGGCCGCCGACCGCATCCTTGTCCTCAAGGACGGCCAACTCGTCCAATCCGGCACCCACGCCGAACTCATCGGGCAGGAGGGACTCTACCGGAATCTCCATCGTGGCGGCGGATTTCAGTCAAGCGCCTCATCGTCATGATCCGCCTGCTGCTCACCCTGCTCGCCATCGGACTCGGGATCCTTTCCTTCCCTCCGTTCCACTGGCACCCGCTCGCACTGGTCGCCACCATTCCCCTCCTCATCGCCCTTCGCGAGGCACCGCCCCGTCAAGCGGTCGGACTCGGACTCCTCTACGGGCTCGGCCTCTTCGCCGGTACGCTGAACTGGCTGGCCGCCCTCTTCGGCTCGATGGCCATCCTGCTGTTCTTCATCCTCGCGATCTTCCCGACCTTCTTTGCAGTCGGCACCGCCTCGCTTCGCGAAAGCCTCGGCGGGAAGAAGTGGCTGCCCATCGCCATCGGCATCCTGTGGACCGGACTCGAGTATTTCCGCGGGGAGTGGTTCACCCTGCGCTTTCCGTGGATCACCCCCGGCACGGCTCTCCCGCCCGGTTACCTCACACCCTTCATCGGGGTTTACGGAGTCAGCCTGCTGGTGGTCACCGGAGCAGCCGCGGTGGCGTTCCGGCAATTCCGGTTCGGTGCCGTGCTGCTCGCGGTCGTCGCTCTGGCCAGCTACCTGCCCGCGCCGCCCTCCCCACCCGGCGAGTTCACAATCGTGGCGGTTCAGGGCGAGGACGTTTCCTTCGATGACTACCTGCGCCTGTCGCGCGGAGCGCCCGATCCAGTCGATGCCATCGTCTGGCCGGAGTATGCCGTCGTTCCCGACATTCGTACCAAACCCGGCCGGATGGCGTCGGTTAGAAACCTTCTGGCCGACAAGGAGGCCGCGCTTCTCACCCTCGGAACCCGGACCGATCACGACGACGGCAGCTGGTCCAACACCGCCGTGACGATCGGCCGTGACGACATCCTGGGGACCCACTTCAAGAATCGCCCGGTGCACTTTTTCGACGACGGAGAACCCGGCACCGAGGCGACTGCCTTCGAGACCCCGTTGGGTACCATCGCCACCACGATCTGCTTCGACAACGACTACGGCACCGTGGCCCGGCAGGCCGTCGTCAACGGCGCGGAACTGTTCCTCGTCCCCAGCATGGACGCCGCCCACTGGACCGCACGCCAGCACCTTCAGCATGCCGAACTCGCCCGTCATCGCGCTGCCGAGAATGGGCGTTGGATGGTCGTGGCCTCCAGCTCGGGATTGACCCAGGCCATCGACCCAAGGGGCCGCCGCGTCGCCAGCCTCCCGCTTTTCGAGCCAGGCGTTCTGGTGGCGAAAGCGGGCACCAACAATCAGCTCACCTTCTACACCCGCATCGGCTGGCTCATCGGTCCGACCTGCACCGGGCTGGCGGTTGCCCTGTTGGTGCTGACATCAGTGCTCTCCCGGAAGGAGCGCGGACTTCAGTCCGCCAGGAGAGCGGACTGAAGTCCGCGCTTCGATCCGCCACCTTGATTTGCTCCCCATTCCAGAATAGCTTCCGCCATGCTTCGAACGGCCATTCTGTTCTTCCTTCCCGTCATCGCCGCGGCCGCTCCCGCCCCGGTGGACGACGGTGCCCGGGTCGCGGTGCTCGGCTATCACGATTTCTCGGAGACCGAGGAGCAAACGGAAATGCGCATCCTGACGTCGAAGTTCCGTCAGCAGATGCAGACCCTCCACGACCTGAACCTGCCGGTGATTTCAATGGAGGAATTCCAGAAATGGAAACGCGGCGAAGCCGATCTTCCCCCGCGCTCGGTGATGATCACCATCGATGACGGCTGGAAATCGGTGTACACCGACGCCTTCCCCATTCTCAAGGAGTTCGGCTACCCCTTCACCTTGTTCCTCTACAAGAACTACGTCGACGGAGGGGGCAAGGCCCTGTCCACGGCGATGATCAAGGAAATGAAGAAGCATGGGGCCACCATCGGCAGCCACTCGGTCGGCCACCCCTACCCGGCCACGCTCAAAGAGCACCGAAGCAAGGGTCCCGACGCCTACGACAAGTTCCTGCGCACCCAGATGGGCGAGTCGAAGCGCTTCCTCGAAGTCCAGTTCGGCGACGAGGTGACCACCTACGCCTATCCCGGCGGCTTCCACACCGAGGAAATGTATCCGCTCGCCGAGGAATTCGGCTACCAGCAGCTTTTCACCGTCATCCCGGAGAAGGTCAAGCGTGACAGCGACGACCTGACCCTGCCCCGCTACGTCGTGCTCGGCACCCACGACCACATCTTCGACCTCGCGATCCGATTTGGCACGATCGACGGCGGCGACCCCGGTGCCCTCGCCGCCATCAGCAAGCCCACCCGCTTTCCGGTGACACCCGAGCCCGGCTCGCTGGTGGGTGATCGCCTCCCGGGCATTGCCGTCGACCTTTCCGAAGCCGGTGAAATCGATGCCGAGAGCCTCACCATGCGCATCGGTGGCTTCGGGACCGTCCCGGCAACATGGGATGTGGAAACCAGGCAACTTCAGTGGAAGGTCAACCGTCCGCTGCGTCTGAGCCAGTATGACGTCGAGGTGCGCTGGAAGAACGTCGATGAGGAAGAGTCCCCCGAACCCCTGCGCTGGACCTTCCGCCTCGACCGCGAAACCGCCTACGTCCCGCGGGGCTGAAGTTCCAAGTGAGAAGGGCCAAGTTGCAAGTCCTCGGAACGGTGGGTGACTGACGACGTCGTAACCACAAGCAAATGGGCGTGTCTGAGCACATCAGACACGCCCATTTCAATCATACGATCCCGTCACGAGCCACCGTCATGCCTCCAAAAACCCAACCCTGACACTCCATATGCCCTCCACAAGCCATCCACCCACCGTCGCACTCCGGCCCAAATCGTACGATCCCATTGGCAGAAAAAATCGATTTCAGCGTGGGAATCCACCCGAAATCCGTACGGTCACAATTTGAAAAAGGGGTACGATATAAATTTGGCGCGTAACACCTGACCCCATGCACATGACCCCATGCACAGCCTACGGGCGGAGGCGGGTCTGCCAAGGCATCGGGAACTGCCTGATGCCGTCTCCGGCAAACGACGCCGGAGGCGTCACAGAAGGGTGGCCGGGGGTCGAACCCGCGACAGCGGGGAATACCCCCGGCTCACGCGCCGCCATCACCCCGCACCCCGGAGGGGTGCCACCGAGTGGAGCGCAGCAAGACACGGACTCAGGAAGCCGTAGAAGACAGAGGGGCCATTCCGCCCGAAACTACCATGAACGCCGTAGCCAAATGCGAGATGCGAGGGCCCCTCTTCGATCTTCGACGGGACGCCCCCTGTCCGGATCGACTCCCCCGAAGATTCGCCCCCAGGCAGCCTAATGCTTGAAAAACGGGACCCCTTTGAAGGAAGGGCTGGACGAAGAGGGGGTTGGTAGGTGATGATGTTCACGGTTCGGCGCTATGTTTGTTGTCGTAAACTCATCATAGACACCGAATTTCAGGCATGGGAGGCATTTTCGCTTCCCATGCCTCTTTTTGTTCCGACACAAATCACTCGCTCTCAAAGAGTAGCCCCGCCTGGGACAGGCTCTAGTTAAGAGGGCTAATTGCGAAATGCGAGGACCGACTCCACCCAGACCCGACCCCATCCAGACCCCACCCACTCACTTTGAGGGGGAAGGAGCTTCCGGGGAGGTGGCCCGGAGGGACTTCGCTTCTACTGTTTGCGCCGTAGAGCACCGCCCAATTGCGAAATGCGAGGACCCCCCGACATTATTATACTTCTCGGCATCATTATTTCGGATTTCTTGAGTGTGGCAGATATAGTCATCATTGCGGCTGCGTATTAACTCCCGATGATAGAATTGAA
>JAKZES010000180.1 GCA_022548915.1 Verrucomicrobiaceae bacterium E54
TACATGAAACCAACCAGTGAGAGTCTGAGTCCTCCCGAGACGAGCAACGGGAGAGCAGCCGAAGGCAACTGCGTCGTCGCGAGGCGGGGTGGGGAGCAACCGGAGGCGGACCCGCGGTCCCGAATGAAAGTGAACCCGATTCGGCCTGCGGTGGCGGCGAGCCTGCGAGTGAGTGGCGAAGCCTGCCGCATGAGCGGTGACCGGACCGACCGACATCCCTCGTCGAGGGTCAGGAACCGGGCTACCGGGGGTGGTTGGGGTGAGAACGCGGGGAAGGTGTCATGTGGAAGCATGGAGATCTGTCCGGGCAGGAAGCCGCGGGAGCGGTGCCGGGTAGAAGTCAGCGCCGCCATACGAGCTGTGAAGCGGGGTAATGCCCGTGGAGCAAAGGGCGGCAGGAAAGTGGATTGGCAAGAACCATGAAACGCGAAGAACCATCCGCGCCAGTTCCCGCGAGGGATAAGCAAGCGGAAGAGGACCCGTGGCAGCGCCACGGAGCCGAACGCGGGGTGTGGAGCGAGCCGATGCTGGCGGCCCTCGACCGAGGGCTGAAAGGAAACAAGTGGTTCAGCCTGATCGACAAGGTTCGGTCGGAGCGAACGCTTGGACTGGCATGGGAAAAGGTGCGATCCAACGCAGGGGCCTGCGGCGTGGATGGCATCACGGTGGAGCGCTTCGACAAAGACAGCCACAATCGGCTGCTCGCCGTCAAAGAGCACCTCACGAAGGGCACCTACCAACCCAAGCCGGTCAAACGGGCATGGAT
>JAKZES010000181.1 GCA_022548915.1 Verrucomicrobiaceae bacterium E54
TGTAGCCAATGGTGGTTTTGCCGCCCTTGCGCAGTTGGCGGCAGTCTGGATCGGTAAGATCAACTTGCCCGGTAGGGCTCTCTTCACAACAGGCCTGATGCCCTTCAAGCACTCCCTTGCGTTCCCGGATCTTGTCGAGTTTGCGACGCAGTTCCTTCGTGTCGCATGGCGTGGAGCGGACCGGCGCGTTGGCGTCATCCGCCTCGGCAAGGGCGGCGGTGTAGCGCTCGATGGCCTCGTCAATCCCTTTGATGAGCTTCTTGAGCTTGGTTTTCGTGAAGCTGCGCGTGGTGCTGTTGACGGCCTTGATGAAGGTCCCGTCGATGGCGACGAGTTCCTTGCCGAAGAGCCGGAGTTCAAAGCAGATCAGGTTGAACTCCCTGAGGATGGCCTTGAGCGGCACGGCACGGTCCTTGCGGAACTCTGCGATGGTGCTGTGGTCGGGGCGAAGATTGCGCGTCAGCCAGATGGCCTGCAGGTTCTCAGTACAGGCGGCTTCCAGTCCGCGGCTTGAGTGGGTCCGCTTGAGGTCTCCCCATAGGTAGAGTTTGAGCAACGTGCCCGGGTGGTGGGAACTGCGACCAACCGAAGATTCCTCGCGCACCTTGAATCCCAGATCCGCCAGATCGAGCTGATCAACAAAGGCGTCGATGGCACGCACCGGACTGGCCTCGGAAACATAATCCTCGATCGCAGCGGGTAACAGCATCGGTTGGTTGCGGTCATCCCCTTCGATGTATTGCGCCATGCCAAAAAC
>JAKZES010000182.1 GCA_022548915.1 Verrucomicrobiaceae bacterium E54
CTCGTCAGATCTGTGATGTTCACGCGGCGGACAGGAGTGTCCGCCCTCCATTCACCCCAGCACGTCGTCCATCGCGTTGGTCGCGGCGCGCTGCCTAGCTCTGGATCACCGGCTTGTCCTTTGCCCGCGGGTGATGCCGCTGGGGGAAGATCTTTTCCTTCACTTCCAAGCCGAGCCCATCATAGACCACGCCCACCAGATCTTTGAGCCGCGCTGCGATCCGGGATTTTGGATTCCACCGGTAGATCAGCGTCCGGCCCTGTCGCTGGCACACCAGCGCTCCGGAACGCTCGAAGCGGTCGAGCTGCCGCTGAACGGAATCGAGTGAGACCCCGAGGTCCCGCGACACCGCCCGCCCGTATGCCTCGCCCTGGTGGAACAGGCAAAGCAGTACCGCCTCCGCAGCCTTGCCCCCGAAAAGATCTTGTAGAACCGTCGAAATCATGACCGGATCTTAAGGTCGTATGACCGATGACTCAAGTCAGTTGTCACCTCCTGACTGGGCCACGTGCTCGGAGGAGCAGTTGTGGCACTACGTGGCCTGGCATCTGGAGGGAGCCGGCATCCGCTCGGTGCTGGTGGGCGGCGCGGTGGTGTCGATCCACACCGAGGGGCTCTACCGCTCGGGCGATCTCGACCTCATCCCCGACGACCTCTGTAGCCAATGGTGGTTTTGCCGCCCTTGCGCAGTTGGCGGCAGTCTGGATCGGTAAGATCAACTTGCCCGGTAGGGCTCTCTTCACAACAGGCC
>JAKZES010000183.1 GCA_022548915.1 Verrucomicrobiaceae bacterium E54
CCTTCCCCGAAGTTAAACTATCACTCCCCACGAGTTATGGAAAAAACATCAATTTGCCCCTTGCCAAACAAGCAGCCATAGCAACGTCGAAGTCCTCTCACACCTGCCCGAGGGCGAGGCTTCGATTGCGGGTTGAAGTTTGAATAGTCATGGCGGATTGAACTCGCGGAGGGGCAGGTGTTGAGAGCGACGTCTTGTTCGCTTTTGTTTCGTTAGCTGTGAGTAGCCTGATGCTCCGGTGGGGCGGATCGGGCCACATTCAGGATTGCTAGTACATAAAGTCCCAAACCGGCAACCCAAAGTCTCGTCGTAATCCCCGAATGGCTGCCTTCTCCCAGTTCGGATTCACATTCCCTTCCTCTATCGTGCCGATTGTCCTCCTCCATCTCTCTTTCCAGTTCTTCTCTGGAAACTGTCCGTTTGCTTCTTTCCGCATCGCATCGGCATGCGCAGTGATGAAATACTTCCGATTCTCGGGAGTATCCTCAAACTTCCCCTCCTCATTGATGGTTGGCATTCCAGCGTTCTCCTGAAATGTTAGGAAGTAAGGAGGAGGAATAACACACGATGAAAAAGTTGCCAAGGTAGAGAACCACACCGCGTGGACCAAGTGCCGTCTCGAAAGGCGCCTCATTTTTAGTAGCGATTGAGGTAGGGACGCCGGTCGCCCGGCGCCCCCCTCGCAGATCCCGGCGTGCGGAACTACCGCACCGGGCTCCTCGGATGGACGCGCAGCG
>JAKZES010000184.1 GCA_022548915.1 Verrucomicrobiaceae bacterium E54
GCGGGTGCCGCCGTGCGGAAGTCGCTGGCGGAGTTCCTCGAGGCGCTGGATGCCGTGGTGGAGTTCATCGTTTTTTTTTATGGGGTTGGGCCGGGCGGGTCGGCGACTTGGTCGACGGGGCCGTGGAGCGCAGGTCGCGCAGGAGGTCCCGCAGGTCGTGGATCCCGGCCATCATGCCGAGCCGGTTCTCCAGGTCGCTGACCTTGCGGCGCAGGCGCTCGATCTCCGGGTCGGGCTTCGGTTTCGGGGGACGTCCCGGGCGGCCGTCGGTCAGCCCCGCGAGCATCGCCTCGAGTCCCTTCTGTTCCCACTCGTAGTAGGTCTTGCGGGAGATTCCCAGCTGGCGGGCCGCCTCGCTCGGGGTGATCTGCCCGGCGCGGACCCGCAGGATCATCTCGGCCCGCAGGCGGGCCTTCGGGTCGTTTTTCACGCTGCGGTTCTATCACGCCGGGGGCTTGTTGTCGCCCTTCTGGATGCGGCGCAGTCGCTGGTCGAGGTGCTTGGTCGGACGGGCGAGCTGGCGGTCCATCAGCTGGCGCAGGCGGGGACTCAGAGCCGCTCCGTCGTCCAGCTTGGCATGGCTCTCCAGCGCCTGGAGCATGCCCTCCATGGCGCGCTTCTGCCAATTCTGCAGCGTCATGTAGTTGATCTCCATCTCGCGGCAAATGTCGCTCTGGCTGAGTTTCTCCGTCCAGATGGCCAGTACTGC
>JAKZES010000185.1 GCA_022548915.1 Verrucomicrobiaceae bacterium E54
GCGGGTGCCGCCGTGCGGAAGTCGCTGGCGGAGTTCCTCGAGGCGCTGGATGCCGTGGTGGAGTTCATCGTTTTTTTTTATGGGGTTGGGCCGGGTGGGTCGGCGACTTGGTCGACGGGGCCGTGGAGCGCAGGTCGTGCAGCAGGTCCTGCAGGTCGTGGATCTCGGCCATCATGCCGAGGCGGTTCTCCAGGTCGCTGACCTTGCGGCGCAGGCGCTGGATTTCCGGGTCGGGCTTCGGTTTCGGCGGGCGTCCCGGGCGCTGGTCGGTCAAGCCCGAGAGCATTCCCTCCAACCCCCGGTTCTCCCACTCGTAGTAGGTCTTGCGGGAGACTCCCAGTTGGCGGGCCGCCTCGCTTGGGGTGATCTGCCCGGCGCGGACCCGCAGGATCATCTCGGCCCGCAGGCGGGCCTTCGGGTCGTTTTTCACGCTCCAGTTCTATCACGCCGGGGGCTTGTTGTCGCCCTTCTGGATGCGGCGCAGTCGCTGGTCGAGGTGCCGGGCCGGCCGGGCGATCTGCTGGTCCATCAGCTGGCGCAGGCGGGGACTCAGAGCCGCTCCGTCGTCCAGCTTGGCATGGCTCTCCAGCGCCTGGAGCATCCCCTCCATGGCCCGCTTCTGCCAATTCTGCAGCGTCATGTAGTTGATCTCCATCTCGCGGCAAATGTCGCTCTGGCTGAGTTTCTCCGTCCAGATGGCCAGTACTGC
>JAKZES010000186.1 GCA_022548915.1 Verrucomicrobiaceae bacterium E54
GACGATCTTCTTCTCGCCGACCGGGCCTACTGCTCCTACGCCTTCATCGCTGCGGTGCGAGCCCGGGGCGCCCACTGCGTGATGCGCCTGCACCAGCGGCGCGAATCCGCCCTGGACTGGAGGGAGGGCCGCAAGCTCTCCCCGCATGAACGCCTCGTCACTTGGCGTCGCCCGCATTTCTCCGCCGTGAAAAAACACACCACCCGCGAGGAGTGGGAGGCGCTGCCCGAAAGTATGGAGGTCCGGTTGATCCGACTCGACTACGAGGACCGTAGTGGAAAGCGTTCCAAGATGACCGTCGTCACCACGCTCACCGATGCACAGCGCCACGACGGCGTCGAGCTACACGCTCTCTACGCCCGCCGCTGGGACATCGAACTGCGCCTGCGCGACATCAAGACCACGCTTGGCTTCGAGATGATCAACGCGAAATCCCCGCAGATGGCGCGCAAGAACCTCGCGATGGTCCGAATCGCTTACAATCTGATGCGCCTGCTCATGCAGCGTGGCGCGCGGGAGGCCGGCGTGCCGACCGGAGTCATCAGCTTCAAGGAGACGCTCGACCTCGCGACCTCCATTCACGAGTCGTTCCGAAGTCTCGCGGGCAAGCCGCGCAAGAAGGCTGCACAGATGGGTTTCCTCGTCGAGATGGTAGCGACCCGGACTCTCGACCAAAGGCCCTTCCGACACGAACCAAGAGC
>JAKZES010000187.1 GCA_022548915.1 Verrucomicrobiaceae bacterium E54
GACGATCTTCTTCTCGCCGACCGGGCCTACTGCTCCTACGCCTTCATCGCTGCGGTGCGAGCCCGGGGCGCCCACTGCGTGATGCGCCTGCACCAACGGCGCGACTCCGCCCTGGACTGGAGGAAGGGCCGCAAGCTCTCCGCGCATGAACGCCTCGTCACCTGGCGACGCCCGCATTTCTCCGCCGTGAAAAAACACACCACCCGCCAGGAGTGGGAGGCGCTTCCCGAAAGCATGGAGGTCCGGTTGATCCGACTCGACTACGAGGATCGTAGTGGGAAGCGTTCCAGGATGACTGTCGTCACCACGCTCACCGATGCGCAGCACCACGACGGCGTCGAGCTTCACGCCCTCTACGCCCGCCGCTGGGATATCGAACTGCGCCTGCGCGACATCAAGACCACGCTTGGCTTCGAGATGATCAACGCCAAGAGCCCGGCGATGGCACGCAAGACCCTCACGATGGTCCGGATCGCCTACAACTTGATGCGCCTGCTCATGCAGCGCGGCGCGCGGGAGGCCGGCGTGCCGACCGGAGCCATCAGCTTCAAGGAAACCCTCGACCTCGCGACCTCCATTCACGAGTCGTTCCGAAGTCTCGCGGGGAAGCCGCGCAAGAAGGCTGCACAGATGGGTTTCCTCGTCGAGATGGTAGCGACCCGGACTCTCGACCAAAGGCCCTTCCGACACGAACCAAGAGC
>JAKZES010000188.1 GCA_022548915.1 Verrucomicrobiaceae bacterium E54
GGTCGGGTCGTGGATTTCGCCAAGCACTTGCGCGATGGCCTGCTGGATCACTCGATCCAACACCGTCGGGATGCCGAGGGCACGAAAGCGCCCCCGGTCTTTGGGGATGAGCACGCGGCGCACCGGCGAGGGCTTGTAAGTCCCTCCGCGCAGCTTGGCCGCGATGGTTTCCCAGTGGGTCCGGGCAAAGGCGGGGAAATCCCCGACCTCCATCCGGTCCACTCCCGCCGCTCCGCCGTTGGCCTTCACCCGTTTCCAGGCATCGGTCAGGTTGGCGGACGACAGCACCTGTTCGAACAGGTCGTCACGGACTCTCTCTGTCTCTGCTCGCGTCACCTCCATGTCTCACTCTCCCGTGCGGGTTCGTCGTGGTGGATGGGCTCCGCGAGTCGGAGTCCCGTCATTGGTTCGGCCCTTCGTCGGATTGAGACCTCCGGCAACTTTGCTGTGCTTCGCGCACTCCGGCTCGTTTCTCCGACTACTATGACCTCTGCTGACTCCTCGCCGGTCACACCCATCATTGCTGAGGGATGCGCTGCCGCCAGGGCGACCGCAGGCCGACGAGGCCTCCCCACATAAGAGCGGGAACCTCCGCCACCCAAGCGCCCCCTTTACCTCCGGGACAGAAACGCACGGCTTCGCTGTGTTGTGCCAGCTCACCTGGTCCCGTCGGCCTCGTAGGAGGTTCTTGTTCA
>JAKZES010000189.1 GCA_022548915.1 Verrucomicrobiaceae bacterium E54
TGTCGGCGGCACCGATTCCGTTACTCAGATCGAACCACCAATCGGGGTTTTCAACAAGGCCGCTGTGGAGCGTCGCCATCTACGACTTGTTCTGCCTACTTCGTTGCCGTCAGAACCCTCCAGCGGAACCACTCAAACACGCTCGGAATGAGGGTCGCGAGGTGCACAGCGATAAGAATGCTGCACACCACGACGGCATAGAGCCCCGCACCCCCTTGATAAGGCGTTGGAGACAAGACAGCCACCGTTGGCTTGCTTGGCTTGTAGAACGCCTCCCAGCCACTCGTCCGGGGAGTCAAAAGTAGGCCCATGCCTCGAGTAGAATTCGGATCGCGCGGGTCAGATTGCTCGTAAACTACTTTGGCGACTGGCTGTCGCGGCAGACCTCCGCCGTCTGGGCTGCCGAGAGTGCCTACGTAGCGCGTTCCGTGAACCGAATACTCAAAGAGGACGTGTGATCCCTCAATAGTACGCGTCTTTGTTCCGTCCCAGTAGTCGGCTCTCACGGTGTGGGAAGTGCGCCCACTCTCGATGATCGTAGCGGGGACAGACGGCCAGCTCTCAACCCCGTGAAACTTGATCTTTAGGGCCAGCCATCGCATCCCGCAGACGATGAACACCCCGTAGATGAGAATCAGCCACAGATGACGCCGAATCCAACGCATGATCTCTCAGCAGAACGTC
>JAKZES010000018.1 GCA_022548915.1 Verrucomicrobiaceae bacterium E54
GTGACCCGCCACTGGCTCCGGGTGATCCGACGCCGCAGCCAGAGAGGGAGGAGCCGCTGGACATGGGCGAGGATGCAGCGTCTCGGACGCAAGCACCTTCCCCGGCCCCGCATCATCCATCCGTATCCTGAACAGAGATTCCGCGCCCGACTCAAGGCAGGAGCCGTATGAGGTAGTTCCTCACGTACGGATCCGAGCGGGGGGCCGCCGGCAACGGCGGTCCCTACCGCAATCCCGTTTTTCAAGCACAAGCATTAAGCTCCGACGAAGGGTCTCGTCGCAAGAGGGTGCCTGAGCCACCAAGCCGGAAGTCTTTGGGGTCATGGGTTGCATTTTGACATTTCCTGCCTCCGGACCACCTCATCGTCAATCCTTCTCCCCCAAAGGCAGGCGCCCACCGACTTTGTCGGGGCCCGCGAGCCGGCAGGCATGCCACCGCCGCGCCGTCCCTGGCACCCCTCCGGGGTGCGGGTTGGCGGCGGGGGTGAACCGGGGGTGCTCCCCGCTCTCGCGCAACTGTTCGACCCCCGGCTACTCTCCTGTGACGCCTCCGGCGTCGTTTGCCGGAGATGGCATCAGGCAGCTCCCGCTGCATAGGCAGGCCCGCCCAGCCCGCAGGTTGGGCGGGTCCTTTTCGCAGCCGTTTGGGAGGCTGCGGCAATGATGCCCCCGTGGTTGGATGACAGGTCCGGAGGTTCCGCACCATGTTTTCGACACGCGGCACGACGCTTCCCCTTGGCCGTCGGACTCCTCCGCCGGGGGCCATCGATCACACTACCTCTCAGCGGTGTTCCTTGGTCTTTCTCGAATGCGGGCCGGTTTCATCACCGGCGCTCCATTCCTGATCGCTCGGCCGGCCTTATGGCAGGCCGAGGTGGTCGATGTAGTGGTCTTCGAAGCTGCTGCATTGATTCAGTTCGATGCACTCGCAATCGGCAAGGAGCGGGGCCAGGGGCCGGGAGCTGCCGTGCAGCAGCAGAAGCGATGCACCGCCCAGCGAGGTGTTGCCGAGGGTCTGCAGGCGGTCGGCCGGGACCGCGGGGATGAGGCCGGTGCTGGTGGCAGCCTCCTTGCCAAGGTGGAAGCCGAAGCCGCCGGCGATGGTCAGGTGGTCGAGGGCGCCGGCGGTGATGCCGGCCCGCTCAAGCAGCGTCGCGACGCCGCCGGCAATGGCGGCCTTGGCCTGCAGCAACTCGGCGATGTCCGCTTCGGTGACGAAGACTTCCGACCGGATCTCGACGACCCACTCCGGGGCGTCGTCGACAACCCGGGTGCTGGCCAGCGGATGGTCGCGTTGGATTCGGCCGCTTTCGTTGAGCAGTCCGGCGTGGCGGGCGTGGTGGAGGAAGTCGATGTAGGCGGCACCGGCCAGGCCGACTGGTTCCGTGCGGGTTTTGTCGCAAAGCGTGATCCGCCACGTGTCGCCCTCCAGCGCCAGCGCCCCGATGACTCCCGGCCCGGCGGCGCGGCCGCAGTGGAGGCGTCCACCCTCGAAGGCGGGGCCGGCCGCAGTGGCGGTCCCGATGTAGCGGCCTGCGTGCTTGAGGAGGATTTCGCCATTGGTCCCGAAGTCGATCAGCAGCTCGCTGGTCTGGCGATCGAGCCAGCCGGCGGCCAGCGCCCCGACCGCGACGTCGGCGCCGACGAAGGCACCGAGTGAGGGCAGTAGAAGGGTGGGGAGGTCCTGGCCTTCCGGCAGCAGCGGGAGGGTGAGGTTCTGTTCCTCGAGAAACCCGGGCTCGAAGGGGTAGGCGGCAAAGCCTTCGAGGGAGACTCCGGCGAGCGTGTGCAGCATGACTGCGTTGCCGGCGGCGACCGCCTCCGTCACCGAGCCTGAATCCCTGCCGATGCTCTCCAACAAGTCACGGAGAAGTGGTCGGAGGCCGTCGTGGATCAGAGCCTGTTGGAGCCGGGTTGTCGCGTCGGGGGTGTCCACGGAGAACCCGACGCGGCTGGCGACGTTGTCGCCGAATCGGCGTTGCGGGTTGGCGCTGCTGCGATGGGCGAGGCACTTTCCGGATTCGAGGTCCCAGATCGCCGCGCCGAGGGTGGTGGTGCCGATGTCGAGGGCGATGCCGAGACCGGGGCGGGGGCGATGGGCCGGAGGGGTGCCGAGGATCTCGAAGGCGGAGACACCGCTGAGGCTGTGGTCGCGCCAGGAACGCGCCGGAATCGTGAAGCGGGGGGCGATGGCGGCGGCTTCACCGACGGTGGATTGGCAGGCGCGGAAAGTTTGGGCCTTTCCGGAGTCGGACGGCGCTTCGAGCTGGCAACCACGGCAGCGTCCGGTGCTGCCGCAGCGGGTGTTGAGCGGGCAGAGATGGTCTTCGAGGAAGTCCGAGAGGCGACGCCCGAGATCGGCGGCGGTCACCTCGATCGTCCGTTCCGAACCATCGGGAATCTGGAGGGTCAGCTGCATCAGCCGCAGGGGAGCGGTTCGCAGAGAGCCTTGAGATTCGCGGGCGGGGTGCCGGAGGGAATCTCGCAGCCGGCGTTGACCATGAAGCGTGCTCCGGCGGCTTGCCGGCACTGGAGCGTGAGGGTGCGGATGGATTCCGGGGTGCCGTGGAGGACGTCGGCCACCGGGTCGTGGTTGCCGGCCAGGATGACGTCGGGGAAGGCCTCGCGGGCGGCGGGCATGTCGATCATGTGATCGCAGTCGAGGATGTCGATGGGCAGCTGCGAAAGGCCGGGCCACAGGTGCTTGGTCTGACCGCAGATGTGCATCCGCACGGCGGCACCGGCGTTGTGGATCGCCTCGATCAGGCGCTTCTGGCGCGGCCAGATCAGGTCCTGATAGGTTTCACCCGACATCTGGCTGCAGATGGCGTCGCCGATGCCGATGGTGTCGGCGCCGGCTTCGATCTGGGCGAGGGCGAAGCGGATCGAGGTTTCGGTGCAAAGGTCGAGCAGCACCTCGCTGGCGTCCGGTTCCTCGATCAGGTCCATGAGGAAGTCCATGAGCCCGTGAACGTCGCCGGCGAGCGCGGCGGGTCCCTCGACCCAGCCGAGGATGCTGAAATGGTCGACCGACTGACGGCGGTAGAGCCGGATGGCATCCAGCCGGTCGCGCATCCGTGGTGACGAATCGGGATCGGGGATCTCGACCTCTCCGACCTTCTCCAGGTCCGGCAGGGGTGGGGCGACGCATTCCGGCGTGGCGTTTTCGCGGAACCGGACATCGCCGCCGAGTCCGGCCGTTTCCCGGTAGGGATCGGAGATGCAGCTCACCTGGTCGAATCCGAAATCCTCGGCGCAGCGCAGGTTCGCCTCGACCAGCACGCGGTGGTCGCGTGCAAAGGCGCCGTAGTTGCTGCCGATGTACTCGGCGGCGAACTGCATGAGGATGGGGATGCGTGGAACGAAGTCGGGCGTCTCTCCGCTGAGCAGGGCCAGGTAGCGTTCTTTCGGAGTCATGGCGACGGTGGAGTGGCTTCGATCGCAACGAGGGCTTCCACCTTCTTCAGGATCGTGTGCTCGCAGCCCGGCACGCAGAGCACGTCGCACTCGGTGCCGAGGATGAAGGGATGACCGGTGGCCTCCATTTCACGCAGCAGCGCGCCGCCGGATTCGGTGATCTGGTCCACGGTGATCTCGGTGTCGGAATAAAACTTCTTCGACGGCAGATTACCCATGATGACGGTCCGTTGCGAGATCCATGGGGCGACCTCGGGCAGGTGACAGGGGCTGCCGAGGCTGAGGATGGCGGGGTCAAGGGTGTCGATGCCCCGCAGGATGGGCTCGTTCAGCTCGCCACAGTCGTGGAAGATCAGGTCGACATCGTTCTCGTCCATCAGTGCTTTCAGCCGGCGGTTGAAGTCGAGCACCAGGGTGTCGAGCAGCTCCGGTTGCTGTTCGAGCTGGCGGGGGGAAAGGTAGACGACGTTGCAGGCTGGCTCGCACAGGCAGATGGCGCGGGCCCCGGCGTCGATCTGGAGTTCGATCCAGCGGTGGATCGCGCGGGTGCCGATTTCGAGGACGTGCATGACCTGCTCGGCGTCCTCGTCTTCGGGGTCCAGTCCCACCTGATAGGCGGCGGTGATCGGGTCGTTGACGAGCTTGGTCATCAGGGAGAATGGACCGATGGCCATCCCGACCGGTACCGCCTCGGAGTGATCGCGGACGTGGCGCAGGGCTCCCAGCGAGGCCTCCATGCGCGCGGTCGGTTCGGCCTCGGAGATGGCCTCCAGCCGGGTGGTGTCCCCGGCCTTGATCTCGTCGGGAAAGTGGAAGGCATCGATGTCATCGGGGGCCACCCCGATCCGGGTCAGCAGCCATTCCTTTTCGGTGCGCAGGTCCATCAGGGGAAATGCGAGGGGCATGCGGAAGCGTTCGGCGGTCTCAACGATCACCTTGCCCAGACATTCGCCCGAGAAGCGACAGGCCTGCGGATCCTCCTTTTCGTGCAGGAGCAGGTCGGCGGTGATCGGCAGGCGCACGTCGGACCGCCGGGCGAGATCGAGGTAGAAGGATCGGTCCATGAAATGAGCGGGTCCGGGAGGAGCCAGTTCAATCGACGGGGCGGTCGGGCGCCACCCCGTCCGTGGGATTTCCTCGGAGTATCTTGATCCCGGTCCGCGATCGGGAAGCCGGGTTCCGGGGCCTGCGCCAGCCGATTGAGCTCAGGCCCGTGCGAGATTGTCGCTCCGGGAAAAGTATGGGTTATCAGGGCCATTTCCCGCACCGAACTCCGTCCACCCGTCCCATGACCTCGCGCGAACGCATTCTCGCCGCCATCGCCCACCGCGAACCCGACCGCGTGCCGGTGGATCTCGGCGCGACGCCTTCCTCCGGAATCTCCGCGATCGCCTATGGCCGGCTCAAGCAGCACCTCGGGATGAGTGGCGGCGGCACGCGGGTTTACGATGTGGTCCAGCAGCTGGCCCAGCCGGAGGAGGACATCCTCGACCGCTTCGGCATCGACGCGGTTGACCTCGGGCGGACCTTCAACACGCGTGACGAGGATTGGCATGAAGTGACCCTGTCCGACGGCAGCCCCGGTTTTTATCCAGCGTGGTTCCGTCCCGACCGCGGCACCGACGGCTCGTGGCGGGCGCATGCCGCAGATGGCACCGAGATCGCCGTTCAGCTCAAGGGAATGGACTTCTTCGACCAGAGTTGCTTCCCGTGGCTCGACGACTACCCGGCGGACTTCTCCGGACTGCCGGAGGCGATGGGCAAGGTGCTGTGGGCGGCGCTGGTTCACAGCCCATGGGATCACGCCGGGGATCCGGAGTTCTGGGAAAGACTGCGGGAAAACACCCTGAAGCTGAGGCAGGAGACCGACCGCGCGATCATGGTGGTGGTCGGCTGCAACCTCTTCGAGTGGGGAACCTTCCTGCGGCGGATCGACAATTTCCTGATGGATCTCATCGCCGAGCCCGGAGAAGTCGAGCGACTCCTCGAGGCCCTCATGGAGATCCATCTGGCAACGCTTGAGAAGGTGTGTGCCGCGGTCGGCGATATCGCCGACCTGTGCCGCTTCGGTGACGACCTCGGGATGGACACCGGCCCGTTCATGGCGCCGGACACCTACCGCAAGCTGTTCAAACCGCACCACACCCGGTTGTGCGCCTACGTACACCGTCATTCGTCGATGCACACCTTCCTTCACTCGTGCGGATCGATCCACGCGCTGCTGCCGGATTTGATCGAGGCGGGCTTCGAAGTCATCAACCCGGTCCAGACCGCCTGCCTCGACATGGAGCCGGATCGCCTGAAGCGGGAGTTCGGCCGTGACGTCACCTTCTGGGGGGGCGGGGTGGATACCCGCAAGGTGCTCAATCACGGCACCCCCGCCGAGGTGCGCGACGACGTCCTGAACCGCCTCAAGATCTTCACGCCCGGTGGCGGCTTTGTCTTCAACACCGTCCACAACATCCTGCCCGACGTGCCGCCGCAGAACATCGTCGCGATGTATGATGCGATCGATGAGTTCCACCGCGCCGGTGGCTGACCCTCAGTAGACACACTCGCGGGCGGCTGCGACGTAGGCCTCGAGCTTCTCCACCGGGGTCTCGAAGAAGTGGTCGGAGAGCGAACAGACATAGCCGCCCTTCGAGCCCACCTTCTCGAACACCTCCCGAACCTTGATGCGGATGAATTCGTCGTCCACCCCCTCGGCCACCGTGTTGTACTGGTCGATGCCGCCGATCAGCGCGAGACGACCGTCGATCTTCGCGGCAAACTCCCACGGCTCCTGGTTGCCGCCGATGCTCACCGGGGCCAGCGTCTCGGAAATGTCGCAGCCGTTGGCGACGATGTGCTCCTCGATGCCGACGGTGCCGCCGCAGGTGTGGTAGCTGACGAGGAAACCGTGCTCATGGAGCGCGTCGTGGATCTGCCGGTCGTAGGGGGTGCAGAACTCTTCGTGCAGGTCCGGCGAGATCACGGTCGACGATGCCGCGCCTCCCCCGGTTTCGATCACGTCGAACTTCGCACCCTTCATCCCCTCGACGAAGCGGAGCTTCTTCTCAAGCAGAGCTTGAAGCAATGAGTGCACCCACTCCGGCCGGTCGATGGCGGCGAAGATCAACTCGGTGATGTCCATCAGGCAGGCGGCATGCTGCCAGCACCCGGCCTGATCGCCCCACACGAAGCCGCGCATGATTCCACTGTCACCGAGCTCGTCGTAGAGTACCGAGAGCGGCCCGTGGTCGAGGGTGGGCACCGGCATGTACTTGCGGATCAACTCGACGTCCTCGTCGTGCTTGATGAGGTATTCGGTGATCCAGGTCGTCTTGCGGTCGCCCTCCGTCTTGTAGGTCAGTGTGCCCTCGGGCGTGTGGATGGTGTGATGGTTCACCCGGTGGTCGGGCTCCTTGCTGACCTCGGTCACCTCGTCGCGCCACTCCGAGGTCGAGGTCTTCGAATAGTCGGCATCCACCAGCCAGAACTGACCCATGTCCGGGAAATACTGGACCTGCGCGTCCATGCCGAGTTTCCGGAAGGCCTCGAGGTCCGAAATGCCATTCAGATACTTGTCGAGATGGTATCCCTGCCACTGGTGGGCGGTCACCGGCAACCGGTCCGGGGTGCCCTTGTGCAGGGCGGTGAGGATGCGCTCCTTGCTCGTCATCATGATGGGTGGGCCGATCAACCCGGTGAACCGTCTTGCAAGGTACATGACCGGCCGAAAGGAGCAAGACGGCAAGGTCGCATGATGACACAGAAGGGCCACCGGATCGCAACTCCCCTCTGGCTTCGGATTCACCGGCAGGGCATGATCCACGGCTGAGGATCGGTCCCGGATGGTGATCGACCGGAGCATGAACAACGCGATCGATCTCGTCATCATCGCCACCTACCTCGCCCTCATCGTTTCGCTCGGTGTGTGGGTGGGCGTCCGGGGGCGTCGTGGCAGCCACGACTCGGCCAGGAACTACTTCCTCGCCAGCGGCAAGCTCCGCTGGCCGGTGATCGGTCTCGCGCTCTTCTCCACCAACATCTCGACCATCCACCTCGTGGCCTTCGCCCAGGAGGGATTTGTCAACGGCCTCGCCTACGGCAACTTCGAGTGGATGGCGGCCTTCACGCTGATCATCCTGTCTCTGTTCTTCGTCCCCTTCTACATCCGGGCGAAGGTCACCACGCTGCCGGACTTCCTGGAGAAACGCTACAACGGGACGTGCCGCGACATGCTGGCCGTCATCTCGGTGTTCTCGGCCGTGTTCATCCACATCGGCTTCTCGCTCTACACCGGCGGCATCGTGTTGAACGGCATGTTCGGCATCCCGCTGCCGATCAGCATCATCGCGATCTGCGGGCTGGTCGGCCTCTACACCGTGCTGGGCGGGCTCTCGTCGGTGGTCATCACCGAGGCGATCGAAACCGTGGTCCTGCTGGTCGGCGCGGTGATCATCACGGTGATCTGCTTCGTCAAGCTCGGCGGCTGGCAGGAGCTCGTCGACCACGTCGAGCCGGTCAAGCTGACCATCATCCGTCCGCACGGCGACAGCTCGGGACTGCCTTGGTACGCCGTGCTCCTCGGCTATCCGGTGATCGGGATCTGGTACTGGTGCGCGGACCAGACGATCGTCCAGCGGGTGCTCGGAGCGAAGGATGAGAACCACGCGCGGATCGGCCCGCTCTTCGCCGGCTTTGTGAAAATCCTGCCGGTCCTGCTCTTCGTGCTGCCGGGGCTGATGTGCTACGCGCTGGTCCAGAACGGGACACTCGACATCGCCGGCATGGCGGTCGGTGACGACGGGAAACCGGATACCCAGGACACCTACGCCTTCATGATCCGCGAGCTCCTGCCGACGGGCGTGAAGGGCGTGATCACCGCCGCCCTGCTGGCCGCGCTGATGGGCACCGTGGCCGGCGCCCTCAATTCGGTCTCCACTCTCGTCAGCTACGACCTGGTGAAGCGCTGGCGCCCGGCCACCGACGAACGCACCCTGGTCAGGGTGGGGCGCATGACCGCGCTCTTCACCGTGGTTCTCGCCGTCGTCTGGTCGCTGCAACTCGGACGCTACGAGAGCATCTTCCAGGGAGTGTCCGCATTGATCTGTTACGTCGCCCCGCCGATCACCGCGGTGTTTCTGTGGGGCGTGTTCTGGAAGCGAGCTTCGGGCACCGCGGCGGCCGTCACCCTCTCTCTCGGTTCGGCACTCGGCTTCACCGTCTTCCTGCTCGACTGGTTCAAGGAGTCCACCGGCTGGAACGTTCCCTTCCTGATGGCCGCCTTCTACCTGTTCGTGATCTGCTCGGTGATCCTGGCCGTCGTCTCACTGATCGTGCCGCACCGACACACTCAGGAGAGCGCGAAGCTGGTCTGGGCGAATCCGCTCGAAGCGGTCAGCACCCCGGGTTGGCCGGGCCTTGCCGACTACCGGGTGATCGCCGCCCTCCTGTTCGTCACCATGCTCGCGCTCTACTGGTTCTTCCGCTGAAACCATCCCCTGTTGATCCCATGAAAATGCTCCTGCTGCCGATGCTCATCGTGCTTTTCGCCTCGTGCGCCAGCCGGCCGGTCGAGCGCTACGCCATGGTCACCGGTCTGCGCCCGGAAAAGGAAACCCGCTACCGGGAGCTCCACGCCAAGCCGTGGCCTACGGTCATTGCCAGGTTGCGCGAATGCCGCATCCGCAACTACTCCATTCACCGCACCGAGATCGGGGGACGACCGTATCTCTTCAGCTACTTCGAATATGTCGGCGATGACTTCGAGGCCGACATGGCGAAGATGGCGGCGGATCCCGAAACCCAGCGCTGGTGGAAGGAGACCGACCCCTGCCAACGGCCGCTGCCCGAAGCCCTGAAGAAGGGTGAGATCTGGACGATGGCCGAGGAGGTGTTCTGGACGCCGTGATGCGATCGTGTGAGGTCACCACGCCGCCGCATCGAAGTAGACGTATCCGTCTTGCCACCCGACGAGGACTCGCTGGTCGGGCCCGGAACTGCAGTAGCGCGGCAGACCTTCCGGAGACCACCAGGAGGGCCCGTGCGACCACGAAATAATCTCTGCGGGATGATCCTCCGTGACGACCTTCTTTGCCCCAACCTTCAGTGCATACTCTCGAAGCTCCGATTCCGGGATCTTCGCCCGCACCAGCCGGACAAAGTCTCCATTCCAATGGTCCCGGTAGAACTCCTGAATGTCCGCCGCCCCTGTGGGAAGAGTCCTCACCGCCTTCGAGGGCAAAAACCTGTCGGCAACAAGAATGCCGCACACGCCGAGACCCAGGAGAACCGCGATCCAGAGAATCGTTCGCCTCTTCCCTCTCATAACAGATCAAACCCGCGCCATCGCGGCGAGGTGGGCGGGCGAGGTGCCGCAGCAGCCGCCGATGATGTGGATGCCCAGTTCGCGAAGCTTGCGGGCAAGCTCGGCCATGTCCTCCGGTGTGGCGTCGTAAACCACACCCCCGTCGGCGTTGCGCGGTGCTCCGGCGTTCGGCTGAAGGATGGTCGGAATGTCACCGGCAGCGGCAACGATCTGCTCGCCGAGCTTGAGGTAGTTTTCCAAGGAGAGGTCGGTGCCGCAGTTCGAGCCCACGATCGAGGCTCCGGCATCGCATGCCGCCCGGATTGCATCGGCCACCGTGGTGCCCATCATGGTGCGGAACTCCCCACCACTATCCTGGAAGGCGTAGGTCGCCACGACGGGGAGATCGGTGACCTGCCTCGCCGTCTTCACTCCGACGGTCAACTCGGCGGGGTCGCTCATGGTCTCGACGAGAATGGCATCCGCCCCGCCCGCCGCCAGCGCCTCGATTTGCTCGCGGAAGATGGCTTCGAGTTCTTCGGTGGTGGTTTCACCCATCGGCTCGAGAAAATCGCCGAAGGGGCCGACGTCGCCCAGCACCCAGCCGTCGGGACCGGCGGCGTCTGCGGCGATCTTCGCGGCGAGGCGGTTCCATTCCGCTGTGTGACCGCCTTCCCCATGCCGTTCCAGCATGCTGCGGGTGCCGCCGAAGCTGTTGGTGATGATCAGGCGGCAGCCGGCATCGCGATAGTCCTGGTGGACGGCGCGGATGTCGTCCGGGCGTTCGGCGTTCCAGCGCATCCCGCATTCGCCGGGGGACATCCCGCGCTGAATCAGCTGGGTGCCCATGGCCCCGTCGCAGGTGAGCGGCTCAGCGAGGCAGGCCTGGTCGAGTGGCGTCTTCATGGGATCGGGAGGTTCAGGACTTGGCGAGTTCGAGCGCGAGATCCACCGCGCTGGCCGCGTCCTGGCTGTAGCCGTCGGCGCCGATCTCCTCGCAGTAGGCCTGGGTCACCGGTGCGCCCCCGACCATCACACGGACCGCCGACACGTCGGAGCCGCGGATGGCTTCGACGGTGGTCTTCATCGCGGGCATGGTGGTGGTCAGCAGCGCCGACAGGCAGACGAGTTGGGCATTGTGCTCGCGGGCGGCTGCCACGAACTGATCCGGCGAGACATTCGTCCCGAGGTCGACGACCCCGAAGTTGGCGCCCTTGAGCATCATCGCGACCAGGTTCTTGCCGATGTCGTGCAGGTCGCCCTGAACCGTGCCGATGACCGCGGTGAATTCCGGTTTCACGCCGGCATCGGCGAGCAGCGGCTCGAGGATGCCCATGCACTCCTTCATCGCACGTGCGGCGATGAGCATCTCGGGAACGAAGACTTCGTTCTTTTTGAACTTCTCCCCGATGGCGCTCATCCCGGGGACGAGGCCCTGCTCGACAATGTCGAGGGGCGCGGTCCCTTCGGCCAGAAGGTCCTCGACGATCTGCTTGGCGTCCTTGCGCTTTCCGGATTCAACGGCTTTCGAGAGGTCGGCGAATGTGCTCATGATGAATGGGAGGGATCAGGGTTGGGTCGAGGCGACGGCAGGCACCCGCGTGGGGCGGGTGGCGAGATGCAGGACCAGTGTGAAAAGGGCGACGAAGCCCCAGTCGCCGAGCACCGTGCCGCGCAGGAACGGCAGGCCGGCGGCGTAGCACTCGGCGAGTCCCGCGGGATTCTTTGCGTAGGGGACACCGGCCAGATTGAGGCCGGTCAGCCAGACTCCGAAGTTGCTCACCAGGTAGAAGAAGAAGGGGGTGGCGATGGTCAGCGCGAGCCTTGGCTTCCAGCTTCGCTCGCGGATGGCGAGGGCGCCGAGGCCGATCAGGAGAAAGGCGGTCCAGTCGATGAGCCGGGGCCAGTGGAAGGCGGCGTAGCCGTACCAGTGATTGAGCACGAGGTCGCTGACGAACAGCACGGCCAGGGGCACCCACAGCGCGTGACGCTTTCCGAGATGGAACCCGGCGATCAGGGCGAAGGCTCCGATCGGCGCGAAGTTTTCCGGATGGGGAAACAGCCGGAAGGCGACCATGGCGGCAACGAGGGCGAGGATCAGGGGCATGGCGGGTCGGGGTTGTGAGCGGTCAGGATGGCAGAATCCGTGGAGTCGGGTCATGCGGAATCCGCCGATTTTCTGGTGATATTCTCTGCTGCGGGATCGGGTGGGATTCATTTCTCCGAGGCCGGATCCGCGCGCATCACGGCTTCGTCGGGTGAATGACCGAGCAGTTCGCCCGGCCGGATGGTCTGGAAGCGTTCGTCGTCCCACGGGCCGTGCAGCAGGTCGCGGAGCAGGGCCGGGTCACCCTTGAGGTGCTCGAAGCGCCATCCCATCGATTCCGCACAGCGGCGGGTGTAGTCCGCCTCGCGGCCGGCATTCGGGGTTCCGAGGTCGATGAAGGTGGCGGTGTCGTAGGTCGCCCAGGTGGCCTCCTCGCTCTCGATCAGAAAATCGACGTCCTCGGCCTCGAACTGCTTCGAGAGTTCCTCGCGCATCATCGCCAGCCGGTCCGGTCCGGGCACCCGGCGGGCCCGGTTCCAGCCCGGGGTGTAGTGGTAGCATCCGGGACAGGCCCTCTGGCGCTCCGCGTAGCTTTCCTTGCTGCCGAGAAAGACGGTGATGCAGTCGTGCGCCCGCGGGATCACCAGCGGGTGCCGCCCCGCTTGAAGGCCCGCGGTGCCGAGTCCGCACAGCCCGTAGGCGAGGATGATCGCGGCGATGTCGTCGCGCCCGTCCATGGCATCGATCGCCTGCTGCAGGGTCACCCGCATCCGGTCGGGCTGATCGTGCAGGCCGATCTCCAGAAAGCGCGTCACCCGGAGGTGCCGGGCCTTCCCGGCCAGCATGTCGATCTCGTCGCGGAACACCTCGCAGGCAATCAGCGCAGCGGGAGGGGCATCCATGGCACCCCTCACGACAACGGATGCAGCGCACGATGGCGAGGAAATTGATGCCCGCACGAGTCACTCGCCACCGCAGTCCAAATCCCAACCTGATGTGGAATTGCAGTCGCGTTCCGATTTGCGACCATCATGAACATGATCCGAATCATCGAAGACAACCAAGCGACGCCGATCTGCCCCCATTGCGAGACGAAGATCCACGAAGTCGTGGCGAGGAAAATCGGCGGCAATCTCGGCGTCCGTTACATCTATTTTTGTCGGGACTGCCGCAAGGTGCTCGGCGTTTCACACCGCAAGGGATTCTGGATGGGCTGATCTGAAGGGTTCAGGCCCGGGGAGTCGCCGGTGGGCTGTCATGGGTCCACATGTTCTCAAGTTCCTCCAGCGTGCGGCCCTTGGTTTCCGGCACCAGCCGGATCATCACGATCACCAGCACCAGGCAGAAGCCGGCGTAGATGAAGAACGGGAAGCCCTGGTGGAAGCGTTCCACCAGCCACGGGTTCTCGTCCATCATCGGGAAGGTCTGGGAGACGATGAAGTTCGCGACCCACAGGCCGAAGGCGGCAATCGCCATGGCGCGCCCACGGATCCGGGTCGGGAAAATTTCCGAGAGGATCACCCAGGTGACCGGCCCGACCGAAACCGCGAAGCACGCGATGTAGCCGAGCATGAAGACGAGCAGCCAGCTACCGATGGCCTGGGTGGTCGCCGCCAGTCCGATCGCCGCCAGGCACAGGCCCATGCCCGCGGCGCCGACGATCATCAGCGGCCGCCGCCCGAGGCGGTCGACGGTCCAGATCGCGAGCACGGTGAAGGCGAGGTTGACCGCGCCGACGAGCACCGTCTGCAGCAGCGCGACATCCGTCTCCGCGCCGGCCACCGACTTGAGGATCTCGGGGGCGTAGTAGAGGAAGACATTGATTCCGGTGACCTGCTGGAGCACCGCCAGCAGCACGCCGATGACGAGGACGCGGCGCATTCCCGGCCGCAGAAGTTGACGAAGCGAGGAACTCTCCTCGGCCAGCGTCGCACCGATGGCATCGGCCTCCCGCGCGGCGTGGGCGGCGCCGTGGACCCGGGCCAGCACCCGTCGGGCGGCGCTTTCCCGGCCCTGTTTGAGCAGGAAACGGGGGCTTTCGGGAACGACCAGCATGAGGCCCAACAGCAGGACGGCCGGCACCGCCTCGGAGGCGAACATCCAGCGCCATCCGGTCTCGAGGTTCCAGCTTTCGTCGCCGCCACGGGCGATGAAGTAGTTCACGAAGTAGACCACCAGCATGCCGGAGATGATGGCGAACTGGTTGAGCGAGACCATCCGCCCGCGGATGGCGGCCGGGCTGATCTCGGCGATGTACATCGGGCTGGTCATCGAGGCGATCCCGACTCCGAGTCCTCCCAGCGAGCGGTAGAGGACGAATTCCTCGAAGGTCCGCGGCAGGGCCGTGCCGATCGCCGAGGCGAGGAAAAGCAGCGCCGCGATCAGCAGGGCGGTGCGCCGCCCGAGCCGGTCGTTGATTTCCCCGGCGAAGGCGACCCCGACGAAGCAGCCGACCAGCGCGCTCGACGCCGCCCAGCCCTTGGCGGTGGCATCGAGCTCGAAGTGCTGCTGCAGGAAGCCGATGGCGCCACTGATCACCGCGGTGTCGTAGCCGAAGAGCAGTCCGCCGAGCGTGGCCACCCCGCAGACAAGGACGAGGTAGGGCGTGGAGCCGCGGTCGTTGGACGCCTGCACGATCGGGTCAGGGAAGCGGCCCTCCTCCGTAGCTGTCCTTCACCGCCCGGTACATCGCGAGCATGTTCTCGGTCGGGGTCGGGGCTTGAATGTTGTGGATGTTGTTGAAGACGAAGCCGCCGCCCTGGTTGAAGATGCGGATGCGTTCGCTGACTTCCTGATAGACCTCCTCCGGGGTGCCGAAGGGCAGGGTTTGCTGGGTATCGACCCCGCCGCCCCAGACCGTCAGGCGGTCGCCGTACTTCCGCTTGAAGGCCTCCGCCTCCATGCCCGCCGCCGAGCACTGCACCGGGTTGAGAATGTCGACGCCGATCTCTATCAGGTCCTCGACGATGGCCCCGACCGCCCCGTCGGTGTGGAAGAAGGTCTTCCACGAGGTGTTCTCGTGCACCCATTTGTTCATCTGCCGGTAAAAAGGTTTCCACAGGGTGCGGAACAGTTCGGGGGAGACCAGCAGCCCCTCCTGGCCACCGAAGTCGGTGCCGCTGATGATGATCGCGTCGAGCTTGTCGCCGACGGCCTGCCGCAGCAGCTCCATATTGCGGAGCGCGGCCTTGGTCTGGAGTTCGTAGATGCCCCGGATGTAGTCGGGCTCGAGCAGCAGGTATTCGTACCAGAGGTTCGGGTCGCGCAGGCCCTTGGGTTCGATGAGATTCTCGCCCGGGACGAAGGCGACGTCGCCGAGTCCGCCCTGGCCGAAGTTCATCACCAGTCCGTATTCGGTCTCGTCGTGGATGCGGGTGGCCTCGCGCTCGAAGTGCGCGAGGTCCTCCTCGTCGAACTCGCCGAAGGACTCCGCCCAATCGTTCGGATCGAGGGTGTCATCGTCGATCGGCTGCTGGCGGACGATCGCATCGAAGTAGTAACCGCCCTTCGGCAGCCGGCCCGACGGCTTCGCGCTGCGGTCGCCCTTCGGATAGACGAGGATGTCGCCGTTGGTGTCCTCGGTGTACTCGAACTGCTTCGAGATCCGCACCTCGGTGCCGTCCTGCAGCCGCCACGGCTTCCAGCCCTCGTTCTTGAAACCGAAGATCGTCGACCGGCCCCACAGTCCGACGACATCGACGCCCAGCGCCCGGCGCACGTCCTCATCGACGAAACCGAGCAGCTGATAGGGTTCGTGGACCTTCGGCGGCTCGGCGGGCAGTCCCAGACCCTCGCGCAGCCGCGTGTAGGCGGTGGCCGAAATGCCGGTGACCCAGGTCGCTCCCAAATCCATGCAGACCCGGTCGGGTTGCCGGTGGTCCAGAGTCGCTGCCAGCCGTTCGCGAGAGGTCATGAGACGAGGCCCGACTCCATTCAACACGGGATGGGCGGCGACCACAAGGAAACGGAGACATTCTTTGCCGGATCCATCCGAGCGCGCGCTCTTCGGAGGAGGAGTGGACGGGCCGCTGGCCTTTGGTCTCTTACTTCTGCGGGCCGGCGGGTAGAACGGCATCGAGCAGTTCCTTCAGCTTGGCGCGGGTGGCGGCATGTTTCTCCGCGGTGGCCAGATTGTAGTACTCGCCGGGATCTTCGGGATGGCGGTAGAGCTCGATGCCATGGGCGCCCGACGGACCCCACTCGGTGTAGCGCCAGTGGTCGGTGCGCACGCTGCGACCGACCTTCTTGCCGCGGTTGACCTGGGTGTAGGCCGCCTGCTTTCCGGGGTGTGCCGGATTCTCCAGAATCGGGCGCAGACTGGTGCCTGAGAGAGGGTGGGGTGCCTGGAGCGAGGCGAGTTCCATGAGCGTCGGGTAGAGGTCGATGAACTCGACGATGGCCGAAGTCTCCTTGCCCATGGCGCCGGAACCGGGAGCCCAAATGATCATCGGGGCTCGGGCGCCGAGTTCGAAGACCGTGACCTTGTTCCACCAGTCGTGCTCTCCGAGGTGGTAGCCGTGGTCGCCGACGAGCACGACAATGGTGTCTTCCCAGAGCTCGAGCCGGTCCATCGCCTCGAGGATGCGACCGACTTGGGCATCGGCAAAGCTCACGCAGGCCTGGTAGGCGCGCTTGAACTCGCGGCGCTCCGTGTCGGTGAAATGGGCGAAGTCACGGTCGTTGGGAATGGCGAGCGGCTCGCGGGGTGAGCGGTCCGCCGGTGGGTCGGCCAGCCTGGTGCTCCCCTCGGGATAGCGCTCGAAGTATTCCTTCGGGGCGATGAAGGGGTCGTGGGGTTTGTGCAGGCCGAGGGCGATGAAAAAGGGCTTGTCGGCATGATCCTCCAACACGCGCAGGGCCTCGGTGGTGTTGAGCCAGTCGGGCTGGGCCGGGTCGCCGCCCTCGGCGGCGCGCCACTCGCACCATTTCAGGCGTCCGTCCGTGAGGTTCCGGCCTTCGCCGGTGCGACCGATGCGGGGAGCGCCGTTGAGCTTGTCGAAGAAGTGATCCCACGAGGCGGGATCCTGGAAAAGTGCCGGCCGACCCTTTGGATCCATGCCGAGGTGGAAGATCTTGCCGATGCCGGCGGTGTACCAGCCGTTCCGGCGGAAGGCCTGCGGTAGGGTGACGAGGTCGGGGAGCTCCTTGCGGAAGGGGACGGTGTTGCTGACGATGCCGGTCTCGTTCGGACGCAGTCCGGAGAGAAAGGAGGAGCGGCTGGGGTTGCAGACTGGATACTGGACGTAGGCGCGGCGGAAGAGCATGCCCTTGCCGGCCAGGCGGTCGATGTGGGGCGACGAGACTTCCTCGACGCCGTAGCAGCCGAGTTCGGTGCGCAGGTCGTCGATCGCGATGAAGAGGACATTCGGTCCGGACGGTGGGGGTGGTCCGGGTTCGGCATGCGCGAACACGGGAAGGACGCAGACCGGGACCAATTTCAGGAGTCGGTGGAGGAAAGGCGGGCGGTTCATGGGGTTCTAGTCGCGTGGGGTTGCGTGGCGGTCGGGAAGCTCCGGTGTGGAGGCGGCCTCGCCGCGGAGCCGGCGGGTCGCCTCGCCGACCAGCCACAGGTAGTGGTCGGAAGGCAGACCGTCGTTGTCGAGGAAGCGGCTTTCACCGACCGGCGGGTTGTTGCTGGTCTTGAAAATCTGGGTGGCCTCGTCGAGTTCGTCGAACATCGCCTGGTAGATCATCGAGACGCCGGTCTCTCGGATGAGGGCGTCGTACTGGGTCCAGAGAAAGCGACCGCCATCGCGGTCGATGTAGGCGTCGGGATTGTGATCGGTGCCCTTCTTCAGGTTCGACCAGCTGAAGCCCGGGAAGACGACGGGCATGAAGTCCTTGCCTCGGTCCTCGCACCACTGCAGGTCCCCGGCCGCCCTGCCACGGGCATATTTCCGGGCTCCTTCGCGATCCCGGAAGCGCCCGACCATCCAGGGCGAAATGATGCCGGCAAGGGCGTAGACCCGCTCCCATTCGGCGAAGGGCGAGGCATCCCGCTCGCCGTTGCGCCATCCGGTCGAGGTGCCGAGCATGACGGTCAGCCCGCCGCATTCGGGGTCCTCCTTGAGGAAACGGATCAGTTCGCCGACCTCGTCGGGGCCATACTCGCGATCCTTGAAGCCGACGCCCCAGATCGCCACGACGGGCCTGCCTGCGTGATGCTGGTAGGCAGCGTCCTTGAGGATGCCCTTTCCGGCGACCAGATGGCGCCAGTCCTCGCGCAGGCCGGCGAGGGCTTCGGGCTTCATGCCGCTGAGGTCATACATTACGGCATAGGTGCGACCGTGTGCCCCGGCGCCGGCGCGGCAGTTGTCGAGCACGGTGTCGAGCGAGCGGGACATCGGGTGATCGGCGCGGCGGCTGCCGCGGGTGACCTCGGTGCCGAAGCGCTGGACGAAAACGCCGTCGATGCCGTAATCCTCCATCCACTGGAAGTGCCGTACCACGGTCTCGCGAACCGCCGAGCTGAAGACCTGGGCGGTGCTGCCGTCGGCATGGCGGAAGGGCGTGTCGAAGCGTTCGTTTTCCCCCAGCTCCGACATGTCGGGCCAGACCTCGATGCCGGCGTGGCCGGGTTCGAACTTGCCGGTGGAGGGATTGGTGTAGTGGCGCCAGCCGATCTCCGTGCCGTCGCCCGGCGCGCGGAACCAACCCTGGTAGCCGCACATCACCTTGCCGGTGAGGCTGGCCGCGGGACCTTTGGCGGCGTCCGGGGTTTCCTTTTCCTGTCCGCAGCCGACCAGCACCAGCAGGCCGAGCGATGCCCCGATCGTGCGGGTCGGGGAGGAGGGTGGTCGGTCAGTCGTCATAGAAGTTCCGTTCGGGAAGGTTGCGGTACCAGAACCAATAGAGCCCGGCGGCACTCACCAGCCAGAGCAGCGACGAAACGGCGAGACCCTTCCAGTGGTGGATGACCAGCAGCATGGGAACGAGGAACATCGTCACCTGCCACACCAGGGCGAAGGGCACCGAAATCAGGTCGTTGAAGTGCTCGCGGCTGACCTTGCGGCGCTCTCCCTCGGGGAGCTGTCTCTTGAGGTGGCCCCAGAAGCCGAAGGGGCGGGTCTTCAGGTAGAAGCGGCGCAGCACTTCGGGATCGGTCGGCTTGTCGCAGAAGGTTGCGATGATGCCGCCGATGAGTCCGGCACTGAGCGAGTATGTGAGAAGTAGTACTTCGCCGAGGTCTGGCAGCAGCCAGCGTTGGAGCAGAGCGGCGGTCATGCCGACGAGTGAGCCGACGGCCGTTCCGGTGCCATTGAAGCGCCACCAGTAGAGCCGCAGCAGATTGGGGACGAAGAAGGCTCCGGCGAGGCTCAGCATCAGCCAGCCCCAGATGTCCTCGATGCTGTCGACGTTGTTCGCCATCAGGATGCCGCAGCCGACGAGCACCAGCACCGTGGCCCAACTCGCATGGATCAGTTCCCGGGTTCTGGCGTTCGGGCGCAGGTACTTGCGGTAAAAGTCGTTGACCACCATTCCGGTCGCCATGTTGACGGTGGTGTCGAAGGTCGACATGGAGGCCGCGATCAGGGCCAGCAGCAGAATGCCCCTCAAGCCCTCGCCGACCGAGGTCAGCAGCACGGTCGGCAGGATCTTCTCGGGATTCACGGTTCCCTCGAAGCTGAGCAACCCGAGCTTCTGGGCGAAGTCCTCCTCGCCCACGAGCGCCTTCAGTTGGGAGATCAATTGCGGCGGATGCGCCTCCGGTTGGTTGACCAGACCGGAGATCAACCTGCCCCATTCCGGCTTGGTGACTTCGGGAAACTGCTGGTGAATCAGCGCTCCCGCCTGCTCGAGTACCGCCTGATCCGGAAACAGGTCCCGGACCACGAACAGCCCGAGCACCGCGATGCCCATCATCATCGGCCAGCGCACGGTCATCACAATCGTCCACAAGGCGGTCAACTTCCCGCATTCGCGGTCGGTCTTGGCGCCGAAATACTTCGGGTCCCCGATCTTGCTCGCCCCGTCGAGGACGTTCTTGAAAAGGTAGAGGATCATCAGCGGCACCAGCGCTTGATAGGCCTCGTAGCCCTTCGGCATGGACGCGCTCCACCGCGGGGTGCTGCTCATCCAGTCGGGGTTCCGCGTCACCTCGAGCGCGAGTTCCGCGATCTCGTCACCGCCCGACACCGCGAGGAAGGCCTTGACCGAAATGTAGATTACCGCCGTGACGATGATCGCGCTCTGGAACAGGTCGGTGAAGATGACGCCGTAGAAGCCCGAGATCATCGTGTAGACGGCGGCCAGCGCGATCAGCCCGTAGGCGCACATCTCCGGCGAGAAGGGCAGGAAGGTCGAGAGGAACAGGCCGACCCCCTTGGTCAAGTAGGCCAGCATGCCGATCGTCGTCAGGCAGATGGCGAAGACGCTCATCAACTGCGCAAAGCGGCCGCCCCAGCAGTCGCCGAAGCGGAAGATGTTCCATTCGGCACCGGTGAGGCAGCCGGAGCGACGCTGCCATTTGCCGATCCACAGCATCATGAAGACCAGGATCAGCACCGCCCCGCCGCGGAACTCGATGAACAGGCCCTGCGGTCCGAGCATGAAGAGGAAGGACACGATCAGGGCCGTGCCGGTCAGGTCGAGGAACTGCGCCATGCCCGAGATGCCCATCGCCCACCATGGGACCTTCTTCCCGCCCATGATGTAGTCCTCGAGGCTTTCAGAGGCCCGGCCTTTCAGGTAGATGCCCAGGCCCACCAGAATCAGGGCGTAAAGACCCATGAAGAGGTAGTCGAGGGTGCCGAAGTAGTGCGTGGGCATGGGATGAGCCAGTTGCCTTGCCGATCGAGCCTAGCGACGAGCGCATCCTGCCGCACTCCCCATTCTGGCAAGCGGCGTTGAATTAAACGTTTTATCCAATCTTTCAAGAGATAAATGGCGATGAAAGAGCTGGGTTGCCGCGCTCAAATCCTGATTTGTGAGATTCGGGATTGACGCATCATGGCGAATAATGATTAAAGGATTCATCTCCTTCGGTTTCTGGCTTTCAGGGTGAGGTCAGCGATGGGGTGCCAAACCTTCGAACCCATGAAGCATTCACACGCTCTTTTGCTTGTCTCCTTGGTAGCCGGTGGTTTTCAGGCGGCGGATGCCGCCGTTTACCGCTATCGCCAGAGCGGCGACTGGTCCCAGATCACCGATGGATCCAACCCGGGCTGGGGCGTGAATCCGAACAACGACGGCAGCCCCGGAGCCGGAGTGCCGGCTGCGGGTGACGACGCCCGCATCAACTGGGGAGGGAATACGGTCACAGTATCCACGGCGGTGCCGACCGTCGGCCGGGTTCAGATCGGAGTGGATGAAAGCGGCACCGTGGTGGTGGCCAACGGCGGGGTGCTGACGACCAGTGGCGATCTCCTCGCCGGCAACAACAACGCGAATGCCACCGGCAACCTGATCGTGCAGTCCGGCGGGCAGGTCGACGTGGGGAGCATCCTGTGGGCGGCGAACAACGATGCCGACGGAAGCATCGACGTCCAATCCGGGGGCACGATCACGGCGGGTGATCACGGTGACCGGCACGGCGACGGTGACCATTTCCGGGGTGATCGACCAAACCTCGGGCATCCTGGGCCTGGGCACCAGCAATGCGGCGACTGCCTCCGGCGGAGTGGCGACGGTCAGCATTGCCAATGGCGGAGAACTGAACCTCAACAACATCAGTGGAAATCCAGGCACACCGTCGATTCAGGCCGGATCCCAGATCCTGATCAGCGAAGGAGGATTGCTCAGCGTGAAGGGCGACCAGGTGGGAAACTTGGGTGATTACATCAGTGCTGGCGAGATTGTCGGCGTCGGCGGCAGCCTGCAGGTCTCCTTCGATTCGGACTCGAACCTGACTTCGGTGACGGTGATCCCCGAGCCTTCGGTGGTCGCCCTCTTGACCGTCTTGAGCCTCGGTCTGTGCGTGAGTCGGCGCCGCTCCTGACGGGGTCCGCGCCCCGGCGCTGTGTCGACCACGCCCCACCCCGGGGGTCGCCCGCGGTCCGGATCACAGCGGCACGGCGACGGATTCGCGGACGATGAGGTTGGTGGGTTGCACCTGATGAACCGGGGGGCCTCCGGGGCGTGAGAGCCGATCAAGGACGAGCTTCGCACTGAGCGAACCAAACACCCGCTTGTCGACTCCGACGGTGGTCAGGGGCGGGCTGGAGCGGGCCGCGAGCGGGTCGTTGTCGAAGCCGACCATCGACACATCGTCCGGTGTCTTGATGCCCTTCCCGGCAAGGGCGTTGAGCAGGTGATCGGCAAGCGTGTCATTGACGGCGAAGATGCCGGTAGGCGGCTGGTCCTGGTCGAGGCGGGCGAGCACCTGGCTTGCTGCGTCCTCATCGTCGCTTACCCGCAGGATCACCTCTTTCTCCTCGGCCTGCACCCCGCCGGCACGGAGTCCCGAAAGGAAGCCGGCGATGCGCTGCTCGATGTTGTAGAGTGGCGTCTTGTAGGCCACCATCATGATTCGACGGTGGCCCCGTTCGATGAAGTGTTCGGCGACCTTCAGGCCTCCCCCGTAGCCGTCGGTGGTCAGGCTGTCGGCCTGCATCGAGCCGACGTGCCCGTCGACGATGCACATCGGCACGCGGCAGCGGCGGAGTTTGGCGAAGTCCTCCTGCTGGAAGACGCCCGCGAGGACCACGAGGGCGTCGACCTTGCCTTGGCTGACGATGGTGGGCAGGCCGTCGGCGTCGGTGCGGTTGCCGAGGATCAGGTCGAGGCCGGCCTCGCCGAAGGACTCCGCCAGACCCTCCATGATGCGGGCGTAGAAGACGTTGCCGAAGAGCTCGGCAAAGGAGGGTGCGTAGATCACGCCGACGGCATCGGCACGGCGCAGGCGCAGGCTGCGACCGGCCGAGTTGGGAACGAAATGCAGTTCGGCACAGCGGGCGAGGATTTCCTCGCGCACCTTGGCGCTCATGCGGCCGCGGCCGTTGATGGCATTGGAGACCGTGGCCTGCGAACAACCCACCAGCTCGGCGATATCCTTGAGCGTCACTTCCTTTTCACCTCCAGGCATGGGCGCATCCTATGGGGAAATCGCGGCACCGGACAATCGCTTCCATCGGCCCCGGTGACGATCACCGGAGCCGGGTGGCGTCAGGGGGCATCCTCGACGATGTAGAACTTCCTGGTGCCGGTCGCATCGACGGTGAAGGTCGCGTTGCCGCTTCCGTCCGTGGTCTCGGTACCCTCGGTGGTTCCGAAGCCGCTGAGATCCGTCGAGCTCTTGCAGACATAATCGGTGTTCGGGGCGCCCTTGATCACGATTGTGGCCGTCGTGCCCGTGCGGGAGAACGATTCGATTGTCAGCGGGTCCGGCGTGCCTCCGATGGTCGAGGTCAGCGAGCCCGTGCCGGTGATCAGGGCGCTCGCTGAATCATAGACGCCCGCCGGCTGCGGAACGCCGTCGATGTAGAGCGTGCCGATGGTGCTGGTGCCGGCGTAGTCGAGATCAAGGACGGCTCCGGTGGTCAGATAGAGATCCGAGCCGGCATCGAGATAGGGCTCGGCCAGGCACAGCGTGCCCGCCTGCACGGTCGTGTCGCCGGTATACTGCTGCACGCCATTGACGATCAGCTTGCCCGGACCGATTTTTGTCAGGCCACCGACCCCGGTCATGATGCCCGAGGTGGTGGTCGTCCACGCGCCGTCCGGCACGTCGAAGGTGATGCCTCCGGCGAGAAGGTTGGCCGGAAGGTTGCCGTCGATGTTCACCGAGGCATCGGCTGCCGAGCGGATCGTGCCGCCGTTCAGATTCAGTGTCTGCGAGCTGCCCGGGGCGTTCCCGCTCTTGATCTGGGTGGTCTCGACCACGCCGCCGCTGAGGTTGACGGTGCCGGTGGCCAGGGAGAATTCACCGAGCACCACCGAAGATGCCTGGACGAGGCCGGTGCCGCTGACGTCGAGCTGGCCGCTGGTGTTGTCCTGGAAGCCGACGAGAATCCGCTGGTCTCCGCCGGTGAGCGACAGGGTCCCGCCGGAGATCGAGTAGCGGTTGGTGGCCGTGTCGGCGTCCCCGAAGTCGAGGCGGTTCTTGAGGTCCACCGTGCCACCGGTCTGATTGAAGAGGTTGACCACGGCCCCGGAGCCGGCCCCGAGGCGGAGGCGGCCGATGACGTTGAGGTTGCCTCCGTCCATGTTGTAGGTGGCGTCGGCCTGGTTGTTGAGTCCGATGATGGCGTCGCCACTCACGTTGAAAGTGCTGGTCGAATCCATCTGGTTCGCAATTCCTTTCCGGACCTGCAGGCTGCTGGCGGAAAGCAGCCCGGTGCCACTGAGGTTGAGTGTTCCCTGTCCCAGCGCGTCGCCTCCCACCTTGTCCTGGCCAAGGATCAAGGTGTTTCCGGAAAGGGAGCCACTTGAGACATCGACCACTCCGGTGGTCGATGCACGACCCACCTCGATGTTGCCGCCGATGGTGGCGACCCCGGTGCCGCTCACGCTGAGGGTCGCCCCGCCGGCGGTGAAGGCGCCGACCAGAGCATTACCGGTGGTGTCGAGCGTGCCGGCAGAAATCTGATAGACGTTGCTGGCGCCGGCATTGTCGGCGATGTCGAGTCTTCCGGTGATGTTGACGTCGCCACCCGTCTGATTGAAGAGGGTGGCACCACCCGGTGTGACGCCGACCCGGATCCGGTCGCCACTGTTGATGATTCCCGATGACAGGTTGTAGGTCGAGTCGCCGGTCGAATCGACACCAAGAAGGAAGCCGCCGCCGCCGCCGAGGAGATTGAGTTCCGAGTCACCGCTTTGGCTGAAGCTGCCGTTCCGGATTCGCAGGTTGTCGGTCTGGAGGTAGGCGAATTCGCCAAGATTGAACTCGGCGGTTGAGGTTGCGGCAGAGTTGGGGCCGACGGTGATTTCCCCGGCAACCGTGGTAGTTGAGACACCGATCAGATTCACGGTTCCGGTGGTTTCGGCTCCATTGGAGACGATGATGTTCTCGGGATTGAACTGTGCGTTTCCGGAGGCGTTCAGAATCCCGGTCGCGGTGCCTGCATATCCAACGTTGACCGATTGAGTCGTCGCGAGGGTGCCACCCGAGATCGAGACGGTATTCACCACGTCTGCCGGAGTATTTCCCCCGATGTCAATCCGGCCGTTGACGGTGAGACTGCCGCCCGTCTGGTTCAGCGTGGCGGTCCGCGTCCCGCTGGCAGGGGTCGTTCCCGCCACCCCCACACGGATGCGGTCGTTGGTCACCACGGTGCCGTTCTCGACGGTGAGCAGACCGTTGCTGTTCGCGTCCCAGGCGATGCTGGTTTCACCGTTGAGGGTCAGGTCGGTCGAGCCGCCCGAGATCGTGACGTTGCCCGTGCCGGATCCGGCATAGCCGACCTTCATGGTGTTGATGACCGCCGTACCGCCGGACAGATTGTAGGCCCCGACGGCATCGAAGGCGCCGACCCGGAACTCATTGGTGGTGGTGGTGAGACTGCCGCCGGTCTGGTTGAACGCGGTGCCACTGCCCCCGCCCTCGCGCCCGATGGCCACGGGCCGGTCGGTGGTGATGATGCCCGAGGGGCCCAAAGCGAGGGTGCCGACCTTGTTGAGACCGATCCAGAAACGTCCCCCTGTGCTGACGTCGAGGTTGCCGCCCGAATTGACATTGAGAGTGCCATCCAGAACGTAAAGACCGGTCGCGGGGCTGTCCGTGCCGTCGATACCGATCGTGGAGTCCACCGCCAGCGTCGAAGTGCCATCGATGAGAATCTGGGAGAGGTCATCGGCGGCCGGAGCGGCAACCGTCACGGTGTCTCCGTTGAGAATGCCTGCGAGACTGCCCGTGGTGGGAACACCCGAAGACCAGGTCGAATCCGCCCAGTTTCCAGCGGCTCCGGCATTCCACTCGGTGGTGCTGGCTTCCTGGGCGTGGAGGACGGTGACAAGGCACGAGGCCACGAGGGAGAAGGGCAGCAAGTGCCCGATGTTCATGGGTTTCATGGGTCTGGATGGGATGGCGTCTGGAGGTTTGAATACGGTCGGGTTTGAGGAGGCAGCGTGGCGCGGAAGAGGCCGATCCGACCTCCCTCACACCATGCGAATAAACGTTTAATCTAATGGTGCTCGGGGCTTCAAGCATTTTCTCTGGGTCTCCTTCCACAGGGTTGCTGGGTCTTGGAATCGGTCGTCGAGCCACGATGGCGTGGTTCTGTGGAAGTGAAGGACCCCGGAATTGTGGAGGCATCGGTGCTTCGATTCTGGTGAGATGACATTCGGAGATTCGATTTATCGTTTACGCAAGTGCTTTTGAGGGTTATTCCTTGCCGGTCGAGCGGAGGTCGTCGGGTCGGCCGATGCCTCGATGTTCCTCCACGGCCTTCCGAGCATGAGCAAAACCGTCGTCCACCTGATCGCCAACGCGCATCTGGATCCCACTTGGCTGTGGAACTGGCAGGCCGGCGTGGACGAAGCGCTGGCGACCTTCCGCTCGGCGGTCGATCGCTGCCATGAATATCCCGAGTTTCGCTACACCCGTGGGGAGGCCTGGCTCTATGAGTGGGTCGAGGAACTCGATCCGGGTCTTTTCGCCGCCGCGAGGGAGCTGATCGAGGCGGGGCGGTGGAGCATCGTCGGCGGCCAGTGGACCCAGCCCGATGCGAATCTTCCGACGGCGGCGGGTTGGCGCAAGCAGTTCGCGCTCGGCCAAAAGTACTTTCACGATCGTTTCGGGATTTCGCCGACGGTGGCTTACAATGTCGACAGCTTCGGTCATCCGGCCACCCTGCCGGATCTGCTCCACGAACAGGGCTACCGTGGCTACGTGTTTCACCGCCCGAACGAGAGTCAGGTCGAACTGCCGGCGCAGACCTTCCGCTGGCGGGGACCGGGGGGCGCGCAGGTCATCGGCTTCCGCATTGCGTCGGCCTACGTGACCCGGAGCGACGACCTGCACGGACAGGTCGATCTCGCGCTCAATGCCGCCCATCCCGGCCCGGGCCACACGATGTTGTTCTACGGCCTCGGCAATCACGGCGGGGGCCCGACCAAGGCCTCGATCGAATGGTTGCTCGAACACCGGGAGGCGTTCGATGACGTGGAACTCCGCTTCAGCACGGTGGACGACTTCTACACGGCCGTCGAGGAGGTGGTTGACGAGCTGCCGGTGGTCGAGCAGGAGTTGCAGCGGACCTTCCCCGGTTGCTACAGCGTGGTGCACGAGACCAAGCAGTTCCAGCATCGTGGCGAGCGGCTGCTGGAACAGGCCGAGGAGCTCGTTCGGGCCTTTGGCGGCGACGACCGCTTCGCCGAGGACTCGCTCGGGCGAATCGACGAGGCTTGGCGCGATCTCGCCTTCACCCAGTTCCACGACATTCTTGCCGGGACCAGCGTGCCTTCCTCATACGTGTCGACCCGCCACATGCAGGGGCGGGCGGGCATCGTCGGCGAGGAGGAGATCGTGCGGGTCACGCGACGGCATGCACGGGGCACCCTGGAAGATGAGAACGTCCAGCGGTTGGTGCTGATGAACGGATCGGTGCATGCCTTCGACGGTCATGTCGAGTGTGAGCCCTTCATTGATTTCGACGACTGGGGTGAGCGTTGGTTCGCCGACGAGGAGGGGCGCGCGGTGCCCTTCCAGTTGGTCACCTCGGAGCCCAACGCCGGGGCCATGGTCCACCGTGCGGTGCTTCCGGTCACCATTCCGGCGACCGGCTCTCGGGTGCTTCGCCTGCTGGATGGAGCGGAGTCTCCGGTCCCGGACCCGGTCGGGGCGGTTCATGCCGGGGGAACAGTGCTCGCCAACGACCGGGTCGAGGTGGAACTGGGCCCGCAGGGGATTGCGGCGCTGCGTCGCGACGGCCAGGATTTGCTCGGGCCGGACGGTCTCGGACTGCATTTGCGGGAAGATCACGGCGACACCTGGGTGTTCCACGCAGCCGGTTTCGATGAACCGGTCCGGCAGCGGATGAATGCGCTGGAGTGGACCATCGAGGATGCCGGTCCGGTGCGGGCCAGAGCTTTCGCCGAGACGACCCTCGGCCGTTCGCAGCTGCGGTTGGCCGTCACGGTCTACTCCGGAGTGCCGGAGGTTCACTTTCATCTCGAGGTCGTCTTTGCCGAGCGTTACCACCTGCTGCAGATGCCGCTGCAGCTGAGGTCCTCCCCCTCCGCCTGGACCAGCGGTCTCGCCGGGGGACATGTCGAGCGGATGCCGGGCCCCGATGAAATGCCCTTTGGTGGATGGGATGCCGTGGTGGTGGGAGAGCATCGCCTCGGTCTGCACACGCCGGATGCCTACAGCTCCAGCGTCCGCGACGATGTCTGGCAGTTCACGTTGCTCCGGTCGCCGTTGATGGCGTGGACCGGTGACAGCGAGTTGTCGCCGGCCTTTTCGAGGAGGCACTCCGACCAGGGCTGGCACGGCTTCCACTTCATCCTTCGCGCGGATGCCGGCGACCATGCCGCGACCTCCGAGCGGATTGCCGACCATCAGGCCAAGCCACCGGTGATCTTCGACCACTACGTCGGCATGAACCGTCCGGCATGGGGCAACGCACCACCCCGTCGGCTGTGGACTCCGGACATCCCGCACGCCCGCAATCTCGGACACATGCGCCACCTCGATGACATGGCCGGGCAGGGGCGGAACTGGGAGGAGTTGCCGCAGTGAGACGAGCTCCCAGGAACGGGATGGCGATCGGGTTTTCCATCCATGCGCCCTGATGAAGACTCTACTCCTCGTCATCCTTGCCCTGGCCGGTCCCGCATGGGTCCGTGCCACGACAACGACGGTGTGGAATCCGGCAGCGGCTGGGATCTTTCCACCCACCCGGGGGTCGTGGTCGGACCCGGCGAACTGGACCGGCGGCGTGGTGCCGGATGGCGATTTCAAGGCGGTCCTGAACGTGGCGGGTGCCGCCGAATGCGTGCTCGATACGGCGGTGACGGTCACGCACCTGGTCACCGGGGACAACGGGCCCGGAGGCACGCTGCGTCTTGCCGCAGGCGCGGAGCTGACCTGCACCGACTGGGCCGGGCCCTACAACCGCAGCTCGGAGATCATCATCGAGGCGGGGGCGACCGCGGATTTCCAGTCGAGGCTGCTGATCGGTCAGTTCGCGGATCCGGGGGATCACGAGATGGTTTTCCGGATGACCGGCGGCGAGGTCAACGTCGGCACCTTTGTTCGAATCGGGGAATCCTTCGGTGATGCGACGAACGTGGTGCCCCACATCCAGATCAACGGCGGGGTGCTCACCGCGGACCGTCTCGAGATCGGCCGTGGCACCACCGATATCACAGCGGGAATGTTCCTGTTGCGGACCGATCAGTCCGGCGAGATCGCGGACTTCATCGATGCCGGCAAGCTTACGGCCTACGGTGGAACCGGGACGATCCTCTACGACTGGGACAACCGCCATTCCGGTCGCCTGACCATCACGGCCCTGCCCCCCGACGCCCCGGGTCCGGAGAATCCGCTGCTTCCCGTGCCGACACCTTTTCCGAGCGGCGGCGAAGGCTACTTCACTTCGGGGAGCGTCGGGGGGAAGACCGTGTGGACGGCGGCGAACATGCTCTACTTCGACGTTCCGAATGGCACCTTTCCACCCGGCTTCCCGGTCTACCTGCGCATCGAGTATCTGGATGAAGGCCGGGGACGGCTGGAGGTGAAGTATGACTCCGACGAGGGTGCCGACCTCGCCGACAAGTTCCGGCCATCCGAGGTCCACACGCGCTCCGACCGGGTGAATGGCGGCGGCTTCGTGGATTCGTATCACGAACTCTCCAACCCGCTCTTCGCCAACCGCCAGAATGGGGGGAATGACTTCCGGATTGAGTTTGCCACGGATGACGGCACTCCCTTCTCGGTCGCATCGGTGGCGCTCAGCATCGAACCTTTTCCCGATCCCGACTTTGCGTTCTCGATTTCGCGTCCATGGCTCGGAGCCTACGCCGGACCGACTCACGACTTCGTGGATCCCACGACCACCCGCGGCAAGGTCATGACCGGCTACCAGGGTTGGTTCGCCGCGCCGAATGATCCTGACGATCTTGGTTGGCGCCATTGGAGTCGAGGCCGGTCGTCCGTGCCCTCGCCCGAGACCATCACCGTCGACATGTGGCCGTGGCTCGAGCATCATGATCCTGCGGAGCTCTACCGGTCGGGTGATATGCAGCTGGCCGACGGCCGGCCCGCCTATGTCTTCTCGTCCCGGGATCCCGGCACCGTGCAGCGGCATTTCCGCTGGATGTGGCAGCACGACATCGATGGAGCCTACCTTCAGCGCTTCGTGAGCCGTGGCTCCAGCGGGGCCTACGGGGCGCCGGAGTTCGTGCTGCACAACGTCCGGCGCGCGGCCAACCTGGAAGGACGCGTCTGGGCGATCGAGTATGACGTGAGCTCGATGTCCGACGATCCCGACCCCTTCGAGGTCATCACCCGCGACTGGAACTGGCTGGTTGAGCAAGCGCGCATCCTCGAGGACCCTCGCTACCTGCATCACGACGGCAAGCCTGTGCTGTTCATCTGGGGTTTCTCCGTGCCGGGTCGCGAAGGTCTGGATCTCGGTGAAGCCAACGCCATCATCGACTGGTTCAAGGCGCAGGGCCTTCACCTGATTGCCGGGGTCCACTCGGGGTGGCTCGGGCAAACGGGATGGCACGGGCACTACCAGAAATACGATGCCCTGCTGGGCTGGATGGAAAACGATGCCGGGGATCTGGCGGCCCAGAAAGCCCAGCTCGATGCCTGGAACATGGACATCCTTCCCCATGCCTGGCCCGGGTTCTCGTGGCACAACCTCAAGAAGCTCGTGCCCTTTGATGAGTACACCCCCCGCAACGGTGGGGCCTTTTACTGGCAGACGCTGCACCAAGCGGTCGCCGTCGGCGCGGACCAGATCTTCCTCGGGATGTTCGACGAGTACGACGAGGGCACGGCGATCATGCCGATGTCGGACAATCCGCCCCAGCCCCACGGGGCCTGGGGGCATTACCTCACCAATGAAGGCGACGACCCGTTTCGCTACCTGAGACTGAGTGCGGCGGCACGCGAGATGTTGAACGGCTTCCGACCGGTCACTTCCCAGGTTCCGGCAACGGCAGACACGCCGGAACCGGCCCGTGGTGGGCAGGATGCCAGCGTGTGGCTGGGCGACCCGGACCAGGAGGAGGGCCTCACCCATCCGCAGCCGGGTGATGGGGTCACGGTGCCTGCCGTGGCCGGTGGCTTGTCCTGTCGGACGCTGTCGGCCGGGTCGTATCTCTACTTCGGCATCGATGATGCGGTGCTTCATCAAGCCGCCGCGGGCGCTGAGGTGACGATCGAGGTCGAGGTTTTCGATGATCAGCCGGATCTGCAACTACGACTCCAGTACGACGGACTCGAGGGAGCCTACATCGTTCATCCGGAGGTCCATGTCATGCCTGGCTCCGGTGGTTGGCGAAACCTCCGCTGGGTCGTCCCGGACGGGTATTTCGGCAATCGTCAGAACTCCAACGCCGACTTCCGCATCGCCCGTGTCGCACCCGGACCCCTGTCGGTTCGGCGTGCGAGCGTGTTCTTGCCGAGCGAGGGTGGCCTGAGCCGGACCGCCCCGGCCTCGGGTCTTCGCTGGAACGAGAATGGTGAGCTTGTCTGGTCGGCGCGGGATGATGCCACCGGATGGCGGCTTTTCGAGTCGGGGTCCCTCGAGCAGGGATCGTGGTCCGAAGTGGGTTCGCTCATCTTTCAGGACGAGGCCGTCCGGCATGCGCCGACCGGAGCTGACGAAAGACGTTTCTTCCGGCTGCAGCGGGAGCCCGGCCCTTGACCGGGCTGGCCGCGTTCAACGGACCACGTTCCGGGTCAGCTCGCGCGACTCGATTTCGGCGAGGCTCAACACGCTCACACTTCCATCGGCCAGGCAGACATTGACCCTGTCGCGGTGCCGGGGAGCCGGGCCATGACCGCTCCAGCGGTCGGGTTGGGACCAGATGGCATACCAACCCTTGTTCAGTTCATTCGCATTGCGAGTGGCATCTCCGATCAGCCAGGTGCGCTCGGGGCGGGCGATCAGGTTCAGGCGGAGGGAGCCGGGTTGATTGACCCCGACCGGACGGTTCTCGGCGTAAACAAAGATCGTGTCCTCGACCACGCCGTAACCCCCGTAAGTGTGGCTCATGAAGTCGCAATCCGGGCAGGTCCAGACACCTTTTCCGCATGGCAGTTCACCATTGCCATCCCACAGGTACCCGTCCCGCGCGAGCTGCACCGTCCAGATCGGAGGACGCTTGCCGGTGTCGGGATCGACCGCAGGCTGCAGGTCGACCAGCTTCCCATTGTTGTCCATCGCGTGGGAGAGAATCGCTCCGCCGAGCTGTCGGAGGTTCGAGACGCACTCCGTGGCGCGGGCCGCACTCTTCACGCGCCCCATGATGGGGAAGCTGATGGCGGCGAGAACCACGATGATCACGATCACCACCATCAGTTCGACGAGCGTGAACCCGGCCACATGGTTTGGCTTGGCAGAGCGGGTGGAAGAATCGCGACACCGTTGAGAGGGGACCGGGATGATGATGGCTTTCACGGGGATGGATTTTGGAGTTGATGAAACCTTTAATCAAAGATATAACGTGAGGATAGAAGGGTGTCAAGCTCCCGGACTCGGAATTGTCGACCATCGTGATCATTCGCATGGATCGACGAGGGAGGAGAGGACTTGGTTGAGCAGCTCGTTGGCGGCTCCGCAGGCTTCGGGGCTGAGGATTTCGTCCGCTGTCTGGACACGAGGGGCATCCACGAGTTCGTCCGCGCAGTTGGCGACGAGCGCCGCGGCGGACTCCGGCGTGGTCTCGAGGTGGAACTGCAGTCCGATCACTCGGTCGCCGAGGCGGAAGGCCTGGTTTTCGCAGGCCTCGGTGCGGGCGAGAGGGATGGCGCCCTTGGGGAGGTCGAAGGTTTCGCCGTGCCAGTGGAAGGCGGTGAAGCTCGTGGGAAAGTGGAAGCCGTCGGTGGAGGAGACACCCTCGAGCGGGAACCATCCGATCTCGGGTTCGGAATTTGGATAGACCCTCGCACCGAGGGCGCTGGCGATCAGCTGCGCGCCGAGGCAGATGCCGAGCACCGGTTTGCCGGTGTCGAGAAAGGTCCGGATGAATGCCTTCTCCCCAACGAGCCATGGGTGGGTGGCCTCGTCGTTCACACTCATCGGACCGCCCATGATGATGAGGAAATCGATGCCTTCGGGGGCGGGGGGCGACTCGCCCTCGAAGAAAGCGGTGCGGGTGATGCCGAAGCCGTGCTCACGCAGCCACGGCTCGATCGCTCCGAGGCCTTCGAAGGGGACGTGCTGGAAGTAGTGGGCGTGCATGGTGGGCGATGGCAAGCGGGACGCTTGCCATGCTTTCGCAAAGCGGAGCTTTGCGCCACCCTTCAGTGGACGTGGCCGTCGCAGCCGGTGCCGATGTTCAGGACGAACTGCAGCCAGACGGAGTGCTCGTTGCCGTAGCCGCCGAGGTCGTCGTAGCTGTACTGGAGCCGGGTGTGGAGGTCGGCGTTGGGTGCCAGATTGCTGAGATGGGTGACGGCGGTCGAGGCGCGCCAGCGGCGTTCGGCACCGGCGGCGCGGTCGCCCGAGGCCCATTCGAGACGGGCGGCACAGGTCCACGAGGGGTGGAAGCGGATCCCGGTCGCGGCGTAGATGCCGCATTCGTCGAAGCTGCCGGGGTTGCCGTTGTTGTCGATCGCATCGACGTAGCGGTAGAACGCTTCGGTCCGCCACCAGGCCGGGCGATCGGCGACCGTGAAGGTGCCGAAGGCGTCGGCGCCGACGACCCAGGTGGTCCGTTCGAAGCCGTTCTGTCCGGCGGCGATCGAGGCACCGATGAGGTTGAACCCGTAATCGCCCGCAACGTCGGATTCGAGTCGGGCGAAGAAGTAGCCGTCGTCGAGGTAGGCGTCCTCCATATCGAAGATGCCCCCGTTTCCGGCGAAGCCGTGGGAGTGGCCTCCGTGATCGTGATCGTCGTGGTCATGATCATCGTGGTCCTCGTCCCCATGATCGTCGTGGTCGTCATGATCCTCGTCGTGATCGTCATGGTCCTCGCCGGCGTGCTCGAGCGCTTCCTCGTAGAATTCGCGGCGTTGTTCCCGGGTCATGCCGTGGGAGTGAGGCCGGGTCTGGCCGTAGCCGAAGCGGAAGACGGTCTTCTCGCCGATGCCGGGAATGATGAACCCGATGTCGCCACCCTGCGTGATGAGGCCCTCTTCGCCCAGAAGCCGGATGACCGAGATGGGCGGTTCGACAAACTCGCGGTCGTGAAGGTGCGTCTGGTTCTCGTGGCCGAAGGGGACGAAGAACTGGCCGGCGCGCACCGACACACCGGCCGGCAGCGAAACCGTGGCGTAGAGTTCCTCCAACTCACCATCCCAGCCGTCGTATTTGTCCCAAAAGGTGTTGTAGACGCCCATCATCGAGAGATAGGGCCCGAGCTCCATCAGGGCTCCGACCTCGATGCCCTGGAGGTTGAACCCGTCGTCGATCGGGGCGTGGCCACCCTGGATCAGCCCGTAGTTCTTTTCGGAGGTCGAACCGCCGAAGGCGACCGCCGCGGAGAGGAAGGGGTGGAAGTGGAACCAGGCGTCGTCGTGGGATGGCAGCTTGAGGTCGGGATGGTGAGGGCTGACCGGCGCGTGAGCCGGAGTGACCGGATCGTGGTCGTGATCACAGTGCTCGTGCTGGGCGGCCGCCGGGACCACGAGGGCAAGGGCCGCCAAGGCGACTCGTTTCATCAGGCTCATGGAGAACGCCTTACGAAAGTGAAACACTTCCGACAAACGTTAATTAACGCAAATAGATTACAAAAACATATTGACTGTGATCCTGTAATACCCATATCGTCGTGGTCATGGTGAGCGTGTCATCGGGTTCCATGTCCGCGGTCCGGATTCCGAAAGGCTTCGGGATCGGCTACGAGAGCACTCTGGCCACCTGCGACGAGGAGGTGGATCTCGGGCCGGGGACCCATTTCCTGCTGGCGCGCAACGGCCGGGGCAAGACGACCCTTCTGAAAACGCTTTCGGGTCTGCTGAAACCGACGGAGGGGGCTTTCGTGCTGGAAGGCAATCGTCAGTTCATCAGTGATGAACTGACCTACGATCGGGAACTCGCCGCGTCGCACGTGTTCGCCGCCTTCCTCTCGGGGTCGATCCGCAAGGAGGCGCACGCTTTCGCGGAGGAACTCGAACTCGATGTCGCGAAGCCCTTCGGCAAGCTCTCCTTCGGCAACCGCAAGAAGGTCGGACTGGTGGTGGCGGAGTTTTCGCTGATCGGAGACGGCACGGACGTGATGTTCTACGACGAACCCTTCACGGGTCTCGACACGCCGGCGCGCGAGGCCTTGCTGAAGCGCTGGCGGGAGAGCGAGGAGCGGGTGCTGCGGGTGATCTCCTGCCACCCCGACCTCGACGAAATGTCGATGCCGAGCGCGATGCTGATCAGCGACGGCCGCATCGGCCGCCCCGGGGCCGGCGCGACGACCTGGTCGGAACTCAAGAAACTCCTCAACTGAATCCCGCGATGCATCTCTTCCGGCTCAGCCTTCTGACTCTCTGGGTGCGCAAGACCTGGGTGATCATCCTGCTGCTGACCTGCGGCTTGCCCTTCGTGATGCCCCACATGGCGCCGGTGGAGACCGTGCCCAAGCTGATGCCGCCCGCGAGGGCGCACGCGGCCTGGCTGGTGGTCTGGGGCGTGGGCATCCTGTGGGGCCTGTCGCAGGCGGCCCGCCTCGGTGATGGAAACTCCCGGACCGGGGTCGGAAACTACCTCCGCGCTCGCGGCGAAGGTTCGCTGAAACAGATGGTCTCGATGTGGTCGGCGCTGATGATTTTCCTGCTGCCGGTCGTGCTGATCGCGGTGGTCATCTGCCTGGTCGCGGCGATGCCCGGCGATCCCGAGGAGAAGGGGCTGTGGGTGGCGACCAACCTTCAGGCCGCGTTTCTGTTCCTCGTCGCCATCGGCCCCCTCGCCCTGCTCGGCATCGGTCTCTCGAGCCGCTTCGGATCGATGGTGGGATTCGTCGTTCCGGCGGGCCTGTGCCTTTACGGCCTCTACGGGGTGGGGCATCTGGCGGAGACCATCAAGATGGGAGGGAACCCCATCCTCGAGTGGCTTTACATCGTTTCGCCCCAGTACCATCTGGCCGACCTCACGCCTCGCCTGATCTTCAAGATGGGCCAGGTCGAGTGGAGCTCCTTCGCCGGGTTCCTCGGTTACTTCGCCCTGCTGGGAGGCATGCTGGGAGGCCTGTCGCTGCTGCTTTTCCGAACCGAACCCCTGCGCTCCTGAGTCATGGATCGTCCAGCAGTCAGGCGGCCGGCCATCATCGCTGCAGTCGCGCTCCTCGCGGTGGCGTGGGTGGGTGTCTCGGTGTCGATGACACGTGGCGGCCACTTCGAGCACGAGCCGAATTTCATGTCGCTCAAAGGCAGCGCCTACGGCAGGACGATCGCCTTCGCGATGCGCGGGCCGGCCGACCTTTACTGGCACCGGGGAAGCCGGGAGGATCTGCACGAGGATCATCATCACGATGAAGACGAGGAGGGCGGTGATGTCCTGCCCGCCGGGGACGTGGTGAATCCGGCGGCGCGGATGGCGGCGATCGCGGGGGAGATCAAGCGGGAGTTCGAGGAGCACGAGGCCGAAGAGGCCGCCGGGCCCGCGCCCCGGGTGCCGGCGAAGTCGACGCGCGAGTGGCTGCTGCGCTCGCTCAAGGACATGAAGATCGCGCGCTACGAGCGGACCAATCACCGCGGCGACACCGATGCGATGCATGCCTTCATGAAGGGCGAGGCCGAGAAGCGGCTGAAGCTTAGCTACGAGATGGATCCGACCAACCTCCTCTGCTACGGCTCGTATTTCTTTTTCCTGAGTGAATCGATCGTGCGGCTCAAGGGGGCGGACGACGAGGGGGCGGTGATTGCCGAAGGCGAGCGGCGGGCGCTCGACCTGGCACGCCGCACGGCCAATTACTGCCTGCAGTATCCGGACGAACCGACGGCCGCCATCACCGGCGCCTCCGCCTGCCACGACGCCCTCACCGTGATGTTGAGGAACAAGGTGGGGACCGAGCAGGAGCTGCGCGGTTTCCTCGAGATCGGGGCCCGCTCGCTGCAACGCTTCGACCAGCTCAAGGAAGAGATGATCGCCGACGGCCGCTGGGAGGATTTCTCCGAGCACCGGCGGCTTGAAATGGACGAGGCCCGGACCCTGGTCGGGGTCGCCCTGCTGGGCGATCGCCAGCTCATCGAGGCGCAACTCAAGCCCCGGCCCGGGGAAGCGCGCTGAATCACCACCACAGAGGCGGTGGCGGTTTCAGGCTCCGCCCACGCTGCATTTCTCATGAACGCCCGGGCAACCCGGTGAACTCCTGAAAGCAGTCTGATGCCCGAGGGAAACCGAGGGACGGCGTTGCCGGACCGGTTTTGACTTCACCAGTCAGAATTCGTCGCCGGCCGTGACGTCGACGCGACCGAATCCGCGGGTGGCTCCGGGGGGGGCGGGACGGCGGGAAGTGACGAGTTCCCACTCCGCATTGAGGCCGTCCAGCGGAGGATCGAAGTCGGCGGCAGTCGTCGCCACACCGGTGTCGTTCCAGCCTGCCGACAGGTCGCTGGAGAACTCCGGCTGATAGACATCCGGCATCAGGCGGTCGCCGGCCCGCCGACGCGGGTAGGTGAGGGTCTCGTAGAGGGTGCCACCATCGTCGACGAGGGAGAAGGTCGGGAAGCCCAGACCTTCCTCCACCGGAACCGGACCACCGACGCGGGGATTCGTGCCGAAGGCGTATTCGAGCAGGTTGACCAGACCGTCGAGATCGGGGTCGGCGTCCATTCCGGAAATCGCCGGATCATCGAGCTCGTCGGCATCGAACCAGGTGGCCTGCCAGCGTCCGACCGTGCCAACCGTGAAGGTCAGGGTGAAGGGGTCACCGGCACCCGTCGGATTGGTCTCCCCGGGGCCGAGAAATGCCGACGACTCGAAGGTTACCCGGTGGACCCCGAGTTCGGTGAAACCCCACCAGACGTGGAGGTGGCTGCCCGCCGCGTAATAGAAGCTGTCTTCGTTGGAGGTATCGGAGGTCGACATCCAGACCGTGGGGGGCTGGCCGGACGAGGCGTTCCACAAGGAGAAATGCGAAGTCTTTCCCGGAGGAGGGGAATAGTCCACCAGCGAAATCTTGATCCAAGGCCGGGCCAGTCCCTGCGAGACGCGGGCATCCGCGGGGATGTAAGAACCGAAGGTGTCGGTGGGCTGGTCGTTGTCGAAGCCGGGCCACACTTCGTTGATGCCCGGGGTGCCTTGGACAGCGGTCCAGATCGGATCGCCTGGAGAGGCTCCCGTGAAGCTGAAGGTGCTCGACGTGGGTTGGGTCTGCCTCGACCCCGAGATGGCGGGATTTCCGGCCACGACCGGCTTGTCGGAAAGCGGGAGAAAGACGAGCGCCGGGTCCCAGGGCTCCGGGTGGCTGTCAACCCTCAGGACGTTCGACCACTCTCCGCCCTCATAGTGCGAGCGCACGTCGAGGTGTTCGCCGAGGGGCGACAGTCCGGCTGCGAGGGGAGTGGCGCTCAGCAGGGAAAGAAAGGAAGCGGAAGACTTCATCACAGGCCGGGCGGTTGGGCGATGTTGATTCCCGAGTCGGTCTTCTGCTTCAGCGTCGCGGCGCGGATCGACTCCACGCGACCATCGGCGTAGAGGTAGTTGGAACGCCCGTCCGCCGCGAGGCGGTCGTCGCTGCCGCCGAAGCGGCTGGGGGCGATGTCCGAGCAGACGCCGCTCCAGCTGCCCCAAAGATTCGAGTGCGTGTGGTCGTTTCCGGGGCCGGCGCCGATCCGGTCGGAGCAGACGAAGGCGAGCAGGGTCCGGGACGCGTCCGGAATGGCGGCCGGCCGGTTCAGTGCCGGTCCCACGGTTTCTCCCCATGCATTGACCTCGGGGACGAAAATGAAGCTGTTGAGGATGTAGCTGGTGCCTCCGGCTTCGAGCCGCTCGTTGGCGCGGGGGTCGGCCGGGCAAATCCGGATTTCGTCGTAGTCGCCGAGGTAGGGTCTCAGGGACTCGATCCATGCCCGGTCGAGACTGACCGTGTGCGAAGTCTCCGGGAAGCGCCCGCCATGATCCTGGGCATGGAGATGGAGGGCGACCCCGATGTTCCGCAGATTGCTGAGGCAGCGGGCCTCCTGGGCGCGGACCTTCACGGAGTTGGCAACGACAGCTCCCAAGGTTGCGAGCACGGCAACGATGACCACCGAGACCATCAATTCGACCAGCGTGAAGCCGGTCGGTGCCGGGCGATGATGCGGATGACGGGGGCGGTAATTCATGGGCGTGGCGTGGGAAGTGCTTTCGGAATCGTGATGGAATGGACCGGAATCGTCCGGCGGACCGGGTCGGGATGCAGCTGACTGCGGCAAGATGTGCAGTTGCATAAAAAATGCAAATCAAAATAGATTTCTCTTGCATAAGAGTTGCGATAAGGAATTTTGACGCCGCTTCCCACGATCCAACCAATCATGAAAACGAATCTTCTCTTTGCGGCGTCACTTTCAATTTTGGGCCTTCCGACTCTCGGCCACGCGGCACTCCTCGTGACGGGAGGGCACATCGATGCCCCGGCCTTCGGCTACGACACCATCGGAGGCTTCGAACCGCACATTCACAACGAAGGGGGCCCGGATGGGGCGATCATCGGCGGTGTGGTCCAGACTACGGGATCCGAATACGAGCCGGACGAGCTCGTGTTCCAGCTCAAGTCAACCGTCACGACCAGCGTCAGCGGAACGGACTACTTCTGGCTGCCCGAAGGCGAGTTGGACGCGGCGGCCAACGGCCTTCCTTTCCTGGGAGTGGGCCTGGAGGAACTGGCTCAGGGCGACTGGGACGGGGGCGTTGGAACGGTGACGATCACCGCGTCGAAAGTCAGTGGGCCCGGAGAGTTCCGCCTCTGGCAGGACGATGGTTTCGGCGGGGTCGTCGACTTCATCAACACGGCGACGGCGACGGACAGCTTCACGCTGATCGCCGGGACCCATACCCATTACAACTGGGGCTTCACGGAACTCGGCGTCTATGAAATCGAATTTGGAATTTCGGGCAACCACGTCACGGATGGAGCCCAGTCCGGCTCCGCGGTTTACACCTTCGCCGTCCCGGAGCCTTCAACAGCTTTGCTGGGTGTGTTGGGGGGTCTGTTGCTGCTGCGCCGTCGGCGGGGCTGACCTCTTTCCAGGAACGGTCGAGTTGAAGCGGGTGGGGTGCTCAGGCACTCCGCCCGCACTGCGTTTCGCCCCCGGCATGGACCCCGCGCCAGGCTGCCGACTCCGGGGAACTCGATTGCTTGTGGCACCGCTTTTCCATCGCCATGCCGGGGCTGGCAACTAGCCTGACGACGATGACTTTGCCTCTGCTGGCTGCTGGAGAGTCGCCGATCACGTCCTTTTTCGGACTGTTGGCGATGGTGCTGGTGATGTCCGTGCTGATGGCGCTGATCCTGACCAAGGCGAAGCAAAGCCTGCTGGTGGGATATTTCGTGGTCGGTGTGGTGATCGCCAACAGCGGCCTGCTGTGGTTCGTGGGCGCGGACAAGGACGACCCGGTGATCGGCCATCTGGCCGAGCTGGGGGTGATCCTCTTGATGTTCACCCTCGGGATCGAGTTCTCGCTGAGCGAGCTCAAGCACCTGTGGCGGATCGCCCTTTTCGGCGGCGGACTGCAGGTCGCGCTCACCGGCCTCCTGGCGGGCTTGGGCGCCAAATGGGCGGGTCTGCCCGGCCCCGAGTGCGCGGTGATTGCGGTGGGAGTGGCGCTGAGCTCGACCGCCGTGGCGATGAAGTCGTTCCAGGAACTCGGTCAACCGCACAACCCGGGAGCCCGCGCGGCGCTGGGAGTGGCTCTTTTTCAGGACATCTTCGTCATCCTCTTCATCCTGATATTACCGGCGATCTACGGACTCGGGGAAGGGACGTTGGCCGGTGGCATCGGCATCGCGCTGGGCAAGGGCATACTTTTCCTCGGCGCCGTGATGCTGTTCGGAAAATATGTCAACGAACCGCTGCTCCATCTGGTCGCGCGGACGCGCAGCCGGGAGCTTTTCACACTGACGGTGATCGCGCTGTGCTCGGCGGTGGCCCTGGCCGGCCAGATGCTCGACCTCTCCCTTTCGCTGGGGGCCTTCGCCGCCGGTCTGGTGGTCAGCGAGTCGATCTACTCCCACCGGATTCTCTCGGACATCCTGCCCTTCAAGGACCTGTTTCTGACGATCTTCTTCGTCTCCGTCGGCCTGATGATCGACGTCGGGGCCCTGCTCGAGGACTGGGTCTTCGTGCTGGTGGGGACGCTGGTGATCCTGGTGGTGAAAGGCTCGATCGTGCTCGGGGCGGTGAGGCTGATGAAACTGCCGCTGCGACCGGCCCTGCTGGCGGCGGCGAGCCTCGCCAGCACGGGGGAATTCTCGCTGGTGCTTCTGGCGCAGGCGGGGGCCTACCGGGCCTTCGATCCTGCCGTGATGCAGCTGCTGCTGGCCTGCACGGCAGTCTCGATGGGTCTGGTGCCGAGCCTGATGCGGGGCGCCACCCCTTTCGGCAAGTGGCTTGAAGCCCGGGTGGGCCACAAGCTGCCGACGGGGGAGGGCCTGGAACACGGTCTCTCGACCAGGCAGATGCAGGACCATGCGGTGATCTGCGGTTTCGGACCGGTGGGCCGCGCGCTGAACGAGTCGCTGCGCCGCTGCGGCGTCGACACGCTGGTGCTCGAAATGAATGCCGACACGGTCGCCGAGTTGAAGCGGGGCAAGCAGGCGGTGCTGTTCGCCGATGCGACCCATCCGGAGGCGCTGGACCTGGCGGGCATCGAGCGGGCGCGGATGGTCGCCTTCACCTTCCCGGCGGTCGAATCGACGCTGGCGGCGCTGCCGCTGGTGCGGGAGCGGAATGCCGAGGTCTGTGTGTTCGGGCGTGCGAAGTTCCAGAACGAGGTGGAGCAACTCAAGGCGAAGGGCGTGAACGTGATCCACGACGAGTGCGAGAGCGCCGGTGCCATGATCCGGTCGGCCATGGGCGTCTATCAGCGGGCCGATCTCGATGACAAGGAGATCGACGAGATCGCGCATCCGGCGTGAGGGCGGGGCGGCGGAAGCCACGGGCCGAGGACTTGCATGACCGGGATCAATTCTTACGACTCGAACTCGGGGAATGGGGCATCAACCGGCCACCGAGTAGCAGACCACGGTCGACCGGTGCTTGAAGATCAGGTAGCCCTCGCCGAAGGCGCCGCTCGGCCATTCCTTGTCGATGGTTTCGAGCTCATGGAGCACGGTGCCCTTCAGATCCAGCAGCCGGATCACGCGGTCGAAGACGATCAGGCGGTCATCGCCGGTGACGATCACGCTCGATGCCCGTGGAAAGGTCCAGAGCGGTTCGCCGGTCTCGAGGTCAAGGCAGCGGCCGACCTCCGGCAGGTACACCTGGCCGGCCCCGGGGTGGATGACCGGGCTGGTGGTCTTGCAGTGATATTTCGAACGCCAGATCTCCTTTCCGTCGCGGTAGCACACCGTCCGCCGGAGGTTGTAGGCGGCGGATGCCACCACCAGGTTCCCGCTCACCGCCGGGGTTGAAATGTTGCACGCATACTGGGTCGGCCACGGGATCTCCCGGCCCTCGATCCACAGCTTGTCGATGCCGAAGAAGACCCTCGCATCCGGGGCGGTCGGCCCGCCGCTGTGCCCGACCTGGCCCTCGCCCCAGGCGGCGGTCTCACGGCCCGTTTCACGGTCGAACGCCATCACCGCGCCCCGGGTGCCCCCGACCTCGACCCACACGTTCGGGCCGTGCAGCAGCGGGGATCCGGTGTAGCCGTAGTCGCGGATGTGCTTGCGCGGCCCCATCCGGTAATTCTCGTAGAGGTTGAGGCTCCACTTCTTTCTCCCCGTTGCCACATCCCAGCACCAGAGGTCGCCGTCCACCGAAAGGGTGAAGAGTCGCGAGCCATCGCAGGCCGGTGTCGATAGCGGCCCGACGTAGAAGCCCTTGTCGCCCGTGGAATGCCTGCCGTAGCGACCGCCCGGCGAGTGCCCCTGCCAGACGACCTCGCCCGTCGCGGCCTCCACGCAGGTCACCTTGGTCCGCTCGCCGTCCAGCGTCGTCAGGTAGATCTTTCCGTTCACCACGATCGGCGAGCCGTCGGACTCGCCGAAGGACCGCTGCCACAGCTTGCGCGGCGGCCATTGCCCGCTCGGCTCGGCGGTGTGCCCGGTGCGCATCGGTCCAAGCCATTGAGCCCACCCCTTCAACGCCTCCTCGGCGGGAAGCGGGGTCGTGAGGACGTGACCAGCCAAGGCCAGCAGCATTCCCGGAAACAAACGCATGCGCCCCATACCTCACGACGCGGGCCCTCCCTTTCATCGGGCGGGACCGGGCGGGCTTGGTCAATCGAACGGACCGAACTCGGAGATGGTGACCACGCGCACCACCATGTGCGGATCGTGAATCATGAGCACGTAGCCCCGGGCGTTCGCGTCCGCCGGCACGAACCGGTCGTGGCAGATCACCTCGTTTCCGTCGTGGTCGTGACTCACCAGCAATTGGAACATTCCGTTGCCGTCGGCCGCCGGTTCGACCACCTGGGTCTTGCCGGGCGGGGTCTTCGTTTCCTTGTCGCCCGTCTTCACGTCGCAGGTCACCTCGCTTGCGTTGACCAGCAGGAGTTTCCCCTTTCCGAACTTGGTTTTCTTGCCGTCGATCACGTGGGCGTCGAAGCGTCCCTCATCCTGGCTGGCCGAGAGAACGACGAGTGCCCGCTCCATGTTCCGGGGCACGGTGAAAGTTGCGGCCGGCTGCAGCTTCCCATCCTCCCGGATGCAGAATCCGATCTCTTCGCGGGGCAGTTGGATCCAGTCGGATACGAAGGATGGCCGCACGTCGAGCTCCTCCCGCCCCCGCCACTCACCCTTGTCGTCCCTGGTTGCCAGCACGCATTCCGCCTGAGCCCTGGGGGCGGTTGGAAGCACGATCCGGATCTGGACTTCGTCTTCCGCGGCCTCCACCGGTTGGATCATCGTTGGGAAAAGGAACGGGGCGAGGATGAAGGAAAGGAGTTCCGGGAGGTGGGAGAACCGGGGGATGGAACGGATCATGGTAGATGACGTGAAACGAATTGCAGGCAGTCTGAGAGCGTCCGCTCCGCAAGTCGAGGATTCACTCGGCGGCGCAAGATCATCATAGAAAGATCGTTGGCCTCGTGGCGGCATGCACGACCGGGCCGTCTGGGGCTGGCCCAAGGATCGTGGGATGGGCGATCCTTCAGGAGTCCGGGAAGGCAGCGCGGGTCACATCCGGACGGGGTGGGTGGCGAGGGTGGGGAAGGAATCCGTCGCTTGCGGTTTGGCGACGGGCGGCGGAACCTCCCGCCGTGCAGCCGAAGGAATACGAGACGAACAAAGGAACGGTGTGGGTTCGAAATCCGGGGATCGAGGACATCCCCGCGATGATCAAGCTGCACCGCCTGTGCTTTCCCCAGATGGTGGCCGCCGACGGCGCGTGGGAAGAAGGGGAGCTGAAGTCCCACCTCGATGTCTTCGAGGAGGGGCAGTTCGTGGCGGTGGTCGACGGCAAGATCGTCGGCGTGGCGTCGTCGCTGATCGTCTCGATGGGCCGCGACCCGCTGCGCAAGCACACCTACTACGGGATCACCGACGACGGCTATTTCTACAACCACGATCCGCAGGGCGACACGCTCTACGGGGCCGAGGTGTACGTCGATCCGGAGTGCCGGGGCCTGGGCATTGGAAAGGTTCTCTACGAGGCTCGGCGCGACCTGTGCCGACGCCTGAACCTGCGACGCATCCTGGCCGGGGGGCGCCTCTCGAACTACGCCAGCCATGCCGAGCGGTTGACGCCCGAGGAATACGTCTGGCAGGTGCAGGAGGGGAAGATCGGCGATCCGGTGCTGGGTTTCCAGATCTCGCAGGGCTTCGCGGTGCGCGGGGTGATGCCGAACTACATCCGGGATCCTCTTTCCAAGGATTTCGCGAGCCTCATCGAGTGGCTGAACCCGGACTACCAACCGCAGGACAGCGACGACCCGAAGGTGCGCGTGGCCTGCGTGCAGTACAAGATGCGCAAGGTCGCGGACTTCGATGAATTCGCTGCGCAGGTCCGGTATTTCGTGGAAACCGCGGGCGAGGACTACGGGGCGGAGTTCGTGCTGTTCCCCGAGTTCCTGAGCGTGCAGCTCCTCAGTGGCCTGCCGCCGATGGGATCGCGCGAGGGAATCCGCAAGTTGTCGGAGTTCACGGCACAGTATGTCGACCTGATGGCCACGCTGGCTCGCGAGCAGGGCCTCTACCTGATCGCCGGCTCGCACCCGGTCGAGCAGGAGGACGGCCGCCTGCACAATTCGGCGATGATCTTCAAACCCGACGGCAGCCACGTCGAGCAGCCGAAGTTGCACATCACTCCGAGTGAAAAGACCTGGTGGGGCATCTCCGGCGGGGATTCCCTGATGGTGATCCAAACGCCCAAGGCGCGGATCGGGGTGCTGATCTGCTACGACGTGGAATTTCCCGAAGCGGCGCGCTACCTCGCGGACCGCGGGGTGGAGATCCTCTTCGTGCCCTACTGCACCGACAACCGTCAGGGCTACCTGCGGGTGAGCACCTGTGCCGCGGCGCGGGCGATCGAGAACCAGATCTACGTGGCGACGGCCGGGGTGGTGGGCAACCTGCCGGATGTCCCGGCGATGGACATCCACTACGGCCGCGCGGCGGTGTTCACGCCGAGCGACTTCGAGTTTTCCAGGGACGGAATCCAGGGCCAGGCCGATCCGAACGTCGAGACGATGCTGGTGACCGACCTCGACATCTCCGATCTCTACCGCTCGCGCGAGAGCGGGGCGGTGACGCCGATGAGCGACCGCCGCAAGGATCTCTTCGAATTCCGGCCCAAACTCTCGAACGAGATCATCGCCCGTGGCGTGGAGGAGGGGACGATCGAAGGCGAGGAGGGCTGAATCTTCCTGGTTGGGGAGGCCATGCCGGGGTTCGGGGGATGAAACTGATCCGTTGGACCAAGAAATTTGGTAATTGCGACTCTCGCTCGCGATTGGTAGTCAAGAACCCCAAACCTTCAGGTTTCCATGACTCCCCACCGCCCCCAACAACTCCGGCAGGCCTACACGGCGGGCCGGGATGCCTCATTGCAGCAGGGGCTGGTACCTGGACGGCTTGAGAGCCCGGCGGTCGAAGCCAAACTCGACAAGCTCTTCGCCTTGTCGGTGGGGATGTTCGTCGCCGCCGTGGCGGCCGTGACCGCGGTGGGGATCTGGCTGTTCTGAGGACCGCCGATTATGAAATCGGCATCTCATCGGTTCAGCGAGGCTTCTCGATCGAAGATGCCGATTTCATAATCGGCGGTTCTTCCGAAGACTCCTCGAACTCACCCGCACAGCACGAGGCGAGGGCGGTGTAGCAGTCCTCGCAGATGGGGCGGTCGCCGAAATGGAGTTCGGTCGGGGCGCCGCAGCGGGAGCAGGGGGTGGAGTCCGGCATGATGGAGACGCGGCTGGAAGCCACGGGGACGGCCTGCGGCAGGATGCCGCAGCGACCGGATCAGTTGTCCACCAGCGCGAACTTGAGGTCCGCCTCGGAGGCGATCTCACCGTTGACCAGGCAGCGGCAGGAGGTCTGGCCGATCGAACCGCGGGCCTTGGTCATCTCGGCCTGGATGTAGAGCGTGTCGCCGGGCAGCACCGGGCGCCGCCACTTGACGTTGTTGGAGCTCATGAAGTAGCCGATCTTGCCGGCGTTTTCCGGTTTGCGGAGCATCAGGATGGACGACACCTGGGCCATCGCCTCGAGCTGCAGGACGCCGGGCATGATCGGGTGGCCGGGGAAGTGGCCGGGGAAGAAGGGTTCGTTGATGGTAACGTTCTTGACGCCGGTGCACTTGTTGTCTCCCTCGAAGTCGACGATGCGGTCGACCATCAGGAACGGGTAGCGGTGCGGCAGGAGCTTCATGACATCGTTGATGTCGAGCACGGCCTCGCCACGCGGAATTTCGAAGGGTGCGGCGAGGGCGCGCATCTGCGAGTACTGCTCCTTGAGTTTGGCCGCCATCTTCGTGTTGGGGCCGTGGCCGGGCTTGACGCAGATCACGTGGCCGAGCAGGCGCTTGCCGCAGAGCATGAGGTCGCCGATGACGTCGAGTGCCTTGTGGCGGGCGAATTCGTTGTCGAAGCGCACCGCCTCCTTGCTCATCACCTGATCGCCGCGGACGACCACCGCGTTTTCCAGCGAGCCTCCCTTGATGAGCCCCTTGTCGAGCAGCGGCTTGACGTCCTCGTAGTAAACGAAGGTGCGGGCCCGCGCGATCTCGTTCTCGTAGGTCTCGGGGTTGACCTCGGTGGAAAAATACTGGGCGAAGCGGCCGCCGGGGCCGACGTTGGTAACGGAGACCCGGAATTTCCGGTCGGGCACGATGGTGATCAGCGATCCGTCGCCGGTTTCCATGTGCAGCGGCTCGCGGATCTCCCAGGTTTTGCGGGGTGCTTCCTGGGTGGCGATTCCGGCCTTCTTGATCAGCTCGACGAAGGGGCCCGCGGAGCCGTCGCCGATCGGCGGCTCGTTGGCGTTCATCTCGATGATGGCGTTGTCGACGCCCATGCCGACGAGGGCGGAGAGGACGTGCTCGACGGTGTGAACCTTGACCGAGCCTTCGGCGAGGGTGGTGGCGCGCTCGACGGTCTGGACCTTCGAGACGTCGGCATCGATGAACGGCTGGTCGGCGATGTCGACCCGGCGGAACTTGAAGCCGTGGTTTTCCGGGGCGGGTTGGAGGGTGAGGGTGACCTTCTCACCGGTGTGCAGCGAGGTGCCTTCGAGGGTGGCGGGTCCGGCAAGGGTCTGTTGCGCGTCAGCGGGCATGCGCGGAGCCTACGGCTCGAAAGTTCCAAGTGAGAAGTTCCAAGTTCCAAGGTCCAATTCTCGTGAAGCATCATTTTGGCACTTGGAACTTTTCACTTGGAACTTCGGACTGTGCGCGTGAGGGCCGAGTGCGATTTCCGGGTGGTCGATGAGACCGGCGACTGGATCGTGGTCGAGAAGCCGGCGCCGCTGGCGGTGCATCCGGCGAACGGCCGCACCGACGAGCCGACCCTGCTCGGTGGATTGCAGGCGCTGCTGGCCTGCGACCTGGCCGATGGCGGCGGGCTCTCCATTTTGACGCGACTGGATCGCGAAACCAGCGGGTTGGTGCTGGTGGCGAAAACCAGGGAGGCCGCCCGGCATTTCTCGGGCCTGCTCGAGCGGCGGGAAGTGGGGAAGGAATATCTGGCGGTGGTGCACGGCTGGCCGCATTCGGACGATTGGATGGAGGAGGGTCCGATTCTGCGGGCCGGCGAGGTGGGGGAGTCTCCGATCTGGCTGCGACAGCGGGTGCATGCCGGGGGCAAACCCTGTGCCACCCGGTTCCGGGTCGAGCAGCGTTTCGAGAGAAGCGGGGGGCGGTTCTCGGTGCTGCGATGCTTTCCCGAAACGGGACGGATGCACCAGATCCGCGTTCATTTGGAGGTGGCTGGGCATCCGCTGGTCGGCGACAAGATCTACGGCTCCGATGGATCCCCGTATCTGGAGCAGATTTCCGGCGGGCTGTCGGAGGAATCCCGCCGCCGCCTGATGCTTCCGCGTCATGCCCTGCACGCCTGCCGGTTGGCGGGGGAATGGGAGGGGCGGATGCGGGTGTGGGAGTCGCCCTTGCCGCGGGATTTGGCTCGGTTTGTGGACGGCAGGGCGCTAGACGACGGGCATGGCGAAGCTTTCGGAAATCAGGGCCTTTCTGGATGACCAGCTGAAGATTGCCGAGATCCCCGACTACCCGGGAGCGGTGAACGGTCTGCAACTCGCGGGAAACGAGGAGGTCGCGAAAGTGATCGCGGCGGTCGATGCCTCGGCCCCGGTCATCGAGAAGGCGGTGGCGGCCGGCGGGGACCTCCTGCTGGTTCATCACGGGATGTTCTGGCGTGGCGCGCAGCCGTTGACCGGAGCGTTCTACCGGAAAATCAAGGCGGCGATGGACGCCGGAATGGCGATATACTCCGCCCACCTCCCGCTCGACGTGCATCCGGAGTGGGGGAACAATGCCCGACTGGCTGTGGAGATCGGGATGGAAGTGGACGGCGGTTTTCTCGACTACAAGGGGATGCCGGTCGGCTTGCTCGGCCAGTGGCGGGGGGCGCTCGCCGATCTGGTGGATCGGGTGGGGCGGGCAATTGGCGGTGCTCCTCACATTTGCCCGGCCGGCCCCGGGCAGATCGGTCGGATCGGCCTCTGCACCGGGGGTGCCGGCTCACAGGTGGCGGAGGCGGCGGAGGCGGGGATCGATGCCTTCATCACCGGCGAGGGACCACACCACACCTACGGACTGGCCGAGGAACTGGGAATCAATCTCATCTACGCCGGGCACTACGCGACCGAGACTTTCGGGGTGAAGGCGCTGGCAGGCGCGCTTTCAGAGCGATTCGGAGTGGCTGGCCAGTTCATCGATCACCCGACCGGGCTCTGATGAATCCGGACGATCTGGACTCATCCTTCTTCAAGGCTCATCCTGTGGAGTGCGCCCGGCGCTTGATCGGGGCCGAGTTTCGCTGGGACGGCTGCGCCGGGAGAATAGTCGAGACCGAGGCCTACGCGGCCGAAGACGATCCGGCCTGCCACACGTTTTTCCGGCCGAGCGCCCGGTCTTTTGTCGAAGAGAAGCCACCCGGAGCGGCTTACGTCTACCTGAACTACGGCGTTCACTGGCTGTTCAACGTGCTGGTCAAGGGAGGTGAAGTCAGTGGTTTCGTCCTCTTCCGCGCGCTGGAGCCGATCGAGGGACTTTCGATGATGCAGACTAGAAGATCCCGGGTGAAAGAGGATGAATTGTGTTCGGGGCCCGGGAGGCTGACCCAGGCCCTCGGAATCTCGGGAGAGGCCCATGGGGCGGAGTTTCTGAGCCACGAGGCTCGTGGGATCAGGCTCGGGCAGCCCATGGAAGTCCTGAGCGGCCCCCGGATCGGGATTTCCCGAGGAACCGGGCTCCAATGGCGTTTCGGGGCACCGCGATGCCTCCACCTGAGCCGCCGGTTCTAACCCTTGGCAAGGGAGGCTGGTACGGGCGACGGGAATCGAACCCGTATCTCAAGCTTGGGAAGCTCGCATTCTACCATTGAACTACGCCCGCCTTGCACGAGGGCGATAGCGAGCGGCTCCGCCTCAAGCAACCGAAAAATGGGTCGGGATCGTTTCGTGCGCCCCTCCCAAAAAACCGAATTTATCCTTGCCGCTGCGAGCTTTGCGCTGTTTTCTTGTCGAAGTCCGAGCGCGGGTATAGCTTAGTGGTAAAGCTCCAGCCTTCCAAGCTGATTACGCGGGTTCGATTCCCGCTACCCGCTCCAACGTCCCACGAAACCCCTCAGAAATTTCCGCAATGAAGTTCCTACTCTCCATCGCCGCCGTTCTGCTGGCCACCAATTCGTATGGCAATGATGCTGCCGTGGACGACTGCTTGGAGCTGTCGGTCAAGGTTCGTCATCAGGTCAGCGCCAAGCCGTCACTCGTGCTCGAGATCGTGGAAAAGCAAATCGCAGCTTCGCCCGGATGCGCCTGCGAAATCGTCAAGGCAGCGATCGAGGAAGTCTCCGCCGAAGCCGAGCTTGTCGGAGCCATTGTCGAGACCGCGGCGATGACCGCTCCCGAGCAAATGCGCCTGATTGCCCAGTGCGCCCTTGCGGTGGCTCCTGACGCGCTGTCCGAAATTCAGGCGGTGATGATTCGCCTTGAGCCGTCCAGCGGTGAGGCGGGTCTCAGTGCCAAGAGCGCGAAGGGTCCCAAGCAACCGCTGCCGGACGTCAAACCCGCTTGGAACCCGCTGGACTTTCCGGGTCAGGGCATTGGCCCGAGCCCGGGAACCTGGTTTTTCAATCCCATCGACCCGGTGACTCCCATTCCTCCGGTCATCAATCCCCCGGTGGTCGAGCCCCCGGTCGGCACCCCGACCGACCCTGGCTCCCAGACAGAGATTCGTCCCCGTTGACCCTTAGCCCCACCCTGAAGACCTTCGCTGTTCCCCACCCCACCCCACTCTCATGAAACGCTACCTTGCAACCGCCCTCCTTTCCGCGATCGGGGCGATTTCCGCCCAGGCCCAGGAGGGTCTCTATTACATCGGATCGGAGGCCCAGGAGCCACTCCCGCTCGAGTGGTCGCTTGGAATCAACTTCACCTGGGATGACAACGTTACCCCGACGGCGATCGGCCTGGGGGCCAACGAGTCCGCCTTCAGCGTCAACCCGTACGTCGGTCTGTCGTTTGTGAACATCACGCCGCGCTCGACCTTGGATCTCTATGCCCGAGTCGGTGCCATCTACTATTTGGACGCTCCTTCCGCGATCGGAGCCGATGACCTGAATCCGCAATTCCGAATGGGCCTGAACTGGACGCATCGTTTCACCGAGCGTCTCCGGTTCACCAGCCGCAACTTCGCCGCCTACGAGTTGGAGCCGGACTACGCCTATGGTTTTGCGACCTCCCGGCAGAACGATGCCTATTTCCATTGGGGTACCACCAACGCGGTCGGCTTCCGCTGGACCGAGCGCTTGGCGACCTACACCGGGTTCGGAATCCGCGGGCTGGACTACGACAGCGCGGTGAACAACCAGGATCGCCTGATTTACGAGTTGTTCCACCAGTTCCGCTACCAGCTGACGCCGCAGACGGTGGCGACCTTTGATTATCGCTACTCACAAACCGAGGCGGATGGATTCGCCTCGGATTCATCCTCCCACTTCGTTCTTCTCGGGGTCGAGCATCGCTTCAGCCCGAACACGATCATCGTGGCCAAGGCGGGTGCCCAATTCCGCGAGTCCGACGCCCGCGCCGGCTCCAACGCGACCTCGCCCTTTGTCGAGCTTGCGCTCCGCTCGAATATCAACGACCAGTTTTCGATTCGCTCGTTCGTCCGTTACGGAATCGAGGACTACGACACCACCCGCATCATCGCGAATGGGGGAGCGGTCGGTCTCTACGACTTTGATGACCGGCGGACCCTTCGCGTTGGTATCCGCGGGAATTACGAATTCTCGCCCCGTTTGAGTGCTTTCACCGGAATCGACTACATCCCTGCTGACTTTGGTGATGGCCGTCTGGTCGCGGTTCAGGCTGGTCTGCCCGCCTTGACCGCGAACGGAATCCGTGAGGACCTGTTCAACATTTACGCCGGCGTCAATGTGCGGTTTACGGATCGAATCTACGGTTCGCTGTCCTACAACTTCACCACCGCCGATTCGGATTTTGTCGGACAGAGTTACGACCGGAACCGCGTCACGGTTGGTGTGCATGCCCAGTTCTGATTGCAGGCCTGATCGGCTCTGGCAGTTTTCTCCCTCGGTTTTTCAATCATAGATCCCTTTTCAACCTCCCGCAGTGGTATTCTCCATTGCGGGAGGTTTTCGTTTGAACCCCCTTCTTTCCAAGTCGATAAATCCCCGTCATCTCATGAATTCCGAACAGAGCAACTCATCGGAGGTCGCCCTCCACGCGATTGACTACTGGCAAGTCATCAAGAACCGCTACGGCATCATTCTCCTGACCTTCCTGCTCGTCTTCATGACCGCCCTCGTCATCACCTATGTGATGCCGAAACGGTACGAGTCTTCGGCGACCATTCAGGTCCGCCCGAATCTTCCCTCGGTCCAGGTTCTCCCCGGCTACGTCTCCCATGATCCGACCGCCGGCAGCGCGACCTTCTTCCCGACCGAGTTCGAGGTGATCAAGTCACAGAAAACCCTCGATATCGTCGTCGACAAACTCGATCTCATCAATCACTGGAGTGCGGATCGTGAGACGTGCCGGGCGCGACTCCAAGGCATCATTGGTGCGCAGAATATTCGTGGCACCGACCTCATCGAAATCAAGGTTCGGACCTCGAACCCGGCCGATGCCAGGATGATCGCGGAAACGGTGTCGGATGCTTACCGAGAGCGGCGAAAAGTTCTTGAGAATAAACGGTCGGATCGGGCAATGGCCGAACTACGGGAGGCGGTGCGCTCGCAGGAGGATCTGGTGGAGGAGAAACGCAAGGTTCTCACTCAGTTGATCCGGAACGAAGGAGTGATCTACAGTCGAGGATCAGGGGACGAGGGGGGCTACACTGAAGAGCGGCAGGCTCTCAGTGCCGCGCAACGATACGCCGAGCTCGAATCCGAAAAGATCAAGCTGGAGAGCCAGATCGACACCTTGCTTCGCTACGATGGTGAACAATTGATCACCTACGCGGCCGGGCTGAATTTGCCCGAGAATATCATCAAGACTTTGCATCCGCGCTGGCTCGAGGCGAGAAGGGAAATTGCAGCCGCCAAGCTCGGAGGACTCGGAGAGAACCACCCGACCGTCAAGCAGCAGAGCAAGATGATCGAGGGCTTGAACCGGGACCTCGAGGAGGGCGTGGTGGCCCTTCGGGAAACCCTGAGGGCTCAGCTTGAACTGGTGTCCGAGCAGGCCGAGCGGCTCCGGATCAAGAAGGACAAGGAGGAAGCGGAGGCGGTCACGCACGGCATCGCGCGCTACAGCTTCGATGACGCGAAAGCCGATTTCGAGACCGCCCAGGAATTGCTCGAGAAACTCAAGGTGAAGTTGATCAGCGAGGAAATGCAGCGCCGGATCTCCGAGGACCCGGTTGTGGTCCACGCCGATCCTGTCGAATCGCAGAGCCCGGTGAGTCCGAATGTGAAGCTCAACCTCGCGCTCGGAGCGGTGGTGGGCCTCGTGTTTGGCATCGGCATCGCCTTCTTCCTCGAATACCTCGACACCTCGGTGAAGACGCTCGAGGACGTCGAGAAATACCTTCAGGTTCCCGTGCTCGCCGTGATTCCGAAGGAGGTCGGGATTCTCTACAAGCAGAGCGGGATGAGTCCGGATGCGGAAGCCTACCGAATACTTCGAACCAACATCGAGTTCAACCGGAAGAACCCCGAGGACAACTCGATCACCGTCGTTTCGGGTGGAGCCGGTGAGGGCAAGTCGACCACCCTGGTCAACCTCGCCTACATCTGTGCGCAGGGGGGGTACACCACGTTGATGATCGACGCCGACCTTCGCCGCCCCCGTCTCCACACCTTCTTCGACATCAACAACTCGGTTGGCCTCACCAACTACCTGACGACCGACCTGATGCTTGAGGACGTCATTCTCCAGACGCCGGTCGACAACCTCTACTTCATGCCGTCGGGGATCCTGCCGGCCGACGCGGCGGGCATCCTGAACTCCCGCCGGATGTCCGAGCTGATCCAGGATGTGAAGCAACGCTTCGACCTCGTCCTCATCGACTCCCCGCCGATCCTCGGCGTAAGCGATGCGTCCGTGCTCGCGAGCGAAGTCGACCTCACCATGGTCGTCATTCAGCACCGCAAGCTTCCCCGCAACATGCTCCTGCGGGTCAAGTCGGCGGTCGAGAATGTCGGAGGCCACGTCATCGGCGTCGTGCTGAACAACGTGGATGTCCGCAGCGACAGCCAGTATCAGTACTACACGAGCTACTACACCTACTACGCCCCGAGCGACGCGCCGGCACCGGCGGCCAAACCCGCGAAGAAGTCGGCGGAGTCGGCGGCGGTCGCGGAGAAGCCGGTGTCGACGCAGGACGACCTCTATTGACAGCCCGGGCATCACAAGTGACCTTCGGAACCATGAAGACGATTCATTTGATCCTGTTGGGACTCCTCTCCCTGATCGGCTATGCCGCAGGCCAGACGACCATCGAGGCGGGTCGGGCGATCGAAATCCGGATTCAGGGAGTCCCGAGCGAAGAAATGAGCCGGGTGAACAACACCTATCCGGTCTCCGAAGGGGGTTACATCCGGATGCCCTTCATCGGCAACGTGCGGGCGGCGGGGATGAGTCCGAATGCCCTGGCGAACAGCATCGAGTCCCGATACCGGGCGGCGAAGATCTACACGGATCCGACGGTTCAGGTCTTTGCGTCCAGCGACGAAACCGTCGCGGAATACACGGTCACGGTGGGAGGTTACGTCCGGAGTCCCGGGCAAAAGCGTTACACCCGCGGGTTGAACCTCTACGATGCGATCCAGGCGGCGGGCGGGGCCAATGAGTTTGGAAGCTTGTATCGGGTGAAGCTCATCCGGGACGGGAACCTCCGGCAATACAACGTCAAGGAAACCGAAGCGAAGGGGGTTCTTCTCAAGCCGAACGACACCATCGAGGTTCCCCAGAAGAATCTTTTCGGGCGCTGATACCCGGGTGTGATGAGCGTTCCAGGGTTGAGGACATGGCTGGTCTTGCTGGCGCTCGTCGTCGCGGTGCTGCCGTCCAGGGCGGTCGAACCACCGGAGGAGCTTCTCAAGGAGCTGTCATCCGAGCATTACCCGCAGCGCATCAAGGCACAGCGTGCTTTGGAGGACTGGGCGGCGGAAGCGGGCGACGAAGGGCTGGGTTGGCTTCTTGAAACGAGCAGCGCCCACGACGAACCCGAAGTGCGGAACCGGGTGTTCGAAGTCCTGAGAAGCCAGGTGATGTCGCAGCTCGACCGCGAACGTCCGGGTTTCATCGGAATCACCATGGTCGGCTTCCAGGTTGATCTGGAGGGGGAAAAGGTGCCTGCGGTTGCCATCACTTCGGTCCAGAAGGGCTCTCCGGCTGACCGGACCGGGTTGCGGGAGGGTGACCGGATTCTCGGCATCGATGGAGAGCGCTGGACCGAGGGAGACACGCCGGATCAGTTGGCCCGGAAGGTGGGTGGAATGAAGCCGGGAGAGGAGATCGAGTTGGAGGTCGCCAGGGAGGACGAGGTGAAAACCTTTGCCCTGAAGCTTGCGCCGCGTCCCTGGGCTGCGGGCGAATGGGGCGAACTTCGCCAGATGCGTGCCGTCCCGTTCGCGGGCAGGTTTTCTCTCGAAAACGTGGAGAAGGAAGAGCGGGACAAGGCTTTCAGGGAATGGTTGCAGAAGCGGACGCCCGGACCGGGTGCCGGTGCCCGGTGATCGTCGAGGATTTGCGTTCGACTTTCGGCTGCCGTGTGCGAGGCTCCCGGTCTTTCAACGCGTGAATATCCGATCCATTCTCCAATCCTGGAGGCGCTCGAGAGTCGGCGTCGCCAGTCTCGTTGTGCTCGCCTCGGCGCAGGTTGCCTGCGCGCAGAAGACCGACTTCGACCAAGTCGGCTGCCAGATGGCGATCATGCTCCAGAACAGTCACTTCGACCGTTCCCGGCAGCCGTTCCGGGCGCTGAGCGACGATTTTCTGGCGACCTACCTCAAGGACCTTGATTTCGGGCGGGTCTACTTCACGAAGGCGGACATCGATCGTTTCGAGGAGGAGTATGGCGAGACCCTTTCGCAAATGCTTCTCGAGCGGGACAGCATGCGGGCGGCGGAGGACATCTATGAGACTTTCGTGGAGCGGGTTGAGGCGCGGGTCGCCGAGGCCAAGCGACTGCTGAAGGAAGGGGAGTTCGATTTCGACGCGGAGGAGACGGTGAAGCGGAGCCGCGAGGAGGCACCGTGGCCGGAGGACGAAAAGGAGGCGATGGAGATCTGGCGGAAGCAGATCAAGGAGGCGCTGCTTTCGGAAACCCTGCGCCGGGAGATGGTGATCAAGCTCGCCAAGGAGCAGGGGAAGGAGGAGCTGTTCGCCGATGAACGATCGCCGGAAGAAAAGATCCTGCTCCGCTACGAACGCTTTCTGCGGAGCGTTCAGGACGTCGACAGTGATGACATCGCCGCGTATTTCCTCAGCGCCGTCGCGAAGACCTTCGATCCCCACACCGACTACCTGAGCTTCAAGCAGATGGAGCGGTTTCGTGACGGGATGCGCAACCAGTTGGTCGGCATCGGGGCGCTGCTCCAGGCCGAGGAGGACGGCGCGACCAAGATCATGGGCATCGTGCTCAACGGTCCGGCGGATCGCCAGGGGGACCTGGAGCTGAACGACCGCGTGGTGGCCGTCGACCCGCTGAACTCGGGAAAGCCCGAGGACATGGTCGACATCATGTTCATGAAGATCGACAAGGTGGTCGATCTGATCCGTGGCAAGGAAGGGACGGAAGTGAGCCTCAAGGTGGAGCCGGCCGGGGGGGTGCCCGGCGAAACGAAGATCGTCGTGATCGAGCGAGGCAAGGTCGAACTCAAGGACGAGCAGGCCTCCGCCGAGATCATTGAAACGACCGGCAATGACGGAGAACCGCAGCGACTGGGAGTGATCAGGCTTCCCTCCTTCTATGCGGATTTCGATGGTGGCAGCACCCGTTGTTCGGTGGACGTGGAGCGCCTGCTGGAGCGCCTGATGCTCGAGAAGATCGATGGATTGATGCTCGACCTGAGGGGCAACGGTGGCGGCGCCTTGGAGGAGGTCCGTCGCATGACCGGCTTCTTCACCAAGCGGCAGCCGGTCGTGCAGGTGAAAAACACCCTCGGGCAGGTGCAGGTGAAGGAGTCCGAGCACCGCCGCCCCTTGTATGACGGCCCGATGGTGGTGCTTACGGACAAGAGCAGCGCCTCGGCCAGTGAGATTCTTGCCGGCGCCCTTCAGGACCAGAACCGGGCGGTTGTGGTCGGAGAATCCTCGACCTTCGGGAAGGGCACGGTCCAGCAGCCGATGGATATCGGTCGGCAGATGCCGTTTTTCGCCAACCGCAACCGGGCCGGTACCCTCAAGGTGACCATTCAGAAGTTCTATCGTCCTTCCGGTTCCTCGACCCAGAACCGGGGTGTGGTTCCGGATATCATTCTCCCCAGCCTCAGCGATGCGCTGGAAATCGGAGAGGGGTATCTCGATCACGCCCTCGATCACGACATCATCCGGCCTGCTCCCGACTTCGAACCGTTGGACAAGAAGCATCTCTTCATTCCGCGGCTGAAGGAGGAGAGCAGCGAACGCGTCAAGGAGTGCAAGGATTTTGCCTACATCATGGAGGATGTGATGAAGGAGAGAAACCGCCGTCGTGAGAACAGCGTGTCCCTCAACATCGGCACCCGCCGCGAGGAACTGGCCGAGGCCGATGAACGCCAGCACGAGCGTAACGCCGAGCGCCGCAAGCGCTTTGCCGAGGTCGCCGAAGCGGACAAGAAGGCGAAGAAGTTCTTCCGCCTGAGCCTCGATCAGGTCGAGAAGGAGGAGCCTCTCAAGGAGGTCGATCCTTCGCAGGACGCCCAGGACTACATGCGCCGGGCCGAGAACAAGACCGAGCAACTCGACGACACGCCGGAATGGCCGAGTAATCTCGATCCTTTCGAGCGCGAAGGGCTCGCAATCCTGGGTGACCTTGTGGAGATCACCCGCGATGCCCGCATGGCCGGGATGCTGAAGCCCTCGGGAGCCCGCTGATGCCGGAAATCGCTGCTCGTCTGGCGGAGATCCGCCGCCGCATGGACGCGGCTTGTCGAAGAGCTTCGCGGTCGGTGGAGGAGGTCACGCTTCTGGCGGTCTCCAAGACCTTTCCAGCCGCTGTGGTGGCCGAGGCGAGCGAGGCCGGACAGCGGCATTTTGGAGAAAGCCGCCAGCAGGAAGGCTGCGCCAAAGTCGAGGAGTTGCCGGCGTCCCTGAACTGGCACTTCATCGGTCGCCTCCAGCGGAACAAGGTGCGGAAGGTCCTGCCGGCCTTCCCGGTTCTCCACAGCATCGACTCGCTTCGGCTGGCTGCGCATGTGGACCGGATTGCCGGCGAGTTGGGATTGAAGCCGTCGGTTTACCTTGAGGTGGATCTTGCCGGTGAAGACAGCAAAGGCGGCTTTTCGGAGGCGGAACTGGAAGCCGCGATCCATGAAGTGGGGTGCCTGTCGAACCTGTCGATCGTCGGCTTGATGGCCATCCCTCCGGCCGTCGATGATCCAGAGGATTCAAGGCCCTGGTTCGCGAGAGCCCGGGAGTTGAGGGATGCCCTGCTGCCCGATGGTGGGCTGAGCATGGGGATGAGTGGAGATTTCGAAGTCGCGATCGAGGAGGGATCGACGATCGTCCGGGTGGGCTCCTCAATCTTCGGAAGGAGGGAAGCCGCCCAATGAGCCGCCTGATCCAGCACGCGGTGGTCGGTGAGCAACTGGCCCTGGCGTTCGACGACGGGGTGGAGTGCTTTCTTCCTCTCACTCTTCTGCGAAGAGCCTGCCCCTGCGCCGCTTGCCAGGGCGAACCGGATGCGCTGGGTCGGGTGGTTCGTCCCGTCCCATCGATCGGTGACGACGGTTTCGGCCTGCGGAAGATCGAGGCGGTGGGTGGCTACGCCCTGCAACTGTTCTGGAGGGACGGCCACTCGACCGGCATCTACACCTTCGACTATCTCAGGCGGCTCGATGCCGCTCAGTCCTCGTAGTCCTCGTCCACGCCGGCCGAGCGGCGATCACGATCGGCAGGATCCTCCCCTCCCGGCAGGATGTCTTCGACCAGGCGGTCGATTCCTTCCTGCGCCATGTCGCTGTTGGGATAAATCGAGCGGGCCTTGAGATACCACGAAAGCGCTGAGCCGATCTGGCGGTCCCTGCGCTCCTCGAGGGTGCGGGCGCGATTGAGCGCCTTGGTGAAATCCGCGACGTCCGGTGCCAGTTGCTCCAACTCGCGGCCGAGCAGCGGATCGTCCGGGAACTCCTCGCGCAATTCCGCCAGTTGCTCCCACGCGGCGTAGGACTGGCCCATCTTGCCGAATTCGCTGGCTTTCGCCAGGGCACCGTCGATGCGGTAGATGTTGGTGATGATCTGCTTGAAGGCATCCTCCCGGCGGGCATCACCCTGGACGGCGGGCGCGATCTCGTACTGCCGCTTGAAGATCTCCCGGTAGTTGTTCTCGCTCAGCAGGCGATCGAAGTCGTTGAGAGCCTGAACCAGGGCGCCTCCCTGGTTCACGAGTTGGTCGAACTCCGTGAGCTTGGGGTTCTGCGGCCAGACCTCCATGGCCTTTTGGATCTCCGAGGCGGCCTTTTCGTTGTCACCTCCCGCGGCGGCCAGCTTGGCGGAGTCGATGTGCATGTTGCTGACCCGGGTGAAGGTCGCGATGGCGGCCTCCGCCTTGGTCGCATCGAAATCCTTCGCGGTTTCCTTGAGCTTCTCCACCAGCTCCTTGGCGGTCGTGTAGTCCTTGGCATCGAGCGCGGCGACCAGCTTGTAGGATTCGCGGACGAAGAGGAGGACGCGCCGCTTTTCTTCGCGCGGGAGCGTCTGGATCGAGGGCATGAATTCCCCGACCATGTAGGCCTCGCTGAGGCGTTTGGCGGCGCTCTCCAGTTCCTCCCGCTCGGACAGGAACTTGAAGGCCTCGACCCCCTTGTCGACGTCGCGGATGGCCTCGCTGGCGAGCGAGTCCAGCGCGGCAACCGTCGGGCTCGTGCCGAAGGTCTCGCTGATCATTTTCGAGACGTCCGAGTTTTTGTTGAGCCGCAGGCGGTTGTCCCCATCCGTGAAAATCTGATGGTAGAAGCGGGCGGCCATCATCACGTGCTGGAACCGCCGCTGGACGAAAAACTGAACCATCAGCGCCTGGTACTGAATCTTGGCCTGGACCAACTGCACTTCGTTCTTGGCGGTGTTGGTCTTCTTGAGCGCCTCGATCTCGGCGATGCGACGCAGGGCTTCCTTGTATTCGAGGGACTCGGTGCCCCGGCCGGGAGTGCGGGCGGTGGCCTGGTTTCCGCCCTGGCGACCATTGGCACCGCCGCCGCTTCCGGCGGGCGTGGTTTCACCGAGGGACGCGTCGCGCGCCTGGGAGGTTTTCCAGTCGGTGTCGTCGATCAGTCGCTGCTTCTCGTTCTCCATGCCTTCGTTGAGCGCACGGGTTTTCGAAACGTCCTTCTTCGCGAGAACGGCGGCGTAGATGGCCTGGGAGAGTGAGTCGCAGAGCTTGGCATCGCCCGGAAAGTTCGAGGCCCGGGGGAGCAATTTCACGGCTGAACCGAAATCCGGCCCGCCCGGATGGTGGGGTGAGACGTAGTCGAGGATCTGCCCGATCGTCTCGCGATAGGCTTGGGCCGCTTCCGAGTCGTCGGGCGGCTCGTTCAGATAGCGCTCGAATCGCGCGGCAAGCAGCCGGTTGTCGGTGGCCGACCAGGTATGGCCGTTCCACGAAATCAGCTCGCTCGATGGATCGAGGAAGGGAAGTTCATTGCCGAGGAACGAGTCGTTGTTTTTCTCCTGTGGTTCGCGGCGGATCACCGTGTCTCCGCCACTGCCGCCACCGGAAGGTGGAGGACTGCTTCCTCCCGGCGGCGGCGTGTAGACCTGACCGAAAGCGGTCGCAGTGACCAGCAGCGGGGTGAGCAGAGCTTTCATGGATTGCGCGATGGTTTGGGCTCAGAGGCGGCTGATTTCCTCGGCGACCGCGATGCCTCCCTCGCGGAAGCGCACGCGGAACGCGTAGTCCTGTTCCCGTTCAATGTTGATGTTCGAGAGGCTCGGCGGGATTTCAATCGCGAGGAACTCCCCGGAGTCGCCGTTTTCCACCCGCAGTGAAATCACCTGGCCGTGGTCGGGGTCCCACCGGAGCTGGTCGTCGATGCGGCCCTGAACGACGTATTCGTTGCCCCTGAGGGAGTTGGCATTCTCCACGGCGGACGGCATGTCCAGCCGGGTTCCATCGAGCGTTTTTCCGGGCTTCTGGCTGAATACCATCTTCCCGGCAAACGCCGCGGCTGCGACCACCGCGATGATGCCGAGGATGACGCCCACGTTGGGACCGGAACTTGCTCGTCTGGGCATAGGGTTACTTTCTCAGAGGATCGGGCAGAATCAAGCGTTCAGGAATCAGTCCCACTGGTGCCTTCGACTGCCGATCCAGGCGGCCAGAAGTCCCGCCCCGACATGCAGGAGCAGCGTGTAAAGGCAGGCATCGTGGGCACTCGGGCGGGTGCTGATGACCGAGTCGACCGCAAAGGCGGCCTTCGACTCAAGCGCCTCGATGCTCCCCGACCACGACCAGTAGGCCGAAATGAAGGGGCGGGTGAACTGCTCGATGTGGTCGGGGAGGGCCAGCACCGCGCCGGAAAGCGGGAGCTGGAAGCCCACCAGGTAGATCGACAGCAGCGACGCCTGTTCGGCTGTTCGCATCAGCGCCGAGATGCCCAGGCAGATGGCCGTCATCGCGCCATTGATCAGCAGGAGGAACATCAGGTGCTGGCTGAACTCGCCCCGGAAGGGACCGAAGAAGTTGACGAATACGCCCATCCAGACCGACTGGGCCGCCACCAGGCAACTCAGGAAGACGACCTTGCTCGACAGGTAGGCCATGGGCCGGAGTCCACCGAACTTCTCCTTCTCGAAGATCTGGCGTTCGCCGGCGATCTCGCGGGCCGAGTTGTTCGATCCCATCAGGGAAAGCAGGATGACCTGGAACATGACCACTCCGCTGATGGCGGACCCGACCTTGGCCCAGGCGGCGTAGACGTCGTTGGCCTCCTTGAGTTCCACGAGGATGTTTTCCTGGCGAGAATCCGAGAGGCTGGGGATCGGAGCATTGGCCTTGTCGGAAAAAAGAATCACCAGCAGCGGAAAGCAGAGCAGGATGGCGAGTTGGAGGAAGACCTGGCCCCGGTCGCGGAAGAAGATCCGCCAGCGCCGGGAGAGGAGGGTGGAAAGCTGGGCGATGAAACCTGGGGTGCGGACCGTGGCGGCTTCCTCCGGGTCCTCCTCGTCATGGGTCTCGGGAACGTGCAGCGCGCCCGCTTCGATGGCCCGCTTGCGGCTGCGTTCCAGCTTCTCGTAGTAGGCCTCCTGGTGCTTCATCCAGGATTCCCGCCACCGCTCGCTGGGTTGGGTGGCCAGCTTGGGGTAGATTTCCTCGGAGTCCTCGACCGAAAAGTAGTGGGTCACGAGTTCCGGCGGTCCGTGGTAGGCCACGCGCCCCTCGTGGAGGACGAGGATGGAATCGTAGAGCTCGAGGTGGGCGAGCGAGTGGGTGACCGAAAGGACGATGCGCCCGTCGCGCCGCGAGAGATCGTGAAGGAGTCGGACAATCTCCCGCTCAGAGCGCGGGTCGAGACCACTGGTGACCTCGTCGCACAGCAGCAGCTTGGGATCCGAAACCAACTCCATGGCGAGACCCAGACGCCGCTTCTGGCCGCCGGAGAGCACCTTGACCGCCCGGTCGGCGATCGCAGTCATTCCGGTTTCTTCGAGCACATGGTCGATGCGGTGATCGAGGTCTTCCGCGTCTCGGGTCTTCACCCGCAGGCGGGTGGCGGCTTCGATCGACTCGTCGACCGTGAGCGGGTCGTAGGCGATCGAGAACTGGGGCACGTAGCCGATCTCCGAAGGCTCGAAATCACCCTCTTCCGAAAGGTTCCGGCCATCCCAGAAGAGAGCCCCGGCCGACTCGGGATTGAGGCCTGCAATGGTCTTGAGAAGGGTGGTCTTGCCGCAGCCGGACGGGCCGACGATGGCCATGAAGTGGCCGCGTGGGATCTTGAGGTTGGCGCGATCCACAAGATTCACATCCTCGCCTTCCTTCTGGATCGTGAAGCAAACGTCTTTGAGCTCGAGCACGGCGGAAGCCTGCCCATCAAAATCCAAAAGGTCGATCATTCTGAAGGAAGATCGGGATGCTGGATTCTGGATCCAACATGGGCGGATTCGCCCGGTTTGGGGTGCGACAAGGTGTCCCAGACCGACGTTGTGACCCGATCGTCTGGTCCCGAAAGGGCTGTCCGGAATTATTGCAAGGCACTGGGAATCAAAACGTCGTGCCATGCCGGGTGAGTCGGCACGGCAGTTGCTCCCCACTTCCCCAGAAAGATCTTGAAGTGCGGCCGCTAAAAGTGCTTACTATGTAGTTACAAAAGATTTGATTTCGAAATCGGGAACAAAAACCGGCTGCATGTCGTTTAACCCATAGAAACACTCAGTTTCCGCAACAATAACCCGCCCGAAAGGGCTTCCTACCATGGCAATTGAATACGATTCCAACCTGAAGGTCTACCTGCGGGAGATCTCAAAGACTCCCCTGCTCACTCCGGAAGAGGAAGTGAAGCTCGCGCGGAAGATCAAGCGTGGCGACAAGGCCGCCCGCACCCAGATGATCAACGCCAACCTTCGGCTGGTGGTGAAGATCGCCCAGGACTACTCCGGCTACGGCCTCCCGCTGGCCGACCTCATTTCCGAGGGCAACATCGGTCTGATGAAGGCGGTCGAACGCTTCGACCCGAAGAAGGGGGGCAAGCTCTCGACCTACGCCGCCTGGTGGATCAAGCAGTCGATCAAGCGTGCCCTGGCCAACCAGAGCAAGACGATCCGGCTCCCCGTCCACATGGTCGACAAGATCGCCAAGATGCGCCGGATTTCAACGATGCTGGCGGAAGCGCTCGGTCGCGAGCCCACCGACGAAGAGCTTTCCGAGGAAATCGGGGTCCCTCGTCGCAAGCTGGCCATGCTCAAGCAGGCTTCCCAGCGTCCGACCTCGCTCGATGCGCCGGTCAACGATGGCGAGACGACCCGCTACAGCGAGATCATCGGCGACGAGAGTGCCGAGGACCCGCTGTCCGCGCTCAGTGACAAGAACCTTCACGGTCAGTTGGACGACCTGCTCGCCGTGTTGGACAAGCGCGAACGCCGGATCATCGACGAGCGCTTCGGACTCGACGGCCGCAAGCCGATGACTCTCGAGGAGGTCGGTCGTGAGTTCGGCGTGACCCGGGAGCGGATTCGTCAGCTCCAGAACGTGGCGCTGACCAAGATGCGACGGGCTCTGCGGCGCCGGGAAAAGCCGATTCCGCCAGCAGTCGAGGGCCTTGCCACCTCCTGATCTTTCCGATCGGTTTCATGTTTGCGGGTCGCGGTGGGTGTGCCGCGGCCCGCTTTTTATTTGCCGCCCAGGGTGTCGGACGAAACCACGGCGAGTGCGGGGGAGTCCGGCGCAAGGAAGTATCCGGATCGCCGGCTTTCCACGGCTTGGACATGCCAGAGGCTGCCACCGCGGGTTGCGGGGATCAGAACCATGCGTCCTTGGTCGAGAAGGTCATGCCGGAGGTGCCGGCCATGGGGCGTGACCTCCGACAGTTCGACAATTTCCTGAAGGGCGTTGCCGACAACCAGGGTGATCGGAACCGGTTTGCCAGCGGACGGCGATGGGGGCTCGGACTCGTCGGGCGGCAGCCATTGCACGTCGCTCCGACCCGCAAGCTGGAATAGCTCCGGCGCTTCCTCGCTGGAAAGCGAGACCTCCATCCACGCCTTGCGGAATTGCAGGGGGGTCCAGCCAAGCGCCTTGCTGAAGGAGCGGATGAAAGGCTCCCGGCTGCTGAAGCCGCACTCCCGTGCAATGTCGACGACGGAGCGGTCGGTCCGCATCAGGAGAAACCGGGCGAGCATGAGACGATGCAGGTTCAGGTGCTCGGCAAAGCCGGTGCCCGTGGTTTTTTTGAGCAAGCGGACCAGTTGGCGCGGGGCTTTGCCGGACTGCTTCGCCGCATCGGCGAGGTGGGCCGGGCTTCCCGGATTTCGGGCGAACCAGTCGTGCAATCGATGGACGACGGCGAAATCCCCCGAGGAGTCCTCCGCGGGTTCGACGGTGTCGAGGGCGGCGCGTCCGGCAAGGACGATCAACCGCATGGCCGCACTGACCAATTCGAGTTCATCCTGCCACGGGCGGCCGGCTGTTCCGGCGTCATTCTTCTCGATGGGAATCAGCCCGGCCATCCGTTCGGAAATGGCGGGCTCGAGATCCGGGATGAGGAGGGGGGGGCGCCCGGGAATGCCGATGCGGATCGATCCCCGGCCGACCTCAATCAGCATGGTCCTCGACTTTCTGGCCGGGACGCCGCCACCGGTGACGAAGGCCACTTCGACGGGAGAGTCCCCGGCTTCCCAGAAATAGCAGAAGGCCGGGTGCTCGATTCGGGAAACATTCGTCTCCGGAGAGGACTCGACCTTGCAGGTCCTCCATGATCTTCCGTTCCACTCCGCGCCCGCAAGGCGTAGGATTTCCAGCAGCTCACGAGCGGCTCTGGAATTTTCATCCATGGCGGTCAGGCCGGGCCGGAGCCATCTCCAAGGGGCCGGGCGCGATCAGCAGGGGCGGCCATCAGTCATCATCGTCCTTGTCGGAACCGTTGCCGGCGGCGGGGGTGCCCATGCCGATGCCGGGGATCACCTTGCGGACGAGTTTCTTGAGGCCGTTCTCGCCCGCCTCGATTTCGACTTCCGCGTGGCGGACGGCCTTTTCCCAGGCGGGCGCGAAGCCGGGGGCCTGCTCGCGCATTTGTCTCACGGCGGCTTCCATCACCTGGTACTGGCGGAGTTCGGCGCGGCCCGGCTTGCCCTGGGCGGTTGCCAACGAGACCCGGAGGTTCTCGTTCTGTTCGCGGAGCTTCTTCAGTTCCTGTTCGAGGGTCTGATTGCCCTGGGCGTTGATCTTGAGCTGCGTGTTCAGGTGCGACTGGAGTTCGCGGAGTTCGTTCTCCAGGCGGCGGACGTCGCGCGACAGGCGTAGCTTGGTGCTGAGTCCGGATTTCCAGGCGAAAAACGTGAGAGCCAGCCCGATGGCCAGACCCCAGACGAAGCGTTCCTGAATGATGTTGAGAAAGGTTTCCATGAAGTGATCAGTTGGATTCGGCCTCGCCCACGGTGGCGACCGGGCCCCCGAGTGCGGCGAGAACGTTGTCAGTGATGTCGCTGGGATCCTTCGAGTAAAGCACGAAGGGAAGGCCGGTGTTGGTCCTCCCGTCGGAATCGAGCACCCAGTCGTAGCCAAGCGAATTCCCGACTTCCGTCGCCGCGGCGCGGATGTCGGCAAGAATCTTTTCCATTTCGGCCACCATGCGGGTGTTGATCTCGTCGTTTTTCCGCTGGCGGTAGCTCACGAACTCACGCTGGAGGGTCAGGGCTTCCTGTCGTTTCAAGGCAAAGTTCTGCTGGGCGCGCTCCCGCGTCGCCCGATCGTCCTTGGGAATCTTCGCGATGCCTTGTCGGAGTTCGTCAAGTTCCTTGAGCACCGAACGGTAGGCGTCCGCGCGGGCGTTGGTGAGGATCGCCGCCCGCTCGGCCTCGATACTGGATTCCAATGTCTGGGAGGCTGGCAGCGCGCGATAGATGTCGCCGACCCGGACCAGCGCGATCTTGGGCGACGCAAGGGAAAGGCCGGTGGCGAGAAGCCAGAGAAGGACGATGGTGTGACGCTGACGCACGTCGTTACTCTACGCCGACATCCCGTCCTGTCGAGTGCGTCGCGGTGCCGCCCTTTGGGCAGCGATTGCTGGGATCTCGGGCTAGACCGGGGTGATAGATTCATCGCCATGGCGGAAATGAGCGACCGGGTGGTGATTGTGGGCGGCGGAGTGATCGGGCTTTGCTCGGCGTACTATGCCCTGCGCGCCGGGCTGCCGGTGACCGTCGTCGAGCGGGACGAGCACCGCGAGGCAAACTGCTCGGTGGGCAATGCAGGCATGGTCGTGCCCAGCCACTTCGTGCCGCTGGCGGCGCCCGGAATGATTGCAAAAGGCCTGCGGTGGATGTTCAGCCGGGAGAGCCCGTTCTACGTGCGGCCGCGGCCGAGTCCGGAACTCATCCGCTGGGGCTGGATCTTCCACAGGTGCTCGACGCAGCGCCACGTGGAGGCGAGTCGCGACTTGTTGCGCGACCTGAACCTCGAGAGCCGGCGGCTCTTTCATGAACTCGCGGAGGACGGGGACTTCGGGTTGGTCGACCGCGGGCTTCTGATGCTTTGTGACACGCAGAAGGGCCTCGAGGAGGAGGCGGAACTTGCCGGACAGGCCGCGGAGATCGGCATCGAGGCGGAGGTGGTGGATGCCGCCGGAGCGGCGGCCCTCGATCCTGCGGTGGCGATGGAGATTGCCGGTGCCGTACACTACCGGCAGGACTGCCATCTCCACCCCGCCCGCTTGATGGCACTGCTGCGCCGGCGGGTGGTCGAAATGGGCGGTCGGATCGAGTATGGCTGCCCGATCGATGAGCTGCTGTTTTCCGGCGGGAGACTGGCTGCCGTTGCCGGGGGTGGCCGCCGGCACGAAGGCGGACGATTCGTCTTCGCCGGTGGATCATGGACAGGCCTCCTGCTGAAAAAACTCGGCCTCCGCCTGCCCCTGCAACCGGGCAAGGGCTACTCGCTGACTCTCGGCAATCCACCCGAGCTTCCCGGGCTTTGCTCGATCTTCTCCGAGGCGAAAGTGGCGGTCACTCCGATGGGTGGCGGACTGCGCTTCGCCGGCACGATGGAGGTCGGCGGCCTGAACCTGAAAATCGATCCCGCAAGGGTGCACGGCATCATCAAGTCCGTGCCGAGATATTTTCCGGCATTCTCGGAGAGTGACTTCGAGGGAATCGCCCCGTGGGCGGGGCTGCGGCCGGTGTCGCCGGACGGCATCCCCTACCTGGGCCGGGTCGAGGGTCTCGACAACCTCGTGGTGGCCACCGGTCACGCGATGATGGGGCTCAGTCTCGGCCCCGTCAGCGGTCGTTTGGTGGCCGACCTGCTCGTGGGAGCGGAGCCCTTCCGTCCGATTGAAAAGCTGGCCGTGGGGCGCTTCGGCGACCGGGTCAGGAAGCGTCCATCCGCTTCCGATAGGCCAGCGGGCTGACGCCGACGGCCTGCTTGAACTGCCGCGAAAACGCCGACTGGTCGGAGTAGCCGCAGGCGAGGGCGACCTGGGCCACCGGCTCGGTGGTCCGGGCGAGTTGCTCGCAGGCGGAGTCGATCCGGACTTTCACCAGATACTGTCCGGCGGTGACGTGGAACAGCGAGCGGATGCGCTGGTCGAACTGATAGACCGACAGCCCGGACATCTCGGCGAGTTGCGGGAGTCGCAGCGGCTGGTCGTAGTGATGGTGGATGTAGTCGATCGTCTTCGAAAGCGCATCGAAGCTGCGCGCCTTGTCGTCGGGAGCGTTGATGTCGCGCGAGCAGCCACAGAGGCCGATCACGCTCCCGTCCTTGCCGCGGATCGGCTCCTTGTAGGTGAGGCACCACCCGCGGTGGCCGCCCGGGTACAGGTGCAGTTCCAGGCGGTCGTGGAAGCCGACCCCGGTGCGGAGGATCTCCTTGTCCTGCTCGAGGAAGGCCTCGGCCAGCGGGGCGGGAAAGAGTTCGGTGACGGTCTTGCCGATGGCGGAGTACTTGTCGGGAATTCCGCAGCGCGAGGCGAAGGTCTCGTTCACCGCGACGTAGCGGAAGGCGCTGTCCTTCACGAAGACGAGAATGTCCGAGATGTTGTCGAACAGGTCGGCGACCGGCAGCAATCCGTCGATGGATTCCCCGAAGCGGTTGCGGAAGATGGCGGCGGCTTTCTGAAGTTCCATGGCTCCGACTTGGGCCGTTCTAGGGAGATTTACGGGTGGCTGCTAGCGGTTTTCACAATACCGACCGGATATGACACGGTTGGCTTTGAGAATGAAGATCATCGATTCCCATACCGGCGGCGAGCCGACCCGGATTGTCATTGATGGAGGTCCGGACCTCGGAGGGGGTCCGCTTGCCGATCGCGTCCGGCGTTTTCGCGATGAGCACGACCGGATCCGCAGCGCGGTGTGCAACGAACCGCGGGGCCATGACGCGATGGTCGGCGGGCTCCTGTGCGAGCCCCATGCCCCGGATTGCGTGTGCGGGGTGATTTTCTTCAACAACGTCGCCCCGCTCGGCATGTGCGTCCACGGAACCATCGGCCTGGTGGCGACCCTTGCGCATCTCGGCCGGATCGGGCCGGGAGAGTGGGGGATCGATACCCCGGTCGGCGTGGTCCGGGCGACGCTCGACGAGGGCGGGCGCGTGACCGTGGCCAACGTGCCGAGCTACCGCACGGAGAAGGATGTCCTGCTTTCGGTCCCCCATGTGGGCGAGGTGCGTGGCGATGTGGCCTGGGGTGGGAATTGGTTTTTTCTGATCGAGGACTCCGGACCCCCCGTGAACTTCGGGAATCTCGAGCAGCTCACCTGGTTCGGAGGCTGCGTGCGCGAGGCGCTGCGGACCGAAGGTTTCACGGGGGACGACGGTAGCGAGATCGATCATGTGGAGATCTTCGGGCCACCCGGCGATCCGGCGGTGGCCGACGGCAGGAATTTCGTCCTCTGCCCCGGCGGGGCCTACGATCGGTCGCCCTGCGGCACCGGCACCAGCGCCAAGCTGGCATGCCTGGCCGCCGACGGGAAACTGGCTCCGGGCGAAGTCTGGCGGCAGGCCGGCATCCTCGATTCGGTGTTCGAGGGATCCTACACACCGCTTGAAGGCGGCCGGATACTGCCCTCGATTTCCGGACGGGCCTGGGTGAACGGAGAGTCGAATTATGTGTTCAACGAAAGCGATCCGTTTCGGTATGGTATCCGAACCCAGCCTTCCAACCCCGACGCCTCATGACCATCGAGCTTCACGGCACCTCCATCATCGGCCTCGCGCGCGGCCAAGGCCGCGAGCCGGCCGGCCGGGCGATCAATCCGGCCTCCGGCAACACGCTTGACCCCACCTACTTGGCGGCGACCCCCGACGAGGTGGATCGCGCCATCGGCCTGGCGGCGGAGGCCTTTGCGGAATACTCGGCACTCCCGGGCAGGGAGCGGGCCGCGTTCCTGCGGAGGATCGCCGATGAGATCGACGCCGTGGTGGACGACATCACGGAGCGGGGTTCGCTCGAAACGGCACTGCCCGAGGCTCGGATGCAGGGCGAGACGGCGCGTACTACCGGCCAACTCCGGCTCTTTGCCGACCTCATCGAGGAAGGCTCGTGGGTCGATGCCCGGATCGAGCGCGCCCAGCCCGACCGGCAGCCGCTGCCCAAACCCGACATCCGGTCGATGCGTCGTCCGCTCGGTCCGGTCGCCGTCTTTTGTGCCAGCAATTTTCCCCTCGCCTTCTCGGTCGCCGGGGGCGACACGGCTTCCGCGCTCGCCGCGGGATGCCCGGTCATCGTCAAGGCCCACTCGTCCCACCCTGGTCTGGCCGAGATCGTCGGCAGGGCGGTGCTCCGGGCCGCCGAGGCCACCGGCATGCCCGAGGGAGTCTTTTCGCTGCTCTATGGCAGTGGCCGCGAGGTGGGCATGGCACTGGTCAAGGATCCCGCGATTCAGGCGGTCGGGTTCACCGGGTCGAGGGGCGGGGGGCTGGCGCTCATGGAGGCGGCCTCCGGCCGGCCGCAGCCCATCCCGGTCTATGCGGAGATGAGCAGCGTGAATCCCGTGGTCCTGCTGCCCGGGGCGGTCGACAGCCGTGGCGAGGCGATCGCCGAGGGACTCTTTGCCTCGCTGACTCTCGGAGCGGGCCAATTCTGCACCAATCCCGGCCTGGTCTTTCTTCCGGACGGGCATGGCGAGGCCTTCCTCGGGAAGCTCAAGGAGTTGGTCGAAATCGCGCCTTCGGCGGTCATGCTGAACGACGGCATCTGCCAGGCCTTCAAGACCACGGCGTCCGACTTCGCCGATACGCCGGGCGTGGAAACCATCGCCCACAGCTTCACCAAGCAGGTCGAGCATCGGGCCGTGCCGGTGGTGTTTTCGGTGAATGTCCGGCGTTTCCTTGAGGATGCCGACCTTCACGGCGAGATGTTCGGTCCCGGGATGCTGATTGTCCGCGGCTCACTGGAGGAGATCGAGGCCACGATTCCGGAGCTGGAAGGCCAGCTCACCGCCACGATCCACGGCGAAGACGCCGAACTCGCGGCCAATGCCTCGCTCATCGAAGCCCTCGAGCGCCGTGCCGGCCGGCTCATCGTCAACGGCTTCCCGACCGGGGTCGAGGTCTGCCACAGCATGGTCCACGGCGGCCCGTTCCCGGCGACCTCCGATGGACGTAGTACCTCGGTCGGCACCATGGCGATCGAGCGGTTTTGTCGCTCGGTCTCCTGGCAGGGCTTCCCGCAGGACCTCCTGCCGCCCGAACTCCGCGACGACAACCCGCTCGGGATCTCCCGCCTCGAGGACGGCAAGCGGGTGTAGGGTCGCGCGAAGCTCCTGCTTTGCGAGTGACCGCCACTGCTCCCGCAGTGGCGGTCGTTTTCGGATCAGGCGCGCCGCTTCCTCCGAAGAATACCGCACCCGGCCGCCGCAGCCAGCAGCAGCACACCGGTGGTCGGCTCCGGGACCGGGGTCAGGGTGACATACGGTCGGGTGGACGCACCCTCAATCTCGGTGGTCGAGGTCGGCCCGTAGAGCGAAAGGAGCCGGTTTACATCCTGAGTCTGGGCGAACGTCGGGATGCTGAACACCGAGTAGCTGTATCCTTTCGCGAGGTCCGACTCGATGGCGGTGCCCAGGTCGATGAAATTCCAGCCGGGAACGAACGCCGCGGTGCTCGCCACCACGGTGTCCCCGGCGAGTTGTTGGATGGCATCGCCCGTCGGTGTCGTGCCTTGCGTCGCGAGGTGATACAGGGAGGATGGGGTGCCGGGGGTGTTGTTGAGGGTCACGTAGAAGGCAAGCACCGCCGTTCCCTCGAACGATGACGGCACGCTCGTGAGATCGACTTGGAAGTAGAGGCGCTTCTCTTTCCAAGAGCGACTGGATCCGCCGTAGAATTGGTAGTCTCGCTGCACATGCACCATCCCCGACCCGTCGCTGTAGGAAAAGCCATCGTCGGTGCTGGATCCTCCCAGCCAAGTGGACTTCTGGTACCAGTAGTATCCCATCTGGGTGGGCTGGAAGTCGATCATGGTGGCCGCGCTGGAGATGGGGACGGTCATGAAGATCAGCGAGACCATCGCCGGGAGGAGACGGATTTTCATGGCCATCATCCTAGGTCCGTGGACCTGGAAAAGACAACGGGTCGAGCTCTACTCAGGGTAGGGATCCAATTGGCGCTGGTGGGAACAATTCTCGGAATTCTCGCACATCAGGTAGCCGATCGACATGCCGGTCATTTCCCTCAGCAGCAGCAGCAGTCGCGGGGTGGGCAGGCGAGCGCCGGTCTCCCAGTGGCCCCAGGTCGACGCGGCGACTCCCAGTTTTCTGGCTGCTCCTTCCTGCGACAGACCCTGGCGCAACCTCCAATCGCGCAGATGCCGGCCGAGATGGATCTCGTTGCGTGGAATCACGCCCGAGGGTAGACCCCGGCACCCCTTTCGGAAAGGTCATTCCGCCTGGGGAAGTCCGCTCTTCGAGCAGTCTCCACCTCACTCCGCACCCAGCCTTGCGCCACCGCCCGCGCCCGCTAGTTTCCCGGCATGGGGATCACCGCCTATGCCAACCAGTTCGTCTGCGACCGGCATGCCTATGAACCGGGCAAGCCGATCGAGGACACGGCGCGTGAGCTGGGACTCGATCCAAGGGGCATCATCAAGATGGCCTCGAACGAGAATCCGCTCGGCCCGTCGCCGCTGGCCAAGGAGGCGATGCAGGCGGCGCTCGAGAAGGCGCACATCTATCCCGATGGCGGAGGGCTGGCCCTGCGCGGTGCCATCGCCCGCGAGCTGGATCTGGAAATCGACAACGTCGTGCTCGGCAACGGCAGCAACGAGATCATCGAGCTGCTTTGCCACGCGTTTCTCAATGCGGAGGCCGAGCTGATCGCCGCCGAGCACGCCTTCGTGGTCTACAAGCTCATGGCGGGGCTTTTCGGCGCCCGCTACGTCGAGGTGCCGGATCCCGGCTTTGTCCACGACCTCGAGGCGATGGCGGCGGCCATCACCGACCGGACGCGACTGCTCTTCATCGCCAACCCGAACAATCCCACCGGAACCATGGTCGGGCAGGAGGAGATCGACCGCTTCATGGCCAAGGCTCCGGAGCACGTGGTCGTGTGTTTCGACGAGGCCTACTTCGAGTTTCTCCGCGAACCACCGGATGTGCTCAAGTATGTGCGCGAAGGTCGCAATGTGTGTGTCCTGCGGACCTGCTCGAAGATTCACGGCCTCGCCGCCTTGCGGATCGGCTACGGTCTTGCCGCGCCCGGCGTGGCGGATCTGCTGCAGAAGGCCCGCCAGCCTTTCAATACGAACGCCCTGGCCCAGGCCGGGGCGCTGGCGGCGCTGGGCGATGCCGATCACATCGCCCGCACCCGGCAGCTCAATTTCGAGGGTCTCGAGTGCTTTCACAAGGGATTCCGGAAGCGCGGGCTGAACTTCGTCCCCAGCGTCGCCAATTTCGTCCTGGTCGAGGTGGGTGACGGCGATGCGGTTTTTTCCGGGATGCTCAAGCGCGGCGTGATTGTCAGGGCGATGCGCACCTACAAGCTGCCGGGATGGATCCGCATCACCACCGGCACCGCCGGGCAGAACCAGCGGACGCTCGCGGCGCTCGATGAAGTTCTGGCCGGGATGACCACTTGAGTCCTGACCGGGTTTCCCTACCCTGTCCTTATCAGCATGCCGCCCGAGCCAGCCAACGACAACCAGCGGGAGTTCCGTTGCATCCATTGCCACGGCAAGATTCTTGTCCCAAGGGATCTTCCACCGACCACGGGTCCGTGTCCCCATTGTCAGAAGGAAATCACCTCGCCGGGGCGCGCGCCGGAGCCCGAGTTGGATCCGATTTTCGGGAAGCCTGTCGATGACGACACGGTCGGAGCACCGCCCCCGGTTCCCGGCGTCGAGACCACTCGGCAGGATGTGACCGCAGCCGCTGAAGCCGAGCGAAAAGCGGCTGGAGAGGCGGAGCAAAAAGCCAGGGAGGAAGCCGAGCGCAAGGCCGCCGAGGAGGCCGAGCGAAAGGCCAGGGAGGAAGCCGAACGAACGGCCGCCGAGGAGGCCGAGCGAAAGGCCAGGGAGGAAGCCGAACGAAAGGCCGCCGAGGAGGCCGAGCGAAAGGCCAGGGAGGAAGCCGAACGAACGGCCGCCGAGGAGGCCGAGCGAAAGGCCAGAGAGGAAGCCGAACGAAAGGCGGCTGAAGAGGCGGAGCAGAAAGCCCGGGAGGAAGCCGAACGAAAGGCGGCTGAGGAGGCGGAGCGGAAAGCCAAGGAGGAAGCCGAACGAAAGGCCGCCGCAGAGGCGGAGCGGAAAGCCAGTGAGCAGGCCGAGCAAAAAGCGGCCAAGGAGGAAGCCGAGCAAAAAGCGGCCGAAGAGGCGGAGCGGAAGGCCAGGGAGGAAGCCGAGCAAAAGGCAAGCGCCCGAGCGGAGCGGCGGGCGGCCGAGGTGGCGGAGCACCAGGCTCATCAAGCTGCGGAGCGAAAGGAGGCGGAGAGACAGGTTGCCGAGCAGGCCGAGGTTGTGAGGAAGGCGGGAGAGGCGGCCGCGGCGCGGGAGGCGTCCCAGCGGGAGAAGGACAAGATCGCCATGGGCTTCGCGGACTCGCCCTTGATGGCCGAAGCTCCACCCGCGAAGAAGGTCGCGCCGGAAACCCCGACTGCGGAGCCTCCGGTCGAGACTTCGGCCGGGGAGGAACTTCCGCCAGCACCGGAAAAATCGCAAAAGGCCCCGGAGCCTTCCCGCAAGCGGCGGTTCCCCGTCGCGGCGGTGCTGGTTCTGGCCGGTCTGCTGGCGTTGGCCGGCGGCAGCTTTGTGGTGGTGAAGAACCTCCAGGCGAACAGGGCGCTGCCTCCGCCTGCGGTGGGTCCGAATGACGCCGTGCTACGGGAAAAGCAGTACTTGGAGAAGGGTTGGGAGGAGGATGCCTACGGGACCCTGGCCCGGTTCCTGGAAGCGAGGCGCCCTCCCGGCAAGGCCGCGTACTCGATCAACGGCAGCTCGTTGCTGGGCGAAATGGAGTCCTTTTATCAGAGTGCGGCCATCGACGACTCGGACACGCCGGCCGAGGCGTTTTCGGTGTTTCCACTTTCCATGGAGGATCGGGAGCGGGGCATCTTCATGCTGGTCTTCGATCAACCGCCGGTCTTCGAAATCGACGAGTTCTTCGCACCTCTGGCCCCCCTCGACGTCCAGTACAAGCTCCGCGAGCCGGACATGCTTCTGGCGACGGTCGCGCGCTCTTCGAATTTTGCGGCCGAGCCGCTCAAGGTTCAGGCGATTTTCAAGCGCACCGCCGAGGGCCTGCGGCTCGACTGGGAGACCTTCGTCCAGACCAAGCACCGGACGCTGCGCGACTTCCTGGAACTGCCGGTCGCCGGGCGGGAAGAAGTCTTCCGGGTGATCATCAGCGAGACGGTGCCGGAGAGGCGCAGCGCCCCGGCCGGCCACAGGACGTATCTGGTCAGCGACCCGGCGCACCGCAGCGAGGATTCGGCGAGGATCAACGTGCCGGTGGACTCCGAAGTCGGCCGCGCGCTCTCCATCCTGAACTGGCGGGGAACCCCGGACGGCCGCGCCATTTCCAAAACCGCGACGCTCAAGCTCCGCTGGACGCGTGAGGAAATCCCGCGTCTCGAGCTCAGCAAGTTCATTTGCTGGGAGTTCCTCGGCGTGGGTGGCGAAGCGGTCGATCCATCGGAGTGATGTCGGCGGGCGAAACCATCGTCGCGCTGGCAACGCCGGGCGGCACCGGGGCGGTCGGATTGATCCGGATCTCCGGGCCCGAAGCGGGCGGGGTGATCGGTCGGGCCAGCAACCGCCGCGGTGCGTTTCCCGATCGACGGGCGACGCTGGCGACGGTTCGCACGGCCGATGGCGCGGTGCTGGATCAGGTGCTGGTGACCCGCTTCGAGGCACCACGCAGCTACACCGGTGAGGAAGTCGTCGAGGTCTCGACCCACGGCGGCCGCCTGATCGTCCGGCGGGTCTTGGAACGACTGCTGGAATGCGGTGCCCGCGCCGCCGATCCCGGGGAGTTCACCGAGCGGGCATTCCTGAACGGCAAGCTCGACCTGACCCAGGCGGAGGCGGTGATGGACCTGATTTCCGCCCAGAGCGATCTGGCGCTGCGGGCCGCCCACGAGCAACTCGAGGGCGGCATCGGGCGCCGCACCGAGGCGCTCCGGCAGGAACTCATCGAAACGGTCGCGCAACTCGAAGCGTGGATCGATTTTCCCGAGGAGGACATCGACCCCGAAACCGGCGACGCGCTGGCGCAGCGGATGGCCGGAGTGGGTCGCTCGATCGATGGCCTGCTCGCCACGGCGGACCAGGGCCGGATCCTGCGGGAGGGATTGCGGACCGTGATCTGTGGCCGCCCGAACGCCGGCAAGTCGAGCCTGCTCAATGCCCTGCTCGGCCAGGACCGGGCGATCGTCAGCGAAACCGCCGGCACGACCCGCGACACCATCGAGGAAATGCTGGTGGTGGAGGGAGTGCCGCTGCGGGTGGTCGACACCGCCGGGCTGCATGCGGCCGGCGATTCGATCGAGGAAGAGGGCATCCGTCGAACCCTGGTCGAGGCGGCCCGGGCCGACCTGTTGCTGGTGGTGGCGGATGCGACCCTGCCGCCCGGGGAGGCCCTGCCGGAGGAGATGCCCGAGGCGCCCCGGCGGATCACCATTCTGAACAAGGCGGATCTGCCCGAAGCACCGGGCTGGAACCTGCCCGACGCCCTGCGGGTGTCCTCGATCGACGGTTCCGGACTGGATGAACTCCGCCACCGCATCCGCGAAATGGCGGATCTGGGCGAGGCGGACTGGGGCGAGCAGTCGGTTGCGATCAATGCCCGCCACCGCGACTGCCTGACCCGGGCCCGCGCGGCGCTCACGGCGGCCGGGAACTCGCTCCGCGAAGGCGACGATGCCGAGATCACGGCGCTGTCGCTGCGCGAGGCGCTTGATTTCCTCGGCGAGGTGGCGGGACGGGTCGACACCGAGGAAATTCTCGGCTCGATCTTCAGCCAGTTCTGCATCGGCAAATGAGGGGGGTCGTTCTGACAGGTGCGGGCATCTCCGCCGAGTCCGGCGTGCCGGTCTTCCGTGGCGACGACGGGCTTTGGGAAGGCCACCGGGTGGAGGATGTCGCCACGCCCGGGGGCTTCGGGCGCGACGCCGAGAAGGTGCACCGTTTCTACAACGCGCGTCGGCGCCGGTTGCTCGAGGTCGAGCCGAACGGGGCCCACCGCGCCCTGGCCCGGCTGGCGCGCGAATGGCCCGGCGAGCTGACGCTCGTCACGCAGAACATCGACGACCTCCACGAGCGCGCCGGCTCGCCGGAGGTGCTGCACATGCACGGAGAGTTGCTCAAGAGCCGCTGTTGCCTCTGCGGCGCGGTGGCCGCCTGCACCGGGGATCTTTCCCGTGCCAGCCTGTGCGGCGTCTGTGATGGCATCGACTGCCTGCGACCGCACGTCGTCTGGTTCGGCGAGATGCCCTTTCACCTCGGGGAAATCGAGCGCGCGATGCAGCGTGCCGACTGGTTTGTCTCGATCGGAACCTCCGGTCGCGTTTATCCGGCGGCGGGCTTCGTGCTGGCGGCCGCAGAGGCCGGGGCACGGACCATCGAGCTCAATCTCGACCCGGGCGAAATGTCCTCGGCCTTCGACGAGTCACGGCTCGGTCCCGCCAGCGAGCTGGTTCCGGCATGGGTCGACGAGATCCTCGCCGGCGGCTGACCCGGGGCAAAGATCCGACCGCCCGGCGGCGTTATGATGGACGTGGACGAGGACAATGAGACCATAGCCGGTGATTCCGGATTTGCTTTTCGGCGGAATCTCGGGACGCTTGTCAGCGTGATCCGCCTCGTTGCCACCTTTGGTTTGGTCTTTGCGATTGCCCACCCGGCCCGCGGAGACCAGGAGGAGCGCGCCCGGGAAGTGTCGGTCGAGCAACTGATCCTCGATCTCGGTGACGAGCGATTTCCCGTCAGGATCAACGCCAGCCATGAACTGTGGCTGCGCGGCGAGGAGGCCGGGGAAGTGCTCCGCAGGGCCGCGGCGAGCGATGATCCCGAGGTGGCGATCCGCGCCAGAGAAGTCCTCCGCAAGATCGAGCTGGGAATCCTGCCGGACAGCCCTCCCGAGGTGGTCCGGCTGGTCGTGGCCTACGACAAGGCGTCGCCGGATGAACGCGTGCGGATCATCCGCAGTCTCAAGCAGCTCGGTGCCTGGCGCCAGGTGCTGAAGATCCACGAACTCGAAAAGGATCCGGCAACCCTGGTGCAGATCGCACCGGAGATCAAAGGCGTCTCGGTGGCGGCGGCGCGCGAGCTTCTCGCGGAGGAGGAGCCGGACCTCGACGAGGCGCGACGCTTTCTCGAAATGGGCCGACCCGAACCCGCTCAGCTCCTTTCGCTCGCTGACTTTCACCGGATGAATGGCACGCTGGAATCGGAGCTGGAGAAAGCCGCCTCCCTGCAGGGCGAGGCCGGGCATCTCTGGCGCTACGCGCTTCATGCGGCGGCCGGGAATTTTCTGGATGCTGCCCGCGAGGCCGAGGCCATCGACATGACCCTCACCGCGGCGCGCCTGCACCTGCTGGCCGGCGACCCGATTCCGTGGCTCCGGCACGCGCCCGTGCCGCACGGCGAAATTCCTCCGGCCGCGATCGATGCCTACCGGAAAGCCGTGGAAAGACTCTGGTCGGGCCGCCTGCCCTCGGAGCGCTTCGCCCGCGTGCTCGCCGATGGCGTGAAGCACGATCTCGACGACGAGAGCTGGCATTCCCTCACGGTGCTCTACGCCCTCGGCCTCAATGACGAAGCCGACCCGCTGTTCGCCCGGCTCTCGCCGGTGATGGCCTATTACCATTTCGATTCGACCGAGCGCATCGACATGGCCCTGAAGGCGCTCGGTCTCGATCCGCGCAATCCGGACTTCGGAGCGGCGATCGATGCGGATTTCCGGGCCTTTCTCAAGGACCCCGACAACTCCGAGGTCGAGCAGGAGCGTCTCTTCGCCCTGGCGGGCTTCCTGGAGTCCCGCGGCCTCAAGAAGGTGCTGCTTGATCACTACGTCGGCCCGCTCGAACAGCTGGGCCGCAAGGATGAGGAGATCTTCATCGAGGCACTCGGAGAGCTGTTCTCCGCCTACACCCGCTTCCCGGTGGCGACGCCCGTGTTCCCCGCCGTGGTGGGTTTTGCCGGCGAAGACGACGGGAGGTGGCGCACGGCGCTTTCGACTCTGTTTGGCGACGCCGATGTGACCCATGCCGTGTGGGAAAGTCTCGACGAATTCCAGCCGGATCTCTCCCCGGGTCACCGGCTTGAATTGCTGGCCTCGCTGCTCGGCCGGGTGCCGGGCCGGGCGCAGCTGGCGGCGGATTGGTGGGCATGGATGGAAAAGAAGGCCGCCGGGGCGAAGGAACTCGATCAGAAGGCCGCCTACGGCACGATGCTCGTTCTCGCGGTGATGAACACCGACGCGGAGCGGTTTCTCAAGCTCACCGCAAGCGTCCGGGAGGCCGGCCTGCAGCTCTCCGACGTGGAAGGGGACTACCAGTTCGGTGGGTTTGAAATCATGTGCCTCGCCGCCGTCGATCGCTGGGACGAGGTCGCCGGGCATTGGGCCCGGCGGGCGCAGGCCCTGCCGGGTGATCCGGTGACCCAGGCTTACCTCGCCGGATCCCTGCGGCGCGCCGGCAAGCCGGACGAAGCGGCGAAGGCCGATCTCAAGGTGGACCGGCTCGCCCTCGGCGACACCAATGCCATGCGCCGGATCGGCCAGGCCTATGCCAGCGCGGGTGAATTCGACCGTGCCAAGGAATGGTGGCTGCGTGCCGCGGCGGAGGCCGTCGACGAGGACGGCGAGTTCCACTACGCCGCCCTGTTGCTCTACGAAGAAGCCAAGTTCGGCGGCGATTGGAAACTGGCCGCCTCGCTGGGTGAGTTGTATCTGCTCCAGCAGGTGATGATGGGCGACACCCACGACACGCCGCTTCCGGTCGTGCGTGGCCGCATCGAGGTCGAGACCGCCCGTGCTCTGGCCCGCCTGGATGAGGACCGGGAGCGTTCCATCGAGACCCTGCGCCGCTGCCATGGCATGGCCCTCAGTGATGGTTCGATGGCCGACTACTTCTTCCCCGCAATGCGTGCCGTGGGCCTGACCAAGCTCCACGACGAGTGGTTCGAGCACACCTGGAAGGCCTACAAGCGGGTCCTCGAACGATTCCCCGACAGTCACAACACGATGAACACCGCCGCCTGGACCGCGTCGCGTGCCAATCGCCGCCTCGACGAGGCCGAGGTACTGGTCACGCGTGCCCTCGAATTGCTGCCACGGCAGGCCGCTTATCTCGACACGCTCGCTGAAGTCTGGTTTGCCCGCGGCAATCGCGAGAAGGCGATCGAGTGGTCCGACAGGGCCATGCTTCGCGAACCGGCCGACGATGGCCTCCTGCGTCAGCACGATCGATTTGTCAGCGGCCCGTTCCCGCTGAAGTGATCGGCGAAAAAGCGAGAACGTTCCTTGAATTCTGTCCGGCGAGCGCTTTCGCTTCGGGCGTGCCTGTAAAATTCCCGGAGAGGTGGCAGAGTGGTCGAATGCGCCAGTCTTGAAAACTGGAGAGCTCGTAAGGGTTCCGTGGGTTCGAATCCCACCCTCTCCGCCATCAGTCGATGGCACTTCCTCAAGTGCCTCACCATCAAGGGAATCGGATGCTTCCGAGAAACCTGCCACGGATTCTCCAGCACGAAATCCAGCACACTTGACACGAAAGCCGGGTCGTATGGCCCGGAAACGCAAGCGCCGCAGCGGCGTCGTGGAGATCGGAACAGGTCCCGCGAGAGTCAAGATCTACACCGTCAATCGGAAGGACGGCTACCCGATGTTCTCGCTCTACTGGCGCGAGGACGGGCGGCGGCGGACCCGGCACCTCGCCTGCATGGACGAGGCCAGGTTGATCGCCCAGCAGGTCAGCGTCCGGTTGGAGAACGGATTCGCCACCGGAACCGAGGCGACCAAGCGGAACCTGGAACTGCTCCGCCACTGCGAGAAGGTCGCCGCCGGCTTCGGGGTCAGCCTGACCGCCGCGATGGACGAATGGGCGAGCGCCCGCAAGACAGCCGGGGATGAGATCCCGCTCTCGGATGCCGTCCGGTTCTACGCCGCCAACCGGTCGATCCTGACCGCCGTGAAGACGGTCGAGGAGGTGGCCGACGAGTTCGTCGAGTCGCGCCGGGTCAGCGGGGTGAGCGACGTCTACGTCCGGACCTGCACGCTCAACCTCAAGCGGTTCAACAAGTGCGTGAGCGGGAACATCGACGAGGTCACCGCCGCCGACATCAACCGGTTCCTCACCGGGCTGGACGGACTCGGGCCGGTGAGCCGGAACGCGATCCGCAGGAACATCGTGACCATGTTCCGCTTCGCCAAGAAGCAGGGATACCTCCACCCCGACCGGAAGACGGCCGCCGAGCAGAGCGAGTCGTTCAAGGTGCCGGACAAGGAGATCACGATCTTCACGCCCGAGGAGATGGAGAAGATCCTCCTGGCGGCCCACGCCCGCATTCTCCCGCTGATCGCCATCGGTGGATTCGCCGGCATCCGGACCGCCGAGATCTGCAAGCTCGACTGGGAGGACATCAAGTGGGACCGCGGCCACATCGAGATCGCCGGCCGCAAGGCGAAGACGGCAGCCAGGCGGCTGGTTCCGCTCAGCGAGAACCTGAAGGCGTGGCTGGCACCATGGCGGGAGGAGTCTGGGCCGATCATCACGATGGCCGACCCGTCCGGGGCGATGAGCGACACCGCCGTGAAGGCCGGAATCCCCGGCGGATGGCGTCAGAATGCCCTCAGACACTCGTTCATCAGCTACCGGGTGGCAGAGACCGGGGACGTTGCCCGGACCTCTCTGGAGGCCGGCAACTCGCCGAAGCAGGTCTTCCGCCACTACCGGGAGGTCGTGGACGAAGCCGCTGCCACGGCGTGGTTCTCGATCACTCCTCCCGAGGGCTGGGAGCCGAGCGGGCTCAAGTGGAGCATCCGCGAGCGGCTCCGGAGGAATCTACCGACGTAAGTAGATTCGGTGCGTTGACACGCGCAACGGTGCGTCATGAACACGATCGAGCCGACCCTGATCAAGAAGAAGGAACTCTCCAAGCGGCTGTCCGTCAGCACCCGGACCATCGACAACTGGGTGGCGAAGCGGACCATCCCGTTCATCCGGGTCGGGCCGCGGTTCTACCTCTACGACTTCGAGGCGGTCATGGCCGCGATCAGGAAGCACTACGAGGTGGAGCCGGTCGCCCGGTCCTGACCGGCCAAACGCAGAAATCCCCGGACGGCGGCAACCATCCGGGGATTTTCTTGCGGGCCCGCAGTCCCCCCGACTACGAGCGGAAGCTCTGGTTCACCTTCCCGTCGTCGGCCAGGTCGCCGATGCGGTTCACAGTGTCCTTCAGGATCGAAGCGGCGGCGAAGATGACCGCCCCGACCGCCGGTTCGACGAACGGGATGGCGTTCAGGGCGGCAACAAAGCCGGCCAGCTTGCCGACGTAGCTCAGAATCTTGAGTGCTTTCACGCCTACGCTCGGCGTGTCAACGGCAGGTCTTGCTTGGGCAGTGGACCCAAGGCGATTGACCACACGGACGAACTATCAGCCGAGAACTCTCTGGGCCGATGAATTGACGCCACGGAACTGATTGACTACGCTCGGCCCGGGTAAGAGGGTGGATTCCTCCATGGTGGGGTCGATACTCTGGGGGAGCGGCTTGGCGCGGGCCTCAATCCCCGTCGTTTCAATGCCACTTCCGGCCCGCCCCACAGATTGATCAGGTCATGAGCGATCCTCCCAGCCCACACTCCTCTACCGCGAACTCCACAACGTCCGTCGCGAACACCCTCTCCCTGATCTGCTGCTGCCTCGGCTGGCTTGGGGTTCTCCAGTGCTTCGCGGTCGCACCCCTCCAAGCAGCCAGTCATTCGGCCGTGAGTGGCGACGTCGCCGTCGACACACGCAGTCGGGCCCTGGAGTACGAGAGCCTGCCGACAGCCGACCTCTCCTTCACTCCCCCGCAGGAACCAACCGTAGAGGCGACCCGGAAGGTCGGGGATGTGTTCGAGATCGACATCGGCCTTCCCACGGCGGGTGAAAGGGTTTCGGTCTATTCCAACGACGATTTGTCGACGGACAACTGGCAGCTCGTCGATTCGCTCTTCACCAACAGTCCGAGAATGCGGCTCTACCTGGACACCGAGGGCAGGGCCAAGAAGTTCTACCGCATCGTTCCGGAATTTTCGTTCGAGCCGGGGGAGGTCGGATTTGTCGATGAGGAATGCGACCTATCCACGCTCACGAACACCGACTCCGACAACTACTACCTTCGGCAAAACAACGACCACGAAAATCTCGACATCTACTACAACGTCCCCGCCAGGTTGGCCGGACTTCTGGATTTCGTGCGCTTCCGCGTTTTCAAAGGAGACACCGGCGAGGGAGTTCCCGTCGGCTTCGCAGGCACCAGCAGCTTCACGAGTTTCCAGGGAGTAGGCAACGGTCTGCACGAAACCTTCAGTGTGCCCCTCCCTGATCTCGATTCCGACCCCGGTTTTTTTGTGGTTCGAATGGAAGTCGTAGTGAACGGTGTGGTGGTCTGGCAGTCCCCGATCGAGGATGCAGATAGCAACCCCGCCAATGGCTGGCAGTGTCCCCAGGAGTGTCTCGCTGTCTGGGATCCGATCTGGCGGCACCGGCCTCGGCTTCATTTGGGAAGACCAAGTCTGATTGAAGACCCCTATGGCTTCGAAAGCGGCGGCGGGGTTCGTCATCCCATCAGCCCTCTAGCGTTCCTTCTCCGGGCCGAACTTTGGAGAAAGTTTCCAAAAAACGGCGGGCTTCTGGAAGATCAACTAGAACTGGAAGATCCATCCTTTCTAGATCTATCGAATCCCGCCTTCAACACAATTAATCACTACCTCGATGTCGGGAGTGCCGGCTCGGGTGGTTCCGTAGATGAGTCCGGCATCCCAAGTAGTGCGGAGGCCGTGATCATGCACACGGCTTCGGATCATCAGTTTTCAGAGGGAGCTACGCAGACGGGTGAGCGGCGAGACACGGCAAATGAAGAGTATCTGTTTGCCCAGTACTGGCTGTTCTACGATTATAGCAACAGTTCAGTTGACTTGCCCTTGACCGGAATCCCTCATCACGAGGGCGATCTGGAGTATGCCCAAGTCTGTTTGAGGAAGTGGAATCCAGCCAGTAGGAGTTCAAAGGCCGAGTGGATGACTCCCTATTCTGCAACCGCCTCACAGCATTACTACGGGCAGACATTGGCTTGGGATAGTGAAGATGGCAGTTTGCCCCCCAACCCTCAAGAGATTGATCATGTGCCTCATGATGGGAATGGGCGACCCTTCATCTATGTGGCGGACGGCACCCATGCAACGTACTTTGCCCCAGGTGGACCAGAGCCTGCATACCACTTGGCGACGGATTTAGTGAACGACGAACTCCCGCCCTATCTAGGGACCCAGATTCAGTATAAGAATCCTTGGGACGGACTCGGCTACATAGGGCCTGTCGAGCGCACTTCCCGCCCCTACGAGAGAAGCTACCAACTCCAACCGATGCCTGAATGGTTTGAAAAGTGGCAGGGACGTTGGGGTCGGAGAGAGTCATCTGTAGGCGATCCTTTCGATCCTTTTGAACGAGATGGGCCCCATGGTCCGCCTCATCGCAATGCGTATCAAGCGCCTCCGAGTTCTGGCGCAGAACCCATTCCGGTCAATCTTCGCGAGGAGCCGGTGCGCTTCCATAACTTCTCCTTGAGAAGTGTCGACGGAGTCCTTGACGACCTCTACATCCCTGAAAACTAGACGCCCCCTGATCGTAATGTCGACGAACAGAAATAGCCGCTTCCTCTCCATGCTGCTTGGGGCGGAACTCTTGTTTGCGGTTGATGCTTCAGCCCAGCTCTACCAAACCGATCCGGTTCTTGGTGCTCCGGCGACGGAGGGCAGCGGGTACGTTTTTGACGCTGTGTCGGTGAACGATGCGGAACGCAGCATCCAGTTCCGTGTGCGGCCTGGTGTTGGCGCAACGTTTGCCGAGTCCGGGGCACTGGAGATCCGGGAGGCTTCGGTGTCCGGGCCGGTGGTGACTTCCATGGCGCACGCTGCAGGTGTCGCCAGCCTGTCGCTCACGGTGAATCTCGACTTCACGTCAGGATCGAAGACCTACTATGCGGTGAAGTCCCTGGCTGATGTCGATGGGATCAACGACGACGAGTGGGCAGGAGGCATCCGCGTGTCTTACGGGCCGGATGCCAGCGTCCCGGTAGTGCGGAATGTCCGGGCTTCACAGGACGAGGGGAAGAGGACGGTGACCGTGCGCTACGACTTGATCGACGGTGATTCCGAGACACTTGAGGTCACTCTTGAGGCCTCGGCGGATGGCGGGGTGACTTGGGACGTGCCGGTGGTGACGGTCGAGGGTCATGTGGGAGATGCTGTGCGCCCTGGCGCCAATCGGAGCATCGTCTGGAATGCGGGGGTGGACTGGCCGAACCAGAACACAGACCAAATGAGATTTCGTGTGTTGGCCACGGAGTATTTCCTGCCACTACCGGGGGCGTTCGCGGCGACCATCGCGGCGGGCTGGGCGCACAGTCTTTTCCTGGGGAATGATGGGACGCTCTGGGCCATGGGATACAACTACTACGGCCAATTGGGCGACGGGACGATGACGGACCGACGACGTCCCGTACAAGTCGCTCAAAGCGTGGCGAAAGTCGCAGCGGGCTATTATCACAGCCTGTTCGTAAAGACGGACGGGACGCTCTGGGCTATGGGGTACAATAGAGACGGTCAGCTAGGCGACGGTACTACAGAGTCGCGTTATAGCCCAGTGCAGGTAGATAGTGGGGTGGCACAGGCCACTGCAGGTGAGGCCCATAGTCTCTACGTGAAGATGGACGGGACTCTCTGGGCTATGGGGTATAATCATCGCGGTCAACTGGGCGACGACACGACTACTGATCGGTACAGTCCAGTGCAGATCGACAGTGGGGTCAGAGTAGCTTCGGCAGGTGAAGACCACAGTCTCTACATTAAGCAAGACCGGACGCTCTGGGCTACGGGTAGCAATAGCCTCGGACAATTTGGTGATGGAACGAGTAATGGGAGCCTTAGCCCCGTGCAAGTGGCCAGCGAGGTCGTACAGCTGGCGGCGGCTGGGGGGCACAGTCTCTTCGTGAAGGAGGGAGGGACGCTTTGTGCGATGGGCTTGAATGGCTATGGTCAATTGGGCGACGGTACGACAGAGCGCCGATATAGTCCGGTAGAGGTGGCTAGTGGGGTGGCGCCAGTCTCGCTGGATGCGAAGTATCACAGCCTCTATTTGAAAACGGATGAGACGCTCTGGGCTATGGGGTGGAATAGACACGGCCAATTGGGCGATGGCACGACGACGGACCGGCACAGTCCGGTGCAGATTGCCCAAAGCGTAGCGAAGGTCGCAGCGGGCTATCACCACAGCCTCTACGTGAAGACGGATGGGACGCTCTGGGCTATGGGCCTCAATGATTGGGGTCAACTTGGCGATGGGACCAGAACTTTTCGCCCCAGAGCGGTTCAGGTGGCCAGCGGGGTGGCGCTCCCGAACTGATCGGACCTAGATACGCAGATCAATTTCACCGGAAGGTAGTGCAACAGAAACCGCCCAAACTCGGTCGGCCTTATTCTGGACGTGAGGATTGTGTTATCAGTAGCGTTTCCGCAATTTCTTCCACAGACTGACCAGCGAGAGTAGCCCGACCGCCAGGCCAACAACCAGCGAGGCGATCCGCAGGTGCCATTCGATCTGCTCTTGGAAGGACGTGATGACGCCGAGCACCGGAGACGCGGTGCCGACGACCCCCTTGAAGACGAACTCGATGTCGATGGGTGAGCGCATCGCCCGGTGGCTGCTGTCAATCCAGCGTGACGGTGCCGTCCTCGTGGGCGGTGAACTCAGGGATCGCGGCGACCCGCTGTTGAATCTGCGCGATCATCTCCGGGTCCTTGTCCCCGATTACTTCGACCAGGAACTGCACGAGGGCGGAACTCGACTCGAACAGCTCAGCAGCGTTGGTTCCCATGGCGGCGATGCGGTCGGCAGGGGTCACTCCCCCGGTGGTGGACCACAGCAGGTCGAAGCTCGTCTTCCATGCCTGGAAGAGGCTGTCGGCGATGCGGCGAGGTGCCTGGGACAGGACTGCGACCTCCTGACGGAGACGGACGGATGCCGGGACGACCGGCGCTTGTGGTTTGGCGAGCAGGCTCATGGTGGTGGTTCGATGGTTTGGATTAGGCGTAGCCGGTAATGATGCCCCCGGACACGGTGATGGAAGTGGCAGTCGTCAGGTCGATGGTGTCGCTGATGCCGTAGAGATAGCTGCCTCCGTTGTAGCAGGCAAAGACGTCCGAGATGAACGAGTAGGGGCCTGAGATCATGTCCTGGTTCAGGTAGATCTCGCTTCCGTTCCAATCGAGGACGCCCTGGCTCGAAGCATCGAGCAGCTGGCGGTTCGCAAGGTCAACGGAGGGGGTGCCCCCTCCGACTTCGTAGAGTATGTCGCCGTAGATACCGCCAGAGACCCCGAGATCGGAGAAAAGGTATCCGTATCCGCCGCCCCATTCGAAGACCGGGTTCCCACCGGAATCCAGGCACTGGCGGTTGAAGATGTCGATGGCCGGGGTGTAAGCGGAGTCCATCAACGAGTCGGTCGCCACGGCCGCGACGGTGAGGTCGGGCATCAGGATCGAGAAGGTGGAGCCATTCCACGAGGCACTTGGATAGCCGAAGGAATCAATCAGCTCCCGGTTGTCCAGGTTGATGGCCTCGGCTGGTGATGTGTCGAAGATGGCATTCCCGGAGAAATGGTTCCCTGCCAGCAGACCGGCATTGAGGTAGGCCTCACCGCTGAAGCTGTCGTAGGTCAGCCACGCGCTGTCGTATTCATCAAGGAGCTGGACCGCACGGAGGGCTGGACCTGCGAACTCCTCGGCGAGGGTCGCACCGAAGTTCGCGAAGAACTGGTCCCGGGCCGCTTGGTCGAGTTGAGTCTGCGCCGCGTCGTAGCGGACGGCTTTCGAGGCGAGCCAGTCGGTATTGGAGAGCAGCAGGAGGAGTTCGGGTGCCGGATAGGGTGGGTCGGCGTCGGTCGGAACGCCCTCGGTCCCGCGGTTCACGTCGTTTTCGACGACCACCAGGAAGGTGCGCGTGGAAGTCGGCTCGCCCGCTCCCTCTCGCCAGGTGATCTCGCCCATGAGGGTGATCTCGGAAAGCTCCGAGCCGGTGGACGACCCGACCTGCATGGCCGAGTCGAGCTCCACCGTGTTGAAGGACGGTGAGCACTGGTAGAGTGGGCTTTCAGCACCGACGTCGGGAAGCGTCCAGTCGGACTCGTGGACCAGGTAGCCAACGTCGTAGCGGCCTCGTGGCTTGGCCCCGAACCGCAGCTCCAGGCTGCCAGAGTCGCCGATCTCGGTCGGGGTGGTCCCGTTGGCGAGGAAGGTGACATCGAGCCGCGCCCCGTCGCCCCGCTTGAAGCGCAACGAGGTGATCGGGTTGCGGAATCCCGGGCCCTCGATCAGTTGCAGCGTCTCAAGGTCGACGTAGAGCCTCACGCCTCCGGTGGGCTGTCAACCGGCCTCACTGGATCGACAGGATCTTCGCCTTCCACCACACGTCATTGTTGGCGATGGCGTCGTCGGTCGAGCCGTCGATCTCGATGATATTGCCGCAGGGGCGGTCCGGAAGGTTGATCGTCACGTTGAACGGGCCGACCGCGACCTTGCCCCACGGGTCCGCATCGGTGACCTCGGTGCTCTCGTGGTAGAACTCCCGGGCTCCGTTGAGCCGGACCTCCAGCCAGTCGAAGCCCGTGTTGAGGATTTCGATCTCGCCCCAGACCTCCAGCACGACCTGGGTGCCGCAGCACACGCCGAAGACGACGGTGCCGCTGACCGGTTCCTCGCTCTCCGCACTCGGGTTGGATTCGGAATCTCCGTAGGCGTTCGCCCGGTAGATCTCCCACTCGTTCGGGCCGATGGCGTTGGCGGCCTCGATGAGTATCTCTGTGGTGCGCCGGGTGACCGGGTCGCAGCACATTTCGATGCCCTCGACGGTGATGGGTGCGATGAGGTGGGCCATGGTCAGGGGACGACGACGAATTTCCGGGTCTCGGGATACCCGTTCACGCAGACCTTGAACTCCTCCACTTTGAGCGTGTTCTCGCCGGGGGTGGTGACCAGGCCATCCTGCCAGCGGGCCAGCTCGGTGGTGGTGCCGTCGTCATCGAGGAGGATCGCGCCATCGACGCTGTTGCCGACGACGCGGATCGTCTCGGGGAGAGGGTCGCCGGGATTCGCCGCCTCGCATTCGACCTGGATCTGCGGCTGGCTCTCGCGGCCGGCAATCGAGCGGAACTTGGCTGGGCCATCCGGTGGGTCGTCCTCGGGCTGCCCCTCGTCGTCAGTCGGCTCGACCCACACCGGGCATCCTTCGCCGACGTTCTTCCCCCAGAAGTCGAGTTCAACCTCGTCGCTGGTTTCCGCCTCCTGGATCCCGTAGTCGCCGCGCACCGAACGGAACTTGAAGATGTTCTCGCTCTCCTTGTGCTCCTTGTAGACGCGCCCGCCGCTGCCCAGGTTCTCGCCGGTCCAGAGTTGCGCCCAATGCTCGATGTCGCTCTGCTGGTAGACCTTCACCTTCGGCGTGCCTTCGTCGTCCTCCAGCTTGAGAATCTTCACGGCGTAGTCTCCGTCGATGCCTGATCCCTCCGGGTCGACCGGCGCGTAGTGGACGCCGTCCTCGTCCTCGGAGGTGACCTTCATCTCAGGTTCCTCGGTGATCTCGCCCATCATGTCCGTCTTGAACGTGCACCACAGAGTGTCGCCGATCTTCATCTCGATCTTCGGGCGCGGGATCGTGTCCAGGGTGACGCCATCCTCGCCGCTGCCGGACTTCGGCATGTGGAACTTCACCGCCGGGTGATCCTCGGTCTTCGGCTTTCGCTCGATGACCCAGCCCTCCTTGATGATGACCTGGTAGGTGTCGCCAGCCCCGCCCTCCTGCTTCTCGATCCCGATCACCGCGAACGGGGGCAGTGACTGGCGCGGGATGATCAGGTTCGACGGCTGCGAGTATGCGAAGCCACCGGACGACGCGATGAGCTCCAGACCGGTCCCCGGGCGTGGAGTGCGGGCCGCGATGGCATCGAGGAGCGTGTTCCAGTCCTCCGCGAGGATCGGGTCGCCACGCTTCTTCTTCTGCGGGAGCCGGTTCATGGATCCTTGTAGATTTCCGGGTCCCAGCCTCCCCGGTCGCTGGCGAGCCATTCCATCTCGAGGCGGAACGACTTGCCTTCCTGCGTCTGGGTGACGCCGTTGAGAAGCCAGTTCCGGCCGCCCGCGAGACTAGGTGCCGGGCCGGACGGGTCGGCGATGTTGCCGATGTCGTTCAGCTCCCCGGCGGCGGCCGGCTTGTCGCGAACCCAGCTTTCCCGCCACGTCACCCGCGGGCTGTAGTAGCTGGTCTGGCCGCGTTCGATCTTGGCGAGCACCTCCTTGCCGCGCTCGCTCTCGATCTTGTCCTTGAGCTTGTTGCCCTGGTCGTCCTTCTCCTTGCCCGCGAGGATCATCTGGAGGGCGTCACGCTCCTTGCCTTCGAGGTCCTTGTAGCGCTGGTGGGTGAGGATCGGCTCCTCGCTGAGCGACAGCCCCATCGTGTAGACCGCGTTGGCCTTCTCGTCCTCCTCATCCTTTTCCTCGGCCCCGGCGTAGTTGCAGGTGATTTCGGCAAGGTCGCCTTCGGTGATGCTGGCGCTGACCTGCGAGATCGTGATGAACGGGATCTCCGGGTGCGGCGTGCCCGGCCGGGGCATGAGCGCCACGGCCGAGTTGCGGTGGCAGAGGAAGATCTGGGTGGCGGTCCACTTGCCCTCCTTGTCGATCTGGACGGAATAGCCCGGCTGCGGGTAGAGGCGTCCCGGCTGGATGGCAACGTGTCTCGGCATCTTGGCCGGGGCACGGCGTCAACCGAAGGCGGCCGTCAGGGTGCCTCCGTTCCCGAGCTTTTTCAGGTGCCGGTTGGATTCCTGGAGGAGTCGGTTTGTCTCTCCCGTGAGCCGGTTGTTTTCCCGCTGGGCATCCAGGGCACCGGACGAGTATCCGCCGCCACCCACCTTGGCCAGGGAGGTGACGATTGGGGCGAGCCTCGCTTGCTGAGTGCTCAGGCCCGGAGCGTTGGCGGTGCCCGCTGCTCCCGCGACCTTGCTCGCCGCCTCCTTGGCATCCCCGGGCTTCGGCACCGCATCCTGAATCGTCCGGATGATGCCGACCAACTTGTCTTGCATCCCGGAAGTGTCGATGAACTCGCCCTTGGCCCCGGCATCCTCGATGGCTTTTGCCGCTGCCGCCGTGAGACGCTCGCCCAGTCCCGACGCCCCCTCACCGGTGAGTTGGTCGCCGAACTTCTCCATGCCGGCGAGGTCGAGGCCGAAGAACTTCCCGTCCTGGCGACTGCGGTAGAGCTCGCCGAAGTTCGTGTTCACGTCCTCCGCGCTGAATCCGAGCAGCTTGTCCATGCCCGGAATCTTGAGGAGGTGCTTCACGAGGAGAGCGCCCACCCACTCCATGCCCGCGGCGATGAAGTTGATCACCGTCTCCATGCCCCGGAGGATCTGGTTGTAGAACTTGATCGCGATGCCGATGTAGAGCTTTCCGAGGTTCGCCCACATCGATCCGTCGGTGAGCGCGTTCCAGAGGAATCCGACCGCGATTCGGAATCCGTTCACCAGCGAGTTGACCGCTTCGGTGAATCCCAGCTTCAGGGAAGTGGTCACCAGGTCGAGCATCTGTCCGCTCTTGAAGGCGGCGATCACGAACTGGATGGCGCCCTTCACCGCCTCGCCCGCCCGTTTTGCCATCGGCGCGAGCTTCTGGACGAGTCCGATTGCCTCGGCGATGAGGGGCCGGATCGCGTCATTGATCGGCTGCCCGAGGATCAGGAACGTCTCGTTGATCGCGTCCTTGAGGCTCGAGAACAGGCCGGTCGTCGTCTGGCTCTGGGCGGCCATCATGCCGTGGAACTTCCCGCCTTCGGAGGTCAACGAAATGAACGCCTGCTCGATGGCCGGAAAGCCGACCTGGCCGGACTCGACGAGCTTCTTCACCTGCGAATCCGAGACGCCGAACTGCTTCGCCAGCTCGCCAATGATCGGGATGCCGCGACCGGTGAGCTGGTTGATGTCCTCGGCAAAGAGCCGTCCCTGGACCCGTGCCTTGCCGTAGAGTTCCGCGATCTCGTTGACCGGTGCCTGAATGCCCGCGGACACGTCGCCGATTCGCCGCAGGGTTTCGGGGACGGTGTCGGCACCCTCACCGAAGGCGATGAGCTTCCGGCCGGCGTCAGCCAGCTCCGGGAACTCGAAGGGCGTCTGTGCTCCGAGTTCGCGGAGCTTGAGGAGCGTCTCCTCGGCCTTCTGTGCGTCGCCGATTAGCGTGGTGAACGCCACCTGGGTCTGCTCGAAGTCGGCGGCGGCGTTGACCGCTTTCACCCCGGCACCGACAGCAGCCGCCCCTCCTGCCAGGGCGGTTCCGATCCCGGCCTTGAGTGCGGTGCCGGTGAGCGCGAAGCCCTTCTGCAGGGCGAGAGCGCCACCCTTGCCGAGTCCGGCGAGTCCGGCACCGGTGAGGCGGCTCATCCGGCGGGCCGACGATGCCACGAGGTCGGTCGCGCCGGCCATCGCTCGACGGAGTGCCGTGATGTCGGCTCCGAGGGTGACGGTCAGGGCGCTCATGCCCATACGCGGCAGTCAACCGTCTGGCGAAACTGCAGTCGAAATCGGCCTATTTAGGCAATGAGCTGATCGCAATCGTCTCCGAGCCGTTTACCTGCTTCAGGTTCTGCCCGGCAATCCGCCATTCACCACGGCAGGTCGAACAGTTGATTTCGTAGGACCACTCGTCGTGCCCATAGTCACTATTCGGATTCACTTCGATACATACGTCGAGGATTGATCCCTCTCCGCAGGGGCATTTGCAGCAGTGTGACTTTCGTTCTCTGGGAGCGGCCATAATGGTTTTTGTGGTTGGCGAAGGATAGCTAATCCCTGGTCTCAGAGAAAGCACAAGGTGTTCTCAATCACTAATCTTCAAACTCGTGGGGCGGCTCATTTTGTGTATCAGTGGAGGCTTTCCAGATTGCCCGGAGTTCACCGAGTTTCATGCTCGGTGAAGCTAGACCTGCATCCCGCTCCACCCTTAGCGTCCGAACCCCATTGCGCCGCAGCAAGCAGTGTTGATACTGGGTAAGTCGAGCCAGCGGCATGAACAGGACCCGTTCCTCGGGCCAGCCGGTTTCGGCGGCGATGGCGAACACCTGCGCGGCTACGAAGCCGGGCTCGTCGCAGGGGATGGCTTTTTTCCGCCCAGCTCCGATGCGGGTTCCACCTGCGCCGCCTCCAGTTGCTTCGATTGTTCCTCAAGCCGTTGGAAGGCGGTCTGGAAGTCGGCCGGGGTCAAGCCGCCGCAGAAGATGAGCGTCTCTTCGCGGAAGCGTTGGTCGTCGAAGGACGCCCGCACCACGTCGGGCCAAGGGGCACAGTGAGCGTAGACGAAACCCATGAGCGCGGCGGTGAACTCCGGGGTGCCCTCCTCGGGCATTTTGCCCTTCACCAATGGGTTGCCGGTGCGGAGCAGGACGTCGTAGCTGGCCAGCGAGAGCGGGCGCATGGTGTGCCCTCCGATGATCGTTTCCACCTCGTGGAAGGCGGCGGACAGGAGTTTCTGGCGGTCGGGATCTTCCATCTTGTTCACAGGTTGCTCACAGGTGACGAAGGAACAGGTCCTCGGTGCGAGGAGAGGCGTCGAGTGGTAGCAGGGCGATCTTGCCCCGACGCTTCACGCAGGCCAGCGGCACGTCCTGCTTCACCTTGTCGACGAGGCGCTCCCGGTTCTTGAGGGCGCACTTGATGTAGGCGAAGGGATGCTCCGGATTGGCAAGGTGCCAGGCGTCGTCGTTCCACGCGGTGATCAGCTCCTTGGTCTGGAACTTCCCGTCCGGGCTCTGCGGTTCGAAGAACCAGACGACGCGCTCGCCGCGAATCCCGTCGCCGACAACGCGGACGAAGGGCTTCTCGGCGAGCGGAATACCGACCGCCACGAGAGCAGCCGCAAGGCAGGTATTGCTGGTGGCGGTGGAGGACAGGTGGGATACGGCGTTCATCTCGAGATCTCAGGTGTTGGTGATCAGGACCCGCCTCCCGCCGCGACGAACGGGTAGTACTTGGCGGTGATGTCGATCTTCTCGAAGTCCTCGTTGTTCAGGCTTCGGGAGATCTGGTTGACGATGGTGGTGCCGCCGCTGCCGTTCAGGTGGCCGGGCACGGTGTTGGCGAGCGTGAGGGCGGCTCCAACCTTTCCGGAGAACGGGGTGTCCTTCGACACGAGTCCCGAGAGCTTCACCTCGGCCATTTCCTGGTAGAGCGCGAGGCCGATGATCTCGCCGCCCTTGTCGAGGACCGGCTTCTCCTGGTTGGAAAAGTCGAACGACAGGTCGGTGATCAGGATGCCGGCTTCGTCCTGGGGAATCCCCCAGTTACCGGTCGTGCCCAGAAGCGATGCGGCCATTTGACCGCTGCCGGCATGTCAACCGTCACACCGCGGAAACAACCGCCTCGTAGCTGACCACCGTTTCACGCCCCCGGGATTCATCTGGGACGGTGGCGGAATCACGGAGCAGGAGGTCATGCAGGCAGAACGTGTCGTCGTTCAGATCCGACTGGATCGCCGCCACGCCCGCGAGCAGTCGCGCCAGCTCGCAGGCCCACACGGCGCTGGTCTCCGCGGAGGTGTCGTCGACCTGGCTGAACAGGTGGACGTCGAGCTTGATCCGGGCGGTGTGCCGTGCCCCCGAGACTGGTTTCGTGTCGGAGGTGGCCAGCACGATGCAGGGCCGCGTTCGCAGTTCGTCCCGGTTGGCGACCTGGATCGGAACGGAGATTGGCAGGGCCTCGGGGCGGTTGTCGGCGAGCCAGGTGGCCAGCTTCGAGGCGAGGGCGTCTTCGATCAGGTTCGGCATCTGACCGGGGCCCTGGCGTCAACTCCTGCACAGGCCGTGCTCAGGGGAATCGGCTCGACGTCAGCCCTTCTAGTCACTAGTAAAGGTGATTCTCACGTGACGATCTCAGACTCATTTGGGAGCAGTGAGGAAAGAAGATGTGAGGACATCTATTCTATAAGCAAATGAACTGACGTCTTATGTCGAAAGAACTCACATGGAAAAAAGCCATAGACAAGGTGCTGGCCGCGTCATCGGAGCCCCTACACTACAAGGAGATTACAGAGCAGATCATCTCAGACGGATTGCGCACCAGTCTCGGTGCGACGCCTGCTGCGACTGTCAATGCCCAGATTAGCGCGTCAATCAAGAAGCTCGGCGAGGAGGCACCATACGTCCGGGTAGCTAAGGGCACATTCGCCCTGAATCAGAAGGCCGGACCCAAAATGCCTACGAAGAAGCCGGGTGTCGTCAAACCTGAGCCAGAGGAAGAGGAGCAGTATGCAATCGTTAGTTCCTTCGGGATGTTCTGGCGGCGAGAGGCTATTGAGTGGATGGCGACGCCCAAACTTCTCGGGATGCAGCAGATAGGCGCAACACCGGTCGATTTCACAAAGCAGATCGGGATTTATCTCCTCTACGATGGGCGTGAAGTAATCTACGTGGGGAGGACGACGGACAGGCCTCTTGGCCGGCGGCTTTATGAGCATACGATTGATCGTATGTCGGCCCGCTGGGATCGCTTCTCATGGTTTGGCCTTCTTCCCGTCTCCGACTCCGGCGCACTTGGGAAGCTCTCTGCTACCTTCGATGCGACGAAGATGATTCCTGCGTTAGAGGCGATTCTGATCGAAGCGCTTGAGCCGCGCCAGAACAGGAAACGTGGAGACGATCTTGCTGCAGTCGAGTATCTCCAGAAGGAAGATCCATCCATTAAGAAGAAGATGGTCAAGGACACACTTGAGACCGCGCTTAGCAAGCTATAGGGTCGAAGGCGTGGCTGCCGTCAGGCCGCTAGTCCCGAAGCAAGGGCAAATTTTCCGCGTCAGAATTGGATTTCTCTCCCTGACGGTCTGTAGGGATAATCTGAGGTTGGTGGCTCACCCTGCCTTGCGCAGTCTTCGGGTCGTCCGGTCGTTGATCTTCCGTAGGGACGTGACCAGAGCCCGACGCAACGTAAGCGTCCTAAATCCGACCCCTCGCCCCGGTAGCCAGGGCGGGGGCGGGCGCTTCAGGCGTCAGGCGACCTTATCGTCGTCGGCCTCGACGG